>JBFKDQ010000034.1:0-39756 GCA_041619555.1 Oceanococcus sp. | reverse complement strand
GAAAATCACCCCAACCAGACTCAACAGAATGAAGACCACGAAGGGTTCGGCAATTTTCCAGTCGAAATACTGTTGCTCCACCCGACCGCCCTTGCTGGTGACATTGAATTTCCCAGCCGTCGCGCCGAACAGGGCAAAGGTCGACGGCAAGGCGATGTACCAGGACAGGGTCGACTCGTAGACCTGCCCCCAGAAGCTGTGGCGAAAACGGGACTGCGAGTGCGCGTTGGCCAGACTGCCCTGCAATAGATGGGGCACGACGAACGCGGCGATCATGATCGCGCTGGCGCTGAAAATGTGCAGGCCGAACAGCAGGTAGACCAGTGGCGCACAGAGAAAAATGATCCGCGGGATTCCGTGCATGAAATGCAGGATGGAATTGGTGTAGCACAGGCGCTGCAACAGACTCAGACCGGGCCCGGTATTGGGGTTGTCCGTACCGAAGATCTGCGCCATGCCGCGCGCCCAGCGCACTCTCTGGCGGACGTGGGAAGCGAGATTTTCTGTCGCCAGTCCAGCCGCCTGCGGCACGCCGCAATAGACGCTGCGATAGCCCAATCGATGCAGCTTGAGCGCGGTATGCGCATCCTCCGTCACCGTTTCAACCGCGATACCGCCGATTTCCTCCAGCGGCTTGCGCCGCAGGATGGCGCAGGAGCCGCAGAAATACGTCGCATTCCACAGGTCATTGCCATCCTGAATCAGGCCGTAAAACAGGGCGCCTTCGTTGGGTACACGATGGAAGGTGCCGAGATTGCGCTCCATCGGGTCGGGAGAAAAGAAATGATGGGGGGTCTGGACCAGGGCGCATTGCGGGTCATCCAGCAACCAGCCCATGTTGATCTGCAGGAAAGAGCGCACCGGAATGTGATCGCAATCGAAAACCACGATGAACGGGCTCTGGCTGCGGGCCATTGCGTAATTCAGATTGCCGGCTTTTGCATGGCTGTTGTCCGGCCGCCTGATGTAGTGAACCCCGACGCTGGCGGCGAACTCACGGAAGCTGTCGCGTTTGCCATCATCGAGCAGATAGACATTCAAGCGATCTTTCGGCCAGTCCATGCCCAGGGCGGCGTAAACCGAAGGCTTGACCACATCCAGGGGCTCGTCGTAAGTCGGAATGAAAACATCCACACTGGGCCACTGCGAGGAATCAACCGGCAGGGGCAGTGGCTTGCGCCGCAACGGCCAGATGGTCTGGGCGAACCCCAGAAACAGGACAACTGCTGCGTACAGTTCGGCAAGAAACAGCACGATGGCCAGACCGGTCTCCAGGCCGGTATCCATGTCCAGGCTGGCCGTCACCCTCCACCAGAGATAGCGCAAGGTGGTCAGGATGGAAAAACTGATCAGGATGATGGTCGGCATGCGGCCGATGTACTTGCGCAGAAACAGCGACAGCACCAGCACCAGACCTGCCAGCCACAGTTGCTGCATCCAATCCAGCGGCGTGGTGGCAAACCCCAGGGCGATGAAGCTTACAAACACCAACGCGAACACCTGTGCCGGAAACCACGGCGCCGGCGCCGCCGTCATCGCCCGGTCCATTCGCCCCGAGCGCGCGCTGTGTATCAGACGTTCGCGGCCGTGCATTCCTGCCTCAATCAGCCGCAGGCCAAGCCGCTTGACCCATCGACGGCCGCGGGAATGCCAGTCCTGCGCTTGCGGATCCACCGGCGGCAGGACAAAAAGCCGTTGCCGCCATTGATTTGCATCCTGGAGATCCTCCACGCCCAGCTGCACTGCCCAGGCCTGCCAGAGCCGCAGGAACAGGACCTCCAGTCCGAATGGCCACGGCCGGCGTTCCTCTGGCGAGAGCAGGAATGGCCAGCTCAGACAAAGCGACAATTGATCTCTTGCGCTGCGCGCCGGGCTTGCTGGGGCGGACCGGCTCATGCCTGCATGTATCCGAGCAGGCGTCTGGCGACGCCGTGCAGATCATGCATCGCCTGTGAATTCGGGCTATAGGTGGCCAGTTCGGCACGCGCCGCCAGGACTTCAGTCAGGGCGCGATCGCGATGCACGGTCTCCGGCAGCAGTTGCGCGCCCAGCAAATCCCGCCACACCACATGCAGGTCGGCCTGCAGTGGCTGGGCGGGTTCGAATTGATTGAGCAGCCACAATTGCCGCTCATCAGGCGGCCCGGCCTGCCGGACATGGGTGGCCAGACTGTGGGCGTCGGCGCGCAGGAGATTGAGCACCAGCGTGCTGTGATCCAACGCCGCGCTCGCCCAGGCTGAAACCTGGCGCGGCGTATCCACCAGCAGCCAGCCATCAAACACGGCAGAAATGCTTTCCAGTAATCTGCTCACGTGAGCATTGATCTCCGCCGGCGCCTGCAGATGCTCCGCCTCGGCCACCGAACCAAACGGCAGAAATCTCAATCCGGAATCGCTTTCAAATGCACCGGCCATGGGTGGCTGGTCCTGCCGCAGACGATGATACCAGCCCTCCTCGCTCTCGACATCCTGCCCCAGATACAGGCCCAGTACATTTTGTGGATCCAGTTCCAGTACCGCGACATCCGGGCCCGGGCCACGGTGCAGGATTTCCGCCAGTTGCGCGGCCAGGGTTGTGCGCCCTGATCCACCGACACGTGAGCACAGGCTCAGCACTTTCATGACTTGGGTGCTCCCGATTTGTCCGCAGGCCAGGGTACGATCACGCAATGATCCGTTCGGACCTGCTTCAGGCGTAGCCAGAGCCCGCGCAAGGCCACAAACAGGCCCAGTAGCAGCAAACCGATGACGAAGCCCCAAATCGAGCCCGCGGCAAAACCGAACAACAGATCGATCGACATCAGCCGCCCCCCTGCGCCCAGGCATGCAGGGCGCGCGCCGCGCGGCGCGGCTGCTTCACCACCGGTCCATCCTGTGCCAGCACCGCCGCAAGCTCTGGCTTCCCGGCTTCATGCAATTCTGGCTTCGCGTCTCTGGCCGAGCCCGCGCTGAGAATCGCGCCGTAATCCATCACCGCACCGCTCAGGTCGAATCGGTGCAAATGGGCCAGCGCCGCATCGATATCCGCCGCGCTACTCCAGCTCACATGTCCATCGAAAAGCTGATCCAGAGGCACACTGAATGAGCGCTTCAGAACCTTGTCGACATCGGCGGTCAGACAGCCATGCAGATAAAGATAAACGGCCCGATCGTCCACCGTGGCAATATCGCCGTGACGCACGAGCTTAAGCTGTTCCAGCACCTGCAGATGTCCGCTGTCCGGTCGCAGCGGCAGATACACCATGCTGGCGCCGATGCCGAAACGCCGGCCTTGACGAATGAGCAGGCGAGCCGTATCCACAAAGGCACGCGGGCTGAGGTAGCCGAACGACTGCTTGCCAGCAGCCGCGGTCATTGCGGCGTCGAACTCCACCGCCACGTCGAAAGCATAGTCCTGGCCACGCGCTTCTTCGATGAGCCGGCACATCGCCTCGCTGGCCGTGTCTTCTGGCAGCACCGCGTTCATCCCCACGCGGGCCAGAATCATCTGTTCGGTGGAACGGAGCTGACGCTTGACCTCGCGCACAAAAATGCCGGCGCTAGGACCGGTGCGCAGACGCAAGGCATGGACGTAGCGCGCCAGCATTTCGAAACTGGAATGTCTGTCATAGGCCAGGATGCAGATTGGCAGCACCGTAACGGCCGCCTGGCGCAGGACATCGGTTGGATTGGCAAAAAACTGCCATTGGTCCGGGCGCGGCACCTCATCCGGCCAGGTCGACTCCTGCGCGATGACCCGACCACCCAGTACCGAAGTCAGCTTCACATCGGTGTCCTTCCATTGCAGGGCATGCGGGGTCAATTGCAGTTGCACCGGATCCAGGCTGCCCCGCCGTACACCGCGCCAGTAACTGCGGCGCAGCACCGCTTCGTCCTCCCCGAGGCTGATCATGCCGGCGCCAGCCACCTGGGTCGACCGCAAGATCCGGTTGCGTTGCCCCGTCGAGGCGACATGTTCCACCGACAAAGCGGTCCAGGCGCGCTTGCGCAAGCCAGCATGCAGACGCCGAATCGACCAGGCATAGCGGCGTTCCGAACCTTGGGGCAGCAGCACTTGCAAGCCGGCGATCAGAATCAAGCCACCCGGTTCCAGTCCGGCCTCGCCCAGTTGTCGCAACAGACTGTCGATATGCAACAGGGGATGAGCGCGCTCTTCTGCGCCGATCCGGATCTGGAAAATCATCTCCTTTTCTCGCGTGCCCAGGCGCTTGCGCTCGTTGCGCAGAGCATGGACCACCGGCGCAAAGCCGGGATCGAAAACACAGGCCAGGGGGATGTTGCGCGCGGTGTTGGCCATCACGCAGCCCAGCAGACAGCCGGTCACCAGGGAGGGGTCATCCACGCCCAGACGATAGAGTCCCTGAGCGCTCAGTCCCTGCAAACGCCCCGGCAATCCCAGCAGGCCAAGGACCGGGGTGCCGCGCTTAAGCACTTTGTCATCTTTCCCCATGGGTATCGCCATTGCTGCCCTCAGACACCTGCTGCAAGTAGAGCAACTGATCGAGCAAGGGCCATGCCGCCCGCAATCCGCTCAATTTTTCCAGTTCGTGAAAATCCTGATAGGGCTGGCCAGTCTGTATCCCGAGTTCGCTCTGCAAACGCTCGATGTCGGTGCCCTGATTGATCTGTGCCATGCTCGATGCAGCCTGTGCGGCGATCCATGTCATCGCCTTGTACTTGTTGTTGAAATAGCTTTCGCCCAGCCGACCAAAACCAGACCTTGCCGGTGACGACAAACCATCGCCAAGCCTGCGCACGCCGGTCAGGCATTGACTCTGAGTGTAGTACTACGCGTGGCGCAATCAAGTAAAAGTAAACGCCGGCGTCCCGGAATTCCTAGACAAGGGCGCTTCCACCATGGCCTCAGCCTTATTTCCTCAATTGCAGTGTGGTCAATTGGCGGGGAGTACCAGGCGCCCCGCGCCTGCCTCAACAAGATCAGGGCCCCGACCAGCGGGGCCCTGTCTGCAGTTTGAAATCCGATCTGCTCAGTGCGCTTGAGCCAGACCCGCGCCGCGCGGCACCCGCACGCTTTCCACCAGTTCCTGGATGTGTTCCGGCGGCTCCGCGGTCATCCGCGACACCAGCAGGGCCACGGAGAAATTGATCAGGGCCCCGACCGCACCAAAGGACTCTGGCTGAATTCCGAGCAACCAGTGTTCCGCCGTGTTGGGCAGCATGTTGGTGCCGGCAACGAAGAACCAGCCCTTGTAGGTGAAGATGTACAGCACGGTGCTGAGCAGGCCGGCCAACATGCCGCTGATCGCCCCCACATTGTTCACCCGCTTGGAGAAGATGCCCATCATCAGCACCGGAAAGATCGAAGATGCCGCCAGCCCGAAAGCCAGGGCCACCACCTGTGCGGCGAAGCCTGGCGGGTTCATGCCCAGATAGCCGGCCACCAAAATCGCTCCGGCCATCGCAATCCGGCCCGCCAGCAGTTCCGACTTCTCGCTGATATTCGGTGTGAAGGTGCCCTTGAGCAGATCATGTGAAATGGACGAGGAAATCGCCAGCAACAGGCCTGCAGCAGTGGACAGGGCCGCCGCCAGTCCGCCGGCCGCCACCAGGGCGATCACCCAGTTCGGCAATTTGGCGATCTCCGGGTTTGCCAGCACCATGATGTCGCGGTCGACCTTGACCATTTCATTACCCTTCCAGCCAAAAGCTTCAGCTTTGGCGGCAAATTCCGGATTCTGGTCATTGTAGTACTGGATGCGACCATCGCCGTTCTTGTCCTCGTATTGCAACAGACCGGTCTTCTCCCAGGTCTTCATCCACTGGGGACGATCCGCATAAACCAGATTGCCCTGCGCCGTGCCGACCGGGCCGGTCTGAATCGTATCCATCAGGTTCATCCGCGCCATCGCGCCGACCGCCGGTGCGGTGGTGTAGAGAATGGCGATGAAAACCAGCGCCCAGCCCGCGGATTTACGCGCATCGGAAACCTTTGGCACGGTGAAGAAGCGGATAATCACATGTGGCAGGCCCGCGGTACCGATCATCAGGCTGGCGGTGAGCAGGAAGATGTTCAGCTTGGAACCGGAGGGGTCGGTGTATTTGGCAAAGCCTAAATCGGTGACGATCTGGTCCAGTTTTTCCAGCACCGCCATGCCCGAGCCGTCAGACAGGGTGCTGCCCAGACCCAGTTGCGGCAGCGGATTGCCGGTCAGTTGCAGGGAGATGAAGATCGCCGGCACGGTGTAGGCAAAAATCAGCACACAGTACTGCGCGATCTGGGTATAGGTGATCCCCTTCATGCCACCGAGAACGGCGTAAAAGAACACGATGGCCATGCCGATGAGCACGCCGGTCTCGAACTCGACCTCCAGAAAGCGGCCGAAGGCCACCCCAACCCCTTTCATCTGCCCGATCACATAGGTGATGGAAGCGACGATCAGGCAAAGTACCGCCACAAGGCGCGCGGTGCGCGAGTAGAACCGGTCGCCAATGAACTCCGGCACGGTAAATTTGCCGAACTTTCTCAGGTAGGGCGCCAGCAACAGGGCGAGCAGTACGTAACCGCCGGTCCACCCCATCAGGTAGGCCGAAGCGTTGTAGCCGAGAAATGCGATCAGACCAGCCATCGAGATAAAGGAGGCCGCCGACATCCAGTCCGCGGCCGTGGCCATGCCATTGGCGATCGGATTGACGCCGCCACCGGCCACATAGAACTCTTTGGTGCTGCCGGCGCGCGCCCAGATGGCGATTCCCATGTAAAGCGCGAAGGTCCCGCCGACGGCGAGATAAATCCAGGTTTGCAGTTCCATGCTCTCAGTCCTCATGCACGTCGAATTTCTTGTCCAGCTTTTCCATCTGCCGGACATAGATGAAGATCAAGGCCACAAAGACATAGATGGAACCCTGTTGGGCGAAAAAGAAGCCCAGTTTGATGCCGCCAATCGACACCTGATTGAGCACATCGACCAGCAAGATGCCGCAACCATAGGACACCAGGAACCAGACGATGAGCAGCTTGCTTAATAACTTGATATTGGCCTGCCAGTAGGCGGCCGCATTTTCTTTGTCGGACATCAATGAACTCCTGAAAACGGGAAACCGATCCGCCAGCAAGGGGCTGCTGGCGCTTCCGAAAATCTTTAAAAACCAGCTTGTCATCGAACGGCAGGCCTTGAAACCCACCCTTTGCAGTATCCACAGGGTTGCGCCCGGCTCGAATCCATTCCGTTCAACCGGAGCAAGCCTTCACCGGCAAGGCAAGCGTCTGCTTCGCCTCACAGCGTCTTGCGGTGCGACGATCCACCCGATCCGAGTGCGCTAGGAGCCGCAAGATGATTTGTCCTACTTTGGCATCACTTCCAATGCGCCGATTTCCTCATGGCGCTTGTGCATTTCATATTCGAATCGTCCGGACAGTGTGGCCTGCAGACGCAGGATCACCGTCTTTCCGGCATGCAAATGCAGATGCCGGTCATAGCCGTGCAGATGCAGTTCATCATCCACCTGCGAACGCACATGCATTTCAATCTCATCTCCCTGTTGCACGCGGATCACGGACGGCCCATCGAGCAGGCCATTTTCCCCCACCAGCAGATGAAACCGCAGCCCTGCAACGGCTGCGGTGGACGGCCTCGGAGCGGGCTCGTTCATCCCCTCAGCGGGGATAGTTGCCGGCTTCGCCGGAGCTTTGGCAATCGACGCTACGGGCGGCGGCGCATCGGGCTTGAAGAACTGAAACAGGCCAAGCAGACAGAGGGCAGAGACCAGCAGGTACATCACCTGGCGCATGGTGGAACGCTCCTTTCATGAATTGGGCGGCATGATGCGCAGGCGCGGGGTGAACTGCCAAGTCCAGCATCGGCCAAGCCACAAAGATCCAGGCCGCCATCAAGGAGCCAGGAACCTACGGACAGGTCAATCATGCAAGCCCCCTCCAGATCGGGAAGTTCCCCACCGCTGATCACGTCCGTGCCTGCAACCGGTGAAGGGCTTCGCCAAGGGAGAGGAAATGCCGCAACTCGCCGATCGTGTGGATTCCCTGCCGGCGACTGCGCGCCAGCAACAGCAGCACCAGTTGCGCGGTGGCCAGCGCATCATGCAAGGCATCATGCCGTTGGCTCACGACGATCCGGTAATAGGCCAGCACCGCGTCCAGGCTGGGGGGACGGCTGCCGATTTCCGGCGTCAACTGGCGCGCCCAGGGCGCCACATCCAGACACAGCGGCGTAATCTTCAGGCCCAGTTCGCGCCGCAGGGCATGGCGCAGGATGCTGCGATCAAAACCCGCATGGTAGGCCAACAGCGGCGCATCACCGACATAGTCCAGAAACCGGCGCAGGGCGACGGCCACATGTTCGCCACGGGCCAGGCGTTCCGGGGTCAGACGATGAACCAGCACATTGTCAGCGGCGAGCCGGCCGCCCGGCTGCAGTTCAGCATGAAAGGCATCATCCAGGCTCACCCGCCCCCCATCAATGGCGATGGCGCCGATCGACAGTGGCCGATCACGCCGGGTATCCAGCCCGGTGGTTTCAAGATCAAACACCACCAGGCGTTGATCCAGCGCGCGCAGATCGGCATCGGCCCAGGGTCGCAGTCGCTTGACCAGCCTGCCCCACAGCGGCCGCACGCTCACGGGTAGTCCAGCTTCAAGCGGGTCTGCAATCGCTGCGCCTGCCGCAAGGCTTCTTTGAGGATCCGCCGCTCCAGCGGATTCAGGCTGTCTGGCACCAATTCATTGCTCAGCGGCCGCCCCTCGGCCAGTTGCGCCTGGTGCCCCCGCATCCGCAGTTGCTGGATCAGGGCGAAAGCCTCGGCCCAGGCTTCGGCGTCCCGAGGCTTGATCCGGCCGGTCGCCGCCACCGCCATCAGGCGGTCTTCGGTATTGAGCTCGCGTACACCCTCAGACAAGGCCAGCACCCGCGCCGCACTGACGAAAATCTGCAATCCGGACGTCTTCAGATCCAGGCTGCGGCCCTCGGCGCTGCGGTGCGTCACGAAGTCACGCAACAGACCAAGCGGTGGCCGCCATTCCAGTGCGTGCTGGGCCAGGGCGCGCTGAAATCGGGTATGGGTCCGCGCCTGCGCACTGATCGTGTCCAAAACGCCTTGCAATGGTTCCGGATCGCCCCAGACCACGCGCGGATCAAAGAGGATGGTCGCGCGCAGCAGATTTTCCGGGGTACTCAGACTGATGAGTTCGCCCAGTTTGATGCGCCATTCCTCCACGCTGAGACAGAGCTCCGGATTGCTCGCCATGATCTTGCCGCGACACAGTGGAAATCCGATCCGGTCGAGCATCTGATTGATTTTCGTGGCCACCGGCAGCAGCCGCGCACGCGCCGCCTCCTCGCTTTCACCAGCCCCGGCAACAAACACGATGCCGTTGTCCTGATCGGTGGAGAAGGTCTGCTCACCGCGCGCTTCACTGCCAAATGAAAGCCAGGAAAAGCGTGGAAGAGGACCGGCTTCGGCCACCACCAGATCAATCACGCGCACGACCAAGGCATCATTCACCCGCGCAATCAGACGGGTCAGTTGGCGCGATGAAGCGCCGTGGGCCAGCATCGCATGCACCAGGCCCTGAATCCGCATCTGCAGCGGCGCCAGTTCGGTGATTCCGGCGGCGCGACCGATGGCCTGCAACATCTGCAGGACATCAATGCGCTGCAGGGCAAACAGATCCCGTTGCGAGACCACGCCAACCAGGACGTCGCCGGCAGTGACCAGGACATGTCCAACTTCATGATCGGCCATCGCCATCGCCGCCTCGAACGCGGGCAGCTTGTGTTCCAGGGCAATGGGCCTCGGCGTCATGGCCTGATCGATCGAACGTGAAAGATCCAGACCGGCAGCAATCTGCGCCCGCAGATCATGCAGGGTGAAGATGCCTTTGGGGTGATGGCTGTCATCCACCACGACAATGCTGCCAACGCGTCGTTCATGCATGCGGCGCACGGCCTCCACGATCGAGCATTGCGGCGAACAGACCAGCGGAGCCCCCCGCATCAGGGCCTTGAGCGGAGAGTCCAGAGCGTTGCGATCCGCTGCGCGGGCTCCCGCAGCAGCGCGGATCTGTTGCTGCAACTGATCCACCAGCACGCTGGCCCGACGTTCACAGAAAGCCCGGAAGGCCTCGGCCTGTGCAAACAGCAGATCGAATCCGCGCCGCGGAATCTCGATCACGAAACTGTCCTGGCCTGCCTCATGCCAGGTCTGCGTGGGTCGTTGTTGCCACAGCGCGACATTGAGAAAGGTTTCCCCCGCACCCGATTCAAAGACCAAGGTGCTGCTGCCGTCATCCAGCTGGCGCTGCCCCAGGATCAGGCCTTGCATCACCACGCAGAAATGATCGGGCACCCCATCCTCAGGCCCGATCAAGGCCTGACCCCGCTCGTAAAACCCCAAGCGCGCCCCGGCCAGCGCCTCGATCAGCAGATCCTCGGGCACGGCGTCATAGGGGGCATGGGACTGCATGAAACGCGCCGTTTCCAGTCGGGTCTGCAGCGCCCCGGTCGCATCGCGCAATGGAATGCTGGCCTGCCCGGTTGCCATCATCCTCCGTCCTATCTTCGTCGCCAGGACGCCTGCCGTCCCGCCCCGGCAGTGTCTGCGTTTCGCACCGATCTGCCAAGACCCGGTGATCTGCATGGGGTGCTGGGGAGCGACAGGGAACCCAGCAGCGGCTCAAAACGTGATACAAAATTCAGCCCCACCAATGTCGTAAGCCCATGATCAAACTGTTGCCGCTGCTGCTGGCCCTCACCCTCACCGGATGTTTCCAGGGCGCCGCCCGCGATACGAATGCGCAACCGCCAAGCGAGGGCAACGTGGTTGCAACCCCCAAAGCCAGTTGCGGTCCCGGCTCCAGGCCAGAACTGGGCAGGCAGGGACGCGTCACGCGCGAGGAACAAGTCAGCGGCCGTGCGGCGCTGGGCTACACCTGTAACAGTGAACTGCTTGGCGCCTACACGACGCCCAATGCCACCGGCACCGTTGGCGGCTTCTGGGTCCAGCGTTATGTCGATGCCAAGGGGCAGGAATGCGCGATCTACGACACCACCCTGATGTGGCCCACCAACGCGGGCGACGTCGAATTCGGGGTTAATGTACTGGACATGAGCGACCCGTCGGCACCTGCGTTCAGCACCCGGCTGCTCACCCCCGGCATGCTGTCCCCGCATGAATCCTTGCGCCTGAACAAGAAACGCGGCCTGCTCGCCGCGGTGACCGGCAACGCCGCGTTCTATCCGGGCATCGTGGACCTGTATGACGTTTCCCAGGACTGTCTCAACCCGGTCCTGCTTTCCAGTACGCCAATCGGGCTGCTCGGCCATGAAAGCGGCATGGCACCTGATGGGCTGACCTTTTACGTGGGTTCAGCCGGCGGCAATACCCTGATGGCCCTGGACATCTCCAACCCGGCCCTGCCGGTGCCTCTGTGGACGGGCAATTATTCATCCCACGGCCTGTCCATTTCCGATGACGGCACTCGAGCCTACGTTGCCGCAGTCGGCGCCAATGGCACCTCAAGCGCCGAACTGATCATCCTGGATGTTTCCCAGATCCAGGCGCGCGCCGCCAATCCGCAGGTCAGCGTGGTCGGGCGAACCAGCTGGTCCCCCATCAGCATTCCGCAAAATGCCATGCCCTTTACCGTCGACGGCCATCCTTATCTGATGGAGGTCGACGAATTCGGTGCGGGCTCCGAGGTCGGGGCAGCCCGCATCATCGACATCGGCGATGAAGCCAATCCCGAGGTCATCTCGAATCTTCGTCTTGAAGTGCACGACCCGCAATATTTCGATGAGCAGGGCGATGATCCCGGCACCAGCCTGCCGATTCAGGGCTACGCCGCCCATTACTGCAATCTTCCAAGCCGGGTGAACCCCAAGATCGTCGCCTGCAGCATGATTCTGTCCGGGCTGCGTGTTTTCGACATCAGCAATCCCCATCAACCCCGGGAAGTGGCTTACTTCAATGCGCCGCTCAACCCGCGGCAGACCCCGGGTTTTGAAGCCAGCAGCTGGGCAATGTCAGCCCCGGACTTTGTGCCTGAACGCAAGGAAATCTGGTACACCGACGGTTACAGCGGATTTTTCGCCGTGCGCCTGACCAACGGGGCCTGGCCCGACTGAACCGACCGCATGGATTTTCCCGCTGCGCTGCACCTGCTCCTGCATGCCCTGGTGCCTGCCGCAGTGGCCTGGCTGGCTTTTCGTTCCCGCTGGCGGCGACTGTGGCTGATCATGCTGGCGACCATGCTGGTCGATCTCGATCATCTTCTGGCCGACCCGGTGTACGCCCCCGGCCGCTGCAGCATCCTGGCCCACCCGCTGCACCAGCCCGGCGCCAGTCTGCTGTACGCCGGAATGGCCCTGATTCCGCAGACCATGCCGGTCGGCCTGGGACTGGTGATCCACATGGCCCTCGATGCCATCGATTGTGGTCGCATGCAGCCGCCTGCAGACCAGTACCTGTCCATCTGATCGGCCGCTGACAGGCCAGCAGCGTGGCAGGTCCGGCAGGTTTCCACATGGCCGGCCTGGGCCCGTCACCCCAGTGCGGCTAGCCTATTCGCCTTTTGTTGCCAGGAGATGAGCCCTTGTTTGCAAACCTTTGCCGCAGCCATTCAGGCGCGCTCGCCGCGGTGTTGTTCCTGTTCTGCGCAACACTGGCGCCGGCGCCGGCCCTGGCGCACAGCTTCGGCAAGATCTACACCCTGCCGGTGCCGGTCTGGCTGTATCTCTATGGTGCGGCGGCCGCGCTGGTGCTGTCCTTCGTGCTGGTGGGCTATTTCGTCAACGCCCGCAGCGTTGACCTGAGCCTGCGCAGTCGGGAAATCGGGGCGAGCCGCCTGATGCGCCTGGCGCTGCATCCGCTCACCATCAGCATGGCGCGCTTGTTCAGCCTTGCCGGACTCCTGCTGACCATCGCGACCGGCCTGTTCGGCACGAATGACGCTTACCGCAACTTCAACATGACCTTCTTCTGGGTCATTTTCGTGCTGGGCTATACCTATCTGACCGCCCTGGTCGGCAACACCTATGCCGTGCTCAACCCCTGGCAGACCCTGTGTGAATGGACCGAGCGTCTGCGCCCCCGCCTGTTTGCCGGCCTCATCCCCTACCCTCAGCGGCTGGGCTACTGGCCTGCCGTCGCCCTCTACATGGGCTTTATCTGGTTCGAGCTGTTCGGCGAAAGCCGGCCCTACTCGACCGCCGTCGCCTTGTGCGGCTACACCCTGCTGAACTTCGTGGCGGCTTTTGTTTTCGGCCGGGAGGCCTGGTTCCGCCACGGGGAATTCTTCGCCGTCTTGCTGCGCATCATCGCCCTGATGGCGCCGCTGGCGACGCGCTGGCGCGCTGGCCGGTCGCGCCCCATCCTGCGCCAGCCCATGGTGGGCTTGAGCGCCGAACACGTCACCCGTTTCAGCCTGCTGATCTTCATCCTGTTCATGCTTTCCTCCACCGCCTTTGACGGCATCAAATCCACCGTGCCCTACGTGCGGATCTACTGGGTGCATGTAGCGGGCTGGCTCAAACCGCTGGTTGGCGATGACATCGTGCAAAGCTTTCCTGTGCTCAAGGCGATCTATGCCTGGTGGCAGGCCGCAGTGCTGATGCTCTCACCATTTCTTTATCTGGCGGTCTACCTGTTGTTCATCGCCTTGAGCAAACGCATCAGCCGCAGCCACTTGAGCGTCCGCTACCTCGCCCTGCGTTTCGCCTACAGCCTGGTGCCGATCGCCTTCGTCTACAACATCACGCACTACTACGGCCTGCTGCTGAGCCAGGGCACCCAGATCGTCCGCCTGATCTCCGATCCCTTCGGGCTGGGCTGGGACCTGTTCGGCACCGCTGACCTCAAATGGAGCTTGATCGTACAGGCCGGTACGGTCTGGCATACCCAGGTCTGGCTGATCCTGATCGGCCATATCATCAGCGTCTATCTGGCCCATATCGAAGCGCTGAAAATCTTCGGCGACAGCCGGCGCGCCGCCCTCAGTCAGCTGCCGATGCTCATCCTGATGGTGGTGCTCACGACCATCGGTTTATGGATTCTGTCCCTGCCGATCAGCCGTGGCTGATCGGCTTGGGGCCAGTTCAATGAGAACCGGACAGCACGGCGGGAGGCGGCCGGTGGCAAGGACTCACCGGCTTGCATGCCCGATCACGCAGGCCTTCCCTGCCCTCAAGGCTCCTCGAACTGCAGGCTCTGCTCCACCGCCCTGCCGTGGGCCACGTACACCCGATGGTCATTGGTGTTCAAGCTGACTTTCAGCTCATGCGTGCCACTGCCCTGGGCCGGAATATGGACCCAGGCGCCATAGACCCGCGTCAGTTTGCGCCCATCGACATACACATGGGCATGCCCCTGCCCCAGGCGATGCGGTCCGCTCGCCGCCTCGGGGGCAAACTCGAAATTTGTCGCGATGATCTGCAGGTTCCAGCCATTCATCCGGTCGGGCCGCAGGCGCAGGCGCAGCTCTGGAGCAGACTCGCCAGCCTCCAGCATGCGGGCATGCGCATGCGCGTGGCCGGAATGGCTCATGCCTGGCGCGTGCTGCGCATGATCACCATGCTGGCCTGAATCTCCCGCAGCGACGGCAGGTGCCTGGGTGAGCACCATCATCAAAACGCAGATCAGCAGGCGCGACGCGAAATCCATGGTGTCCTTGTCCTTTGCTCAGTGTGAAACGCGTTGATCCGGCCGGCAGGCCGGATCTTCTGCCCGCGGCAAGGCCTGACCACCGTGATCACAGTTCCTGGCTTGCACAGGCTCAAGATGCACTGCGATTCGCGAATTGCCTAGACGCCTGCATCTCCAGGGCATCCGGGCGGGCGTCATACTCCCCGAGAGCAAATTGAGCCCCTGAACCGTGGCCGAGTCAAGTGTTCCGGCCACGCCGCCTCTGTTCGCCTGCCTGGCCGATCCGAATTGACGATGAAGACCTGCAGTGGCTCAGGAACAAGAAGCGATCCATTCGCCTGCCAGCCCGGCATGGAAACAGTGAATGCAGACAGTTTTCCGCACTGCATATTGCGCTGTATGCCAGGGTGCGTGCCATCAGCCCCTACTCCGGATTTGGCGACACTGCCTAGGCTGGCGCCAAGCCCCTTTTTCTCGACCCACGCAAGGCGCGGCGGGTGGAATAAGGGCCCTGCTCGCTTAGGTTGTCCGCAGACCTTCGCACCGCAGCCAGCCTAGCCACCGTGGCGAAGCGCCAGGGTGGCTAGGCCGTGGCATGTTGATCGGCCAAGATGCAGATCGATTGGAATAAGCCCAGGAAGCGCCCGCCTGGCTCAATGGCCCTGCCCGTACGCACGCTTGGCCGGACCTTCCTCTTCCTCCGGAAATTCCTCATCCATCTGCGTTTCCAACTGGATCTTGCGCGCCGTCAGGCGCGAACCGTCGTACTCACCTTGCACCTCGGCCTCCGAGCCGGTGCGATCAGCAGCAAAGAAGGTCTCGGCGTTACTGATCTGATCATCGATTTCATAGCGGGTGTCCGGCGTCACGGCAACCTCCACCTCATTGATCATGAAACTGCGGTCGGCGTTGACGAAATTGCGAATGCTGCCTTCAAGCTCGATCCGCCGCGGATTAGCCTGCGCGTCCTCGCCCGGTTGCAGACGACTGTCAGTCTCAAGCTCCAGCTTGAGTACATACAGGGCCTCATCCAGAAGCTGCGGCTTGACCTTCGCGGCAACGAAATCACCTTCCGCAAAATCGGCCAGCGAGGCTTCCCGATCGTCGATCTCGAATACCGTATTGGCGTCGCTGTAGCAAAGACGGCCACCAATCATGAACAGACCTTCAAGCGCATCGAGTTCGCGCAGCGGTCCTTTCAGTTCCCGATCCGCGTAGCCCGCGCCACCACGGCTGTGATACACCTCGACGCTGCGCGCGATCAGCAGATCCGGCGCACTTGCATCGAGCACACCTTCGGCCTCGATGCGGCCACCATTGACCAGGCTGCCATCGATTTCGGCCGTATTGAAATCAACCCGATAGCCGTTCACCACGAACCGTCCAGCGACGCGATCCAGCGCCCCAACCACACCCTGGACTTCGATCTCCTGTCCTGCATCCCCGCGCCGTCGGCTGGCCGTGCCCAGTTTGATGTCACTGGCGACCAGCAAGGTGCCGGTCAGGCTGCCTTCCAGCCTGACCGGTGCGCCCTCGACGAGGGTTCCGATGATCTGTGCACTGGCGAAATCAACCTGTTGCGCGGCCACGAAAAAGATTTGTGCGCCCTCATCCAGATCGGCCACTACCCCGCGGATCTGCACTTGCGCGTCCGCATCAAAATCACCGCGTTCACGTTCGATCCTGGTCGCCTGGATCTGGCCATCAGCCTGCCGCTCGCCGGACACCTCCACCGCATCGCCGGGCTGCAGATCCGCCAGGGTCATCGTCGAGTAGCTCTCGTCCGCATTCTCGTCATACAGGTGGGTCAGAGCATCGACCAGCACGGTCTGACCCAGAACGGAGAGACTGGACTGGTCGACATTCAGGGCCTCGACCGGCCCCCTGACCGCATGCCGGACATCGATGCCACGCAGCCGGATCCGCTGTCGCGCGGCCTTTCCGGCCGCGATGTCCTGCTCCGCGGTAAAGGCATCGCCCGGTTGCAGCGCCATCACGCTGGCCTCTTCGCCATCCTGGCTTAAGGTTCCGACGATCTCGATGATCTGGCCACGGAAGGTGGGCGCCTCGGAGCTACCCTCGGCCACGCCATCAACAAGCAGAATTTTTGCGGCCTCGGTGGGCGTTTCATTCGGCTCATCCAGTGCCCCGGAAGCCGTGTTCTGACTGCTGCTGCAGGCACTCAGAAACGCAAGACCAAGACCGGCCGAAAGCGTAATTACATGTTTGAGTTGATTCTGAAGTGACGTCTGTAACTGCATGATTTTATGAAATCAAGAAATGCCAGAACCGCAGCCTTATTGATTCCACGTCAACAAGATGTGAAGAAACCCTTAGGGTACGAGGGAAAAGAGCACAATCCGCACAAAGGCCCGCAATCAGCCATCCACAAGCCAGCCGGCGTAAGCTATACGCATGACCAAGCGATACAGAATTCGAAGAACGATGTGCAAAACTGGAAGCGCGCCTGCAGTTGGCCATTCAAGCCTGAATCTACGTCACTGGCGCCCGACAAGTTCCACGCCTGAACAGGCTATTAGGTCATGATCGCAATTATTCTTGGCACCTTAACCGGCCTGGTCATGGGCCTGAGCGGTGCTGGCGGCGCTGTGCTGGCAATTCCCGCTTTGATGTGGGGCCTGAACTGGCCCCTGAATCAGGCGGCGCCGGTCGCCCTGCTGGCGGTCTGCGCCGCGGCCGCCTTCGGCACCTGGATGAGTTGGGATGTCCGATTCGTGCGTTATCGCGCCGCCAGCCTGATGGCAGCCGCCGGCCTGCTGGCTGCGCCACTGGGTCTGCAACTGTCCATCCTGCTGCCGGCGTCCATCCTTGAGGCGGTATTCGCCACCGTCCTGTTGCTTGCCGCGCTGCGCTTTTTTACCCAGAAGGATCAGGGCGAAGCCCAGCTCGTGCCGGGCCACAAGGGCGACGATGACCCCGGGCGAAGTTGCGGCCTGGACCCCCTGACCGGCCGGATCCACTGGACCCCGCGCTGCATCCTGGCCATCGGCGGCGGCGGCCTGCTCACCGGCTTTCTGGCCGGTCTGCTCGGCGTTGGCGGAGGTTTCGTCATCGTCCCGGCCCTGCGCATGCTGACCCCGCTCTCCATGCATTCGGCCATTGCCACCGCGCTGATGGCCATCGCCCTGACCAGCGCCGGCACCATTGCTCTGGCGCTGTTGCAGGGTCGCAGCCTGCCCCTGCTCATTGCCCTGCCTTTCGTGCTAGGCACGGGCTTGGGCATGCTGATCGGCCGCCGTCTTGCACCACGCATCCCGGCCCTGCTGCTGCAACGCGGTTTTGCCGGCCTGATGCTGCTGGTCTGCCTGATGATGGCGAGCCGGGCAGCGGGCCTGATCTAGCGACGCACCGAGCTCCGGAATCCACCGCAGCCAGTAAAGGAGTGATAGACCAACATGATTTTTCGCACTTTTTTCGATCACCCGTCCAGTACCCTAACCTACCTGATGGCCTCCGGCCAGGGCCGCGAAGCCCTGATCATCGACCCGGTCAGGGAACAGGTGCCGCAGTATCTGCTGCTGCTGGAGCAACTGGATCTGCGCCTGGTCCGCGCCATCGATACCCATACCCATGCCGACCATGTTACCGGTCTGGGTGAACTACGCGACGCCACCGGAGCGGTGACCCTGATGGGCAGGCAGAGCAAGGCCGATTGCGTGTCCGAACGGGTGGCGGACGGCCAGTTGATCGACATCGACGGCATTCGCCTGCAGGCGCTGTATACCCCCGGCCATACCGACGAGTCCTACAGCTTCTTGCTCGGAAAGCAGGCGCCCGAAGCCGTCTTCACCGGCGATCTGCTGCTGATCCGCGGCACCGGGCGCACCGATTTCCAGAATGGCGACGCGGGCAAGTCCTGGGATTCCATCCAGCGCCTGTTCGAGTTGCCCGACGCAACCCTGGTGTATCCCGGCCATGACTACAAAGGCTGGACGGTGTCCTCGATCGACGAGGAACGACGCTTCAACCCGCGTCTGGCCGGCAAGACTCGCGCCCAGTACATCGAGATCATGCAGGCCCTGAATCTGCCCAACCCGAAAATGATGGACATCGCGGTGCCGGCCAATCTGGCCTGTGGCCAGGTTGCGCCTAGCGCCTGAGCCGCATGGCGCGGTGCACCGCGGTCTGCCACCTGATCTGGATCAGAGCCGGGCATTGCGCGCGATCCATACTCCTGGCCGATGTGCAATCGGAGTTCGCCATGCCAAGATCACGCCGCGCCGACCCGGCACCCAGCCACCGGCCCCCTCAAACAAAGCGCCAGCCCTGATGCCGCACCGGGCGCGTTTGCGACATGCGATCGAATGGCTGGGCCATCACGGCGCTCACGACGCCGTCTCCCTGGAACTGGTGGCGCAGCGCTTCGACCTGAGCCCGCTGGAGGAAGACTACCTGCTGCGAGAATTCCTCTGCCCGGACCAACCCAGCGCTGGCGAGGGCAAGTCTGAGGAGGATTCCAGGCAGAACGGGCCAAGCTGAGCGGCATGACGCAGCCAGCGAAAAAGCGCCCCGCCTGATCATGGCCGGCAATGAATCTGCGCCTGCTCAAGGCGCTCTGAATCGGCACGGCGCTGTTCACGATTTGAGCAAGGCCTGCCTATACTGCCTTAAGTGCGACCAGACCCCGGAGCGGCCCCATGAGCCAGCATGATTTTCACATCGAGGTGCAGGCCCGCCTGCCCGAGGCCCTGGCCGGACTGCACGATCTTGCCGACAACCTGCTGTACGCCTGGGATCGCCAGGTGCGCGGGCTGTTCTGGCATATGGATGCGGGACTCTGGGAACGCTGCGGCCACAACCCCAAGGTTTTCTTGCGGCGCATCTCGCAATCACGCCTGGATCAGCTGGCCGATGATGATGCGTTTCTGGAGGAATACCGCTATGCCCTGGCCCTGCTGCGCGGCTACAAGGAGCGCACCTCCTTCCCGCTGAGCTGCGTGGACGGCCAGATTGACCCGGCCACCGACATCGTGGCCTATTTCTGCGCCGAGTACGGGCTGCACGAGAGCCTGCCGATTTACTCCGGCGGCCTGGGCATTCTTGCCGGCGATCACCTCAAGGCCGCCAGCGCCCTGGGCCTGCCTTTCGTCGCCGTCGGCCTGATGTACCACCAGGGCTACTTCATCCAGCAGATTGATGAGCAAGGCCGCCAGCATGCGCTGTACACCCCGCACCATCTGCGCGATTTGCCCATTTCCCGGGTGCTGGACAGCCAGCAGAACCCCCTGACTGTAAAGGTGGAGATGGCCGGCCGCCAGATCCATGTCGGCGCCTGGCGCGCCCGCGTCGGGCATCTGCAACTGTTTCTGCTGGACGCCGATGTGCCAGGCAACGCAGACGAGGACCGGCGCATCACCTACCAGCTTTACGGCGGCGGCAGCGAGATGCGGCTGGCCCAGGAGATCGTCCTTGGCGTCGGCGGGGTTCGCCTGCTGCGGGCCCTGAACATCCAGCCCTGTGTCTGGCACATCAACGAAGGTCACGCGGCCCTGCAGATCATCGAACGCTGCCGCGAAGCGATCGCCGCCGGTCTGTCGCTGCCCGCCGCTCTGGAGCAGGTTGCAGCGGCCACCGTCTTCACCACGCACACGCCCGTCGCGGCCGGCCATGATCTGTTCAGCCATCAGCTCTTCACGCCCAATCTGCAGCCCTATGCGCAGGCCATGGGCTGCGAGCTGGCGGCCCTGCTGCGGCTGGGTCACTCACCCGGCAACGAACGCGCGTTCAACATGACCGCTCTGGGCCTGCGCGGCTCGCGCTTTCACAATGGCGTCAGCCGCATTCACGGCGGCGTCAGCGCGGAGATGGAGCAGCACATCTGGCCACAAGTGCCGGCGGACGAGAATCCGATCCAGTACGTCACCAACGGCGTTCATGTCGCCACTTTCCTGGCCCGACAGTGGGCCAATCTGCTCGACATGCGGGCGCCCGGCTGGCACACCACTCTGAGCGATGCCAAGTTCTGGCGCGACGCCATCGCTCACATCAGCGATCAGAGCTACTGGGCCCATCACCTGACCCTGAAACAGGAATTGCTGGAATATGTACGCGATTGCCTGGCCCGGCAATACCGTCGCAACGGCCTGGGCGAGGCCCACATCGAAAGGCGGCTGAGCCAGTTGCGCTCCATCGGCACACGCCCCCTGGTCATCGGGTTTGCCCGCCGCTTCGCCACGTACAAACGGGCGACCCTGCTGCTGCGCGACCCGGACCGACTGGCCCGCCTGCTCAATGATCCGCAACGGCCGGTCGTGCTGCTGTTTGCCGGCAAGGCCCATCCGGCGGACGAGCCCGGCCGGGAACTGATCCGGCAGATCTGGGCCCTGTCACGCAAGCCGCCCTTCGCCGGCAAGGTCTTCCTGCTGGAGAACTACGATCTGGCCCTGTCCCGCAAACTGGTGACCGGCGTCGATGTCTGGCTCAACACCCCCATCTACCCGCAGGAGGCCTGCGGCACTTCGGGCCAGAAAGCCGGCATGAATGGAGCCCTCAATGTCAGCGTGCTCGACGGCTGGTGGGCGGAAGCCTACGACGGCGAAAACGGCTGGGCCATCACCCCGCGCAGCAGCGATGACCCGGCGCTGCGCGATGCCTATGAATCCGAAGACCTGTTCGACATCCTGGAAGACGAGGTCATCCCGCTGTATTACGAACTCGGCGAACTCGGCTATTCGGCGGGCTGGGTGCGTCGCTGCAAGGCCGCCATGCGCAGCATCATTCCGCGTTTCAATGCCGAGCGCATGGTGCTGGACTACCTGGAAAAGCTCTATCGCCCGGCGCTGGCGCACAATCGCCGCATGCGCCAGGCCGGCGTCGCCGAAGCCCTGGCGCTCTGGAAACAGCGGATCCGCCAGGCCTGGCCAAAAATCGGCCTGAAAATGGCGCAGGACAATGGCGCGATCCTGCAAACTGGCGTGCAGCTTGAGGTTCAAATCGAGGTCGCGCTCGACGGCCTGTCGGTCGACGATCTGCAGCTCGAAGCGGTATTTTTCCGCGAAGATGAAAACGCGGGCAGCGAACAGCGCAGCAGTCATCTGCTGCAGCCGCTGGCCAACCGTGACGGCCCGCAGGCCACCTACGAACTCAAAGTACAGCTGCAGGAGCCTGGCCGTTATCGCTACCGTATCAGGGCCTATCCCCGCCACCCGGACCTGGCCCACCCTTTTGAAATGGGCCTGATGCACTGGCTGGAAAACCCATCCAGCGAAACATCCGAACGCGGTTCTTGAGCCGCCTTCTCTGAGCCTTCTTCCCCGGGCCGTCTTACCTGGGCCGCCTCCCCTGGGCAACAGCCCGGAACGGCAGAAAACCCGTCAATCACCCCGCCCTCACAGCCCACGTAGCCCCAGGGCGACCCGACTGACGAACGGTCCGAAACGTGTAATAGCACGCGTGATCAGGGTGTTATCGCCCCCCCCTGAACGCTACTTCGCTGCCGGTGTGAACTGGCTCACATCATGAATTGCGCCGAAAGCGCAAGCTCCATCCGTACAAACATCACTAAATAAATCCAGGGATTTCGGGGAGCGGCCTTCATGAACATTGACCTTGCCAATTTTTCCTCCGGCACTTCGCCGGGCACAAGCTGGCGCAGCGGGCCGATGACACGCATTTGGCGCCTCATGCAATCCGTACTTGCGATACTCGCGCTAAGTACGATCAGCCTGTCAGGGTTCGCCCAGAACCTGGTGGTCAACGGGGATTTCGAACAGCCCATCGGCGCGGACGGCCTGATTCCCGGCTGGCAGATCATCGCCGGCAGCAATCTGAATTACCGCCATTCCAACCCCGCGCCACGAAGCGGGGTGGCCTACATGTATGGCGGAGCCAACGCCTATACCGAGATTGAACAATGGATTGATCTGAACGCCTATGCTTCACGGATTGATGCCGGGGACCCCTTTGTCTGGAGGGTTTTCCTCAGCGATTTCGGCGATGGCGACACCTCTCAATTCCATTTGCGGTTTTACGACGATGCAGGAAACTATCTCGGCGGTACGGGAACCGTCGAACAGAATTTGGATCAGGTTTGGGGCCAGGGCAAGTATTCCATTACCCTTCCCGCAGGTACCCGCCAGGCCAGGATCATCGTCGAATTCCGCCGCACCGCAGGCACCAATAACGACGGCTACATCGATGCCATCAGCTTCGGCCCGTCCGACAGCGACGGCATTGAGCCGGCGAACGACAACTGCCCCCTGGAGGACAATGCAGGCCAGGAAGATGTGGACGCAGACGGTTTCGGTGATGTCTGTGATCCCGATCCCGATGGTGATGGTGTGTCGGACCAGGTCGTTTTTTATCCGTCGCGAGATAGCGAGCAGTATTTCTCGGAGTCCTCATATCGGGGTTGCCAGGCCGTACAGATCCCGCCCGGCGTGAAAGATGGCACTCGCGGAGCAAGACTTGCCGTCGATCATGACAATCTGGCTGCGTTGACCTACAGGGTGGAGTGGAGCTTTCCAGGCGAGCAAGGGTGGCTGAGTTCTGTGCGAGCGATGGACAGACCAAGCGCAGCCTACGGTCGACCAGTGAACCGTGACTTCCCCTTGATGTTTTCTGTCTTCGCACCATCCGGCGTTCATGCTTCGCAGGCCGGCGCAGATTGCAACGGTGTGGTTGGTCAGGACTGCACCGACAATTTCTTGCCTGAGTCTGTGGGTTTTAGAGACTACAGTTCAATCCCGCGTATCTGGCAAATTTGCGTAGAGGAGAACTATCGAACTGATGCTGCATACGGTGGCACATTGCACACCAGCGCACTCGAATTTGGTGGCGACAACTGCCCTCTTACCGCCAATGTATATCAGGGAGATCGCGATAGGGATGGCCTCGGCGACGCCTGCGATCCGGACGATGACAATGATGGGCGGCCCGATTCCAGCGACGCTTTTCCCTTCGATCCAAGCGAACAGGAGGATGCGGATGGCGATGGCATTGGCGACAATGCCGACAACTGCGATACTGCGGCCAACCCCGACCAGGCCGACAGCGACGGCAATGGCATCGGCGATGCCTGTGATGCCGATGGCGATGGCGTCTCCGACGACTGGGCGCGCTTTGCTTCGTCCGATGCGCCGTTAGCGATCGAAGACGAAACCGGCGTGGCGGCCTGCATGACGATCCATGTGCCCACCGGCGTCTTTGGCGCGCTGCGCGCCGAGTTCGCGGTGGATCACACCTACATCGGTGATCTGCACTATGTGGTGGAAAAATCCGGCGCGACCTCTCTGATGGTTCTGAATGAGTCCGGCAGCAATCGTAACGTCAAATCGGGCTATCCATTAAGTTTCTCCGACCATGCGCCTTCGGGGCTGCGACCAAGCCAGATCGCGCAGCACTGCGTCTACGGTGACGATGAGGTGGTTGGCGAGAATTGCGCCGACAACTTCCTGCCAGAAAACGGCACATTCGCCGCAAGCTTTGGCCACCAGCGAGAAGGCACGTGGTTCCTCTGCGTGTCTGATCATTATGCTGTGGATACCGGAATTCTGAGCGCCGCCGCCTTGGGCATCGGTCATGACAACTGCCCGACGGTCGCCAATGCCGATCAGGCAGATGAAGACGGCGACGGCATCGGTGATGCCTGCGACCCGGACTTCGGCGTCAGCCCGGACACCGACGGCGACGGTACACCCGATGATGTCGATACCGACGACGACAATGACGGCATGTCGGATGCGTACGAAAACCAGTACGGTCTTGATCCCCTGGATGCGAATGATGCCGATGCCGATCCGGATGGGGATGGCTATACCAACCTGGAAGAGCATGCTGCCGGCAGCGATCCCGGCGATGCCGCCAGCCAGCCGCTAAGTCGGCAGTTGCTGGGCCTGCCCGATCTGGGCGCCCTGCCCGGCGATGATCAGGCCCTGCTCATCGGCAGCAGCCTGAGTCTGCGCGAAACCCAGGATGGCCAGGCCATCGGCAGCCTGTCCTTCGCGGGCGGCAATTATGCCGGCGAGTTCGCCGTGCGGGTGCCGGATGCGGCCAACGGCGACGACATGGCAGTGCTGAGCGTGGACCGCGTCAATGCACTGGCGCGTATCCAGATCCGTGATCTGAACAGCGGCAGCTTTGTCCGGGGCATGGCGCTGGACGGTGCCCTGCAATACAAAGCACTGCATTTCCTGCCCGATGTCGACGGCGCCGGCACACCGGCCCTGGTGATTGTCAGTCTGGATGCCAGCGGCACACTGCGTGCGGTGCTGCGCGGGCTTGATGGCGCCAGCCTGGCCACCATCAACTTCGGCAACTCCGGCCAGTATGTCGACAGCGCCGTGGTCGACAATGCAGGCGCTGGCAGCCAGGTCGCCATGCTGATGACCCTGCCATCGGGCGCGGTGCGGATGACGGTAAAGACGGTCGCCAACAGCTTCGTCAACACCCTGTTCTATCCCAAGCTCTTCGTCCCCAGCGCCATGGCGGTGGCCCTGAATGCCTACGGCGCCGGCCTGCACGGCTATGCGGTGATCGGCGACAACGCCAGCATCGCCAAGCTGACCATGCTGGACATCAACCGTGGCAACCGACGCGTCTTCAACTTCGGATCATCGGCCAACGGCGCCGCCCCTGAGCAGCTGATCATCGTGCCGGGCGCCACGCCGGTCTTTGCCACCCGCATGGGGCGTGATGTCAAACTCCGCGCCTACGACGGCTCGATGAACCAGAAGATCACCCTGGGCAACAACAGCATCGCGTGGCAGCAGATCGCCGGAGTGGCCAACGTGGATGGCGGCGGAAATCCGGGCGTGCTGATCTACGGCCAAACGCCAGCCGGCGGCCACCTCGTCTGGGCCAAGACCCTGGCCAATGGCTTCATCAGTTCCACCGCCTACTGACGCGGCCGGAAGCCATACAGTTTGATGCGATGATCCAGCGGGGCCGGCATTTCACCGGCCCCGTTTTTACTTTGCTGCCATCCGATCGAAAATGGGTGCCTTTTGAGCCGCGGTGCGCACAGGATCAGGCGAAATCAGTTTTTCCCGCGGCGTGCACAAGCGCACATCGATGCGCTCCGCGCAGGCCATCATGCGCTAGTCTGTTGTAACAGCCGGCGCAAGTCGGTCCTGCCGCGACGAGCACTCCATGATCCATCAAGGGAACGCACATGCCAGGCCACACAGCGTCAGAGCCATCGCCATCCGTCCGAATTGACCGCCCGGTGTTCGTGATCGCGCCACCATTTGCCGGCGGCGGCCTGATGCTGCAATTGCTCTCACGCGTTCCGGAATTCTCGCTGCCGGCGGAAACCGGCGCTCGTTTTATCGAAAGTTTCGAGCCGCTCCATCCGCAGACCAACGGATGGCAGTCCAGCCGTCTGGATGCGGGCAGCGGCGATGAAGCCTGCCGCGACTTGTTGCGCGCAGCCTGGCGAGAGCAGATGCGGGATGAGCACGGGCGGCGCCGGCAAGGCCCGGTTCGCCTGCTCGATGAACCGATGCATGGCTGCCTGCGGCTGCCTTTCCTCAAAAGTCTGTTCCCCGACGCACAATTCGTGGTCCTGCATCGCTCACCCGAAGCCTGCATTGCCTACCTGATCCAGGCCTGGCAGAGCGGCCGGCAGCGCAGCTATCCCCAGCTTCCGGACTGGGCGGGTCCACCCTGGGTTTTTTCCCTGGTCCCGGGGTGGCGCGCCTTGCAGGATGCCGAGCTGCCGCGGATTGCGAGTGCCCAATGGCAGGCCTTGAACGAACAGCTTCTGCAAGATATTGAAACCATCCCCGCACAAGATCTTTGCGCCCTGCACTTCGATGCGCTACTGCAGGCCCCGCAGGCCGCGGTCAATGAAGTCTGCGATTTTGCGGGCGTGAGCAGCATCGGCCTGCCGGCCAGCCAGATCAGCGGTCTTGGCGAGCGCATGCGAGGCGAAGCCGCGCTGCTGATTGCACAGATCGCCGCGGCCCATCCCGGCTGGACCAGCGTGCAGCAGAACTTGCAGAACAGCGACAGCACGCTAAGCCGTCTGGAGCGGTCCCTGTCGGCGCGATTGCGAGCGGCCGAGTCATGGCCGCAAGAACAGCCGGATCAACTAGCGCCAGAACAGGTGTCTGCCCCGCCACCGCTGCGCAGCATTCACACCGCAAGCTTCGTCGAAATCCTCGATCGCCTGAAAAGCTCACTGTTGGTCAGCACCTACCAGGCCGGTCGCCTGGTTTGCCTGCGTGCCCGTGGCAAGGCGCTGGACACCCATTTCAGTGCTTTCCTCAAACCCATGGGACTGGATGTGCAGCAAGGCCAATTGGCGTTGGGCAGTGGAGCATCGCTGCTGCGTTTCGCCAACATGCCTAGCTTGGCGAAACGGCTGGAAGCCACCGAACATCAGGCCGACACGGTCTTTCTGCCGCGCAATCATCACCTCACCGGTGACATCGACATCCACGAAATGGCTTTCGATCAGGCTGGCCAGCTCTGGTTCGTCAACACCAGGTTCAGCTGTCTTTGCACCTCCGACGGAGTCAGCAGTTTCGTCCCGCGCTGGTGGCCGCACTGGATCAGCGCCCTGGCACCCGAAGACCGCTGCCATCTCAATGGACTGGGCATGCGGGATGGCAAACCACGTTACGTCACCGCGCTGGCGCAAACCGACACCCCGGGCGGATGGCGCAAGGACAAGGCCCGTTCCGGCGTACTTATGGACCTTGCCAACCAGAACATCATCGCCGCAGGGCTCTGCATGCCCCACAGCCCGCGTTGGCATCAGGACAGGCTCTGGGTGCTGGAATCTGGCAAGGGCAGCCTGGCCTCGGTTGATCCGCAAACCGGCAAGATCGAGACCGTCGTCAGCCTGCCAGGTTTCACTCGCGGCCTGGATTTCATCGGCCCCGTGGCCTTTGTCGGTCTTTCCCAAATCCGGGAAACCGCAAGCTTCGGCGAATTGCCGATTTCAAGCAGCGATCAGGAGCGCTATTGTGGGGTCTGGGCGATCCACATCGAAACCGGTGAGGTGCTGGCCTATTTGCGATTCGAAGAGGCGGTACAGGAGATCTTCGCACTCAAGGCGCTGGTGGGCGCGCGGCAACCGGTGGTGCTGGAAAACGACAGCACTCTGCTGCACAACAGTTACGCCCTGCCTGAAGAAGCGATGAAGCACGTCCAGGTCTGAATCCCTGGTCGCCGGCATCCCTTGCCGGCACGCCGCGGCGCAAAACCTCCAGCGGCAATGGCCATCCGAGACGATCAGGCGTACCCCAAGCCCTGCGCTGAACAGCCAGTATTGCTGACGCCCATGGCCATCTCCGGACTGCAGGCCCTTGCCAGCAAGCAGCTCGGAAAATGCCGCCACCGGCAATCCGAGGGCTCAGCCCAAGAACGGGCGTCCATCGGCGAACTTTGCTGCGGTCTATGCATCCACGACAGCTAAGCGGCATTGATCTTGCAACGCTTGTCGTTTGAATCTGGAATCGCAGCCTGCGGTCCCAGTCGGCACCATGGAACGGCTGCACAGCGCCGCACCCAGTTGCCCGGAGACGAAATTGAAGCATCGCCTCCGAAGACAAAGGAGCGGCATCGTGGCGCGCAACAAGGCAGCCTCAAGCCCGTACAGCAGCGCTGCTGCTCGGCACCACCATGGGCAGATTTCTAGCCAGCCCTCCAGACCACAAGACTTCCACGCCCAGTACCTGGCCCATGCCATTTGCCCGTGTCAGCAGCGGCCCGCTTTCCCACGAATCCTGGACGTGCACGCTGGCGCCTCACACCACCGACTGCTGACATCGCAGCGGAAGCCTGGCCTGGCGCGGTCTTGGACCCATTCCCGCTTCCACGACATCGACCAACGGCTCAGCGTGGCCGGGCGTGTCCCGCCGTCCTTCCAATTCCTTATGGCTGCCGTCGTTCAGACGGTGGTCAAGTCCCCGCGGAGAGATTCATGAACAACAGCCACAGCCATCCACAACAACTGGGCGGTCTGGCTTTGGCCCTGGCCGCCGGTTTCGGACCGATACAGGCCAGCTCCGCCTATTCCAACCGGGCCATCTATGCACAAGGCCCCCAGCACGCCACCACCTACGCCGCCCCGGATCTGGTCGCCAATGGTGAGCTGGCGATTGTGGATCCAGGAGTCAAGGACTGGCAGTTGTTGCTGAAAGCCCTGCCGGAAGGCACCCGGGCAATGCTTCTCGAGCCTGGCCTGGATGCGCTGCAGCAGATCAGCCGCGCCCTGCAGGCACGGCGCAACATTCACACATTACATCTCCTCAGCCACGGTCAGTCCGGCGCATTGCGACTGCTAGGCCAGAAACTTGATCGGCATGCCCTGCTGCGCCACGAACACCAGATCAGGAAGTGGTTTTCCGGTCCATCGGCAAGGATCAAATTATGGGCCTGTGACCTGGGCCAAGGGGCCAAAGGCCAACGATTCGTCACCACCCTCGCCAATCTGAGCGGTGCTGCCGTCGGCGCCTCCACCAATGCCACCGGCACCGGTCAGCACGCAGACTGGCAGTTGGAACGACTGAGCGGCGACATGCAGGAACACACCAGCTTGCTCAGCGGCGAAACCCGCTGGCAGGGCACGCTGGCGACCATCGTCGTCACCACCATTGTGGATTATTCTGCCGCGCCCCAATATTGCCCGGGACCGGACTGCGCCTTGCGTGATGCCCTCGCCGCCGCAAACGCCGGCGACGTCATTGAATTCGATCCGGCATTGTCCGGATCCTTGAATCTCAGGTATGGGGAACTGACCGTCAACGCCCTGGACCTGACGATCATAGGCCCGGGCGCCGAGAATTTGACGCTCAATGCAGACGGAAGCAGTCGGGTTCTGAGTGTGACGGGCGGCAGCAATCTGGCTCTGTCCGGCTTGAGAATGACCGGCGGCAACGCTGCGGATGGTGGCGCCATCGTCGTGGATTCTTCATCCAGCGCCACGATGCAGACGCTGATCATCGACGCCAATGCAGCCGGTGCAGCCGGTGGCGCCGCCCATGTGAGTGGACAATTAACTTTGACCAGTTCAAGGATTTCAGGCAATACGGCGAACACGGATGGCGGCGGCTTGTTTGTCGCCGCCGGCGGCAGTTTGACGCTGGTCGATTCAGTGCTGGAAAACAATCAGGCCCAGGGCAATGGAGGCGGGCTCCGTTCCGCGGGTGATGTCTACGCAGCGGGCTCGCAGCTGATTCACAATATCGCGGCGCAGAATGGCGGCGGCGCGTCAGTGCCCTACGGGGGGAGCCTGCTATTCAATTCCGGCATCATCCGGAGCAATCAGGCTGCGGCCACCGGCACCGGTTCGGGTGGCGGCGTACACAATGGTGGCGATGTAGACATTTCCGACAGCCTGATTTCAGGCAATCAAGCCGAATACGCCGGTGGCGCAATCTACGGTCTGAATACCGCCCAGCTTGCAGTGTTCAACACCACCATCTCCGGTAATCAGGCGGCTGGAGGTGGCGGCATCATCAATACCGGCGGGACCTTGGAGGCGCGTTATTCCACCATCGTTGACAATGCCGACAGCGTGGCCAGCACCTACGCCGGCCAGTCAGCGGGAATCTGGCTCTACGCAGGGCTGCTGACGCTTGAAAACAGTATCGTGGCCAACAATCACATGCCGGCGGGCGGACCGATCGGAAGCGCCGATGATCTAGGGCTGGGCAGCTACGCCACCGTGGAGGCACTGCATTCACTGATCGAAACACGGGGCAACTCGGGCGTCTTCACTGACCTTGGCGGCAACATCGAAGGCCAGGATCCCTTGCTGCGCCCACTGACTGCCAATGGCGGCCCGAGCGAAACGCATCTGCCGCGCCATGACAGTCCGGTCCTCGACGCAGCGACTGCCGCCGGAACGGTCACCGCCGTACTGGATCAACGCGGCAGGGCGCGCGCCTACAGCACCGGCTCCGACATGGGGGCGGTAGAACATCATTTTCGCCTTGTCGACAGCAATCTTGACGGCAGCGCCAATCCGGCCTTGTGCAACGATGCCACTCCCGGTAACTGCCGGCTGCGCGATGCTGTGGCGGCCAGCGCCCCGGAGGATGCCATCGAGTTCTCGGCGGCCTTGAATGGCGCCACCATCGCCTTGGATCAAGGCGCCATCTATCTCAGCAATCACACTCAGATCTTTGGCCCGGGCGCCGATCAGCTGGCGCTGAGCGGCAACGACACCAATTTGGTATTCGCGATTACCGGCAATGCCCGCGTTTCCGTAGATGGCCTGCATCTGCGCAACGGATTCGCCCCATCCGACACCTCCGGCGGTGCCGTCTATGTCTTCAATGGATCGAATCTCACGCTGAGCAACAGCGCGGTCACCGATAGTGTTGCCGGGGCGGGGGCTGCGATCGCAAGCGATGGCGAACTGCTGATCGAAAACTCGACGATCAGCGGCAACACCGCGCAAAATTATGCCGGCGCCATCGAACTGCGTGTGGGCTCCAGCACGACCATCCGCAACTCAACCATTTCCGGCAACAGTTCCGAGTTCGGTGGTGGCGGCATCAGACATTCCGGCAACACCCTATTGCTGCACAACGCCACCGTCGCCAACAACACGCAGTTGCAGTATGGCGCCGGCAACAATTCAGCCAGCGGACTGGCGGTGCTCAATGGCACGGTGACCATTCGCAGCAGCATCCTGGCGGACAATTCATCCTCCGCCGGTGCCGAAGACCTGTCCGGCAACAACCTCAACACACTTGAAATCGCGAATTCCCTGGTCGAAAGCTTCGCCAGCAGTGGCACCGTCAAAGATCTGGGCGGCAATCTCCTCAACGGACCGGATCCCATGCTATTGCCGCTAAGCCGGAACGCCGGCCCGACACCCACCCACATGCCGGGTTCAGCCAGTCCGGTCATCAACAGCGGTGCCAATCCCGATGGCCTGGGCACGGATCAACGGGGCATGCCACGTGACCGCGCTGGCACGGACATGGGGGCGGTGGAATTTCTTCAGGTCATGGTAGATTCCGGCATCGATGCCGCAGCCGATCCCGCCGCCTGCCTAACCGGCCTGAACTGCACCCTGCGTTCGGCGATCGAACTCAAGGCTGATGGCATCGATTTCGACCCCACGCTTAGTGGCGGCACCCTTCTGATGGGCCTCGGCCAGTTGCAGATTCTGGACAACACGGTCGAAATCCTCGGACCTGGTGCCGATCAGCTCAGGATCAGCGCAGATCAAAGCTTCCGCCATTTCGATCTCGTTGGCCCGTCTGCCCGGCTGAGAGTCGATGGTCTGACCCTGCTGGACGGCGCGGCGGACACTGGCGGCGCCCTGCGCATTGGCAATGGAGCGTCTGCCCGCATTGGCCACAGCGTGATCACCGGCAATCAGTCCACTGGTGGCGGCGGCGCCATCCTGAACGCCGGCACGCTTGAGATCCAGGCTTCCACCATCAGCAACAATGGCAGTGGCGATCTAGGCGGCGGCCTGCTGGCCGACAATGGCAGCCTGACCATCCTGGAACGAAGCACCCTGAATGCCAATACCGCCGCAACTTACGGTGGCGCCATACAGGTCAACCCCGCCGCCACGGTCGAGGTGGTGAACTCGACCATCTCCGGCAACAGTGCGAATCGGGCCGCCAGCGGAATCCAGGTTTATGGTCATCTCATCCTGCAAAATTCCACCGTGGTGGAGAATAGCGACGGCATTGACACCGGCTTTTCTGGCCAGGCTGCTGGAGTCTGGAGCTACAACGGCACGGTCGACCTGCACAGCAGCATTGTCGCCAACAATTCAAGCCCCGGCACCGGCTCCGGCAGTGCACATGACTTCGGCATGAGCGAATCGGCCACGACCACGGCCAACCACAACCTTCTGGAATCCCTGGGCATCGCCGGTGGCGGGCAATTCAACGACGGGGGCAGCAATCTGCTGGGCGCCGACCCGGCTCTCAGCACGCTGGCGGATCATGGCGGAATGACCCTGACCCATCTGCCCGCTGCAGGCAGCCCGGTGATTGACTCCGGCAGCAACCCGAATGCGCTACTGACCGATCAGCGCGGGGACCCGCGTGAGCAGCAGATCGCTCCAGATATCGGGTCGGTGGAAACACCTCACTCGGGCTTTTTGGATCAGGATCTCGACGGCATCGAGGACGCAGTCGACAATTGCCCTACAGATTATAACCCGGCCCAGATCGACACCGACAGCAATGGCATCGGCGATGCCTGTGATCCCGATGACGACGGCGACGGCATGCCCGACAATTACGAGCAGACCAATGGCCTGAATCCGCTGGTCAATGATGCCGGCGGGGATCTCGATGCTGACGGCTTCACGAATTTCGAGGAATTCTCTGCCAATACCGATCCCCAGTTGCCCGGCAGCACCCCGTTCAATCCGGTGCTGCTCGGCCTGAATAACCTAGGCGCAAGCCCAGGGGATGATCATGCTCTGTTGCTGGATCGGGATTTCCTCGTACGCGACAGCCAGGATGGTGGCGTGCTCACCAACGTGGCGTACAACGGCAACTACATCGGCCGTTTCGCGGTGGCCATCCCGGACGGGATTGATGGTGACAATCTGGCTGTTCTCGGCATCGACCCGCTGGCAAATCTCGCCAGGGTGCAGATCCGAGATTCCGCGACCGGCGGTTTTCTCTCCGCTTTCGCAATTGACGCCAGCCCTGACTACCGGGCGCTGCACTACCTGCCGGATATTGACGGCAGCGGAACCGCCGCCCTGGCGCTGGTCAGCATCGACGGGCTTGGCCGCTACCGGGTGCAGCTGCGCGGCACCAGCGGTGCGCAGCTCGGCGCATTGCTGTTCGGTAGCGTCGGCAGCCTGCTGGACAGCGATGTCATCGCCGATGGGATCAACAGCCGCATTGCCACACTCATCAAATTGCCCGGCGGCGCGCTGCGGGTCACGGTCAAGGACCTCAACAACAATCTCATGAATACCCTGTTCTATGCCCAGACCTGGACATCCCAGCATCTCAAGGCGGTCGCGAATGCGTATGGGGCGGGACAACACGGCTACGCGGTGATTGGCAGCAACGGCAGCGCGGTGCGGCTGAGCATGCAGGACATCAATCGAACTCAACGCCGGAATATCGGTTTCGGATCCCTCAGTGCCGGTCCGCCGCAAGACCTGATCCTGATCCCGGGCGGCACGCCCTTACTGGCCATCAAGCTGGACCGCGAACTGCGCTGGAAGAGCCTCGATGGCAGCAGCAATGGCAAGGTCACCCTGGGCAACAACAGCATCGACTGGAGACTCGCGGCAGGCACCGCGGACGTGGATGGCAGTGGCGTTCAGGGCCTCGTGGTACAGGGCCGCGCCCCCAGCGGCGCGCGCCTGAGCTGGGTCAAACGCATCGACAACAGCCTGGTCAAGGTGGTGTATTACTGATCTGGCGAACAGGGCACCATCCGGCCTTGGCAACGACGCCCAGGGATCACCGAAACACAGGCTTCATGCGCTCCCGATATTGCCGGCCACGAGCGGGATCAGCTGATCCCTGAGCCAGCGGTTGGCGGCATCGTTCTCAAGGCTGCCGTGCCAGTAAAGGCAGATCTCCATCTGCGGCGCGGTCAGCGGAAACGGTCGACTCAGCAATGGCAGCACACCCTGGACCTCGGCCACGTATTGGGCCGGCGCGGTCAGCAAAAGATCCGTGGCCGCAACCACCTGGCAGGCGGCAAAATGCTGCTGGCAGCGCAGACGGATGCGGCGTTGCAAACCGTGGCGGCTGAGCGCCAGATCCTCCAGTCCGCCACCACGCCGTCGCGCGCTGACCAACACGTGCTCGGCCGCCAGATAGCGTTCCAGATCCAGCACCCCGGCCAGCACCGGGTGCCCCTCGCGCGCCACCACCACCATCTGGTCGGCACCGATGCGCCGATGGCGAAGATCGGGTGACACCGGCACCAGGACATCAAGCGCGAGGTCAAGGGTGCCGGCCGCCAGTTCGGTGTCGAGATCCCGCCTTTCAAATGCCACCGCCTGCAGACTGAGGCCTGGCGCCTGCGCCATCAGCCTGGCCATCAGGCCATGCAAGAGCGTCGACTCGATCACGCCACGGGTGCCGATCACGAACTCCCGCTGAGCCTGGGCCGGATTGAAACGGGTGGCATCATTCAGGCTGATTTCCAGACCGCGCAGGGCCCGCCGCACGGGCTGGATCATGTTGCGCGCCACGGTCGTCGGCACCATGCGCCGACCTTCCCTGCGGAACAGCGGATCCCCCAGCTGGTTTCGCAAGCGACCCAGCGCATGACTGACCGCAGGCTGCGACAGATTCAGCTGCTCGCTGGCCCGGGTAATCGAGGCTTCGCTGTAAATCGCATCAAATACAACGAAAAGATTCAGATCCATGCGAGAGATATGCATGCACTGCATATTAAGCGATGCATAACAATCATTGGAATAATTTCCTCAGGCCGACTAGGCTGATTCACCCGATCACGACAGGGTCGATTCCGGCATGGGCACGATTTATCTCGTCCGACATGGACAGGCGTCCTTCGGCGCGCGCGATTACGACAAGTTGTCACCGCGCGGCGTCGAACAGGGCCGCGTTCTTGGACGCTGGTTCGTAAGCTGCAATCTGAGTTTTGACGCCTGCGTCAGTGGCAGCATGCAAAGGCACCAGGAAACTGCACGCGCCTGCCTGGCAGCCATGGGCAGGGCCGACGATGGCCTGCATTGCGAACCGGGTTTCAATGAATACGACCATGAAGAAATGCTGCGGCGGCATGAGCCGGCCTTCGCCGATCCGCAGAGCGCGGCGCAGTGGTTGCAAGCTCAGCAACATCCCCAGCAGGCCTTTCAGCGGGTGTTCACCGAAGCCTTCGGGCGCTGGCTCAGTGGCTCCCACGATGCGGAATACCGCGAATCCTGGCCCGCCTTCCGCAATCGTTGCATGGCCGCACTGGACCGACTGGTGAACGCAGCCGGGCGGTCCAATCGAATCGTGGTCTTCACCTCAGGCGGCCCGATCACCGCCATCACGCATCAACTGCTGAACACGGCCGAAGACCGGGTGAGCGCGCTCAACGCCGGCGTGATCAACAGTTCGGTGACCAAACTGCTGTTCCAGCCTGGTCGCATCAGCCTGAGCAGTTTCAATAGCCACGCCCACCTCGAAGCAGCCGGCGATGCCCGGCTGATCACCTACCGTTGATTTGCCAGTACAGGATGGAACATGTCTGAAAACCTCTTCGACCTAACCGACAAGATTGCTCTGGTCACCGGCGCCAGCCGCGGGATCGGCGAGTCCATCGCGCGCACCCTGGCCGCCTACGGGGCCCATGTGATCGTTTCCAGCCGAAAACTGGAAGGCTGCGAGGCGGTTGCGAGTTCCATCCGGGAAGCCGGCGGCCAGGCCGAAGCCTTCGCCTGCCACATTGGCGACACCGCTCAGATCGAGGCGATCTTCGAACATGTGCAGAAGGTGCATGGTCGGCTGGACATCCTCGTCAACAATGCCGCGACCAATCCACATTTCGGCCCCATCGTCGACACGCCCCTGGCGATGTTTGACAAGACCGTCGACGTGAACATTCGCGGCTATTTCGTGATGAGCCAGAAGGGCGCGAAAATCATGGCCGATCAGGGCGGCGGAAGCATTATCAATACCGCTTCGGTCAATGGCGTCAATCCGGGGCTGATGCAAGGCATCTATTCGGTGACCAAAGCCGCGGTGATTTCCATGACCAAGGCCTTCGCCAAGGAGTGCGGCCCGCAAGCCGTGCGCGTCAACGCCCTGCTGCCCGGCCTCACCGAAACCAAGTTTGCCGGCGCCCTGTTCAACAACGAGGAACTGGTGCAGCGCTATGTTGCGAATATCCCGCTGCGCCGGCACGCGCAACCGGACGAAATGGCTGGAGCGGTGCTCTATCTCGCCTCCGCAGCCTCCAGCTATACCACCGGCGCCTGCCTCACTGTGGACGGCGGGATGTTGATCGCATGAAGGATCTGCAAGGCAAAGTCGCGGTAATTACCGGTGCAGGCAGCGGTTTTGGCCGCGAACTGGCCCTGGTCTGTGCGGCGGAAGGCATGAAGCTCGTGCTGGCGGATCTGGACCAGGCCGGTCTGGAGCAGACGCTCAGCCTGCTGCCTACGGATTGCGACTGCGTCACCGCCACCACGGATGTCTCCAAAGCCGCGCAGGTGGAGACCCTGGCCGATACCGCCTGGGCCCGCTTCGGCGGCGTCCATCTGCTGTTCAACAATGCCGGCGTCGCCACCGCCGGCCCGGTCTGGACCGCAACCGCAGCGGACTGGCAATGGGTGCTGGGGGTGAACCTGATGGGAGTCGTGCATGGCCTGCAGGCTTTCGTGCAGCGCATGATCGATCAGGATGAGGCCTGCCATGTGGTGAACACGGCCTCGGTGGCCGGTCTGCTGTCAGTGCCTGGCTCGGGCGTGTACTGCGTCAGCAAACATGCCGTCGTGACGCTTTCCGAGGTTCTGTATCACGAAATGAAGATGGCCGCGGCCAAAGTCGGGGTCTCCGTATTGTGCCCGGCCTTCGTGCCCACCGGCATTGGCGATTCCGAACGCCATCGGCCAGACGAACTGGCGGACCGCAACCCGCATCCCTGGACCGCCAGCATGAACGAGATGGCGCGAACGGCCGTAGCCAAGGGCAAGATGAGTGCAGGCGAGGTCGCCCGGATGACCCTCGATGCGGTGAAGCAGGACCGTTTTTATGTCCTGACCCACCCGAAAATCAAGAAAGCGGTGGAAGCGCGCATCACGCATCTTCTGGAGGACAAGCCGCCACATAACCCGATGGGAGGACTGCAATGAAAGCCCTGTTGTGTACCGCACACGGACAACCTGAAAGCCTGGGCCTGGCCGAGGTTCCGGACTTGACGCCGGGCGAGCGTGAGGCCGTCATCGACGTCCATGCCGCCGCGGTCAATTTTCCCGACACCTTGATCATCCAGAATCTGTATCAATTCAAACCCGAACTGCCGTTCTCGCCGGGCGGCGAATGCGCAGGTGTGGTGCGCAGCGTCGGCGCCAAGGTGAAAAATGTAAAACCGGGCGACAAGGTGATCGCGTTCACCGGCTGGGGCGCGATGGCGGAACAGGTCTGCGCCGATGCTCGCGCCCTGGTGCCGATGCTCCCAGGCATGGATTTCACCACTGCGGCCGCCTTCGTGATGACCTACGGCACCTCCTATCACGCACTCAAGGATCGCGCCCGATTGAAATCCGGCGAGACCATGCTGGTGCTGGGCGCCTCGGGCGGCGTGGGTCTGGCGGCGATTGAAATCGGCAAGGCCCTGGGCGCACGGGTGATCGCGGCGGCTTCGAGTGCCGAAAAGCTCGCGGTCTGCAGCGAACACGGCGCCGATGCAACGATCAACTACAGCTGTGAAGATCTGAAACTCAAGGTGCGAGAACTGACGCAGGGCCGCGGCGCCGATGTGGTGTATGACCCGGTTGGCGGCGATTATTCCGAACCCGCTCTGCGCGCCATTGCCTGGCGCGGTCGCTACCTGGTGATCGGCTTCGCCAATGGCGAAATTCCGCGCCTGCCGCTGAATCTGCCACTGCTCAAGGGCTGTGATGTCAATGGCGTGTTCTGGGGTGACTACGCCAAGCGTGAACCGATGAACCTGATGCAGGATTTGCGGCAGCTGTTCACCTGGCTGGGTGACGGCCGCCTGAAACCTCATATTGCGGCCACCTATCCGCTGGCGCGCGGCGGCGAAGCCATCCGCGCACTGATGGACCGCAAGGTTTCGGGCAAGCTGGTGGTGACGGTCCGGGAGGACGCATGAGCAAGGACAGCGCCAATCCCTTTGCCGGCAGTGGGGCCATCCGCAAGGGCCATGAACTGGATGCCGGGCGCCTCGAGGAATATCTGCGCAGCCAGATCGACGATTTCGCCGGCCCCTTGAACATCGAGGAGTTCAACGGCGGCCAGTCCAATCCCACCTACAAGCTGATCACACCGGCGCGTCAATATGTGCTGCGCCGCAAGCCACCGGGCAAGCTGCTGAAGTCCGCCCATGCAGTGGACCGGGAGTACCGCGTAATCAGCGCGCTGGCGCAAAGTGAAGTTCCGGTCGCCAGAACCTGGTGCCTGTGCGAAGACGATGGCGTGATCGGCACGGCCTTCTATGTGATGGACTGCGTCGAGGGACGCATCTTGTGGGACCCCGCCCTGCCCGGCTTCGACCCGGCGCAGCGGGGGGCAATCTACGACGAGATGAACCGGGTCATCGCCGCCTTGCACCAGGTGGATTATGGCCAGCTTGGACTCGCCGATTACGGCAAGCCAGGCAACTACTTTGCCCGCCAGATCAGCCGCTGGACCAAGCAGTACCGTGCTTCGGAGACCGAGTCCATTGCCGCGATGGATCAGCTCATCGCCTGGCTGCCGGAGAACATCCCCGCAGGTGATGAAACCCGGATCGTGCATGGGGATTTCCGCCTCGACAATCTGATCTTCCATCCCACCGAAGCACGCATCCTGGCCGTGCTGGACTGGGAGCTCTCGACCCTGGGTCATCCTCTGGCCGATTTCGCCTACCACTGCATGACCTGGCAGATGCCGCCAGCAACGCGTGGACTGGCCGGGGTCAATCTTGCCGAACTCGGCATTCCCGCCGAGGCCGCCTACGTGCGCAGCTACTGCCAGCGCGTCGGGCGCGCGCCCATCGACGCCAGCGAATGGGACTTCTATATGGCCTACAACCTGTTCCGCATGGCGGGCATTCTGCAGGGCATCATGGGCCGCGTGGTGGATGGCACCGCCAGCAGTCCGCAGGCCCGCAGCATGGCCGCCATGGCCCGTCCCTGCGCCGAAATGGCCTGGCGCAAGGTCGAAGAAATCCTTCAACGCGCCTGACAGCGCATTCATTGCCTACCGGATACGACTATGGAATTCAGCTACAGCGAAAAATGCCAGGATCTGTTGCAGCGCCTCAACCGCTTCATGGATGACCACGTCTACCCGCAGGAGGAGGAATTCCTGCGGCAGGTCAACGAAGGCGACCGCTGGCAGCCCACTGCGATCATGGAAGAGCTCAAGGCCAAGGCCAAAGCCGCCGACCTGTGGAATCTGTTCCTGCCAGAATCCGAGCGTGGCGCAGGGCTCAGCAATCTCGAATACGCGCCCTTGTGCGAGGTCATGGGGCGGGTGTTGTGGGCGCCGGAAATTTTCAATTGTTCCGCCCCTGACACCGGCAATATGGAAGT
>JBFKDQ010000033.1:0-40643 GCA_041619555.1 Oceanococcus sp. | reverse complement strand
GCGGGCGAGGGGGTGGGCCGATGCGCTGCGGCAACGGTTCATGATGCGGGTTCGACGATCTGGGTGGGCACGCCGTCCTTGAGGCTGGCGCGACCGGTCGTTACCACCTGATCACCGGCCTGCAAGCCTTCCAGAATCTCGTGGCTGTCGGCGTTGCTGTAGCCCAGGCGGACGGGCCGGCGGCGGGCCTTGCCCTGCTCGATCACAAACACCGAAGCCAGGGCATCCTCAATGAGTACGGCGTTCTTTGGAATCAGCAAGGCCTGCGGATGATGATCGTATTCGACCTCGATCTTGCCGAACATGCCGGGGAGCAATTTACGCTCTCGGTTTTGCAACGCGATGGTGACCTTGACGGTACCGCTGCCGGCGTCAACCAGCGGGTTGATTCGCTCGACCGCGCCGCTGAAATGGTCCTGTGGCCAGGCATCGGCACGCATCGCCGCCCTCTGGCCTGGTGCCAGCTTGGCCATTTCGCGTTCCGGCACATGCAGAACGGCCTGCAAGCGCGAGAGGTCGGTCAGCTGGAACAGGGGGGCGTTGAGCTGCACCATGTTGCCAAGTTTGATATGACGGGCCGATACCGTGCCGGCGATTGGTGCGCGAATGAAGGCTTCACGCAGGCGCAGCTCGGCCAGAGCGAATTCGGCCGCCGCCGCATCTCGCTCGAAGCGGGTTCTTTCATAGGCATCCCGGCTGATCAGATTTTTCGCATAAACGTCTTGCTGGCGGGCATATTCATTGAGCAGTTGCTGATGGCGTGCGTGCGCGCGATCGCGCTCCAGTTTCAGTCTTTCGGTTTCCAGTTGCGCGAGGATGGCGCCCGCTTCAACGGCCTGACCTTCTTCCACCATGATGTCCACCACGATTCCGGCCACCTTGGCCACGACCGTGGTCTCGGCCGCCGCCACGACGGTGGCGGTGGCCTTGTAGCTGGCCGCAATGGGACCCTGGCTGACTGCAGCAACGGCGACCGGTATGGCGGCCTCCACCTTGTCCTCTTCGGTCTTGGGTTCATTACAGGCTCCCAGGCTTAACAACAGGAGCAGCAACGGGATTTTGAGACAGCGCGGCATCGGCAATGGGTCTCCGCAAAGGGTCGATCGGAACAGGGCGTGGTGTGGGGATGATTTTCTCGCCCTGAGCGCCGCGCTGCGGATACGAAACGCCGCATCCGAGTTGCAGCGGCAATCTGAATCAAGGGCATGGGGCAAATCTACCTGAACGGGTGGGGGAGGCAAACTGCAGGAGACGTTTGTAGTGATCTTCGGCACCTCAGTTTGAATTGCAAATGAGAATGATTGTCAATAATATTAAGCGCAGGCCTATCAACCCCAGGAGACGTTTCGCCCTTGACCCTCAATCTTGCACAACTTTCACGCGGTCAGACCGCCGAGGTCGTCGCCGTTCATGATCAGGTGGCGCAAGACAGTATTGCCCGGCGTTTGCGGGAACTGGGTTTTGTTCCCGGTGAGCGGGTCAGGGTGCAGGCTTTCGGGCCCATTGGCCGGGAGCCCCTGCTGGTGCAGGTCGGCATGACGCGTTTTGCCTTGCGGCGCGCGGAGGCGGAGCGGATCAGCGTGCGGGCGGATACCCGGCCATGACCGACCTGGTCTGGGACCTCAACATTGCTCTGGTCGGCAATCCCAATTGCGGCAAGACCGCACTGTTCAATCGACTGACCGGTGGCCGACAGAAAGTGGCGAACTATCCGGGCGTCACGGTGGAGCGCAAGGAGGGTTATTTCCGCAGTCCGGCCGGGCGCCAGATCCGGGTGCTGGATCTGCCGGGGACCTACAGCCTGGCCGCCACCAGTCCTGACGAGCAGGTGACCCACGATGTCTGCGCCGGAACGCATGCCAGCGAAGCCGTACCCGATCTGGTGGTTTGCGTGGTGGATTCGACCAATCTGCGTCTGCATTTGCGCTTTGTTCTGGACATGCTGCAGACCGGTCGTCCGGTGCTTCTGGTCCTCAACATGATCGATCTGGCGCGTCGGCGCGGGATCCGTATCGATCAGCAGGCGCTGTCTCGCGAACTGGGCATTCCGGTGGTCGAGACCATCGCCCTCAAGCGGGAAGGGGTCCATGGCCTGCTGGCCCGTCTGGACCAGGAATTGCCGTCGGTCGCAAGCGCCACCTCCTCAGGTACTGACGTGCATCAGCGGGTCAACGCGCTGTTGGCGCAGTGCGTCGAGCAGCCGCTGGCGACCGCGCCGCTGGATGACCGGCTTGATGCCGTGCTGCTGCACCCGGTGCTGGGTCTGGCCTCGCTGGCCCTGATCATGTTCTTCATGTTCCAGGCGGTCTATGCCTGGGCCGAGCCCTTCATGGCCGCAATCGAGTGGGCAACGCATGGCGTGGCCAGCGCGCTGCAAGGGTTGTTGCCGGACAGCCTGCTGAAAAGTCTGCTGGTGGACGGCGTGATCGCCGGGGTTGGCGGGGTGCTGGTGTTTCTGCCGCAGATTCTGATCCTGTTTCTCTTTATTCTGATCCTGGAGGAATCCGGCTACCTGCCGCGGGCAGCATTCCTGCTCGATCGACTGATGGTCGGCGCCGGACTGACCGGGCGTTCGTTCATTCCGCTGCTGTCGAGCTTCGCGTGCGCCATCCCTGGCATCATGGCGACGCGCAGCATTCAGGATCCGCGCGATCGCCTGGCCACGATCATCGTGGCGCCGTTGATGACCTGTTCGGCGCGCCTGCCGGTCTATGCCCTGCTGATCGGCGCATTCATCCCGCAGCATCAGGTGGCCGGGGTGTTCAACCTGCAGGGCCTGACGCTGTTCGTGCTGTATTTCGCCGGGATTGCCAGTGCGCTGATGGTGTCCTATGCGATGAAAAAGTTGCATCCGCAGAAGATCGAGCATGCGCTGCTGCTGGAACTGCCCACCTATCGGGTGCCGGATGTGCTCAATGTGCTGCTGGGCCTGTGGGAGCGGGTGAAGATCTTTATCCGGCGGGTGGGTGGCATCATTTTGAGCATGACGATCCTGCTCTGGTTTCTCGCGAGTTTTCCGGCACCGCCGCCGGACTTCGCCGGCGCGGCCATCGACTACAGCTATGCCGGGCAGCTCGGCCACATTTTGCATCCGCTGTTCACCCCGCTGGGCTTTAACTGGCAGATCTGCATCGCCTTGATTCCGGGACTGGCGGCGCGCGAAGTGGCGGTCAGTGCGCTGGCTACCGTGTACGCGATGTCGGGCAGCGAGGAGGCCGTGCTGGCCGGCCTGTCCGCCGTGATTTCCCAGCAATGGAGTCTGGCGACGGCATTTTCCCTGCTGGCCTGGTATGTGTTCGCACCGCAATGCCTGTCGACCATCGCGGTGATCCGGCGGGAAACCAATTCCTGGAAGGTGACCCTGGGCACCACCGCCTTGCTGTTCGCGCTGGCCTACCTGGCTGCGTTGTTCACCTACCAGATTGCCCGCTTACTGGGAGGTGGCTGAAATGGCCTATGCCCTGTTACAGAGCAGCGTGTTGAGTCTGTTCTTGCTGTTCGCCCTGTGGCAGCTTGCGGGCAAGCTGGCGCCGGGGCTGCGGCGCCAGTTCCAGCAGGCGCTTGCGCTGCAATTGCTGGCCCAGTCCTGGTCTCCTGTGCTGGGACGACTGGGCCTGAAAATGTTGCCGCGGCCCCAGCGGAGTTGCGCGAGCCACTGCAGCCGTTGCGGTGGCTGCTGAAGTTTCCCAGACCTTAAGTTGCGGGCACACTTAAGCTGAGCGCAAAGCCAGCTTGCTTCCAGTATTCTGGGCCTTTGAATCAGGCAGCAAAGGAGCCCATGGGTGGCAAGGTCGGGACTTCAAAAGTGGTGCAGACCCGAAAGGTGCGCGGGGGGCGGCGCGCTGGCGCAGACCTTGCGTCATCTGCGTCTGTTCTGCCGCTAAGTCGCACCCCATGGGGCTGGATATACGCACGGACCGATTCTCGGCAGCGGATTATCACGCATTCGAGCGCCGACTGGAGGCCTGTTTGCAGGCGCTTTCCCAGGTTGTGGAGGGTCCTGGTTTTGGCGCCGGTGACGCCAGCATCGGCGCGGAGCTGGAAATGGCATTGATTGATTCCGATGCGCGCCCGGCGCCCTGCAACCTCGCCTTGATCGAGGGCATGAATGAACCGGGTTTTACCGCTGAAATCGATCGATTCAATCTGGAATTCAACAGCGCACCGGTGCCGCTTGCCGGGGGCGGCTTCAGCGCTTTGCGGACGCAGTTGTTGCAGGCTCTGCAATGTGTCCGGCAGGCCCCCGGCGCGTCCGGACTGCGGCCACTGACGGTCGGGATCCTGCCCAGTTTGAGGCAGAGCGACCTGGGGGTACAGGCGATGACGCCGCTGGCCCGTTACCGGGCGCTGAATCGGGTGATCAGACAGCATCGCGGCAGTCCTTTCCAGATCCATATCAACGGCCTGGATCCGCTGCGTCTGGCCGCCGATGACGTGACCTATGAAGGGGCCAATACCTCCTTGCAGATTCACCTGAAAGTACCGCCGGCAGACTTTGTCAATCATTTCAATGCCAGCCAGATGGCGCTGGGGCCGGTGCTTGCGGCAGTTGGAAACTCGCCCGTTTTTCTCGGTCATCGGCTGTGGGAGGAAACCCGGGTCGTCGTTTTCAAGCAGGCGGTGGATGATCGCAATCTACGCGCATGCAGCAGCCGGGTGCGGCCGCGAGTCGGGCTGGGGCGGGACTGGTGGCGCGGCGGCCTGGCGGAGAGTTTCGCGCAGCATCTGCGCAGTTACCAGGTCCTGCTGCCGATCTGTTCCGAGCAGGATCTGGATGCACAGCTGGCGGCCGGGCAGACCCCTTCGCTGGCCGAACTGTGCACCCACAACGGCACCATCTGGCACTGGAATCGTCCGGTCTACGAGAGCGCCGGCGCTGGCCACATGCGGATCGAATTTCGGGTGCTACCATCGGGACCGACCACCCTGGACATGATGGCCAATGCCGCCTGGATGCTCGGCCTGAGCATGGGCCTGGCGTCACAGGGCACGGTCGCCGATCGGATGCCGTTCGCGAAGGCGGAATTCAATCTGTATCGCGCCGCCCAGAGTGGCCTGGCAGCCCATCTGCTATGGCCTGGACAGGTCGGCCTGGAGCGGGTGGCGGCGCATGAACTGGTGCTCGATCTGCTGCCCCTGGCCGAGCAGGGCTTACGGCAATGGGGGGTGGCGGCGGACGAGGTCCGGACCTGCCTGGGCGTCATTCGCGATCGGGTGCGCAGCGGGCAGACCGGCTCACGCTGGCAGCATGATTATCTGATGCGTGAAGGGGTGTATCGCGGCCGGGACGAAACCTTGCATCGGATGGTCAATCGTTATGAATCATTGTCCAGAAGTGAACAGCCCGTTCACCTCTGGCCGGCAACCTGAGGCAAGCATGCGGATCCGTCAAATCAAACGACCACCACCCCAGGACATCCCCGCCGCGGTGGATGATTTTCTCCGCCATCTGGGTGGCCCCTGCTGGATCGACGTGCCGGGGCGCGATTCCGGCCGCCGACGTATGGTCGTCAGCCTGCTTCACGGCAATGAACCTTCGAGCATTCGCGCCGTACATGCCTGGCTGCGCAATGGCCACGAGCCGTCCGTGGATGTCTGCATCTATGTCGGTTCGGTGACCGCAGCCCTGGCGCCCCCCGGGTTTGCCTATCGCAGCCTGCCGGGGGAACGCGATGCGAATCGCTGTTATGGCCCGGTGCAGGACGATCTGCAGGGCCAGATCGCGGCCGAGTTTACCGCCCTGTTCCAGGGGCGAAGTTTCGAAGCCCTGATCGATCTGCACAACAATACCGGGCACAATCCGGCCTATGGCATCGGTTACGGCCTGGACAATGCGCGGCTGAATCTCTGTAGCCTGTTCGCGGACTGGTACGTGCTCAGCGACCTGCGCCTCAATACGCTGGTTGAAATGAGCCAGCGGAACTGTCCCAGCATCAGCATTGAATGTGGCCGGGCGGGCGACCCGGCGGCCGATGCGGCGGCCCTGGCCGGTCTGGATCGTTTTCTGCACCTCGAGAGCCTGGAACTGGATCAGCCGGCCAGTCGCGCCCTGAGTATCTTGCGGCATCCGCGTCGCGTCTGTCTGGCCAGCGACATCGCGGTGGAATTCGGACCCGGGCCGATGGCCGGGCTTGATCTGACTTTGCGCGATGATCTTGACCGGCAAAATTTCAAGGTGCTGCCGGCCGGCACCGTGCTTGGCTGGCTGCGCCCCGGCCTGTCCCTGCCGCTCTGCGCTGAAGGGCCGGGGCACACGGATCTGACCGACCAGCTGTTCGACATTCAGGCCGGCGAACTGCGTACGGCTACCGACCTGATTCCGATCATGATGACCAATGATGTGGCGGTGGCGCGCAGCGACTGCCTGTTCTATGCCATCCCCGCTGAATAGGGGGCTGCGCCGCCGAGTCCACGGTCTGCATTCAGTTCGTATCGGTTTGGCGCAGAAAGCGCCGATAGAGCCGGCCTCGCCAGGTGGCGGGGAGGAGGAACACAGTGGCGCGCAACAGGCCATGAGCGCTTGCCGCCCAGACGGACTTGATGCCGCAGCGCACCAGATGTCTTTGCACCTGAATTTCCGCCCAGACATAGGGAATCCCGCCACGGCGCTGATACAGGTCGCTGCCGGCGCTGGCTTCCACCAGGACATCCGGGCTGTTGGCCGTACGGGCCCCGGCGCGTAGCAAACTGGCCCAGAAGGGATAGTCCTCCATGCGCTGTATTTCCGGATAGCCGCCGCAGCGCAGTGCCAGTTCGGTCCTGAATGCGACCGTCATGTGATTGAACGGGCAACGATAGGGCATGAAGCGGACAATGTCGGCATGGTTGCAGGGCAGTGCGCGTACGGCCTGCACTTGGCCCTGATCATCGACTTCCCGAATCGCACTGCCCACCACGTCGTAGCCCTGCGCAAGCAAGCTGAGCTGGGTTGCAAAGCGATGTGGCAGATTGATGTCGTCCGCATCAGCGCGAAATACGATCGATTCCCGAATCTTCTTCAGGCCGTGATTGAGGGCACAGGCCAATCCTCGATTTCTGGGCAGGCGCAGGATTTCGAAACTGGCCTCGCACGCGCAGAATTCATCGATGACGGTGCTCAGTTGCGTACCAACCGGACCGTCGATGACCAGCAGGCACTGGGCGGGTTGCACGGTATTGGCGTAGACGCTGTGCAGCGCGCCAGCCAGCTTGCGAGGATCGTCGCCGGCATAGGTCGCCATCAACACGGCAAAACCTGGCTCAGCGTTCATCCAGACGTCCGTAGACGCCGCGCAGGCCGTCGCGCAGGCCCCACAGCATGTAGCGCGAACGCCGCCGACCCCGATCGAGCATCAGGGGATAGCACAGCAACTTGAAGATCAGCTTGGCGACGGTGGACACCTTCCAGTACAGCGGCACATAGGGTCTGCGCAACAGGTGCAAGCTGTTGCGGAAGGCGTAGTAGTGACGTACCGGCGATGGTACGCCAACTTCGATCAGGCCGAACAGACGCTGCTGGCGCAGGCCGGCCTGGTGGATCAGGCGGGCCTCACGGTCCCGATAGATGCCCAGACCATGGGCGCGCAGGCGCCAGCAGTATTCGAAATCCACGCCGTCGATGAACAGGCGGTCTTCCATCCCACCGACCTGCAAATAGCTCTGCCGGGGAATCAGGCTTCCGGAACTAAGAATCTGTCGTTCCTGTTGACAGTCCGTGCCGGCAACCGGCGTTCCTCGCTGCAAGCGTGCAGTTACCGGTGTCTGACTGAGCCGATGGTAGGCGGTCGGCCCGATTGCGCCAACCGCAAGGCCCAGGCTGGTCAGTGCGGCATAACTGCGCAGCAGACAGGCGACCAGGTCCGGCGCCGGGGCGCTGTCCTGGTCCATTTGCAGGACGAACTCGGCACCCCGGTCAAAGGCGATCTGCATGCCTGTGGTCTGCGCCGCGGCAATGCCGAGATTGCCGTCCATCTGGATGATGTCCCGGTCGGGGCCGACCGGGACAGGCAGTTGCGGGCCGTTGTTACAGATCAGGATTCCGCTGAGTTGCGGTTGCAGGGTGGCAAGCATTTTTTCCAACTGGCCACAGTCCGGCAAATAGGTCACCACCACCGCGATGACGCGGGGCTTGTCCAGGGAGTGCAGGGGCGGGTTCTCCAGGATCCGTGAGCGCAGGCTGAAAACCTGCGGCCCGCATGGCCGCGTAACTGGCCGGCCGAACAGCGATTCGCCGATCGGCTAGTGCAACTGCGTGCCTGCTGCCAGGCCGTTTACGGTCAGGTTGCGGAAATTCAGGCGGCGGCCCTACGATGCCTAGCGTTGTTCCTCGATTCTGGCCAGCAATTCGAGCGGCGTGCTGAGATTTTCGAACAGGCTGGCGTAATTGCGCTGGGTCCACAAGGCAAATGTTTGCGGATCGCGCTCGTTCAGCAGCTGTGCCAGGGCCTGCAAATCTTCGCCAGAACCCCGCGCGGCGTCGCGCGTGATGGCATCGATGCGGGCCATCACGAAACGCTCGGTTTGCAGCGCGGCGGTGGAATCGCCGCCACCACCCGAAGATGACGAGGCGGCATCGCCGGTTGTCGATGCCAGATCGAAGGGCAGGGAGACGGCATCGGTGGTGGTGCAGGCCTGCAGCGTGATCACGGCGGCAAAGGCGGCGGGGATGGCGAGAACTTTCATGCGGGTCACCGGTCATTCATGGGACAATTCGGCAGGCTGGACTCACGCCCGGTCCTGTTCCTGAGCGTTACTTTCCAACATATCGCAACGGAAGAAAAGTGCCGGGCGAGCGCGGGGCGCTCACCGGTGAGCGTGACGAGCCTGCGGGCGGCCGCCGGAATTGCCAACCGGTTGCGGCGCATCCGTTATTCTGAGCCGCCACGGCAGCGTTTTTCGGCCGTCCATGTCCCGCCGTTCACTTCCTTCATTTCAGTCTTTTTCATGTCCGCAATCATCTCGATCGAAAATCTGTGCAAAACCTATCCGCCTGATTTCCAGGCGCTGAAAAGCATTGATCTTCAGATCAGAACGGGCGAAATTTTTGCGCTGCTGGGACCGAACGGAGCGGGCAAGACCACCCTGATCAGCATTGTATGTGGCCTGGTCAATCCAAGCGCCGGTCGGGTCCTGGTGGCCGGGCATGACAATCGAAAAGCCTATCGCCAGGCGCGGTCAAGGATTGGGCTGGTGCCACAGGAACTGACCACGGATGCCTTCGAGACGGTCTGGGATACGGTCAGCTTCAGCCGAGGGCTGTTCGGCCGGGCACCGAATCCCGCGCATATCGAACGTACCCTGCGTGATCTGAGTCTCTGGAACAAGCGTGACAATCAAATGCGCGAGCTGTCCGGGGGCATGAAACGTCGCGTGATGATTGCCAAGGCTCTGGCGCATGAACCCGAAATCCTGTTTCTGGACGAACCGACGGCTGGGGTTGATGTCGAGTTGCGACGCGACATGTGGCAGTTGGTGCGGGGCCTGCGGGCGCGTGGTGTAACGATCATCCTGACCACGCACTACATCGAGGAAGCAGAGGAAATGGCCGATCGCATCGGGGTGATCCGCCAGGGTGAGCTGATCCTGGTGGATGACAAGAGGGCGTTGATGCAGAAGCTGGGGCAGAAGCGTCTGAGTCTGAGCCTGCAACGGCCGCTTGCAGAAGTGCCGCCCGAACTCGCCCCATGGAAGCTCACCCTGGCCAAGGAGGGGCATGAACTGTGGTACGCGTTCGAGGCTTCGCGCGAACAGGCATCGGTGTCCGCCCTGTTACGCCGTCTGGCCGAGCTGGATATCGGCTTTCGTGACCTGAATACCAGCGAGAGTTCGCTGGAAGAGATTTTCGTCCGCCTGGTTCAGGCCCCGGCTGAGGCCCACGCATGAATTTCAATGCCTATGGGGTCTGGTCGATCTACAAATTCGAAATGGCGCGCGCCCGCCGCACACTGTGGCAGAGCCTGGTCGCCCCGGTGATGACCACCTCGCTGTATTTCGTGGTTTTCGGCGCCGCGATCGGTTCCCGCATGAGCGCGGTGGACGGAGTCTCGTACGGCGCGTTCATCGTGCCAGGTCTGATCATGTTGTCGGTCTTCACCCAGAGCCTGTCAAATGCCTCTTTCGGGATCTATTTTCCGAAATTCAGCGGCACCATATACGAGCTGCTGTCAGCGCCGATATCCTACTGGGAAGCGGTGCTGGCCTATGTGGGGGCAGCGGCCACCAAGTCCGTGATTCTTGGTCTGATCATCCTTCTGACCGGCGCCTGCTTCGTGCCGCTGGAAATCCAGCATCCGGTCTGGATGTTCTGCTTTCTGGTACTCACGGCGGCGACCTTCAGTCTGCTGGGTTTCATCATCGGCATCCTTGCCCGCAACTTCGAGGAGCTGCAGTTCGTGCCCTTACTGGTTGTCACGCCCCTGACCTTTCTCGGCGGCGCTTTCTATTCCCTGGATATGTTGCCCAGCCTTTGGCGCACGGTAACGTTGTTCAATCCGGTGGTGTATCTGATCAATGGCTTCCGCTGGTGCTTCTATGGCAATGCGGATGTCAGTTTTGCCCTGAGCCTTGGGCTCTCGCTGGCCTTCTTCGGCTGCGGCTTGATCGTGCTGGCGCGCATCTTCAAAACCGGCTATCGGCTGAAGAATTGATGAACGCGAATTCCATGGAGCTTCTGCTGCAACAGGCCGGCGCGCTTCTCGACCGTCTCGAGGCCTGCCTGCCAGACCCTGCTGAGCCAACGGACTGGTCGCAATCGGCCTATCGATGGGTCAATGATGTGCGAGGACGGGCCGGTTCTCTGCAGGCCATCGCAAGCCCGCAAATGCTGGACTGGGATCAGCTTCGCGGGATTGATCGGCAGAAAGCCGAACTGGCGCGCAATACCCAGCAGTTTCTCGCCGGCTTGCCGGCCAACAATGCGTTGCTCTGGGGTGCTCGTGGTACCGGCAAATCCTCATTGGTGAAGGCGCTGTTGAAGCGTTTCGCGGATCAGGGCTTGCGCATGATCGAGGTCGAAGCGACCGAATTGGTTGCTCTGTCAGACATCGTGGCGCCCCTGCAAGGCCGCAAGGAGCGTTACATCGTTTACGCGGATGATCTGTCTTTCGAGGCAGATGATCCAAGCTACAAGGCGCTGAAAGCGCACATCGAAGGCTCTTTGCTGGCGCCACCGGACAATGTGCTGATTTATGCCACCAGCAATCGACGACATCTGTTGCCGGAATTTCATGCCGATAACCGGCAGACCGACGTCGACAGCGCAGAGATTCATCCGGCGGAGGCGGTCGAGGAGAAGATATCCCTGTCCGAACGCTTCGGGCTCTGGCTGTCCTTTCATCCGTTTGGCCAGGCCCAGTATCTCGACATTGTCGAGTCCTATCTGGCCGATGAGCATTTGCCCCTGGATGAGCAGGCAAGAATGCAGGCGCTGCGATGGGCGCTGGCGCGGGGCTCGCGCAGCGGCCGGGTGGCCTGGCAGTTCGCGCGGGACTGGGTCGGTAAAAGCGGGCTGGCCTAGTCGCCTATGGCCGCGCCAGTCGCGGCGGGATTGACGCTGAGCGGATCGGCACGCGCAGTCCCTTCAGTCACGTTGGCGGCACAGGGCGCGACCATCACAAATGTTTTAGTGCGGGCACTCGCTTGGATCTTGGGGCCAGGCGGCACAACTGCCTGGCCCCTCAAGCCTCAGTCCAGGAACGCCACGCCGGTCAGCTGTTCGGACGCGGCCCAGAGCGCTGTTGCGCTTGCGCCATCGCTGGCGGATTCGCTGCGGTCCACCGGGCCAGGTCGTCCCCAGAACTGGAACAATCCCTGCGGGCCGATGAACTCACCGCCCTGGATGTCCGGGTGCGTGGCGGCGTAGAGCGTCGGCAAGGCGCCGCCCAGGGCGGACATGGCAAACAGGCTGTTGCCGATGGCGACGAGGAAATTCTTGATCGGATTGCCCTCGGGATTGGCGCCACTGGTGATGTTGCTGGCGGTATAGCCCGGATGGGCGGCCACCGCAGTGATGCTCAGGCCCGCCTGTTTGAAGCGTCGATCCAGTTCGTAAATGAACAGCAGATTGGCGAGCTTGCTTTTGCCATAGGCGTCAAACGGCTTGTAGGGACTGCGCTCGAAATTCAGATCATCCAGATTCAATCCATCGGTCGCCTTGTGCGCGACTGAGGACACCGCCACGACCCGCGCAGCGGGTGCCGCCTTGAGGCTGTCCAGCAGCAGTCCGGTCAGGGCAAAGTGGCCGAGATGGTTGGTGCCGAATTGCGATTCAAAGCCATCCTTGGTGCGCAGGATCTTCGCTGCGCCCATGACCCCGGCGTTATTGCAGAGGATGTCCAGCTTCTCATACCGGCTCTTGAATTCCTGGGCGAACTGCCGCACCGAGGACAGGTCAGCGATGTCCAGAGACATCACCTCGATGTGCCCCTCGGGGGTCCGCTGGCGCAGCAAGCTGGCGGCCTTTTCTGCTTTCTCGGCATTGCGGCAGGCCATGATCACGCGCGCTCCGTGCGCGGCCAGCGCGCCGGCGGTTTCCAGGCCGATTCCGCTATTGGAGCCGGTAACGATCGCGGTCCTGTTGGTCAGGTCGGGCATGTCCTTGAGGGTCCATCTAACGCTCATGCGTAGTCCTTTTGGCTGATTGGTGAGTCATGGGAGAATGCGGCGCTCTCGGCTGTACGGGCGTACAACAGGCCTGGAAACGTCGTCTGCCCCCTGTGAGGCAGACGGCGCCGATTGGTGGTGCATCCTTGATTTTACTGTGCGGTGGCTTAGCCGTCTTCGCATCCCCGTGCTTGATAGCTCAGGGTCAGTGGGTTCGTTCGGTCCTGATCAAAAAACAGATCGATTGCAATGGCTTGCGAAATATCCCCGGTGTAGTCGATCTCATAGGATCCATCACCCATGTCACGCGCGATTCGCGATCCGCCACCAAGCGGATCCAGTCGGGTGGGGCCATGCAGCACATGGTTTACCGGATCGGCATTGCGCAGCCGGCCAATGACCAGATGGGCTGGTCCGATGGGATTGAAGTCGTCTTCCGGGATAAACCGCAAGGTGTCGCCGCAGCCGTTGAGAACTTCCGTATCCGGATCCGGGGACAGGCCTTTGAGCCGACTGGCCAGGCCTGAGGCCGGGGCATCATGATGGAAGGCGATGTCGACCAGATTGCGGTCGGGACTGCCGTTCGGCGCGGTGGTCCGGCTGTCCATGCCTTCAAAAAAGGCCGAGGTGCGACCGCTGTTGATCACCGGACTGCTGATCTGATCAAGGTAGAAGCCGAACAGGAAAAGTGGATCGCCTGGCGTTTGGATGTTGCCCTGAAAGCCGGTTTCATCGACATTGTTGGCGTGCGCAGTCAGACCTTCCTGGGCAGTGTCGAGAGCCAGATTGTCGCCCGGCGCCGTTGTGCTCTGGTCGTCGTCATCGTTGAACCAGATCGTATTGTGTTCCAGCGTGACCGCATTCAAAGGGCTGATGGCCAAGCCGCCGCCAACTGCGCCTGCTTCGTTGTTGCGTAACTGGTTGTAGGCGACGGTGTTGCCCCGAACGCTGAGCTGGCCGCTGTTGTTCTCGAGTTTGAGGCCGCCACCCTGGAAGCCGTCCGAGCCATTGTTGACGAACAGATTATTGAACAGATTGAGTTCGCCATCATTGCGGGCATGGAGTCCGCCGCCGTCTTCACCTGAGCGATTGGACAGGAACAGGGAGTGTTCCACCAGGGTCGAGGTGTCCGCCGGGATCTGTTGCAGGTGCAAGCCGCCGCCGTGACCATATTGCGCCTGGTTGCCGGCGATGATGCAACTGCGAACAACATGGTTGTGGCCAGATCCGCTGTTTGCGATCAGCACACCTCCACCTGCGGCCAGGGCCAGATTTCCACGGATGACGCAATCTTCCAGCTGCATCGGCGCATCGGCCCAGATCGCGCCGCCACCCTGATCGTCCACCTCGGATAATCCGCCTTCCGACGAATTGATGGAAACCCGGCTGTCGCTGAGGGTGAAAGAAGCTCGGGCTGCAATCGCGCCGCCATTGCCATGAGGCTCCTGGACGCCAGGCGCTGTCTTCGCCCGATTCAGGAAAAGCTCGCTTTCCAGGATCTGCACCTGGCCCATCGGCCCATTTTCATTGGCGGCGACGTACAGGCCTCCACCATTGCCCTGAACCTCGTTGCGCAGAATCTGTGACAGAGAAAGACTGCTGCTCGCACCGGGGCCGCTATAGATTCCTCCGCCTGTGGCCGGCGCCGGGGAAGTCGTGCTGGCCTGATTGTCGACGACGGCTGAACTGTGCATCGCCAGGTTGCCGAGGTTCAGAATGCCACCCCCACGCGCCGCCTCACCGCTGGCGTGGTTGCCGGCAATCTCGGTCAACTGCATGGTCAGGGAACACGTGCTGCAAACCGCAATGCCCGCGCCGTTGGGTGCTACATTCTGCTCGAGCAAAACCTCTTCAAGCAGGAGCTCACTGCCGTTGGCCAGCGCGATGCCGCCACCGTCGGTTTCGGACTGTCCTCCACGAATGAGCATGCGCAGCACCTCGATGCCGGCGTTGGCGTTGAGGCCGAGCACGCGGCTCATGCCCTGGCCATCCAGAATGCTGCTCAGATTTTCTTCTGGCATGGCGGTATCTCGGCGCATCGAGCCAAGCAGAATCAGATTGTCCAGTCCGGCCGGAAGCTCCAGCGCATCGTAGCTCATCATGCCGATGTCGCCCTCGTAAAGCAGGAAAACCGGACGATTGCCGGCATTCTCTGCCAGGCCTGGCAGACGTTGCACCACGGCCTGATTGCTGCGCAGCGCAGTCGCCCAGGAGTCGCCCGCATTCCCGTCATTGCCCTGGGCGCTAAGGTAGAGCTTGTTGCCCACATCCGGGGTGGTCGGATCGGTGCCGAAGCGGACTTCCAACTGGTCATTGAGGTCATCCCCGTCCGTATCGACCAGAATCGGGCTGCTGCCGTAGAGGGAAACTTCCTGTCCGTCAATCAGGCCATCTTCGTCGGTGTCGTGGTGGGTCGGGCTGCTCAGGTACAGATGGGCTTCGTCGCCGTCGCTCAGACCGTCACCATCGCTGTCAGGATTCCAGGGGTCCGTGCCAAAGAAAAGCTCCTCGCCGTCTCCAAGTCCGTCCTGATCGCTGTCATAGTCCTCGGGGTGCAGCGTCAGCGCAATTTCATCGCTGTCGCTGATGCCGTCAAAATCGCTGTCACGACCGCGTTGATAGAAGTAGACCGCGCCAGCGGCAGGCGCCGAGTTGTCCAGCAGATTACCGTTGATCTGGCGGCTGTTGCTGGCTTCGCCCGGGGCCCCAATTGCCAGATAGTTGCCGCTGCCGTTGATCGCAACGGCGGTTCCGAACAGGTCGCCCTGGTCGGGATCGTCGGACTTGATGTAGCTCGCCTGGCTCACCGCAACCGGATCCAGACTGAAGCCGTAGGCGGCGCCGGCATCCGGCAGGCTGTTGTCATTGCCGTCAGCGCTGCCGACACCACGGCCGTTGCCGGCTTCCCCCGGTGCCCCGGCGAGCAGGACCTGGGGCTCGTTACCAATTTGCAAGTCCACGCCCAGCCTGTCAGTTGGATCGGGATTTTCTGCGGTTCCTACCCCATTGCCAAACCATTCGTTGTCCGCGTCGCGCTGATATCGATAAACCAGACCGCCGGATCGCTCTGGTTCGGTCACGTAGAGCCAAGCTCCGTCCGGGCTCAATGCCAGAGCATGGCCGAACTGTGCGCCGCTTTCCGGCATTGGGGCCTTGATGAACAGCGTCTGTCGCCACTGGTCCAGCTTGAGTTCGAACAGGTAGACGGCACCGGAGCCAGGCGCGCCGGCATTGGCAGGCGGATTGATCCCGCCACTGGCCGTGCTTTCGCCGGTCGCACCTGCCGCGATGCTGCGGCCATTGGCGCTGATCGCGACACTGTGGCCGAAGGCATCTCCCGTGCTGGTCTGCAGAGCGCTCAGCGTGAGCTTGTGATGCCAGTTGCTGCCATCGTGCTCGATGACTTCCAGGTGCCCGCCGGATTCGTTCTCTCCCGTCTGGGGCGCACCGATCACCAGCCTTTGACCGGTGGCGCTGAGCGCAACACTGGATCCGAAGCCGGCCGCGCTGCCGGGAATCTTTGATTTGATGTAGGCGCTACGATTCCAGCCCGAAGGTTCCTTGCGGTAGACGTAGACGGCGCCGGAATCGGTTCGATCATTGTTCGACTCGCTGCCGCTGCCGGGGTTGACGCCCATGCCGTTGCCATCCTCGCCTGGCGCCCCCACGGCCAGTGTGCGGCCGTCCGCGCTCAGGGCCAGGGCCGCACCGAAACGATCATTCGCATCGGCCAGATCGGCCTTGAGGATGGTCTCCTGCGTCCAGTCATCGCCGTAGCGGCGGAAGATATAGACCGCACCGGAATCATTGGCGCCGTTCACGCTGCCGTCGGCGCCAGAGTCCTCGCCGACACTGGCTACGACCATGGTCTGGCCATCCGCACTCAACCTGATCTGATTGCCAAAGACGGCGTCGCGCCGGCTATTGGAAGCCTTGAAATAGGTTACGACCGGGTTGGGGCTGTAGGGGTCGAGCGGATCGGACTGCTGAGCGACCTCGGTTCCATCGAGGATGCCGTCGCCATCGGTGTCCGGATTCTCCGGATGGGTACCGTAGGTGTGAACTTCATCACCGTCGCTCAGGCCGTCATCGTCGCCATCGCCGTCCCGCCGGTTGCCATTGGCGTGATTGAAGTCAAGCGCCCCTTGAATGCACAGCTGTGCAGGGCGGTTGACATAGCAGTCCAGATTGGCCTGCGCGTCGTGAAAAATATAGATCCAGGGATCGTCGCTGAGCACAGAATCTTCGCCGGCGCCGAACACCAGAATTTCGTTGGCCGGGCCGGTCATCCGCAGCAGGTCGATGCGATTGATGTGCAGGCGGTTGGTGCCCGTGTCTTCAGCCAGATCAATGGCCTCGAAATGACGCAGTTGCTGATAACGGGCGTTGCCGGCATTGATCGCGGGCAGGTCCAGATCCCCAGCGACCAGGCTGAGGCTATCGTAACCGCTGCCACCGTCCAGCCGACGCAGATCCTGACCCACCTGGAAGCGCAAGCCATCATCACCATGGGCGCCGAACAGCGCATCACTGCCCGGACCGCCGTCGAGGTAATCACTGCCCAGGCCGCCGACCAGGCTGTCGTCGCCGTCCAGACCCAGGAGCGTATCGGCACCGGCCAGTCCGTCCATGCGGTCATCGGCGACGCTGCCGCGCAGGTCCGGATCATCACCAGGGCTTCCCACCTGGGTCAGGCGATCGCTGCCTCCGAAAACCAGATAGCTCACGCCGGCCTGGCTGCCGCTGTCATTGTCGGCTGCGGGGGCGCCCAGCAGCAGGTCGACATAGCCGTCGCCGTTGATGTCTCCGCCAAAAGCGGCAGCCGCAACGTGGCCGCCGAATCGCCCGCCAGCGATGGCGCCGTCCAGACGTCGGCCGCTTGCCGAGGAAAGATGGCTTAGCTGAAGTTCGCCATCGCTGCTGCCATCGGCCGCATCCAGGCGACTCAGTGCGCTGCCGCCATAGAGCAGATAGACCCGGCCGGTGCCCGCGCCGCGATCGGGCACCATGGCGTCCGGGTTGGCGATTAGCAGATCGTCGATGCCATCGGCATCGAAATCGCCACCACCACCACGTGAACCCAGTCCAAGACCGTTTTCGCCCTTGATGCGCAGGCCATCGCCATCGCGATGGAGACTTGCGGCCTTGTACACCGAAGCGAAGTTCGCCTTGCCATAGAGGAGCAGGGCGAACTGACCGTTGTTGTCGTTACTGATCAGATCGCCAAAACCGTCGCCATTGATGTCCCCGGCGGCACTGATGCTGTGGCCCGTGCGGCTGTTGGCATCGCTTCCATGAATCTGGAAGCCGAGGCTGCCGGTAATGTCCGCTGGACTCAGGCGCGCGGGGTAGTGCGCGCGACTGCCGAATATCACCATGACGCGTCCGGCCTGGCTGGCATCGTCGATTGTGCTGCGTTCAGCGCCAATGGCAATGTCGTCCAGACCATCGCCATTGAGGTCTCCGACCCCGGCGATGCTGTGGCCCAGGCGCAGAGCGGCGACATCACCCTGCAGCCAGTAGCCGTTGCTGCCATCGAGTGTCTGCAGATCAAATTCGGTGGCATTGCCCTGAGGATTGTTCTTCAGTGCGGCATTCAGCGGCTCGCCGCCAAAGACCAGCATGGCCGCCCCGGCATTGCTCACGATGCCCTCATCCTGGCGGTCTCGCAGATGGGCGCCGATCAACACATCAGCGCAGCCGTCACCGTTCACATCGCCCGCCGCGCTGACCGCATGGCCAAGCCGTTGTCCGGCCTGCTGATCGATCAGACGCACGGCAAAGTACTGGGCGGGGCTGTTGAGGTCGGCCAGGCGGATTTCACCGTCGACCGATTCGGATGAAGCCCGGTCTGCGTCCGCGATCTGCGCGCCGGACAGGATATAGACGGCACCGGTATTGTCGTTGAGGCCGGGCACGCCGAAGAGCAGGTCGTCGAATCCGTCACAGTCGACATCTCCCGCGCCGGATGCTCCGATCGATTCGCCATCCGCCGCGCTCAGACCGCTGATGCGAAAGCCATTGCTGCCGTCAAGGGCGTTGAGGAACAACTGCGCCGGCCAGCCGGCAGCGCGACCGTAAACGACATGAATCGATGCGCCGCTTTCGATGGCCGTCGCTTTGCCGCCGTGTTTCAGATCGGCAGCTAGCGGTCTGCCGGCAATGATCACATCGGCAAAGCCGTCGCCATTCAGGTCACCCGCCGGACGGACGGTGTAGCCGGATTGCTGGCCGGGTTCGGCACCTGGCAGGCTTAGTCCGTTGCTGCCATTGAGCTGCGCCATGGACAGGACGCTGCCGCTGACCGTGATGCGGACAAGGGCGGTGTCATTGCCGCCCTGAGCGTCCTCAATGGTATAGCTGAAACGATCCGTGCCGACAAAATCTGCCGGGGGTGTGTAATCCAGCTGCTGTCCGTTGCCGGTGATGCGGATGCTCGCCCCGGCGCTGCTCGGACCGGTGCTGAGGATGCTCAGTCCCTGATTCTCCAGATCGCTGTCGTTGGCCAGGACATCAAGCGCGTTGCCATTGGAATTTTCCTGCACTGTAAAGCTGTCATCGCTGGCCACTGGCGCATCGTTCACCGGCCGCACGGTGATGCGAATGCGCGCCACGCCAGAATCGCTGACCTCATCGCTTACGCGAAAAGAGAATTCGTCGTTGCCGTTGTAGTTGGCCTGCGGGGTATAGACCAGTTCGGGTGGCGTGCCGCTCAGGCTGCCATGGGCTGGCGTACTGCGCAGTTCATAGCTGAGTTCATCGCCATCGACGTCGCGCGCGGCAAGCGTGATGTCCAGAGCGGTGTCTTCGTCCACTTCCAGATTCTGCTCATCCGCAACCGGGGCGTCGTTGACTGGCGTGACGGTGATCCGTAACTGCGCGGAGGCATTGCCGCCCTGGCCGTCGGTGATGGTGTAGCGGAAGGTTTCCTGACCGTTGTAATCCTGCGCCGGCACATAGCGTAACCGGTTGTCTTGGATGCCGATCTGGCTGCCGGCCGTGCTCGCCGCAACGCTGGCGATCTGCAACACATCGCCATCGGCGTCGCTGTCGTTCTGCAACACATCGATGAGCGTCGCGCCGCTGTCTTCCAGGACGGTGATTTCATCGTCCAGAGCTCTGGGGGCATCATTGCTGCCGCCGACGGTAACCGTCACCGTTGCGTTGGCGCGGCTGCCGGAGGGATCTTCGATCGTGTAGTTGAAGGTCTCGCCGCCGGTGAAGTCCGGCAAGGGCGTATAGCGCACCAGACTGTCGGTGAATTCGAGCTGCCCTCCGGCACTGGTGCTGCCGAGGGCCACGATGCGCAGGGGATCTCCATCGACATCACTGTCATTGGCCAGTACATCAAGTGGGTTGGCGCTGGAATCCTCGGCAACGAAGAAACTGTCCGCGGCGGCCGTGGGTGGGTCGTTTACCGGCCTCACCGTGATGCGGAGTTGCGCCGAGGCGGTGCCGCCGCGCCCATCACTGATGGTGTAGGTGATGGTTTCGATGCCATTGAAATTGGCCGCGGGTGTGTAGCGGATGCCGGCGGCCTGGCCATCGATGACCGCTCTGCCGCCGGCGCTTGGCGTGCCCAGCGAGGCAATGTTGATGCTGTCGCCGTCCGGGTCACTGTCATTGGCGATCAGATTGATGAAACTTGCGCCGCTGTCTTCGGCCAGGCTCGCATTGTCATTGACAGCGCGCGGGGCGCTATTGTCTGGTGTCGCCGGGGTCGCCAGCGTCTCCTGTCGGACCACGGTGGCGGCCTGGGGATAAACGCTGTAATTGTTGTTGCGGAAACGATTGATGGCAGCATTCAGGCTGATCTTCGGGAGTGCACGCTGATTGACACTCAGTACGGTAACGCCGAAGTCGGGGCTGCCATCCAGGGTGCCGTCACTGAGGTCGCGTCCGAATGCGCGGATCACCTCGTAGCTCATTTGTGGCAGACCGACGCTGATCGCGATGGTGTTCATGGCATTGGCCGCCCCACCCAAGGCCATGGCATAAGCGCGGGCCGCCGCACTGCCGCTGGGGGCTAGCGGGTCACCCGGCAAGGTGGTGAGCACATCGAAACCGAAGGCCCTGCTGAAGATGTCCCGGTTGGATTGCAGGACCAGGCGGAATTCACGACTGCCGAGCTCCCGTCGCGTCTTCGCCACCAAGGCGTCGGTATACGGATTGATCGCCACAGAGCTGGCCTTGGCGGGCAGGATCGACTCGAGGAACTGGTCATCGAACAGACCGATGCGTCGCTGACGATTCTGGTCGGATTCGTCGATGAAACTGCCGCCGAAACTGCGCACCAGAAAGGGTCCGCCCTGCAGCGGTGAGCCAAGGCTGAAACGGCCATTGGCATCGGTGGTGGCGGTGGCCAGCGCCTCTCCGTCTGGCTGGCCGCCGGGACCGATCGCATAGATCCTGATCCGAGCGTTGGCGGTGGGGCCTTTGGTCACCGCGCCGGTCAAGCCGGCGACAGGCTCGGGCGCCTCCGTCCCGCTGCAAGCCGTCAGCCCGATCATCAGGCTGAGGGCTCCGATTCGCATGGCCCGGCGCGTGCTCCGGTGGCTGGGTTTGCCGAATTCTGCTCGGATCATGCGGAGTTCCCCAAAATTGTATGCATGACAATGGCCTGGCCCCTGCTTCTCTCAGGACCCTGGAGATCGACACACCGTGCGCCAAGAGCCGCCCAGGTCAGGTGGCGCGCCGTTCGACCTGCTTCTGACCGGAAAACTTAGCATGAAATATTTCTTGCGGTTAGTGATTCTGCTCTGCTCGGCCGCAGAGCGGACCGTCCGGTGCCGCAGGTCGGACGGGTAGGCGGCGAAATCCGCCTTTCGGCCGGGTTGTCGCGCGCCCGGTCGAGTGTACGGCGTGGGGGCGACGATTGTGCGATGCTCTGACACATCGCAGGCCGAGGCGATGAACAAACGGGGCGGAGGTAGGGCATGCTCAGACGAACAGGATTTGGCGGCGTGGTGCTTGGGCTTGCTGGCTTGCTCAGCATCGGCGGTGCGGCGCTGGCGGATTACCCGCGCCTGCGTGAATCGCGCGAGCCGGCATTACAGCAGGCTCTGGACCACAGCCTAAAACAGATGAAGCTGGTTCAGGCGGTCCGTGAGCTCAAGCTCGCGGTGACCGTGGTGGATTTGCGCGACCCCGAACATCCACGCATGGCGGGCGTGAACGGCATGCAGATGTTTTACAGCGCCAGCCTGCCGAAAATTGCCATTTTGTTGGCGGCCTATCAGCGCATCGAGGATGGGGAAATGCCGCTGGATGCCCCCTTGCGGCGTGATCTCGAGGCGATGATTCGGGTCTCCTCAAATCCTGCCGCTACACGCGTGTTGGAGCGTGTCGGTCGGGACTATCTGCTGACGCTGCTGCAGTCGGAACGATATCTGCTCTACGACCAAGACCTGGGTGGTGGACTGTGGGTGGGCAAGCCCTATGGTTCGGGGGCCGCCTATCGACGCGATCCCCTGCATCAACTGTCGCATGGCGCAACCACCTTGCAGGTGGCCCGGTTCTATTATCTGCTGGAGACGGGTCGACTGGTTTCTCCGGCCGCCAGTTTGGCGATGAAGGACATGCTCGGTCGACCGGCGATTCGCCACAAATTCGTCAAAGGTCTGAGCCGCCAGTACCCCGAAGCTGAGATCTTCCGTAAATCGGGGACCTGGCGCGACTATCATGCGGACAGCGCGATCATTCGCCATGATGGCAAGCATTATATTGTGGTCGCCCTTTCGCACGACCCGCGAGGCAGTCAATGGCTGGAACAGCTGGTGCTTGAGATCGATCGGCTCATGCCGGCCTCACCTGATACTTCGAGCAATGGGCCGCCACGTCGCTGACGCTCCGGGCAGACCATGGCAGAACGCAGTGGCAAGACGCGGGGCGACAGCCACAGCCTTGGGAGGGGCTCGGTCGAGCCGGTCCTTCTCAGCCTCCGCTGCCAGGCCCTGCCGGCGCATCGAGGGGGCCCTGAGCTCCTGTGCTGGGCAGTGCAGTTCCCTCCGGAAGGTGCAGACCTTCGACCAGACGATGGATGTGCAGAGCCAGCGTCTGATGGGCGACAGCCGAATTGACTCGTAGCACATTGGACATGATGGCGACGCCATAACGCAGCCGCGGCTGACCGGCCGGGAACTCCACCAGGGCCAGGGAGGCCAGGCGGTTTTCCTTGTTGCCCATGTACTTGCGGCACTTGAACTCGGGCTCGGGCTGGCAGGAATACAGCGATCCTGATTTGAAATACACCGCGGCCTGATTGAGCGCCGGATGGGAGGCGTAGCGAATCCGCTTCTGCGTCATGTACAGCAGGCGCTTGGCCTGCAGGCTGGACCATGGATCGACAAATCGATTTGCTTCGATCAGGGTGAGCAGACGCAGCAGTTCGCGCGGGGTCGCGTAGCTGCTGGTCCCTGCCATGCGCTGCTTGCCCTGGCTGGTGAACAGGCTGCCCTGTCGGATCCGGCCGGGGTCCAGGCCAAGACGTGCGATTGGCGGCAGCAGCGCATCAAGCAGGAGCCGGCCGCGCTGGGCTGCGGACAGGGGATCAAGGAACTGTTGGCGTTGGGTGTCTGCCGGTGGATAGGTCTTGCCGAAATGCTGCAGCACGGCCAGTTCTTTCATCGCCATGGCGGCTGCGCCATTGGAACTGGCGGACAGCATCCAGTCCAGATATTCGTAAAGATTGCCTTCGTCGCCCGCTTGCAACGGACGGGAAGTCAGGCTGAGGCCGTCCGGAGCGGTGATTGGCACGGCATGCTGATCCGGCTGGCTGTACTCATCGGCCCGTATCCGCGTGTGTTTCAGAATGTTCTCGCGCGCCGTCAGATCCTGCGGATACAGGTCCGCCAGTTTCTGCAGCCAGGCGAGCAAGACCAGGATCTTGCCGACGCTGCCTACATTGGCAAGATGGTCCGGCTGATGGGCAGCATAACGGATCCGGTCAGGCCGGCTCAGGTCCACCAGGGCGATGGCATATGCCGCTTCCTGGCCGGCGATCAGGTCGCGCAAAGCCCGGGAAAGCTCTGCGTCGGTTGCGGGCAGAGCCGTGGCGTCAATACCGGACGGACGCACCTCGGAGGTACTCAGGCGAGCGCCAGGGGGCAAACCGGCCATTCGTGCCTGATCGTGAGTCGTTGCTGACAGGCGCCGGATCCCGGTGGCCTCCCCGCCATCCAGCGGATAGGCCAGGGCTGCGCCTGTGGCCAGCAGCATCAGAAACAAGCTCAGGTATGGCGTCATGGAACGGCACGCAGATCGATGGGGCGGCCGGCAGCGGCCTTGAGACCGGCATCCAGTGAGATCAGGTAGGCATTGCTGCGGGCGCGATCACTTTGCAGGAAGGGACGGATCTGATTGAGATACAGTTGCCCGTCGACGAAGGCGAACTCAATGTCCGCCGGCGCCGGGCGACCGAGCGCATCGATCAGCCGGGGATATTTTTGCGGCAGGCTGCGGGTGATCTCGAGCAGGGCCTGGATTTCTTCAGGCTGCAGCAGGTATTCCGGTGTCGTGGCCCGAAGCAATTGGCTGCCGCCCTGGGGCAGAACCCTGCGTTGCCTGCTTTCGGTGGCCGAGGCGAGCAAATCGATGCTGCCGCTGCGCGTGTTGATCCGCAGCGATTCGGCAGCCTGACCTTCGACGCCGCCACCCACGCCCTCATTGGTCGCCACCGTGATCCAGTTTTCGTCGTCGCTGCGCAGATCCGCCGTAATCAATACGCCGGACTTGTCCGCCGGCACGGTCTTGTGCAGAAGAACCGCGACATACAGCTGCTCAGGCTGATCCATCAGAGCTTGCCGCCAACCGTAGGCGCGTTCGGTAAAGGGGGACGCCCAGACCTGTCGAATCGCATCGAGGATCGCGTCCATGCCAACCACGTTGGCGATCGTCAGATTGAGGCCGGCGCCGGTAAACCCAGGCAGATCCTCGACATTGGTATCCGAACGCACGAAGACCCCATAACTGCCTTCGGTGCCGAACTCGGCATTCAGGCTGCGGCGCAAGCTCTCCCGCTGGCTGGAACTGAACGTGTAGTCCTCGATTTGCCGCCGCAGGGCGGCAAGGAAATCGCGTGTTTGCTGCTGACGCTGCGCACCCTCGGGCAGCGCATGCAGATGTTGGTAGCGCCCTCGCATCCAGTCCAGCAGGCTCCCTGAACCGTTCCTGGCAGGACCGTCGAGGACGGCGCGAAAGGCGCCGAAGGGCAGGGCAAGGCCGGCTGAAACGAGCCCCGGATAGCGACTCGAGAGTTCGCCGAGCTTGGCCGCCTTGGGGCCCACCACGCGACCTGAATCATCCGTGCGCAAATGACGCATGGAGATGGGGTCCCGCGGGGCCAGATTCAGGCGTGTCTGATCCACCCGGATCTCGACCGGCGCCTCGCTGCGGGCGGGAAACAATGGCGCCCAGGAGGGGCCATCCTGGCTCAGACGCACGACCCCCGCCGGGCTGGCCGCGAGCACCACATCCTGCGCCTGGCGGGCGGCGACCGTCGCCAGCCATTCCGAGCCCACCACCACATTGGGGATGCCAAGATTGCGCGCCAGCAACTGCACATGCGACAGGGCATTGCCTTCCGCTGCCGTCAGGATTCCAGCGACCGCCGGCAGATCAGCGGCCGACTCGGGCGCCAGCACGATGGCCGGTGGCCCGCTGGCCGTGGCCAGCGACTCCAGGGATTTGAGCGGGCCGCGCGCCAGGCCGGGATTGAGTGCCCGCAGGCCGCGGCTTACGCTGCGGCCGAAGAGCTCGTGCCGGATGTCCGCCATGCGGTCGGCTTGTGCGCTCAGTCTCTCGAGGATGTCGCCATAGCTGAGGGCCGGGCTGGCGCGCAGGCGATCCGGGATCAACCAGTCGGCCCGACTTTCAATCCGGCTGAAGCTGCGAATGGTCTCGCCGAATTCGTACTGCAGACGATTGGCTGCCCAGACCGGCGGGCGCGCCAGCAGGTCCAGAGCCTGTCGGTAGCTGCCCAGTGTGGTCTGGGGCTGGGCCAGCAACTGGTCAATTGCGCCGCTGCCGGCGCGCCATTCGCGCTGGGTCAGCAATCCGCAGCCATACAGGGCTTTGAGCAGGTGGCCAAGATAGGTCAATGCGGTTTGCGGGCTCTGTTTGTCGGCGCTCAGGGCGAGGCCGCGGGCAGCGCTGAAAGCGGCATCTTCCGCCTGCAAGGACAGGCGCAGCGCGGCCAGGCGGTGGGCGGCGGGATAGCTGCTGAGACGTTCGCGAATCTGCCCCATGGCCCGGGCCGTCAGCGCCAGTTGCTGCAGAGGATCGAGCGCTTCGCGCCAGGCCCGCGCCAGCTCCGCCAGTGCGGAGTCCTTGGTTTGCGTGCTCAGCTGTTCGATGGCCTTGGCCAAGTCCGGTGTGCGATAGGCCGCTTCGATCTGTTGCGCCAGAATCAGGTACTCGGCGCGCAGCGCTGCCGGCCCGTCGGAGTCGGCGTGGCGGCGCACCGCCTCGGCGTCGCTGGCTTCCGGGCGCGAATGGATTTTGTTGCGCCAGCGGGCGAATCCCGGGTCCCGCTCCGCCATCAGGGATGCCCCACTGCGGACCGCATCCAGAAGGCTGCCGGCGCCATCGCCGGGCAAGCGGCGGACGGCTTCGCGCGCCAGCAGGAAATTCGAGTCCAGATCGACCGGCTTGGCGAGCATCGCATGCAAAATCGCGCTGACGGCAAGGATGTCGGCTTCGATTTGAAACACGCCACGGGTATAGCGCGCCTGACGGAAAATCCAGCCATCATCAAGGGCCATCAGGTGCTGCTCGACCAGCACGGCCCTGAGCAGGCGAGCATGGTCGGCGAGGGCCTGCGTTGGCGAGATCTCGGCAAGCACATTGGCCAGCAGGATGCCGTCGGCGCGGAGCGCATTGGCCTGCGCTGCGCGCTGTCCGTGCTGCCTGCCGCCGCCATGCGGACGACAGGCATAGGGCGTTGGCGGCAGCACGCTGCCATCGGCGCAGAACCAGCGCACCGCATCGAACGGACCCAGGCGGCGGGCTTTGATCGATTCAATCCAGGCACGGCCTTCGTGATCCTTGCCTGCGTTCGCCGCCGCGCAAGTGCTGCAGAGCAGCAGGATCAATGTCAGGAATCGTCGTCTCATTTACTTCCCAGCCGTGTTCGTGATGCGTGTCGTTTCGCCGTCCCGCTTCACACCGCGCGCGGGTTTGGGCCTTGGCCACTTGCAATGGCCCCCGGTCGGGCAGCGTCGCATTGCAACCGCAGGCTGACAAGTCGAGAATGCCGGTCCTTTTCCGTCCGACTCCGGGCAGACTCCAATCGAAGCATGAACATCGCAGCCTTACCAGAAAATCCAAGTTTCCATCATGGTGATTCGAGGCGCAGATCTCGTCTGGTCCGTGATGGCCGTTCTGGCGGGCCAGGACGCGATCGGCGCTTGCCTGGGTTCTCATGAGCCACCCTGGGCAACAGACGGCGCCGGATGCGCCATTACCGAAAGGAATGAAGCCGCTGTATCTCAACGGCATCTTCGGCCAGATCATGGATTCGCTGACCACCGGAGCCATCCTCATCGGTCTGGCGCTGGAGCTTGGCGCCTCCCATCTGGTGATTGGCCTGATCGGCGCCATTCCTTTCCTCAGTAACCTACTGCAACTGCCTGCCATTTTCCTGATCGACCACCTGCGAGATCGCAAACGAATCGTTGTGGTCAGCGCTGTGATCGGGCGCAGCTGTCTGCTCCTGGCGGCGTTCATCCCGTTGGTCTATCCCTCATCCGCCGCCCTGGCCCTGTTGCTGATCGCGATGAGCTTGCGCTACTGCTTTGGCGCAATCACCGCGTGCGCCTGGAACTCCTGGATGCGCGACATCGTGCCGGCGGCCATTCTTGGGCGCTTTCTGGCTTTTCGCCTGTCCCTGATGACGATGGCTGCGGTTGCGGTTGGTCTTGGCGCCGCCGCCCTGATTGATCTGTGGAAAGGTGAACCGGCGCACATCTATGTTTACGTGTTGCTGTTCGTGCTGGGGAGTTTTTCCGGGCTGCTGGGGGCTTTTTTCACCACCCGCGTGCCCAATGCGGAGATGGAGCCGCGCGAGGTGCGGGCGATGGAACGCACCGTGCGCCGCGACCGATTGCTCAGCCCGTTTCGCCACCGCAACTTCAGGCGTTTGATGAGCTTCCAATGCAGCTGGAATTTTGCCGCCAATCTCGCGACGCCATTCTTCGTTGCCTACATGCTCACCAAACTCGGCTACGAACTGACTTTCGTCATTCTGCTGACCCTGTTCAGCCAGGCCGTGACCGCCGTGTCTCTGCGCCTGTGGGGGCGTTATGCCGACCGATTCAGCCACAAGACCGTGATGGGCGTGTGCGGCAGCCTGTTCATTTTCTGTCTGCTGGGCTGGACCTTCACCAGCTTTCCGGATCGGCATGCCTGGACCACGGCGCTGCTGTTCGCGCTGCATGCGGTAATGGGGTTTGCCACCGCGGGCATCAATCTGACCACCAGTTCCCTGGCCTGGAAACTCGCGCCCCAGCGGGAAGCGACTTCATTCCTGGCCGTCAACAGTATGGTCAATTCCATTGCTGCCGGAATCGCACCTCTCATCGGTGGTCTGTTTGCCGGGTTTTTCGCCGAGCGTGAACTGAGCCTGGTGGTGCGCTGGCAATCCGCGCAGGGCGTGCTGGATGTGAACACCTTGCATATCGGTCACTGGGATTTTTTCTTCATGATTGCCTTTGTGGTGGGGCTGTTCGCGCTCAATCGGCTGGCCCTGGTCGAAGAGCCGGGACATCGGTCGCAACAAATCCTGGTGCGGGAACTGATGACGGACGCCAGTCAGGTGCTGCGCACCATTACCAGTCTCGATGGTTTGCGCGATGTGGTGACCGCGCCCTGGGTTATGGCATTGAATTTGATCAAGCAGGATGCGCCACCGGCGAAGGCCGCAAGCCCGGAGACGTCTGCCTCGTAATGCCCATGCGACCTGCCAGTGGCTCGGTCTCGCTGCGCTTGCGTGAATCACCGGGGCCAGTCCGACGTACGGCGGCATGGTTTCGACAAGAGAGGCTATATGGTAAAAATTTGCAACGCTGAAGAGTGTGCAGGGTAGATCAGAACCATCGGCGGTTCATGCCGCAGCGGGCCCGAGGGTGGTGAGGGTCCAGCCCAGACGACGCTCGCCGAGGTGCTGCGAGATGTGCCCTGTGGATGTTTCCCTGTACTCTGATGGTCCGACTGGCGAATCGCTTTCGAGCAAGGAGTGCAGGGTGAAATACTCAAGAGTACGTGGCTTCGTAATTGGGCTGATGGCCGGTGTGTTGTTGTCTACCCAGGCCACCGCCGCGGTTTTTCTCAAGATTGGCGCCATCAAGGGTGAATCCACGTGGGTTGGTCATGAGGATGAGATCGACCTCGTTTCTTTTTCTTTTGATGCGTTTCTCAGGGATCCGCAAGTGCCCGGAACCGGCTGCATCGATGGCCTGATTGCCCTCAAGGAGACGGATCTGTCCTCGCCCAATCTGGCTTTCCATACGGTAACTGGTCAGCTATTTCCCACCGCAGTCGTTTCGGCTACGACGACGACGCCTTCCGGTTCGGTCGATTATCTGGTGCTGAGCCTGAAAAACGTGCGGATCAAGAATTTCGAATCCTCGGTGTCGGCAGATACTGGCCGTGGCAGCGAATCTTTGCTGCTCGGATTTGAAGAGCTGGTGATGAAATATACCCCGATCAACGCAGATGGCAGCACCGGCAATCCCTATGCCCGCAAGATCATCGTCGACCCAAATTGCTATTGATTCGGGCTTCAATGGCTCCGACATCTGTTGGGCCGCAAGGGCTAAGGGCTGTGGAGGGTAATCGGCTGCCAGTGACGAGTGAGATGTGTCTGCGTGCAAGGGACGTCGCCACGGCTTGGATGCCCTGGGTGGCTGGTTTGAACTGCGACGACGGGAATCGATGCGCATGAACGCAAGCATCATCCAGGTGACGGATGACTTCTGGAATATTCGGGGTGAGTTCAGGGTGGGCGGCGTGCTGAACATCGGCACACAGGCCTCGCTGATCCGCTGCCGCAACGGCAAACTGGTTCTTCTGGATGCCTATACCTTGCCGGATCAGCTTAAATCGGCGGTCGATGAACTCAGCCATGGGGGGCGGGATATCGAGGCCATCATCAATTTACATCCTTTCCATACGGTCCACGTGCGCGGCATGCACCAGCAGTATCCCGATGCCAGCTTGTACGGTACGCAAAGACATCTCGACCGCTTCCCTGATCTGCCCTGGCAGAGCGCACCAAGTGAGTCCGCCGAGTGTGCCGCGCGCTTTGCCGAGGATCTCGAGTTCTCCGTTCCGGCCGGGGTGGATTTCATTTCCGCAAACGAACATCTGCATTTTTCTTCGGTGCTGGCCTATCACCGGAATTCCAGGACGATTCATGCCGACGATACCCTGATGTATCTGAAGCTACCGGGTGTTCTGGGCAGGATGCGCAAGCCCGAACTGGCATTTCACCCGACCCTGGCCATGACGCTGGAGAAGCGGGCAGGGGCTGCCGCCGAATTCAGAGCGTGGGCGGAGCACCTGGCCACGCAGTGGGGAGATGCGGAAAATCTGTGCGCCGCCCACTCTGCCGCCCTGCTGGCGCGCCACAACACGGGGGCATCCGTGGCGCAGCGCCTGCGCAATGCCCTGCAACAGGTCGAAGGCACGTTGCGGCGCCATCAGCGTCGCCATGGCTGAGTTCATGCCTGCTGGATGAAGCACCCGAAGATGTGCGCGGTAACCCGAGCGCTTGCGTGCCGCAGGCCGTGCGATCGGGTCGTTGCGCGGCCTTGCCCTGGCGGGAGCTACCGGCTTGCTGGCAATGGCGGCAGGGCTGGAAGAGATCGAGGGCCTCGATCGCGCATCAGTCCGGGCGTGATCCTGCCGCAGTCCGGTCTGGCAGGCCCAGGGCCAGAATATACACGCCGGCCTGGGCCACCAGCCGTGAGTGCATCCAACTGATCTGTTCCAGATCGCCGTCCACGCAGCGGACCGGACCGGTCTGTTCGAATACGCTGCGGCGTCCTGCGATCAGATCGACCATGACATCGCCGGCCTCACGACTCTGGCGCGCATCGGCCAGCAGGGATAGGAACGGCTTTTCTTCCAATTCCACCTGGCCGTAGCCCAGCAAGGTGCAGGTGAATTCATTCACTTTGGCGATGCGTCCGTCACTGCTCAACATCATGATCAAGATGGGCGCATTGGCGAGAATCTTCTCGTTCAGTTCCTGCGAGCGTCGCAGTTCGGCAACTTTTTCCGCGATGGCCAGATTGCGTGCGTCCACCTGATTCTCAAGCGCTTCCAACCGGTCGGTCAGTTCGATCGCGAGCCGCTCCAGGGTATCGATCTCGGTGGGCAAGCTGCGCTGCCTGTGTTCGTTGCCGATCAACTGGCGTACCGGTGCATAGGCCTTTTCCGCCAGCAAGGGCAGGGCTTCTGCAAGACGCCGCAATTGATTCATGGGCCGATTCAGAATCAGCCATCCGAACAGGATCGCAATGCCCAGGGCGGCGAGTCCGCCCAGCAGTGATTGATAGGTCTGGGCGGATATGCGTTGCAGGCTGGGGCTGCTGTCTTCCAGCAGGACGATATAGCCCTCACCAATTCCGCCGAATTCGCGCCAGGGTCTCGACATCAGGCGGAAAGTCCGTTCATCAAAGGAGTGACTCAGGCCGGTGGTCATGGCGCCCAGCGTATGCTGGCCCGCCAGCGTGCGCAGGCGGGGCTCGTTGACCGGAGCGTTGCTCAGAGCAAACAGTCCGAGGCCATCCCAGTTCAGGTCACGATTGCCGGGAGCGAGGATGGCCAGGTCGGCCCCGGTGAGCACTGGCAGTTCCAGCACGAGATCCGACAAATCGCGTGCCACCAACATCAGGCGCTGCGACCCGCCAGGGCCCAGCGAGGGAACCAGGGCGTACTGAGCGCAGCTCTCCAGACACATCAGGAATTGATCGGGTTGCTCCGATTCCAGGGCCTGGTGGACACGCTGGCGAATCTCCTCGGGCAAGCTGTCGCCGTAACCTGGCAAGCCGCGATGCAGCAGCTTGCCCTGATCGCCGACCAGAACCAGCACTGTCAGTTCAAGCTCGAGTTGCAGGCTGGTCCAGCGCTGTTCCAGTTCGGAGTCGGCGGAAAGCGTGTCCATGATGCTGGGAACGATATTACCGATGCGCTGCAGGCGATCATGGCTCTGGCCTAGCAAACGCTTGACGACGCCGAGCTTGCGTTGGATGTCGGCCGCCTGGCGCGCTTCGAAATCCTTCAGGCTGGTCCGGTACTCATACAGCAGCCAGCCCGAATTGACGATGGCCAGGGCCAGGCCGAGCAAACCCATGGTCTTCCACTTCAGGCTGATACTGCGTTTTGGCATGGCGGAGCCTGGTGGCCGGCCGGTCAGAACTGATAACCGATCATCAGGCTTAGTAGCGACCAGTGTCGTTCTGCCTGACCGTCGAGGAATTGAGGGTTGTCCAGTGGGTTGACCCACAGAACCCCGTCGATCCAATGATACTCCCCCCACAGGCCAAGCCTGTCGGTGATGTCGAAGCGGCTGCCGACAGAGAAGTCCCGGGCGAAGAAGTAGTGCCGTGGCAGTCCGGAAAGTTCGGCCTGACGATGGCCGCTGCGATCCTGCAGTTCCCGCACTCTTTCGTCATATCGGCTCATCAGGGTCAGACGCGGACTCAATCGATAGGTGGATTGCAGGTAATAGCCGGTGGAATCCTGATCGGTGGCTGAACTGGCCGGGCCGGGAATCAGGTCGTCAAGGCGGATGCGCCGGCGCACGAATTCGGCGGTCAGCGAGAGCTGTTCGCGGTTGTGCTGAACGGAAGCGAAAGCCTGGTCGAATCGGAAGGTGCCGGCCTGGGAAAACGGTGGCTCCTCGCCAGGCTTGTAGTTCAGACGGCCCCGAGATGCGGACAGGGCCAGCCGCCATGCGCCGCCATCGATCTGATCGATGATTCGCAGGATCAGGCTCCGATCGTGTTCGAAGCGACCGGAAGCCGGTCGTCGCAGAATCGAGATTTCCGCGCTGTCTTCCAGGGAAAACTTGATGATATGGCCGGCTTCGAAAGACACTTCATGGCGGCCGGCATAATGATCAGCGTAGAGCATGGCGCCCCAGCCAGAAAAATAGCCGAAGGCCCTTGCGCCATCATTGTCGAGGTAGATCGACTGTGGCAGCAGGATGCCGGGGCGCGAGAAAACGGCATCGCGAAAATCATTGTAAAAACCGAATGGAAGTTTGAGCTTGCCAGCTCGAATTCCGTATCCGCCCGTGCTGTCCTGGGCCACCAGCCAGTCGGCCAGCAGATAGTCGAGCGCCAGGTCCTGTTCGGTCACCTCGCCTTGCTGAACCGAGGCCAGCTGTGCGGCTACCAGCAGTCTGGGCAGGGGGCGCCAGGACGCATTGATGGCGGCTTCGCGGAAATCCAGGCTGCCTGCGCCATCGCTGCTCTGGCCGTTGACATTGTTCGAGTCCGAAAGCGTGTAGCCCTGGGCGATGAATCCGTGCACCTGCCAGTCTTTGGCCTGGGCCTGCGCAGGGGCGAAGTGCAGGAGCAGACTCAGACAGGCGAGCACCCGGGTGGTGCGTTTACTGGACATGCAGGGCCTTGATGGATTCATCCTCATTTCCGCTCGGATCGTTGGGCAGGTACCCGATGGCGCCCTGGGTTGAAGCGATGCGGGCGCGCATTTCGGCCAGGCTGGCGACACGCAGCGGCGGCTGCCCAGTGCCTGAATAGACCAGACGATCCCAGGACTGCCGAAGCTGGTAGGGATACATGCGCAGCACCGATTTGCAGAAATCAACATGCACCTGATTGTCATCGTCCAGTACAAAAACGCGGACGGGAGTGCCGTCTGGCCAGACCCTGACGCGCATGCTGAAGATGCCTCGCAGCAGCGAGAGGGAGGTGGTTTCGCGGTTGAGCGAAGCGTTGACGATGGCTTGGCCAGCGTAGCCATCGCCATGGATCAGCATGGCCAGCAGCAGCACCGCGGCGCGTGTGATTCTCAGTTCTGTCTCCCCCAAGGCAGGACGTGAGCATAGTAGCACTGCCATCGGCCTGCATTGAAACGGGCTGCAGCAGGGCGGATGAATTCGATATGCTGCGCCGATGGAAATGCAAGGCCGCCAACCGGAGCAAGGTGAATTCAGTCAGGCTGACTGGATCGTTCTGGCCGATGGCTTGAGCGACTACGTCGCCTCAATCGCGCCCGACCTGCGGGTTCAATTCGTGAACCGGCGCCTTGCCAGGGTGTTGCGCCGCAGTCCAGAGGCCTGTATTGGCTTGCGCCTGACCGAGCTTGGGTTGCCGGCACTGATTGCAGAGACGATCGCCAATGCCGCCGCGCAAGTGCATGCCACGGGTGAGCCTGCGCGCCAGGAATTCGAGCACGGTCGCCCGGGCCGCGTGTTGCGGAGCAGATTGCTGCGCAGCGGTACCGACAGCGCGGCGGGTCGGGTGCTGTGCATCACGCGCAAACAGGGTGAAGGGCGGCAGTTTGCCGAACGCTTACAGCAACAGGCCCAGCTCGATCCCTTGACCGGCCTGGCCAATCGCCGGGGATTCGAACGTCAGCTTGAGAGCATGATCCGTAGTGCACGCGAGGAGCAAATTAGCCATGCCATGTGCTACATGGATCTGGATGATTTCAAGCAGGTCAATGACAGCTGCGGTCATGGTGCTGGAGATGAACTGCTGCGCCAGTTGCCTGCGGTGATTCGGCCGCTGGTGCGGCAGAGCGACATGATCGCCCGGCTTGGCGGGGACGAGTTCGGCATCTTACTCAAAGACATCAGCTTGCCGGATGCGGTGGCTGTTGCCGAGTCTCTGCGCGATGCGGTGCGTGATTTTCAGTTTGCCTGGCAGGCAAGACGATTTTCCGTCGGCGCGAGCATTGGCGTGGTCGGCATCCGTCGCAATTGCGACGGTCTGGAGTCGGTTCTGCGTGAGGCGGATGCGGCCTGCTATGCCGCCAAGGAAGGCGGTCGCAACAATGTGCATGTCTCTTATCCACACGATCTGGCCATCATCCGCAAACGTGGTGAGCAACGCTGGAGCAATCGCCTGCGCCTGGCCTTGCAGCAGGACGGAGGCTTCCGTCTGGAATGCCAGAGCATTTGCGCGCTGACCACGCACGGATTGCCGGAGAAGCCTGTGATCCATGAGATGCTGCTCCGCCTCAAGGATGGTCAGGGCCGCCTGATCCTGCCCGGCTTGTTCCTGCCGGCGGCTGAGCGCCATGGGCTGATGGCGGAGATTGATAGCTGGGTGATTCGGCATGTGCTGCAGGCCATCGCGTCAATACCAGCGAACGCACGTCTGGGCCACCGATTCGCCATCAACATTTCGGCGCTGTCTTTTTCCGAGCCTGCGGTACTGGACTCGATCGCAAAGGGCTTGAGAGCGTTCGGGTTGCAGGCCAGTTCGCTGATCTTTGAAATCCGCGAGAACGCGGTCAATCTCAATCTGGGCGCCGCGCTGGAGTTCATGCGGGCCTTGCGGGAACTGGGTTGCGGCCTGGCCCTGGATGATTTCGGTAGCGGGATTTCCTCGTTTTCCTACCTCAAGAACCTGCCGGTGGACATGATCAAGATTGATGGCGGACTGATTGCCGAGATGATCAACAGCCCGGCGGATGAGGCCATTGTCAGAGCGGTCAACGACATTGCCCACCACCTGAAGATCGCAACCGTGGCTGAAGCGGTCGAGAACCCGGCTCAATTGAAAGTACTGGGCCAGCTGGGTGTGGATTACGTACAGGGTTTTGCCCTGTCGGCGCCACGGCCGCTGAGCCGCTGGTCCGAGCCGCCGGATCCAGGTGGGTAGGACGCTCTGATGAACTGGTGAACGTGTCGACGCGGGTTAAACCCCGCTTTGTTCGACTTTCGCGATCATCTCATTTGAACGATTGGCTTGGGTTCCAGCCTTGAGTGGACAGGTTTCCCCTACGCGCTGCTCAGGCCCCGCTGCCAACCGAGCCTGTCTGCATTGGCGATCAGGCTTCGCGGGTGGGTGGGCGGCCGGTTCGGGGCCACTGGCCTTGCAATTGTTCGACCACGTCCAGATGCAACTGTCGGATGCGCTGCAGGCGAATGGCAATGTCGGGTGGCAAGCTGTTGTCTGAATTAAGCTCCTCCAGTTCTTCGCTTGCCTGGGCCAGTGCATCCGCGCCCAGGTAGCTTGCGGCCGATTTCAATTGGTGGGCGATGTCGCCGAGGCAGGACAGTTGCCCTGCTTGCAGCGCCCGATCCAGGCCGTCCAGGTAGCCGGGGGTGCATTCCAGGAAGCTGTCAATCAGGCGCTGCAAACCGATCTGGCCGAAATCCTTGGCCAAGGCATGCAGTTTGCGGGTGTCGAAGCTCAAGGTGTCCGCTTGGCCTCCGTGCATTAGGGTGCTGAAGCAGTGTAAATCCATGTCCAGTGCCGCGGGCTAGACGGGGATGAAACACTGGCGGTCTGGATGCAGGATACGCGATGTTGGTCTGCCCTTGAGATCGGCAAGCAGATGCCCGGCCAACCGTCCGCAAGGTCCGTCGCCGAGGTGCTAGACTGCGCAAAACAAGAATGAATGGCCGGGCCACCGTGGTCCTGCCTGCGGCGGGGGCATCGATGCAAAGAAAACCTAGCGAGCGGTCGTTCTGCCGTGCTTTGAAACACTCGGTCCCACTGGGTCGGCGGAAGTCGTGAGTGAAAGCGCTCAAAGGCCGGACCTCGCTGTCTTGCTGGTTGAGGACGATGTCACCAGCGCGGTGGTGATGGCGGAAACGCTGCAGGCTCTGGGCTGCCGGGTCACGCTGGCCCGCAGCGGGCACGCGGCGATCGCGAAAATTTCGGAGAAGCCGCCGGATCTTGTGCTGCTTGATGGCCGTATGGCGGATCTTGACGGGCTGGGAGTGTTGCGCGTGATCCGGAAGTTTGACGGCCCCCGTTCCAGAGTTCCGGTGGTGATCATGACCGGTCGGGCGGACCAGGCATTTTCTCAGTTGTGCTTGGGTGCCGGTGCGGACGCGGTTTTGCTCAAGCCGGTGTGGCGTGATGAAATGCAGGTGCTGATCGAGCGCTATGCGAACGCGAAGCATGGGCACGCGGACTGAATTGAACTGCTGGTGCGTTGACGCGTGCCGCGGTGATTGCTTCTCAATCCGACAGGGCCCGGAGCAGCGCGTCGCGATGAACGGGTCGTAGCAGCACTCTGGGAGGTCCGGTCGGACCCTGCACGACGACCGACGTGCAATCCGCCTGGCCATCCTGGTGCGCCATGCCGATGCGGAACACCTCATGTGCGTCACTCGGTGCGGCTCTCGCGCCGCAGGATGTGAGGCAATGTGTCCAGCCACTGGCCTCATCACTTTCAATGTGTTGCAAATGAAACAGCCGGCCGCGGAGGTCAGGTCGTTGCAGGGTGATGGTCGGTGCCGGGTGCATCGGGACCTCGAACCAGAAGCGGCTGCCGCATCCGGGCTCGGACTCCACCCCGATCCGGCCCTGCATCAGTTCCACCAGCGCCCAGCAAATCGCCAGGCCCAGGCCACTTCCGCCGTGGCTGCCGGACTTGAGTTCTTCGGCCTGGTAGAAATTGGCAAAGATTCGGTCCTGCAGGTTGAGCGGAATGCCCGGGCCGGAATCACGCACCTCGAATCGCAGGCAGTCCGGTTCGCCCAGCGGCACTTCCACGCTGATGCTGACAAACCCTTCTGTGGTGAACTTGCATGCGTTGATGGCCAGATTGAGGAGAATCTGGCGCAATCGCTGGCTGTCCCCAATCCAGCATTTGTGAGGGTCCAGGCTTGAACAGACCCGCAATTGCAGGCGTTTGCCGATCGCTGTTCCTGCCACGGTGTCGGCCACGCTTTCCAGCAACTCACCGGGATCAAGGGCTGCGAGCGAGAGCGTCTGCACGCCGGCGTCGAGCCGGGCATGGTCCAGAACGTCGCTGACCAGGGATTGCAGCGACAGCACCGATCGGCCCAGCATTGCAAGATATTGCTGCGCCGTAGCCGGCAGTTCCTCGTCCTGCAGCAGGCCTAGCAGGCCGACGATGCCTTGCAGGGCGTTGCGGATCTCCTGGCTGAAGGTGGCCATGAAGTGGGCCTGCGCCTGGTGGGCCTGTTTCACCTCGAATTGTGATTTCAGTTGCGCAGACTGAACCAGCAGTCGGTGATGGCTGGGCAGCAGCATGGCCGGCGAAGGGTTGCCGCGTGCTTCGGGCCGCTGGCTGTTGGCGTCCTGATTCAAGCTGGCGAAGACGTTGCCTGCGATCAGGCCATCAGGGCTGGGTCGGCGGGACTGGACTTGACCGCGGCTGCCGTCAGCGACAGCCTGAAGGATGTCTGATCGCAATTGCGTGGTGTCACGGCTTGCGTCCAGCAGTCGGGTGTGGTCATTGAGCTCGGGCATCAGGCTCAGATGCCTGCGCAGATACGCCTGATCCTGCGATACGCACAAAATCAACAGCGGGAGTCGCGGTTGGGCGGCATGCCAGAGCCGAGCTCGCAGCAGCGGCTGTGTGGATCGGGTGCCGATCAGGCCGGCACAGGGCGGTGTGTCGCCTACCTTGTAGGGTCCGGTGACGATCGCTTCGCCTGCTGCGTCGTGCAGATTGTCCAGCAGACGCCGGGATTCGTCTTCTGTCAGATCACTGATGGCGAGGTAGAGGGGCATGCTCAATCATGCCAGCGTATGCAGAGCTTCGGCAGTCGCTTATTCCGGTGTTCAGACCCCGGCCGGGCTGCAAATTTGCTACACCGAGTTCGAACAGGTCTGACCCACGGCTCCATTTTTGCCCCTTGGTTGCACGCTTGCCGTACAGATTCGGCGAGTCTTACATGCCGATTGTGAACCTTACGTGAGGTGCTGCCGAGGTGGATACAAGCGCTTCCCTTGGCTCAATGGCGCTGATGCCGGCGAGGCTGGTGCACGGCCGCCTCTGGCTGCGGATTCACAAGTTCCTCACCCGGTCTTGTTTCTAATCCATGTGAATTCTCAAATGTCTGTTTTGCCATGATGCCTGAATGCATGCCAATCCTGTCGCTGAACCACGGTGACGCACGGCTGCCGCGCCGGGGCAGGCTGGATGCGTGCACGCAGGTCGCTGGCCGGTTCTGCGGTCGGTCGCCGCCGGCATGATGCAGTTCCATGCCAACAACTCGGCGCTGGGGCTGGAGAAAATCGGGCTGGCACCGGGAGAAACCGATTTCAATATCGAGCGGATCGTGCGGATGGCGGCGATGGCTCTGAATGCGAGTCGGGCGGGCTTTTCGGTGTTCAGCCAGGGCGTGCGTGTGGATGTCGCGGCGCACGGCGAAGAACTGCACATCGGTCCGGATCAAACCTCGATCGCCGCAACAGCGGTGCAGACCGGGGCTCCGATTTATCGTCATGGCCGGGATCTCATGTTGCCGAATCAGTCCGCTGCCGTGGTCGGTTCCGCTGCGGCGGCACCGGTGCTGGCGGTTGACGGCTCCGTGATCGGCGCACTCTGGCTCGGGCGGGCCGATCAGACCAGCCTGCAGGATGACTATGGCTGGCGCGTGCTGAATGATAGCGTACGCCTGATCGAAGATTCCTTGCACATGCGGCAGTCGGCCATTCGCGACGAACTCACCGGACTGCACAACCGACGGTTCTTCGATGACCAACTGCACAACGAGTGGTTCCGTTGCATGCGCAAGAAGGAACCTCTGGGACTGATCTTGCTGGATCTGGACCATTTCAAATCCATCAACGACACCGCCGGTCACAGTGCTGGCGATGCGGTGATCCGGGCCGTGGCCAAGGTGCTCAAGGCCCAGTTGCATCGGGCCAGCGATTCGCTCTGTCGCTACGGCGGCGAGGAATTCGCCGTCCTCCAACCGGGTTCAGATGCGGCAATGACTCAAGCGCTGGCGAATACCTTGCGCAAGGCGGTTGCGGCCCTCGGTCTTGCGCATCCCGGCGACCCGGTTGCCGGCCTGGGGGTAGTCACGATTTCCCTGGGCGTGGCGAATGCCATACCCAGGCGGGAGGACAGCGTGATGCGCCTGGTTGAAACCGCAGATCAAGCGCTCTATCTGGCCAAGACCTCGGGCCGGAACCAGGTTCAGGTCGTCGCGATCGCTCCCGACGCCTGACCTGCGCCTGCAGATCTTAGCGGTAGCGGGCAAGTTCCATCTTGCCGATCTGATTGCGATGCACCTCGTCCGGACCATCGGCCAGGCGCAGAGTGCGGGCCATGGCATACATGTAGGCGAGGCCGAAGTCGGAGGTCACGCCGCCACCGCCGTGGGCCTGAATCGCCCAGTCGATGACCTTGCAGGCCATGGTCGGCGCGGCGACCTTGATCATGGCGATTTCCTTGGCCGCCACCTTGTTGCCAACGGTGTCCATCATGTAGGCGGCTTTGAGGGTCAGCAGGCGGGCCTGATCAATCAGGATGCGGGATTCGGCGATGCGCTCCAACCAGACGCCCTGCGCGGCCACGGGTTTGCCGAAAGCCACCCGGCTGGTCAGCCGTTGGCACATCTTTTCCAGGGCGCGCTCGCTCAGGCCGATCAGGCGCATGCAGTGATGGATGCGACCCGGTCCCAGACGGCCCTGGGCGATTTCGAAACCGCGGCCTTCGCCCAGCAGGATGTTGTCGGCGGAAACACGGACATCCCGGAATTCGATCTCGGCGTGACCGTGTGGCGCATCATCGAAGCCGAATACCGGAAGATGGCGCATCACCTGGATGCCGGGCGTGTCCATCGGCACCAGAAGCATCGATTGCTGGGCATGCCGGCTGGGATTGTCGGGATCCGTTTTGCCCATCAAGATGAGCACCTTGCAGCGTGGATCATTGGCGCCCGAGGTCCACCATTTGCGGCCGTTGATGACGTAGTCGGCACCATCGCGCTCAATCGAAATGGCGATATTGGTGGCATCGGAGGAGGCCACGTCCGGTTCCGTCATCGCAAAGGCGGACCGGATTTCGCCTGCGAGCAGGGGGTCAAGCCAGCGCTGCTTGTGTTCGGCGCTGCCATAGCGTTCCAGCACTTCCATATTGCCGGTGTC
>JBFKDQ010000032.1:0-40645 GCA_041619555.1 Oceanococcus sp. | reverse complement strand
GATGTAGCCGCCCGGCAGCGCGAAAGCGTTGATTGCCGAATCCTTGACGACGAAAAACCGGAACTTTTGCTCCTGCGTGTTCGTCTGACGCAGGAGTCTTTCTCCCAGGGAGACGATGTAGTCGGTTACCTGCGGGTCCTCCAGCACGTAGGCGCTGGCGAGCAACTGGCGCATCACTTCCCGGCCGAGCAGGGTCTCTTCAATGGGCGACAGGCTGCGATCTGCAGGTTCGCCGATGTAAGGCACGTTCAGTTCGCTGGCCACCGCGTTGAAGCCGAGCAGCATCAGCAGGAAGAATTGGGTGATGCGCCGGCGATTCGCAAATCGCGTAGCATTGCGCGCAGGAGATTTCGCGTGAGGGGGTGGGGGCATGCCTTGCTCGCCAAGGAATCGTTGTTGAGTACAGTTTAGAGCAGTCTGGCGGACTTAAAGTTCATGGAAGCAGTACGCGGTTGGTTTCGAAGGCATCTGGCGAACCCTCAGATTGTCAGTCTGGCCATAGTCTTGTTCGTCGCCGTGCTGAGCATCACGTTGCTTGGCGCGAGTCTCGGACCGGTCTTTGCCGCCATCGTCATCGCCTATCTGCTTGAAGGACCGGTGTCCTTGCTGCAGCGCTGGCACTGCTCCCGTCTGGTCGCCAGCCTGGTGGTCTGGTTGAGTTTTGTCGCCATTTTCATGTTTTCGGTGTTCGCCCTGATACCGCTGCTGACCGGCCAGGCCACGCAAGTGGTGCAGGAAGTCCCTTTCCTGATCGCCAGCGCGCGCGAATTCCTGCAAACCTTGCCGGAACGCTATCCCCAGGTTTTCACCGCGGCACAGGTGGATGATGTGGTGATGGCGATGACCCGGAGTCTGGGCGAATTTCGCAATCTGGTCTTCGCACGTTCCTGGGTCGTCGGTGTCGGTGTGCTGTATGTCGGGATCTATCTGGTGTTGGTGCCCTTGCTGGTGTTTTTCTTCCTCAAGGACAAGTCGCGTCTGATCCAGTGGGGGCGAAAGTTCCTGCCGAATGATCTGGGCCTGGTGACACGGGTATGGACCGACGTCGACCGCCAGCTGTCCAACTATGTGCGTGGCAAGTTTGCGGAGATCGTGATTGTCGGTGCATTCAGTTTCATCGTGTTCTACGCGCTCAAACTCAATTACGCCGCTCTGCTCGCCGCCCTGGTCGGGTTTTCCGTGCTCATTCCCTATCTTGGCGCCCTGGTCGTCACCGCACCGGTCGCGATGGTGGCCTATGCGCAATGGGGGTTTGGCTCCGAATTCGGCTGGGTGATCTTCCTGTATGGAGTGATTCAAGGGCTGGACGGCAATGTCCTGGTGCCCTTGCTGTTTTCCGAGGCGGTCGATCTGCATCCGGTGGCCATCATTACCGCGGTGCTGTTTTTCGGCAGCATTTGGGGGTTCTGGGGGGTGTTTTTCGCCATTCCGCTGGCCACCGTGGTCAATGCCATCCTGGTGGCCTGGCCGAGCAGTGAGCCGGGTGCTGATCGGGTATCAGAGCCTGCTGGAGGCGAAATCAGCCAGGGCTGAGCGTTCGCCACGGGCCAGGGTGACGTGGCCGGCGCGTTCCCAGCCCCGGAAGCGCTCCACCACATAAGTCAGGCCCGAGGTGGTTTCGGTCAGGTAGGGCGTGTCGATCTGCGACAGATTGCCGAGACAGACAATCTTGGTCCCGGGGCCTGCTCGGGTGATCAGGGTCTTGAGCTGTTTGGCGGTGAGATTCTGCGCCTCATCCAGGATCAGGTAACGATTGAGGAATGTGCGCCCACGCATGAAATTCAGCGAGCGGACCTTGATCCGCTTGCTGAGGAGTTCATTGGTGGCCGCACGCTCCCAGTCGCCGCCACTGAAAGTGCCCGTCAGGACTTCGAGGTTGTCCATCAGGGCCCCCATCCAGGGCGTCATTTTTTCTTCTTCGGTGCCGGGCAGAAAGCCGATGTCTTCACCGACCGGCACCGTCACCCGGGTCATCACGATTTCGCGAAAGCGTGATTCATCCAGGACCTGCGCAAGTCCTGCCGCCAGGGTCAGCAGGGTCTTGCCGGTGCCCGCCACACCGAGCAGGGTGACGAAATCGATGTCGGGATCCATCAGGAGGTTCAGCGCATAGTTCTGCTCGCGATTGCGCGCATGGATGCCCCAGACGCCGCTTTTGTTCTCGGTGTAGTCATGAATCAGTTCCAGTGTGGCCCGCTCGTCTTGCAGCTGGCGCACGATCAGATCCATGCCGGTCGCATCGCCGATGTGGCAGAACTGGGAGAGATGCAGGTCTCGCACCGTCTCGCCCTGGACTTCATAGAAGCTGCGACCGCGTTCGTCGGTCCAGGATTTCAGCGACGCGTTTTGCTGGTTCCAGAAATCCTCCGGCAGATCGATGTGACCGGTATGCAGCAGATCCAGATCGTCAAGCACCCGGTCGCTGCGGTAGTCCTCGGCTTCGATGCCGATCACCGCCGCCTTGATCCGCAGGTTGATGTCCTTGGACACCAGCGTGATCCGGCGATCGGAAAATGCCGCTTTCAGGGCCAGGGCCGTGTTCAGGATCGTGTTGTCGGGCTTGTTGCCAGGCAGCTTGCGGGGCAGGTCCGCATCCAGCAGATCGGTCTGGAAGAAAATCCTGCCGCTGGCCAGGCACTCGCTGTCGAGTCCGTGGAGGGTGGAGAGCGGCAGTCCGGCGCTGATGTCCGCCTCGCTTTTGCCGCTCAGGATCTGATCGACGTAGCGGCTCACCTGGCGCACATTGCGGGCGACTTCGGACAGGCCCTTCTTGGCGCTGTCCAGCTCTTCCAGGACCACCATTGGCAGGAACAGATCATGTTCCTGGAACCGGAACAGCGCAGAGGGATCGTGCATCAGGACATTGGTGTCCAGAACATACAGGTGATTGCTCATCAGATTATCCGGTGTTCAGGGCTTGAGCCGAGGTCGTGGCCTTGCGCGGGTTCGTATCAGGCCGAGAGAACGAAGTTCAGAACGTCCTCGGCATGACCCTTGACCTTGACCGGTGCCCAGATTCGCGCCAGCTGACCCTCAACGAATACAAAGGTGCTGCGCACGATGCCCAGGTAGGTCTTGCCGTAGAGCTTCTTTTCCTGGATCACGCCCATGGCCTGGCACAGCTTTTCGTCTTCATCGGCGAGCAGGTCGAAGGCGAATTCCTGCTTGGCCTTGAAGTTTTCATGTCGGCGCATGCTGTCCTTGGATACGCCCAGAATCTCGGCGCCGGCAGCTCGGAAACGGCCATGCAGGGCGGAAAAGTCGCGGCCTTCCAAGGTGCAGCCCGGCGTGCTGTCCTTGGGATAGAAGTACAGCACCAGAATGCGGGCATCGAACTGGCGAAGGCAGATGTCCTTGGCGCCGGTAGCCGGCAGGCAGATATCAGGCAGGCGGTCGCCCAACGCGGGATTCATCCAGACTCCTCCTCAGGATTTGATCGGATCCAGAATGCCATCAGCGCTGAGGTCATCGCAAAGATCCATGAAGGCTTCGCGCAGAGTCGGCGGCAGGGCGGTAATCGGTACCAGCACGACCAGCTGGATGTTCACCATGTTCGCGCCGGTCTGGCCGGCCTGATAGTCCTGGCACACCAGTTCGGCGAGCACGCTGTGCTGGCTGACGAAAAAATCATGGATGTGCAAGAGCAGGTCGGGCTGCTGGGGGGCATTGATCTCCACCGCAAACGGGCGCAATTCCGGGCGCTCACCGCGGCCCTTGCTGCGAATGGCCTGAATGCGCAGATCGAGTTTCTTGCAGATCGCCGGCAGCGCCGTTTCAAGCTTGCCGATGGCACTCCAGTTGCCTGAGACCAGCAACTGGGCACTCAGTGCATCTCCCAGCAGGCCCATACGACAGTCAAGAATTTCACAGCCACGTTCACGGATTTCGCGCAGCAGCAAGCCGCCGATTTCATCGCGCCAGGGGCCGATCGCCGAAAGGATCAAGTTGTTGCTGATGTCTTGCATGACGATGCGATGGGGGCGGCTGCCAAATATTGTGGAATCCAGCGCAGTGTACCTGCCTGTCTGGTCCTGTGGAATGTATAATCGCCGCGCCATGACATTCAGAACACCCATACACGGCAGCATCGTTGCCCTCGTGACGCCCATGCTGGACGATGGCAGCGTCGATTTCGCCCGCCTGTACCGCCTGATCGACTGGCACATCGCTGCCGGCACCGATGCCATCGTGGCTGTCGGCACCACGGGCGAGTCGGCGACCCTTGAGGTCAAGGAACACCTGTCCGTCATCGAACACACGGTGCAGTACGTGGCCTGTCGGGTGCCGGTGATTGCCGGCACCGGCGCCAATGCCACGGCCGAGGCGACGCTGCTGACGCGCGAGGCAATGGCCATGGGCGTCGATGCCTGTCTGCTGGTCACGCCGTATTACAACAAGCCCACGCAGGAGGGCATGTACCGGCACTTCGGCGTCATCGCCGACGCGGTCGATGGGCCGCTGTTTCTTTACAATGTGCCCGGGAGAACCGGATGCGACATGCTTCCGGCCACCGTGGAACGCCTGCTGAGCTTCGACAACATCGTCGGCATCAAGGAAGCGAAGGGTTGCCTGCAGAGAATTCGTGAACTGCTGGCGATCGACCCTGGCTTCGTGGTCTTCAGCGGTGACGATGCCACCGCCTGCGAATCCATCCTGCTCGGTTGTCGCGGTGATGTTTCGGTGACGGCCAATGTGGCGCCGGAAAAAATGCATGCCATGTGTGCCGCGGCGCTGGCTGGCGATACCGAACGGGCTCGCATGCTGGATCAGGAACTTGCCGGACTGCACCGGGATCTGTTTCTTGAGCCCAATCCCATCCCGGTGAAATGGGCGCTGCGGCGGATGGGCCTGATCGAGGCCGGCATCCGCCTGCCTCTCACACCAATGAGCGAAGCCTACGTGGCGCCGCTGGAACAGGCCATGCTTCAGGCCGGAGTTGAATTTTGATGCGTATCTTTGCGGTAATTCTGGTGTTGTGTTCTCTGGGTGCCTGCAGCGCCAGACAATGCAAGCTCGATGGTGCCTATCTTGAGTCCCGCGAAACCGGAGCGATGGTGAATCCTGACAATGGTGAATTGCCAGCGCGGGACCCGGTCTACGACATTCCGCCCATTCCGGAAGGCAAACTCTCGGCGAGTCGCAGCTATACCGATGCCCAGGGGCTGCAGAAGACCGATTGCATCGACCGGCCGCCAAGAATCTCGCCGACGCCATAGCCTTGCGGTCGCGCATCGTATAGAATGCGCGCCCTGATTCACGGCGCATGCCCTGATCAATTCCGGAGAGATGGCCGAGCGGTTTAAGGCGCACGCCTGGAAAGCGTGTTGGGGTGAACGCCCCTCCAGGGTTCGAATCCCTGTCTCTCCGCCAATGTATGCATCTAAGCCTCTGTAATCAGAGGCTTTTTTGTTTCTGGATCCGGTGTGTATTGCAACGGGCTCCGAACAACTGGGCAGGCGTTCGAGCATCTTGCTGCGGTGTGAGCAAAGCATTCGGCGATTCCGGGTTTTTTCCCTGGGTTGCGGGCCACTGTTGCGGATGATGCTGGCAGACCGCAGCCGCTCCGTCAGGTTTCCATGCGCCTCTTGCCATGATGCGGGAAAGCGGCTTGCCGGAGCGCAGCGGTGCCAGGGCCGTCGTGGATCTCGTGATCCAAGATGAGGTGTGCCGCCACAACCGTATAATGAAAGACTGCCCGCACACGAGTCGCCAGGAATGAGTACCAAGGCCTATACAAAGGCTGATTTTCAGGACTACCGGAGCGTCAGAGCGCGCATGAAGTCGAATACGGCTTCGGCATGGCCCAGTCGGGAAATGGAGAACAGGCTGGAACCCGAATGCTGGCCGCATTGGAGCCCGAAGTTCAGGATTTCCCGCGATCATCGAATTTTCACCATTGGCAGTTGCTTCGCGCGCAACATTGAAAAATATCTGCATGAAATGGGATTCGAACTGCCGATCTATCGGCCAGAACTGGGCTTTGACAGCCTCATTGCGCAGCTGGAACTGAACAAATACACCCCGCCGGGCATCGCCCAGGAGCTCGAATGGACCTGGACCATCTTGAACCGGGATGATGTGGTCCGTGACACCGATATCGCGCCCTTGCTGTTCGAGCTTGGAGATGGACGGGTGATCGACATGCACCTGGCCAATTTCCATATTTCGTCAATGGAAGAGGCATTGCGCAAACGCATGGCGGTCTATCAGGTCATGCGGGAGGCTTTTTTCGCCGATGTTGTCATCATGACCCTGGGTCTGATCGAATGCTGGTGGGATGAGCAGAGCTCGCGCTTTATTCAGCAATGCCCAAGCCAGGCCATGATGCGCGGCAATGAACGGTTTCACTTCCGGCGGCTGGGCTTCAAGGAATGCTTCGAATTCGTCAGCGGCACCATTGATCGCCTGCTAGAGGGAGCGCCAGACAGAAAGATTCTTCTGACCACATCTCCGGTTCCTCTGATGACCACGTTTACCGGGGACGATGTGGTGGTGGCAAACGCTCATGGCAAGAGCGTGCTACGCGCCGTGGCTGGGGAGTTGCAGGCCAGTTGTCCGCAACTGGATTATTTTCCGAGCTATGAAAGTGTCATGCTGACGCGGCAAAGCTATGTCTGGACGGATGATCTGCGCCACGTGTCTGCGGATTTTGTCGGCCGGGTCGTGCTGCGCATGGTCAAGGCCTGTTTCGATGATCCAGGTCTTGCCTCCGGTTCGAAAGATGATCTCGACAGGGTCCTGTTGTTCTGCAATCTGGTGGATGAAAACGAGTACGGCGAGGCTGAGCGGCTTTATCCAACGGAGATCGAATCCGCCCTGGTGGTGGAGCACGCCAGTTTTCACCTGCATGCGGCTGCTTTCTGTGTTGAGTTCCTGAATGACCCCGAACGGGCAACTCGTCACCTGCAGCGGGCACTGAGCTTTGACAATGTCGTTCCCGCATTTTTCTACGCCGTCGGCCTGCTGTATCACGAGATGGGCATGCCGGAGCCGGGCGACCGAGCGATCGGCATGGCGATGGGGAAAGCCTGCGACGAGCCCATGCGCTTGCTTGCGCTGATCGAGTATCTCCGTGCAAAAGGTGAAAATGCACGGGCAGTCGCGGTCGGAAAACATGCCATTGATGTCGCGCCGTCTGAGCCACGCTTGCTGTTTTCCCTGGCTGCCGTTCTGGTCCAGGCCGGTCAGGATCAGGAGGCCATCGACCTCTACGCCAGGATGCTGCCCTATCACCAGGACAGCTTTGAGGTTCATCTGAGCTATGCGCGTTTGCTCACACGACATGAGCAATTCGAGCGCGCGCAGGGGGTTCTGAAAGCCTTTCCCGGCGCCGAGGATTTTCCGGAAACACTCCCGATGCTCGTGCACATCGCCCATCAACTGGGGGACTACAGCACTGAATGCAGCTTGTTGTGCAGGATGATCGAATGCTCGCCAGATGAAGCGCGCTGGCATCATCGTCTGGCCTGGGTGCATTTTCGCTTTCTGAAGAATCCTGCGGCGGCTCAGGACCGCGCGCAAGCCGCCGTCCGGCTTGAGCCAGGCCATGGCGATCACCACAATCTCCTGGTGAAGATCCTGATCGCTCGCGGGGCCTCGGAAGCCGCCCGAGATGCTGCGGCTTACTGGCTGCAATGTCGCCCGCAAAGTCGCGCCGCCAAGGCGCATCTGCAACGCCTGGGTGCCAAGCCGGAGTCTGGCGCGGACGCCGGGGCGGTTCCAGATCCAGTGCGGCTTGATCCGGTTGATGTCGTGAAATAGCGACGGTCGCGGTATGGTGTCAGCAAGACAGGGTGCGAACGTCGCTTCCTTGCTACGAAAGACATCTTAAATCAGGAACTTAAGACATGGACCCCACCGGCACCTGGTTCGCCCTCATGCCGCCGCTGCTGGCCATCGTGGTCGCGCTGATCTGGCGCTCCGTAATTCCGGCCCTGTTCCTGGGCTTGTGGCTGGCGGCCTGGGGACTGGCGGGCCTTGACCCAGCGGGTTTGCTGCAGGGCTTGCTGGATACGCTGAGCCTCCATGTGGTCAACGCCCTGGCCGATGAGGACCATGCCTCGATCTTGCTGTTCTCGCTGATGATCGGGGGGCTGGTTGGCGTGATCGGCAACAGCGGCGGGATGCAGGCGGTGGTCGTGGCGCTGTCCCGATATGCGGGCAATCGTCAGCGTGGGCAACTGGCCACAGCGGGTTTGGGTCTGGCGATCTTCGTTGATGATTACGCCAACTCCCTGGTGGTTGGAAAAACCATGGGGCCCCTGACCGGCAAGCTGGGGATCTCGCGCGAGAAGCTGGCTTATCTGGTGGATTCGACCGCCGCGCCGGTCACGGCGCTGGCCCTGGTGTCGACCTGGATCGGTTATCAGGTCAGCCTGATCTCCGATGCTCTGGCGCCCATCGAAAGCCTGCAGGGCTCGGGCTATCTGCTGTTCCTGCAATCTCTGAGCTACAGCTTCTATCCATGGCTGTGTCTCTTTCTGGTCTTTTACACGGCAGGTTCGGGTCGGGACATCGGTCCCATGGTGCAGGCTGAAAGGCGTGCAGGGCAGGCGGCCAAGGCGCAGCGGACCGAGGCTCAGGCGGTTTCGGGTCAGGGCCAGCGTATGAGTCATGCGATCCTGCCACTGCTCGTCCTGATCGTAGGCGTGCTGGTCGGATTGTGGGTCACCGGGGATGGCGAAGGCCTGCGCGAGATCATCGGCAGCGGCAATCCCTACAAAGCCCTGATCTGGGCTTCGATGGCGGCGACTTTCCTTGCATTTGTGCTGCCCTGGCGACAAAGCGGACGAAGCATGTCGAGTCTTCTGGGGGCCTGGATCGAGGGCTTGCAATCGATGATTTTCGCCCTGGTCATTCTGGTCCTGGCCTGGGCGCTGGCGGCAACAACCAAGCAATTGGGGGCTGCGCAGTTCATGGTCTTGCTGCTCGGTGATGCACTGCCGGCTGCGATCCTGCCAGCGCTGGTGTTCCTGCTGGCCGGGCTGATTGCATTTGCCACGGGGACCAGCTGGGGCACCATGGGGATCCTGATTCCTCTCGTCGTGCCCCTGGGCTATACGCTGGCGCCCCACGAGCCACAGATTCTCCAGGCGGCGCTGGCCGCGGTGCTGGCCGGCGCCATCTGGGGCGATCATTGCTCGCCCATTTCAGACACGACCATTTTGAGTTCCATGGCCTGCGACTGCGATCATGTCGAGCATGTTCGCACCCAGATGCCCTACGCGCTGCTCGCCGGCGGCGCGGCCCTGTTGCTCGGTTTCCTGCCTGCCGGTCTGGGGCTGCCCTGGTGGTTGTGCCTGCTGTCCGGGATGCTGGTGATCCTTCTTTTCATGCGTTTTTACGGACGGCGACCTGAGCAAGCCGCAGGCTAGGCTTGCCGCGCCGCGGGCAAACGCTGGGTTTTACTGCCCGATGCGGTGCTTATGGCAAGGTTTCGATCAGCAGATTGCGGGCGATGCGATCACTGAGATTCTCGGCTTGGACAAGGCCCAGACGTTCGAGCGCAGCCTGCGCGCTGGCGGGGGGCGGTGACTGACGCAGGCCCTTGAACAACAGTTTCCATTTCGGTGTGGCTTCGACCTGTGCCTTCACCGCTTTCAAAGCCCTGGCAAGCTTCAGTTCATCCTCGGTGAAGTCGCAGCCCAGAGGGAAGGCCGGAAAATGCTTGCTCAACGCGGCGAAATTTTCTTCCAGGCGCTCGGGGCGGTTTTCGCGGAAGGCCTGGGGGATCTGGTACGAGTTCTCGATCTTGCCTGCGCGCTTGGCGCCGGCCAGCAATTCGTCCTGGAAGCGGGAATCGCAGACGTTGAGCAGGCGCTTGATGATCTCGGAGTCGCTTTGACTGCGCAGATCGGCGATGCCGTATTCGGTGATGATGATGTCGCGCAAGTGGCGCGGGATGGTGCAATGACCATAGTTCGGGACAATATTTGAACTTGCTTTGGCGCCTTCGCCGCGAACCGCTCGGATGAGAAGGATCGAGCGTCCGGTAGGCAGATGATGCGCGGTGTCGACGAAATTGAACTGTCCGCCGACGCCAGAGACCACCCGTCCATCGGCCAGGCCATCGGAGACGACGGCACCGGACAGGGTGACCATCAGGCCGGTATTGACGAAGCGGGCATGGAGACGCTGCGCCTTGTACAGCTTTGGGGCATGGTCGAGCTGGTTGATCTTGTACACCCCGGTCATCCAGAACTGCCGACGTTCGGCCTCGTCCATGGCATTGAGGGCCACATAGAAACTGTTGGGGCCCAGGAAGAAGCCACCGTGCAGGATGGTGCCGTTGCGCAGGGCGGTGCCAAGGCACTTCTGCGCCAGCTTGGCGCGCGACTCCGGAATCGCCAGGTTGGCCATGATGCGTTCGCCATCCGGGGCGATGATATGGCCCAGTTCGTAACGACATTCGTCGGTGAAGACGCCGTGGTATTGCAAGGTTTCGAATTCATGGGTGCGAATTACCCGCTCGCCGAGGGCTTCCAGACCATCGAGCAGGGCCGGGGTGATGGCCGATTCATCGACCCGCCCGTCATTCAGCAATTGCTGCAGATTCTCGTCGTCATAGACCCGCCGCTTCAGTACCCCGGCCTCATACAGGTGCAGGAATCCGTCGACGAACATTTCGGTCGCGCCGTAAAGCCCCTTGCTGAAAGTCTCGCGGCCACCGATCTTGTCGATCAGGGCGGCGCTTTGCGGGCTGGTTTCGACTTGTTTGAGGGCCTGGCGATAGCAGTCATTCTCGCGCTGACGCAGGCACAGGGCATGAACGATGGCATCGCCCAGGGCGCCAATGCCGATCTGCAGGGTGCCGCCATCCTTGATCAGGCTGGAGGCATGCAGACCAATCACATGATCTGCCGTCGCCACCGGTTGCTTGGGGGTGGAGAACAGGGTGGTGCTGTAGGCCGGATTATCCAGCAGGAAATCGAATTCATCGATCGGGCGTTCGGCATCGTGATACATGTAGGGCAAGTTCTGGTTGACCTCGCCGATGGTCGCGAATGTCCGTCCGCTGGCCTTGAGCAGGTCAATCAGTTCCGGCCCGGTGTCCGGATTGCCCGACAGGCTGATGCGCTGGCCGTCGACGGATTTGCAGACCAGCTGAGCGGCGACATTGCAGCCCTGCTCGAATACGTCGCGTGCGGCATGGGTGTAATTGCAGCTGATGTAGTGCTGCTGTGCATGTGGATTCTTCAGCCGACTGCCGGGCTTGAAGAAGAATTCGATCACCTCGACGTTAGGCGGCAGGCGGCCGGCAGAAAGATCGGTGGCATAGTCGATGTCGGGGCAGTCGCGGTAGACCCGCTCCACGAAGGGGGCCAGGAAAGCGGCCTCCAGACGCGATCCGCCCTGCGGCTTTTCCAGGGTCAGCGCGGTCAGGATGCGCAGATGGATCGTGCGATCGGCTTTGGCGCGGGCGTACAGCGCATTGATGAGCATGGCGGGTTTGCCCAGACCCAAGGGCATGCCGATAGAGATGTCCTTGCCCACCTTGTCAATGATGGCATCGATACATGCCTCTGCTTGCTCGAATCGCGTGATCATTCTTGTCCCCCTCGTTTGTAGTCCTGGTCAGTATTCAACTGGCCGAGCCGCTTCGCTGCGATGATGTGCGCCTATGATGGTGATTCGCAGCGCGATTGCGCAAGCCGCTCAGTATCCCGAGTTTGTTCTCGTTCTTGGCCGACATGCTGACATAAGCGGCAGGCCCGGAATGCTGTTCCAGATCAAGAGCTGACAGGCATTGTGCGTGATTGCGATTTCCACCACGCCCCGGGATGGCGGTTTTACACCACAGGATGGCGGGAAAAACAGCCAGGATCATCCGGCGTGGCACCAGGATGCGGGCGAAACGGCGCCAGCCCGGGCGGCAATGAGCTTAGGTACAGGTCACTTGCAGGCTTTTGGTAAACGGCAGCGATTGGCTGCTGCCAGGAAACTCAGGGCCGGGAGGGGTAGGTGCCCTGGACTGCGATGATGTAACGGATCGCCAGCGACGGTTGCATGTGGTCGATGGCTTGGCCGCCACCGGCGCTCACCGTCTCGATCTCCGGTGGGTTCAGGACTTGCTCCATGCCACCGGTGGTTTCCGGTCGGTAGCCATAGACCCTGGTCTGCTGGACCTGGGGCTGGAACAGGCGTGCGGGGACCCGGTTGGCGGCCGGCACGCTGTGCTGGCCGCGGTATTTCGACCAGCGGCGAATCACGCCGTGGCTGTGCGGTGCGAGCTGATTGACGCTGATTTCATGGTGCTCGGTGCCGAACTTGGCACCCTGACTCCTGGGTGTGAGCCCCGGGCCATTGCCCGCATGGACCGGCGTGCGGCCACGCAGATCGGGCAGACCAAAGGTCGTTCTCCCATCGCCGCCGTACATGGTGCCGAGCAGGCTGAAGAGCGCAGAATTCTGGCTGATCGGGAGCAGCTGACCATCGCAAAAGGCCCAGCCTACCGGTGCGAAATTTCCCGCGAACATGCTGATTTGGCCGAGCAATGGCTCGCCTTGAGCGTGGCCTTGGGGGACGAAGCCGATCAGAAAAAACAACAGAAGGTAGCGGCGCATGATCGATCTCCTTGTTCAGAACCCAGCTCGCTGCAGGAATCATGCCGTGGCCGATCTCGGCGCCGGCAACGCTCAAGGATGCACCTGCGGCAGGGGGCGCCGCGCGAATTAGCCGCTCAGGTTACACTGCGTTGCACGCAAACAATAAGGGGATGATGAATGGCGGGGAAAGCCTTGTCACCGATGGACGCGATGTTCATCTACGGCGAATCGCGCGACACCATGATGCATGTGGCCGGCCTGTTGCCGTTTTCACCGCCGCCCGATGCGCCGGCCGATTTCGTGCGTCAGCTGATGGAAGATGTGCGCAATACGGCTACCGTGGAGCCACCCTGGAACATGCGGCTGAAGACGCCGGGGTTCCGGCTGAATCCACGCCATCAGTGGGTGAAGGATGAAAACTTTGACCTCGACTATCATGTTCGCCATTCCGCCTTGCCCTATCCGGGGGATGAGCGTCAGCTTGGCGTGCTGATCTCGCGGCTGCACAGCCATCCGGTCGATTTCACCCGACCGCCCTGGGAATTGCATCTGATCGAAGGTCTGGAGGGCGGACGCTTCGCGATCTATAGCAAGACCCATCATGCTCTGGTGGATGGTTATACCGCGATGCGCATCCTGTCGCGCACCCTGTCGCGTGATCCCGATCAGCGGGATGGGCAGATGTACTTTGCCCTGCCGCAGCCGCAGCGGCCGCGGCCGGATGCCACGCATGGCGTTGACATGTCGGCGGTCTGGCGTGCGGTCACGGCGGATTTTGACTCCGCCCTGGATGTGAGCAAGGCGCTGTGGCGTCTGGTGCGCGAAAAGCGCGGTGAGGTGGGGGAACTGGTGAGCGCGATGGAGGCGCCACCCTGCATCCTCAATCGCAAGATTGGCCGGAACCGGCGCTTTGCCACCCAGCAGTATCCGCTGAAGGATCTGCAGGCCATGGCGCATGCGGCCGGCGGGACCCTCAATGACATCGTCATGGCCCTGTCCTCAGGCGGTCTGCGCAAGTACCTGCATGAACTTGGGGAATTGCCGAACAAACCGCTGATTGCCTTCTTGCCGGTGAACGTCCGGCCCAAGGATGATCCAGGTGGCGGCAATGCCGTCGGGGCGATGCTGGCCTCGCTGGCCACCCATATCGCCGATCCGCAAAAGCGTCTGCAGGCGATCATCGCCTCGACCCGCAGCGCCAAGGCGCAGATGGAAAACATGTCGGGCGGTGCGATCATCGCCTACAGTTCATTGATCATGGCGCCGTTTGGCCTGCAAACCCTCAAAGCCGTCGCCGGGATCAAGGGCCGTTTGCCGCTGACCTTCAATGTCTGCATTTCCAATGTGCCGGGCCCCAAAGAGCCTCTGTATTTCCGCGGCGCCCGCCTGGAAGCGACCTATCCGGTCTCGATTCCGGCCCATGGCATGGGGCTGAACATCACGGTGCAAAGCTATGTCGACACGCTGAATTTCGGCTTTGTCGGCTGTCGCGATACGGTGCCGCATCTGCAACGCCTGGCGGTCTATACCGGAGAGACTTTCGAGGAACTCAAGGGCTTGTTGCTCTAGGGCGACGGCCCTCGCTTGCGGGCATACTGGGCACCGGTCGAGCGCAGGACCGGCGCCCTGTTCGGCGGCGGCGGTGTGCCGTCCGCGTTACGGCGCGGCGAAACTCGGAAAGGCTTTGTTGATCGTGTTGAGCAGGCCGAACAGCGGCGGCAGATGGCCTGAAATCAGCGGCTTGCCGGTGGTCAGCAGGGAAACGGAAATGTCTCGGGTCGGGTCGGCCCAGCAGTAGATGCAGATGAAACCCAGATGGCCGAACGCATCGCGAGTCCGCGGGCCATACATCCCATAGGGGGAGTCGCCCAGCATGAAACCTTCGCTGGTGCGCAGCGGCACGAACAGGGTGCGGTCGATCTGCCGGGCTGAAGCTTCGCTGATCGCGCGTGCCACGGTGGCGCGGGAGAACACCCGGTTGCCATTGAAGCTGCCGCCATTGAGCAGGCACTGGAAGAAATCGCAGGCATCCAGTGCGGTGGCATAGATGTTTCCCGCTGGAATCTGCGCATCCATGTAGTCGCTGCTGTTGGATACGTCGCAGACCATTTCGAAGCTGCCGCCCAATGCGCGCTTCACCAGCTGACTGAGCGGAAACACCTCGCTGATGCCGGTGTGGTAGTTCAGGGCGGCCTGGTCCTGATGGGGCTTGGGCAGGCCCAGGGTCATGAATTGGCTGCCCAGCGGATCCGCGATCCGGCTCTGCTGGATGACCGGAAGTTCCTGGCCGCTGACCCGACGCATGACCTCGCCCAGGATGAAGCCGCCGGTGATCGCGTGATAGGCCTGGGTGTTGCCGGCATCTTTGCGAGGACGGGCATCGCAGAGCATCTGCACGCAGGCATCCCAATCCCAGAGGATGCTGGGATCCGGGGTTTTCTGCTTGATGATCGGAATGCCGCCCTTGTGCGAGAGCACCTGGCCGACCGTGATGTATTGCTTGCCCTTGGTGCCGAATTCCGGAATGTACTCGGCCACCGGATCATGCAGACGGATCAGGCCTTCCTCGGACAGCTTGTGGACCAGCATCGCGGTGATCGCCTTGGAGGCGGAAAACAGGCACACAGGGGTCTGTGTGCTCATCGGCATCTTCACGCTGTCCGCGCCATCATCCGGGCCGTTGCCCCGGGCATGGCCGAGGCTGCGGTTGAGCACGATCTTGCCCTTGTGGCGAATCGCCAGAGAAATCCCGGGAATTGCCCGGCTGGCATAGAGCTTTTCCACCCCGCGCCAGATCGTGCCAGGCGTTGAGGCGGGCAGGCCCAGATCCTTGGGGTCGGTTTCATCCTCGTGCCGGATGTCGGTCACCGCATCCAGGGATTTCGGCAGGCGGATGAGGCGGGACTTCAAGGGGTTGTTCAACGCGGGGCTCCGGGAATCTGTGCGCTTGCAGGACGTAAACGGGAGTGGATCATAGGCTCAGGCCGTGGCCCTGTCACGGGCGGGTGCATCATCCTCCACCGCTGGCGCGGTCCGGATCGGCGCGATGCCTGGCGGCGTCTTGATGAAATATTCGCTCATCATGACGGTGGTGATGTTCAGAAGATTGAGGATGCGGGTGACCGAATGCAGCATGATGGCCATGTTGCGCAGTACGCCGAACCAGTTGCGCGCACCATAGAAAAGTTTCGGATTGGTCACATGTTCGCCCGATGGCCAGTCTTCCTCGACCAGGCCGTCGATGGCCTCCGCGCCGGGCGTCAATACCTCCTCGATCAGATGGCGCACATAGCGGGCCCGCGGCTGCATCCATTCGCTCATCGGCGACTGGTGGCCGAACCAGCGTTGCAGCCAGGCATCACGGGCCAGGCCGCGCGGTTTGCGCAACAGCGTGACCGCGAGGATGCCGGGGCTGCGCTGGCCATCGGGCCAGTCGCGCGAGCCGCCTGCATGCGGATGTTCCCCATACTCGGTATAGATCCACTCATCGACGCGATAGGCCGCGAGCTGAAACCCGGCGCTGCGCAGGATGTCCGCGCAGGGCAGGGCGTGCGCTTCATCGTCGGTCCAGACATTGACCTGGGCGACAAAAGCCTCGCTGAAGAGCGGGGTCGGGGCAGGGGATGGGACGGTGGCAAGATCATCCGCAATATTGATCTGCAGACCTGCGATGCCGGTCCGCAACAGGCGGGGTGCACTGTCCTCAAGCAAGACCTCGCGGCGCGCCGACGGTGCCATCGGGCTGCGCGGCCAGAGCAGGTAGATGAGCTTGATCATGCGGCAACGGCCCCGCGGCGGGATTCGACCAGCGCACGGGCTTCATCCAGCAGCAGGGGAAAGCCGTTGGCGCGCTGAAAACGCGGAGCATAACCCAGACGTTCATGCGCCTTGTCGATGCGGAAACTGGAGCTTTCGGTCAGGTTGCGGATGCCGCGGTAGGTCAGCAAAGGCTCCGGCGCGCCCAGGAAATGGGCCAGTTCCATCGCCCCGCTGACCGCACGCATCAGGCTGCTGGGCAGGGTCAGGCGGGGGAACTTCTCGCCCAGCGCCTCGACCAGCGGCTGAAACCATTTCAGACCATTGACCGCTTCGTTATCGGTGATGAAGAAAGCTTCACCACCGACACCCTGCGGGGCCTGCCGCAGGCTGCGTGCGGACAGCAGCTGGGCGTCGATGAGGTTGTCGATGTGGGTATTGTCCATCGTGGCCTTGCCATTGCCGATCATCACCTTGAAACGGCCATCGGCGAGCTGCTCGAGAAAGCTGCGGATCATCAGCGAGCGGGTATCGCAGCCCCAGATGCCGCCTGGTCGCAGGGCACAGGTGCGCAGGCCATTTTCGCCGTCGGCCTTGAGCACCATGCGTTCGGCTTCGATCTTGGTCTGGGAGTACAGATCCCGGGTCTTGCGCGCGTAGGGCAGGGATTCATCCTGGTTGTTCAGCACCCGGTCCAGCACCACATTGAAAGTGCTGGTGTGCACCAGGGCCTGGCTGCCGGCCGCCGCCGCGGCCCGCAGCACGTTCTGCGTGCCGATGCAGTTGACCTCGTAAACCATGCGTTTTTCCGCCGGTCGGTACAGGCTGAGCAGATTGATCAGGGCGGCGGTGTGAAACACGCTGTCAACGCCCGCAAAGGCGGGTTCGATCTCGGCGTAGTTGCGCAGGTCGCCGGTGAAACATTGCACATTGTCCAGCCCGTCATGGCTGTGCGGAATCACATCCAGGCTGTGCACCTGGCAGCCCAACTGGGCCAGACGACGGACCAGGGCGGAGCCGAGATAGCCGGCGCCGCCGGTGACCAGGCAGGTAGCGCCGAGTTCATCGGGACGAAAGACAGGGGCGGGGGGAGGTGTGGTCTGGCTCATGATGGGTTCTGCTTGAAGTTCAGGAATCGCGGTAGACATTCTGGGTGGCCTTGCTGAAGAAGCGGGTCCGCCGCTTGCGGCTCATCAGTCGGCCCACGGCATCGACGCTGCGATTGAGGCGACCGACCACATGGACCGGCCGTTTGCCCAGGGCGCTGATGCCCTCGCGGGCGACGGCTTCGGCGCGCATCGGAAATACCTGGGCCCGGCGGTCCTCCGGCGTGACGCTTTCGAAGCCCGGCGTGGAGGTGGCGCCGGCGACACAGGCCATGACATCGATGCCGCTGTCCTTGAGTTCCGCCCAAAGTCCTTCGGCCAGGTTGATGTTATAGGCTTTCGAAGCGGCGTAGCTGGCCACCATCGCGGTGCCCTGAAAGCCGGACATGCTCGACATCAGGATGATGCCACCACGGCCGCGTTCAAGCAGTGGCGGGATCAGGCCATGACACAGGGTCAGGGGGCCGCGGCAATTCACGTCCAGGGTGGCCAGGTGCTCATGCAGTGGCGTGTCGCGAAAATCGGCCACCCGCGAGAAACAGGCGTTGTACACCAGCAGTCCGATATCCAGGCCCTGACAGGCCTGGGCAAAGCGCTGCTCAAGATCGGTGCAGGCCAGATCCAGCGCGACCGGGCGAACCTGCACGCGATAGCGCCGCTCGATCAACCGGGCTTGCTGTTCCAGCGGTTCGCGGCGGCGCGCAATCAGCAGCAGGTTCAGACCGCGTTCCGCCAGAACCTGGGCGTAGGCGCGGCCGATGCCTTCGGAGGCTCCAGCCACCACGGCCCAGGGGCCGTAGCGTTGATGAAATTCAGGGAACAGGATCACCAGCTTACCTTGTGCAATGCGGAAGCCAACCATACGACGGTTGAATTAAGGAAGACTCATCAATTTGGCGTAGTTGCGGGTCGGAGCCATTGTCTTCGAGCCGCCGCACGCGGTCCACTCCAGCGCTGTCATGATCGAATGCCAGGTGGTGGACACCCACCGGTGCCTTGCAGCGGGCGGGGCAATCCGCCGCCTGTTCGTGCGCCAGGGCGGCTGAATCTTTGTATATTGGCGCCTCGATCTGAATTCAGGATGCCGGATGAAACTTGCTGTTGTGCCCAAACGCCCAGCCTACTGGTGGGAGACCCTGCCTGCGGATTTCTACCGCCAGCATGATGGTACCGAGCTGGATGCCGAGCATCCTTTCAAGGTGCACGGCACCGCGGTGGTCGACCGCATGTTGCGAACTGCCCTGGGCAGCGTGATGGCGGCATCCATGGTGCCTTTCTTCAGCCGTCGGCGCAGCATGGCGGAGGAATTCGCCCATCTTGATTTCTACCGTGCGTTGGCCGAGCAAGGGGATGTCAGACGCAGTTTCGTCAAGCCACCGGCCGTCGAGGTGAAGACCTCGGCCCCGCGTTTCGCGCATTACCGTCCATTTGGCATTCCTGCCGTGGACCTGAGCTTCCGCAGTCCTTTCACGCCCCTGAATCCGGCAATGGATGCGGAATACCTGCGCAATACGCGCAACCAGATCGCCCATGCGCAGCACTGGCGTCACCCGCAGGGACCGCGCAAGACCCTGATTTTCGTGCATGGCGTCATCGAAGGCTGGTACGGTCTGAACAGTCTTTGGTTCGCGCTCAAATGGTTCTACCGGCGTGGTTACGACATCGTGCAGTTCACCCTGCCGTTTCATGGCTACCGCACCGAAAGACGTCATGGCGTCAGTGGCATTGGCTTCTTTTCCGGCGGTTTCGCGCACATCAATGAGGCCATGCTGCAGGGCGTGAGTGACCTGCGGGTCATCCTGGACTATCTGTTCGCGCAGGGGGCGCCTAGCGTCGGTATCAGCGGCCTGAGCCTGGGGGGCTACCATGCGGCGATGCTGGCGACCGCCGATCCGCGTCTGGCGTTCTGCATACCCAATTCGCCGGTGGTGGCGCCCATCGACATGGCGTTGGACTGGCAGCCGACTGGCGGCGTGCTGCGCAGCATGATGAAGCTGTATGAGCTTGGGGTGGAACAATTGCGTGGCGGAACCGCGGTCCATTGTCCGCTCACCTATGCCGCACCGCAGCTGGATCCTGAGCGAGTGCTGGTGATCGGCGGGGCGGGAGATCGGCTGACCTCGCCGCGTTTCGTGCGCCTGCTGCACGAACACTGGTCCGGCAGTCATCTGCACTGGTTTCCCGGCAATCATGTGATCCATCTGCGCCAGGGCGAGTATCTGCGCCGGATGATCCGCTTCATGGACAGTCACACCCGCGTGATCTGAGTCCGCGCCGCTCAAGGACAGGTCTTTGCAAGCGTGGCCATCTGGCAGGGAATGCCATGATGATTGGTGATGCCCGTCCCGCAAGGACGAATTGCCCATCGCGCTGCGCGAATCACTCTCATCGAGTGCCTTGCGCAGTGATGGCCTCGTTCAGTCCGGATTCTGCAAGCCGTATTCGATCAGGCGCGCCGTTTCCGGGCGGCGCTGGGCGATCGCCGCGAGTTCCTGCTGCAGACGCGCGCCGGCCTGCGGCAACAGTTCACGCAATTCAAGTCGGATCAGCCATTCGTCCGGATAGGCGGCGAGCTGGTCGAGCAGGGCGTGCAGGGCATCGGCCTTCGGCGTGCCGGATTCGCGGTGCCGACGCAGCTGGGCGTAGAGATTCATCAGCTGCTGCTCTTCTGCGTCTGCGGTGATGCGAGGGCGGGTTTGCGTGGTGGCCTGATTGCGGTACAGCTGAAAGCTCTCGCGATCGGCGGCCCCGCCATAGACCGATTCGATGCGGGCTCCCACGGCCATGTCGTAGATGCCCCAGGCCGGGTCGAACAGGATCTGGCCATGGCGATCGCGCACCGTACAGTCCTCGAAGCTCAGCAGCAGGTTGCGATGATTGCGGCGTTCGATGTGTCGCAGCCGGCCGTGGACCGAAATGCCGGACAGAAACTCGAGCTGACAATAGGTGTCAAGCCGGATTCCGGCATTTTTCAGCTCATCGACGCTATAGACGGACAGGCACTGCGGCAGTTCGGCCAGTTTGCCGACCGGCGAGCCGAATCCCTCGGCGTGGTAGCTGCTGTCGTGGCCGGGCAATTGCCGGTCGGCGTAGGCCAGCTCGGTTGGTCCGGTGGTGCCTATGTAGATTGCGTTGTCGACGGCGTCGGTCAGCAACTGCTGGAACTTTCCACTGACCTGCAGGCCGCTGCTGTAGCGTGCGGTACAGACGCTGCCGCTGGCAATGGCGGTACGCAGCCCGCAGGCGCCACCGCGCATGAAGCTCATGGACTGGGCGAATTCTTCCAGGATCTGGCTCATGTGGCGGCAGCTGTGGGTGACGAACAATTGTGGCTGCTCACGCGTGATGTCGTAGGGACAGTCGACCGCATCGACGGTCAGCAGCGATTTCCTGACCTGGCTGTCATCCAGACAGTTCACGCTTTCGCCCAGGGAGGAAAGCAGGCCGGCACCGAAAATGCGGTAATCCTCGACGCTGCCCACCAGGCCATACTCCACGGTCCACCAGTGCAGGCGAGACAGTCGGCTGGCCTCCGAATCATTGCGGTTTTGCTCCAGCGCCTCGCTCAGCGCATCTTCTGCGGCGCGGATCTGTTGCGGGCTCGCATGGCTGTCCTCCTTGACGATGGACAGGTGCCTGATCGCCTCATACACCGCCTGGTCTTCCGCGCTGGCGATGGCTTTCATGCCGATCTCGCCAAAGCGCTGCAGAAATTCCGCATAGTCGATGTCGATGATGAAGGGCGCATGGCCGGCGGATTCGTGGACGATGTCCGGCGCCGGGGTGTAGGCAATGTGATCGATGCTGCGCATGTCCAGGGCGATGACGAGGATCTTGCGGGCCTGGAATTCCATGAATATTGCCGGTGGAATGAACCCATCGACCACCACCGCGCGCCAGTCGAGCTGGGCCAGCGCGGCGTTCATCTCATCCATGGACGGGATGTGTTCCAGGCTGATGCCGGTTCGCCGCAGGCCTTCGAGATACACCGGATGGGCGGTCTCACGCAGGCGCCGGACCAGCTGATGCATGGTGTAGCGCCAGACCGCATGATCGCGGGCGCTGTAGCGGCCGTAATCCTGCACCCGGGCGAAGGCTTGCAGGTGTTTTGGCAGGCTGTCAATCAGCTCCTGCTGGCTGTTCATGACGGCGTCTCCATGCGTTATGCAGGTCTGAATAATGCCTGAGCATGGCCTGCTTGTCAGGCGGCCTGCTGCGCCGGTCGGCAGGGCAGCCCTGATCCGCTGGCAGCGATGGGCTCACGCGGCTGCCCGCGATCGCGCGCCTGGTTCAGGCCGCCGCTTCAAGCCATGCGGGTGCTCGAACTGATCATGGCGTGTGGCCCGGCGCGTTCAGGGCTTGCAAGCGCAGCGCCACGGTGGCGATGCGCGCTTCATCCATTTCCTCAATTTTCAGGTTCACGCCATCACGATCAAGGGTCGCGCCCACGCTGGGCTCAGTCTCGCAGGCCTCAATCAGCAACTGCTCCAGGCTCAGATTTTTCGCAGCTTGCAGTTCGATGCCATAGGAGCGTCGCAGTGCTTCAAGGCGAGTCATGCCCTTGAGCCGCAGTACCGTGCCGGACGGCAATACGGTGCTGCTGACCTCGCCGACATCCGAAAGCACGCAGTCCACCAGCGCCCGGGTGTTCGGGCGCAAGACCACGAATAGGTGGTCCCCGACCTGCAAGCGGGTTGAACCACGCGGCGGAATGATTGCGCTCTGGCGCGTAATCATGGCCACCACGACACTGTCAGGTAGTGCGATGTCGGCCAGCCGCCGTCCGTTGGCGCGCGCATGCTGCCCTAAGGTGTATTCGACGATGTCGGCATCGACATCGCGCAGGGCGGTAATTTCCAGCGTTGCGGCCGGCAGCGGCGGTGGCGTCTCCGCCAGCTTCAGGCGCCGTGCGATCCACGGCATCAGTGAGCCCTGGATGGTTGCCGACAGCAGGACCACGAAAAACACCACATTGAAGATCAGCGCCGCGTCTGGCAGGCCATAGAGCAGCGGAAAGATGGCCAGAATGATCGGTACAGAACCGCGCAGGCCGACCCAGGAGACCAGGGACATCTCGCGTAAGCTGTATCCCAACGGGGTGAGCAGCAGCAGCACGGCTAGAGGGCGCGCGAGCAGGATCAATGCGATGGCAATGACCAGGCCTTGCATCCACACATCGACCAGCTCGCTGGGATTGACCAGCAAGCCCAGCATGACGAACATCACGATCTGACTGAGCCAGGCCACACCGTCGTGAAACAGGAAGGTGCCCCGCTGGAATACGAAGCGGCTGTTGCCGAGCACCACGCCGGTGAGAAAAATGGCGAGAAAGCCGCTGCCGCCCAGGTTGGCGGCCAGACCGAAGGAAAGCAGGCCGCAGGTGGCCACCAGCACCGGATACAGACCCGAAGCATCCAGTTTGATGCCGTTGATCAGGCGCAGGGCCGACCAGCCGACCGCCAGGCCGACCAGCGCACCAACCCCCATCTGCAGCAGGAAGAGCTGAAGCAGGCCGATCCCGAATGACGCGCCATTGACCAGCACTTCGAGCAGGCCGACGGTGAGGAAGATGGCCATTGGATCATTCGAGGCGCTTTCGATCTCGAGCATGGACTTCAGGCGTGCCTGGATGTGCACGCCAGCATTGCGCATCAGCGAAAACACCGCCGCCGCATCGGTCGAGCCGACAATCGCGCCCAACAGCAGGCCCTCGAGCAGGGGCAGACCCAGGATCCACGCCGCGGTCAGACCGGTCACCGCAGCCGTGATCACCACGCCGAGCGTGGCCAGCAGGGACGCAGGCTTCCAGACCGTCCTGATCGAGGCCATGGGCGTGCGCAGGCCGCCATCAAACAGGATCATCGCCAGACCTAATGTGCCCAGCGCATGCGCGGCAACCGGGTTGTCGAAGGCGATCCGGCCGATGCCATCCTCGCCTGCGAGCATGCCGACCAGCAGGAACAGCACCAGCATTGGCAGACCCAGTCGCGCCGAGGCCTTGCTCGAGACGATGCCCAGCAGGATCAGGACAGCGGCAAGCAGGATGAATTGGTCGATGGTGAACATGGCTTGCCGGACGGAGGAGGGGCTGCCGCAGCGGGCAGAAAGGGATGCATTTCGACACCTGAACCGAAGCTCGGTTCAGCACAAAAAGCTTTGTTGCTGAGGGCTGGCATGCCGATGTCGGACGAGACTTCATTGTAGGACTCTCGCCGTGCAAGTCACTCTCAATCGGTGCCTGCCATCCGAGCGCACCGCATGGCCGACCCTCGTCAATGCTCAGTTCAACATCGCTGCAGGTTCTGATTGGGCGCGGGTTTCGCGCAAAGCAGGTGCACCCAGGCGTTGCGATAATAGCTGGAGACTAATAAGGCAATTGAGACAATTGATTTTAACTAATCCAGGAAGATGCCTAAGATGCAGGTGTTGATGGGACCAGGGAACGCCCTGTGCCCCGGCCGCCGGTTCTCGCCAGATCAGTGACGGTCTTGCCGGCCGCGGTCGTTTGCAGCCAATGGAGAGAGACACATGAAAGAAGAAGCAAGCGCGACGGCCGGCCAATGCCCGGTGATGCACGGTGGCAACACGCAGGTCGGGAATTCCGCAATGGACTGGTGGCCGAAAGCCCTCAATCTCGACATCCTGCACCAGCATGACAGCAGCACCGATCCGATGGGCGCCGGATTCAACTACCGTGAAGTGGTCCGGAACCTGGATTTCGATGCCCTCAAGCAGGATCTTACGCATCTGATGACCGACAGCCAGGCCTGGTGGCCGGCGGACTGGGGGCACTACGGCGGCCTGATGATTCGCATGGCCTGGCATGCGGCAGGCTCCTACCGCACCGCAGACGGGCGAGGGGGGGCTGGCAGCGGCAACCAGCGTTTTGCGCCGCTGAATTCCTGGCCGGATAACGCCAACCTGGACAAGGCTCGCCGTCTGCTCTGGCCGGTCAAGAAAAAATACGGTAACCAGATCAGCTGGGCGGATCTGATGATTCTGGCGGGCAATGTGGCGTATGAGTCCATGGGGCTGAAAACCTTTGGATTCGGTTACGGTCGCGAGGACATCTGGCAGCCGGAAAGAGATGTCTACTGGGGCTCGGAGTCCGAATGGCTGGGCAAGAGCCGCTACGAGGGCGAGGATCGGGAAAGCCTGGAGAACCCGCTGGCCGCGGTGCAGATGGGCCTCATCTACGTGAATCCGGAAGGGGTTGATGGCAAGCCCGATCCGCTGAAAACGGCGGCGGATGTGCGGGTGACCTTCGCACGCATGGCAATGAATGATGAGGAAACCGTCGCCCTGACGGCTGGTGGCCACACCGTAGGCAAGTGCCATGGCAACGGGGATGCCGCTGTGCTGGGCCCGGAACCGGAAGGTGCGCCGTTGGAAGATCAAGGCCTGGGCTGGATGAACCGTAGCGGGCGCGGGGTCGGTCGGGATACCGTCACCAGTGGCCTGGAAGGTGCCTGGACCACCCGTCCCACGCAATGGGACAACGGTTATTTTGACATGTTGCTGAAGCACGACTGGGAACTCAAGAAAAGCCCGGCAGGCGCCTGGCAGTGGCAGCCCGTCGACATCGCCGAAGAGGACAAGCCGGTGGATGTCGAGGATTCCTCAATCCGCAGCACCCCGATCATGACCGATGCCGACATGGCCATGAAGATGGATCCGGTCTACCGCGAAATTTCCGAACGCTTCCATCGGGATCCGGCGTACTTCAGCGAGGTGTTCGCCCGGGCCTGGTTCAAGCTCACCCATCGCGACATGGGGCCGAAATCGCGTTACATCGGACCGGAGGTGCCGGCGGAGGATCTGGTCTGGCAGGATCCGGTGCCGGCAGGCAAGACAGATTACGACGTGGATGCGATCAAGGCGAAGATCGCGGCCAGCGGCCTTTCGGTCAGTGACATGGTCGCCACTGCCTGGGACAGTGCGCGCACTTTCCGTGGCTCGGACAAGCGTGGCGGAGCCAACGGGGCCAGGATCCGCCTGGCTCCGCAGAAAGACTGGGAGGGCAACGAACCGGATCGTCTGGCCAGGGTGCTCAAGGTGCTGGAGGGCATTGCCGCCGCTGGCGGTGCGAGCGTGGCGGATGTCATCGTCCTGGCTGGCAATGTCGGTGTCGAGCAGGCCGCCCGGGCCGCCGGTCATGACATCACGCTGCCCTTTGCGCCGGGGCGCGGCGATGCAAGTCCGGAGATGACCGATGCGGCCTCCTTCGAGGTGCTTGAGCCAGTCCATGACGCCTTTCGCAACTGGCTTAAGCAGGACCACGGTGTCAGCGCAGAGGAACTGATGCTGGAACGCAGCCAGCTGCTTGGCCTGAGCGCGCCGGAAATGACCGTGCTGGTCGGCGGAATGCGGGTTCTGGGTGCCAACCACGGCAACAGCCGGCACGGCGTGTTGACCGAGCGCGTGGGCGTGCTCAGCAATGATTTTTTCGTCAACCTGACGGACATGAACCACAGCTGGACGCCGACCGGTCGCACGCACTACGAGATTCGCGATCGCGCCAGCGGGGCACTGAAGTGGACGGCTACCCGCGTCGATCTGGTGTTCGGCTCGAACTCGATCCTGCGCGCCTATGCCGAGGTTTACGCGCAGGACGATAACCAGCGCAAGTTCGTCGAGGACTTCGTGGCCGCCTGGACCAAGGTGATGAACGCGGATCGTTTCGATCTCGCCTAGACCAGAGGGTTGCAGGTCCCTGCGCCCGGCCGGGCGCAGGGACCGATCCCGCTGCGGCCTCATCGTGGCCTCCGTGCCGCTTTTCTGACCGCCCGACTCAGGCGAACAGAGCGCCCTGTGCAGGACAATCTTCGGCATCGCGGAAATTGCCCAGGCCAACGCCGACCAGGCGATAGCGCTGCGTCGTCGGTTGATCCAGTCGCAGCAGCAAGCCGAGCGCGTGCTGGCGCAATGCCGCTTCCGAGTCCGGTGCTGTAATTGGTGTGTGACTGCGGGTGAGCAGGCGAAAATCGGCCGTCTTCAGTTTCAGCGTGACGGTGCGCGGCACCCGGGTGGTCTTCTGGCGAGCTCGCCAGGTGCGCGTACATAGATTTTCGATCAAGGGCGGCAGGGCTTCCGCCGTCAGATCTTCACCGAAGGTGTCCTCGGCCGACAAGGACTGGACCGGGCGCTGGGTCTGCACCGGGGAATCATCCAGGCCCCGGGCTCGCCGGTGCAGCCAGGCGCCGGCGCTGCCGAATGCGGCGCCGAGTTCTTCCGGCGAGCGGGCATGCAGGTCGGCGATGGTATGGATGCCCTGTTGATGCAGGCGCGCCTGCATGACGCGGCCAACCCCCGGGATCTTGCGTACCGGCAGGGGCAGTAGAAACTGCTGGGCCTGTTGCGGCCTGATCACGCACAAGCCGTCCGGCTTGTTCCAGTCCGAGGCGATCTTGGCCAGGAACTTGTTCGGCGCCACGCCGGCCGAAACCGTCAACTGCAATTCCGCCCTGACCGCCGCGCGGATGGCCTCGGCCACCGCGGTTGCGGTCGGCAGGGCCGCCATGTTCTGGCTGACATCCAGATAGGCTTCATCCAGGGATAAGGGTTCGATCAGCGCGGTGTAACGCCGGTAGATCGCCATCGCCGCCTGGGAGACGGCGCGGTAGCGGGGGAAATCCGGTGGCAGGAAAACGGCCTGGGGACACAGGCGAGCGGCCCGAAGCGCCGGCATCGCACTGTGAATGCCGAAAGCCCGGGCTTCATAGGATGCGGCGCAGACCACCGAGCGGCGCGCCTTCCAGGCGACGATGACCGGCCGTCCACGGAGAGCCGGCTGGTCGCGCTGCTCCACCGAGGCATAGAACGCGTCCATGTCGACATGGACGATCTTGCGGGGCGAGGCCTGTGGGCTTGGCAAGGCCTGTTCGGTGGCAGGCACCGGCGGATTCCCGCGCTCGATCAGGGCAGCAGCATGCCGCGCCACATGAAAAAGAAGAGCGCGGCGAGCAGGGCGGATACCGGCACCGTGATCAGCCAGGCGGCGATGATCTTGAGAAAGGCCTGGCGCTTGACCAGCTTGCGGCGGAAAAGCTTGCGCAGCTGTTTGCTTTGCTGGCGCGTCAATTCGCCCTCCCGACCCATTTTCTTCATCTCGGCGATCACGGTGGCCTTGTGATCAGGCGAGGCGTCATAGAACTGGTGCAGGCGCTCCTCCAGATCGGAGTGGCCTTCCGAGCCACGCGCCTGGAGAATCTCCTCGATCGTGCGGTGCAGGCGGTTGTCGAGGTACTCACGCAGGAAACCAACCCCGAAGACGGCACCCAGGGCGACATGGGTGGAGCTGACGGGCAGGCCAAGCTGGCTGGCGATGATGACGGTGATGGCGGCGGACAGGGCGATGCAAAAAGCTCGGGTGCGGTCCAGTTCGGTGATCTCGCTGCCGACGGTCTTGATCAGCCGTGGACCGAACAAGGCCAGGCCCAGGGCAATGCCGAGCGCGCCGATCAGCATGATCCAGAACGGAATCGGCACTTTGCCGGCGGACTTGTGGTGAATCAGCGCGTCGTAGATGCCCGCCAGCGGACCGATGGCATTGGCCACGTCGTTGGCGCCGTGGGCGAAACTCAGCAGGGCGGCGGCGCAGATCAGGGGAATCGTGAACAGCAGGTTCACGTGCTCGCGATGGCCCTCCAGTGCGGCCAGGCGGGCCTGGATGCGGGGTCGAATCGTGAAGTAGGTGAGGCTGGCGCAGGCAGCCCCGACCAGCATGGCCTGCCAGAGATTCAGCTTGATCAGGTGTTTCAGGCCCTTGAGTGCGAGGTAGCTGCCGAAAGCAAAGGCCATCAGGCTGATCATCACCGGCACCACCCGGCCGGCGGCAGCGAGGATGTCCGGCTGATAGAACACCCGTTTCTGCAGCACCATCAGCAGGCCGGCGGCGATCAGTCCGCCCATGACCGGCGAGATCACCCAGCTTGCCGCGATTGCGCCCATGCTTGCCCAGTTCACTGCATTCCAGCCCACCGCTGCGATCCCGGCGCCCATCACGCCACCGACGATTGAATGGGTGGTGGAGACCGGGGCACCCATCGCGGTGGCCACATTGAGCCAGATCGCCCCGCCCAGCAGGGCGGCCATCATGACCCAGACATAGACCTGGCTGTCGCCGATGGAATCGATGTCGATGATGCCTTTCTTCACCGTCTTGACGACTTCGCCGCCAGCGATGATCGCACCGGCGGCTTCGAACAGGCTGGCGATCACGATCGCGCCGGTCAGGCTCAATGCGAAGGAGCCCACTGCCGGGCCGACATTATTGGCGACGTCATTCGCGCCGATATTCATCGCCATGTAGGCGCCGATGACGGCGGCAATGGTGAGCAGGGCGACATGCTCGATGTAGCCGAACTGCTGGTGCACCCAGAAGGCGACGGCTGCCATGAAAAGGCCCGCCAGGGCCGGCTTGATGAGCGTGTTCAAGGTGTTGTGGTTCTCTTTGATCGGGCGCTTGCGCGACGACGAAGGGGCGGGTTTTTGCGTATGCTTGCCGCTGAGCGGTCGCGCATAGGGTACGATTTTGCACGCCTTTTTCCCATGGCTGCGTGACGCCGGATTCCCTCATCATCAAAATTGCGCATCATGCAAGATCTGCCATTCGAAACAATTGAAGCCCTGCCGCAGGAGATTTGGCGAATTGATACCGCGTATCAGAAACCGGGTGTGGCGGCCTGCTATCTGCTTCGGGGCGCAGAGGAGTATGCGCTGATCGAATGTGGCACCGGCCTGTCGGTTGGGCCGATCCTGCAGGCGCTGGATGCTCTGAATGTATCGCGTGATGCAGTGCGGCGAATCATCCCGACCCATGTTCATCTCGATCATGCCGGCGGCGCCGGTGGGCTGATGCAGGCGCTGCCGAACGCGCAACTGCATGTGCATGCGCGCGGCGCGCGTCACCTCATCGATCCCACGCGGCTGCTGGCCGGCGCCATGGCCGTCTATGGCGAGACGGCGTTCAGACGCGCCAATGGCGAGATTCTGCCGGCGCCGGCGGATCGCACTCACGCGGTGGCGGATGGTGAAATCTTGCAGATCGGTCCGCGGCGTCTGGAATTACGCGATGCCCCGGGGCATGCGAAGCACCATCTGGTGGTCTGGGATGCGCAGAGTCAGGGGTTTTTTACCGGCGACGTGTTCGGACTGTGCTATCCGGCCCTGCAGGCGCAGGGCCGGCCATTCATCGCGCCGACCACCACGCCGGTGCAGTTCGATCCAGAGGCCTGGGAGAACACCCTGCTCATGCTGGCTTCCTATCAGCCGCAGCGCATGTATCTGACCCACTACGGCATGGTCGAAGGTGTGGCCGCGCTGGCCGATGAACTGGCGCAGCGGCTGCGTCAGCATGCGACGCTGGCCAAGCACCATCGTGAGCTTGATGAGATCGCGCTGGCGCGGGTTCTCGGTGATGCGTTGTACGCGGCTTACCTGGATCAGGGTGGGTCCGGCTCCCGCCAGGTTTTCGAGCAGGTGCTGGGCATGGACTTGCGCCTCAATGCGCAGGGCTTGCTGCACTGGCAACAGCAGGCATGAGCCCTGGGGGAACATCTGCGGGAACCGATCGCTTGCCGGCGCAGGAGCGCGTGCGCATCGTCGAGGTCGGGCCCAGAGATGGTTTGCAGAATGAGCCGACCGTCATCGACAGTGCGGTCAAACTCGAACTGGTGCGCCGGCTCGTTGGGGCCGGCTTGCGGCAGATCGAAGTCACGGCCTTCGTGTCGCCCCGTTGGGTACCGCAGATGGCCGATCATCAGACCGTGATGGCGCAGGTCATGAGCGCGGCCTGGCCGGGTGGTTTCAGTGCGCTGACGCCCAATCTGCAGGGCTACCAGGCCGCCCGGGCTGCGGGCGCGCAGGAGGTCGCGGTTTTTGCCGCGGCGTCCGAGGATTTCTCTCGCCGGAATATCAACTGTTCCATCGAGGAGAGCCTGCAACGCTTCAGGCCGGTGTTGCAGGCCGCACATGAGGACGGGGTGGCGGTGCGGGCCTATGTGTCCTGCGTGCTGGGCTGTCCGTATGCCGGGGCGGTGGCGCCGGCTGCGGTGGCGGATCTTGCCGAACGCCTGCGGGACATGGGCTGTTACGAGATCTCGCTCGGCGATACCATAGGCGTCGGCACGCCTGACAAGACCCGCCGGCTGCTGGAACAGGTCTTGCGGCAGTTGCCTGCGGATTGTCTGGCCGGGCATTTCCATGACACCTACGGACAGGCGTTGGTGAATGTGTATGCCGCGCTGGATTGTGGCCTGCGAACCTTCGATGCCGCGGTGGCGGGCCTGGGTGGTTGTCCTTATGCCGCTGGGGCCAGCGGCAATCTCGCCACCGAGGATCTGGTCTACATGCTGCAGGGCATGGGTTTGCAGACCGGTGTCGATCTCGACCGCCTGGTCGACGCGGGGGCCTACATTTGCGGCCAGCTGGGGCGGCGGAGTCCGTCCCGGGTCGCGCGTGCCCTCGGCGCCCGTCCGGCGAAGGCCGAAATTGCGAATCAACAGAAACAAGGGGGAACGGGGTGAACAAGAAGCTGAATGCGGCCGATGCGTTTTTTCTCCAGGTGGAGCACCTGGAGTCGCCGATGCACATTGCCAACCTGATGCGCCTGCGCCTGCCCAAGGGCAAGGGGCAGAAGGAAATCCTCAAACTGGTGGAGCGCATGCGTGCACATGCGGTCAATGAGGCGCCGTTCAACCAGAAGCTGGCCCGCACCGGTCTTGGCAAATGGAATCCCGCCTGGACCACCGAGCCCGATGTCGACATCGACTATCACATCCGCCATTCGGCGCTGCCGCAACCCGGTGGTGAACGCGAGCTGGCGGTGCTGATTTCGCGTCTGCACAGCATCCCCCTGGATCGTTCGCGGCCGATGTGGGAGTGTCACGTGATCGAGGGATTCGCCGACAAGAGTTTCGCCGTCTACGTGAAGATGCACCACGCCCTCATTGATGGCGTGGCCGGTGCGCGAATGCTGCAACAGGCGATGACAACGGAGCCCGACAAGGCCGGCTGGACGCCGTTCTGGTCCCTGCCCAGACCGGTCCGAGCGCGTCGCGCCGCGGCGAAGAAATCGCCCTTGCGGCAGGCCCTACAGCAGTTCGGGACGCAGCTCGGCGGGATGCCCAAGGTGACCGGCTCGCTGGCGAAACTGATGCGCGCCAGTCGCAACAAGGACCTGCCGGGTCTGGTCGCGCCTTACAACGCACCGGAATGCGTGCTCAATGGCCCCATCGGTCCGCAGCGGCGGGTGGTGACCCAGGATTTTTCCCTGGCTGAAATCAAGTCGCTGGCCCGGCTGTCGGATTCAACCCTCAATGATGTGGTGATGGCGATTTGCGGCGGGGCCTTGCGCAGCTATCTGGCGGAACTGAACGAATTGCCTGGCAAGCCACTGGTCGCGCAGGTTCCGGTGAGTATCCGGCCTGACGGGGATGACGAAGGGGGCAATGCCATCAGTACCATTCTGGCGGACCTGGCGACGGAATGCGCCGATGCGGCGCAGCGGCTGCAGCGCATTCGCGCCTCCATGCGCGATGGCAAGGCCCTTTTGCAACGGATGAACAAGACCGAACTGGCCAATTACTCCGCCTTGCTGATGGCACCATTTGCGGTCGGTCAGGTCATCGGCATCGGTAACCGCAAGCGCCGCCCGATGTACAACGTCGTGATTTCAAATGTCCCTGGGCCGCGTGAAAAACTGTACATGGGGGAGGCGGAAATCTACAGCTGTCACCCGGTCTCGCTGGTATTTCAGGGTCAGGCGCTGAACATCACCATCTTCAGTTATGCCGAGACTCTGAGCATTGTCTACACTGCGTGTGCCCGGTCCTTGCCGCATCTGCAACATCTGGTGGCACATGCGGATCAGGCGCTGGCCGATCTACATGAAGCCTTTCCCGGCGGCACCCCGTCCGCGCCAACGGACGAGGATTGAGTCGCCGCGCCGGACTTGGCGGGCTGCTGAGAATGCCATCCTGGCCGTGCACGATTCGCCAAGATCTTGTGCCGCACGCGGGCCGTTGATGATCAAAGATCGGGCCACAGTTTGCTGCTAGTCCCCGATGCCGGCCATGGCCTGAATGTTGTAGCCGGCATCGACATAGACCATCTCGCCGGTGATGCCGGAGGCTAGATCAGAGCAGAGAAAAGCCGCGGCATTACCGACTTCCTCCGGCGTGACATTGCGCCGCAGCGGCGAGGCCGTCTCGGCGCTGGCCAGCATGCCGCGGAAGCCCTTGATTCCTGCCGCTGCCAGGGTCTTGATCGGGCCGGCGGAGATGCCATTGACACGAATGCCGGCTTCGCCGAGTTCGGCGGCCATGAAACGCACATTGGCTTCGAGACTGGCTTTGGCAGGCCCCATGACGTTGTACATCGGCACCGCCCGGACCGCGCCGAGATAGCTCAGGGTGAGCAAGGCGCCGCCGGCGCGCAACTGCGGCCGCAGGCTTTTGGCCAGGGCCGGAAAGCTGTAGGCGCTGATGTCATGGGCGATCCGGTAGCCTTCGCGGGTGACCGCGCTCAGATAGCTGCCTTGCAATTGCTCGCGCGGGGCGAAGCCGATCGAGTGCACGAGAATGTCGAAGCCCTCAGGCCAGGTCTGGGCCAGTGACTGCGCCAGGGCTTCGATGGAGGCGTCCTGCGCCACGTCGCAAGGGAAAATGCCGGCGGCGTTGGTTCTCTCGGCGCAGGCTTCCACCCGCGAACGCAGTTTCTCGCCCTGGTAGGTAAAAGCCAGTTCGGCGCCCTCGCGATGCATGGCCTGGGCGATGCCGCTGGCAATGGAACGATCGCTGGCCACACCGGTGATCAGGGCGCGTTTGCCGTCGAGAAAACCCATGTTTCTTGTCCTTTTTTGGTACAGGCGTTGGCGGGAGGGCGTTGGTGCTGGGCGCAGCTTAAGCCAATGCGCGGTGCGGTTCCAGAGTGCACACGAGGCTTATTCCGGTGGCCGGAATCCCATGTATTTCGGGACCGCCGGCTTCCAGCCGGCGCGCTTGAACAATTCGATCAGCCCATGCTCGCCAACCAGTTGCATGGCGCCGACCACGACCAGGACATTGCCCTTGCTCTGGCGGTACTGTGCGAACTGTTGCATCCATTTCTTGTTGCGGTCGATGACCAAACGCTGGTACAGCGGCGGTGCGTTCGATTCCATCTCGCGCGCCAGGGTGCGTAGCAGATCGAGATTGGCGTTGCGGTAGATGTCGAGAATGCGTGAGATTTGGGCCCGGGTGTCGTTCAAATCGACCAGGGCGCTGCGCAGAAAGTATTCGTTCTGCTCGCGGCTCATGTCGGCAAAGGTAAGCAGGTGCTCTTCGGGCGTGGACAGACCTGCGGTGAGCTTAATGTCTGCCAGCGCCATCCGGTAGATCCTCACATCCACGCCGTTGTCCAGGGGAAAGCCGTCGCGCGCGAACTGTGCGGTGGCCAGGGTCTGGGCAAAGAACCAGGGACGATAGCGTTTAAGGATCGCCATCGGCAGGCCCAGTTCCTCGGCCATCAGGCTGGCCTCGAGCATGAGGTCTTCCGGCATTTCGTCATAAATGCTCTGGCCCGCGGAATAGCGCGCCGAGGCCAGCTCATCGGCCTCGAACGCGACCGACCCGGTCAGGAACAGGTCGGATTCAAACACCACCAGATCGCTGGTCCGATAGGCGGCATTCACCACGTCCGGCAGGGCGCGTGCGCCATGGGGCAGCAGATCCACGGAGCCCAGTACGTACACCCGATTGCTTTCGCCCTTGATCGACCAGAGCAGATTGAACTGCTTCGGCGCAGGATCACTCTGCGCCCAGGCCAGCGTTGGTAGCAGCAGGAAGGCGAGGCTGACGGCCAGCGATGATAAGATGCTACGGCGGCCACTTGCCGTTTTTCTTGTCAATGTCTTTGCCATGATATTTCTGTCGATCCTGCGAGGTTTTCCGGATGAAGCGCCTGCTAGTTTAAGGGCATGTGCTCCATTGGTGCTGATTCTTTGTCTGTTGATGCTGGCTTCAGGCATCGCCCGAGCGGAGATTTACCGCTGGGTTGACGAGGAAGGCAAGGTGCGATTCAGCGACCGGGTGCCGCCGGAAGCGGCAAAACTGGAGCGTCATGTGCTGGATGCGCGGGGCAATCTGCGCGATGTACTCAGCCGTCAGCGCACGCTCGAAGAATTGACCCTGCATCGCAATCGGCTGCGCGCCATGGCGAGCGAAGCGGAGCGTCGCAAGCGTCAGGACGAGTATGACCAGTATCTGTGGACAAGTTTCGATGACCTGCAACAAATTGAGGATTTGCGCACCGAGCGCATGGAGATTCGGGATGGTCAACTGCTCAAGGCGCGCGATAATCTGGAATTCCTGCAACGTTCGCTGAAGCAGGAGCAAAAGCGCAAAACCGACCGCGTGCTGGCTCAGCAGAATTTGATTCGTGGACTGGAAGAGGACATCAGCCGTCTGGAAGAGCAGGTCAAGCAGCTGCAAAGCAAGCGCAGTGAGGAGTTCGAGGGTCTGAGCAAGGACATGCGCCGGTATGAATATCTGCGCCTGAAGCGGGCGGTGGAGGATCGTCCGCTGCCGCGCTGAGGTTTCTTGGGTGGCTGCGGTGGCCGGCGCGGCGTGTGGGTCACTGGCTAACGACGCGAAAGCCGGTGTGATTGTTGGTGGCCGACATGGTCGCCTGGCTGCGGGCGGGGCTGCGCAAGGTGGCGGCTGCCGAGCGCCAGGCGCCGCCGCGGCGCACCCGCTCGGCCTCAGGCCCGGGGCTCAGATTGACCGGATTGAAACGGCCGTCCGCGTAAAAGTCCGCGTCATAATAGTCAAGACACCACTCCCAGACGTTGCCGCCCAGATCGAACAGGCCATAAGGATTGGCGGGATAGCTCGCCACAGCCTGCGGATGCCCCTCGGGTTTGTCCGCGCCTTCAGCTGAAGGATTGTAGTTGGCGTCTTGCGGCCTCAGGCGACCATCGGTCGTCGGATAGTTCAACTGCCTGCCGCCGCGAGCGGCAAATTCCCATTGTGCTTCGGTCGGCAGGCTGAGCCCGTAATAGTGGGCGAACGCATCGGCGCCATACCAGCTCACCCAGTTCACCGGCCATTGCGCCTTGTCCGGGGCGCTCAGTTCGAAGCGCTGGCGAAAATTGCTGTAGGCGATGAAGCTTTGATTGTCCCCATGCTCCAGGATCTTGTTCTCGCTGCAGCCTGGAGCCTGTGCCAGCAGCAGCAAGACTTGGTCGCGATGGGGGGAAAGCGCGGTGCCCACCACGGCAGTTTCGGCCCGGCTGGTGCAGGGCGTGTCGATCTGGCGCTGCTCCAGTCGCAGCCAGTCTTTTTCCCATGCGGCATTGAGGAAATCGACATAGTTCTGGTTGCTCACCTCGGTGCTGGACAGGGTGAAGGCAGAAAGCTCCACGCGGACTTCGGGCGCGTCCGGCGCCCCGTCCTGCCCACCCATATTGAATTGACCGCCGGCCAGTTCGATCCAGTCCAGCGCCGGTCCCGGTTGATCCGGCTGGCCAGGATTCGGCGTGCCGGTGAAATTGCCCGGACCGCCGCAGCCGGACAGCAGAAGAAGCAGACAGGCCAGGAGGATCTGACGAAGGAAGGCGGTCTGAGCTGTAGACATGCGGGAAACTTACCCTGCGGGCCGGTCGGAGGCCAGGGCCGAGGGCCGCGTGTCGACGTTTGGCTTCAGTCGGAAGATGGCCTCAGCAGGTCTTGCAGCGCGCTCATTTCAATGGTGATCGCCCGCGCCAGAAGATCGAGTTTTGGCAGCTGACGCTTGCAGGCGCTCAGACCGATGTGGAGCTGATCGTGGTAGCCCAGGATGGTGATGTTGAGGGCTTGTCCATGGGTGACGACGGACAACGGATACATGGCCTCGAGCCCGGCGCCATTGAAATAAAGCTTCTCCTGTGGGCCCGGCACATTGGAAATGACGAGATTGAAGGCGGGGCTGCCGTGGCCACCGCGACCGGTAAACAGGCGCGTCATGAAGGGCGCCATCATCAGCAGGGTGTACTCGGTCAGGGCGTCTCGATCGAGCTTCGCCAGATGGGCCTTGCCGGCGCGGGTGGTGGCATGGATGGCATACAGGCGCTCACGCGGATCGGCCAGATGCGTGGCCAGACTGGCGAGAATGAAACTGATGGCGGTGCCGACGCGGTCGTCATCGGCGGCGCGCACCGAAACCGGCAGGCCGGCGATCAACGGCTCGTCCGGCAGGGCCTTACGCTCGATCAGATAACTGCGCAGCGCGCCGGCGCACAGGCTCAGAAGCACATCGTTGATGGAGACGCCGGCCTGTTCCGCCAGTTGCCGAATCTGGCTGAGCGGCAGCTGGGCGCTGGCGAAGCTGCGCTCGGCCGATACCGGCTGATTGAGGAGGCTTGCCGGCGCGGTATAGGGTGCTTGAAGATCGCTGTGGCGGTGATGCATGCCGGCCCAGGCGAGTTCGGCGAGGGCGCCAGAAACATCCGGCAGCGATTGCAGTTGCTCGCTGAGCTGGCGCACCCGGCTCAACAGGCTGGGTGCCAGTGGCTTGCGCTTTTGCGCATCGGAAGTCGTGGCGAGTCCGCCGCTGGCCCAGGGGGCCGGCAGATCACGTCTTTGCGGATCCGGCGACAGCATGCGGGTGAGCATGCGCATCGCGGAGATGCCGTCGATCATCGAATGATGGAGCTTGATGTAGATGGCAAAGCGTCGATCGGTCAGGCCTTCGATCAGATGGAATTCCCAGAGGGGGCGATGGATGTCCAGGGCCTGGGCATGCAGACGACCGATCAGTTCCTGCAAGGATTCAGGCCGGCCGGGTTCGGGCAATGCCCATTGCTGGACGTGGTACTCGAGATCGACCTCCTCGACTTCCTCCCACTCCGGCATGGTCAGGGCGTGGCTGCGCATGCGTAGGGAAAAGGGCGGGTGGCAGTGCGCCTCGCGAATCAGTCGTTCAGCCTGCTGGCTGACAAAACGTCGGTCGGCGTCGGCAGGTAAAGAAAAAATCTGCACGCAGCCCACATGCATGGGGGTGCGGTCCGATTCGACGAATAGCCAGGCGACGTCCAGCAAACCGATGGTGCTCATGCGCGCAGCGCTCCCTGAAACTTTCAACCGAATTGCCATTGTGCACAAAATTGCATCGGCAAGGGCTGATGCAAATCAGCGCTTGAGCGTCCTGGGTATGATGCCGTAAGCGGCGACGGGCATGGCCGCGAACAGCGAAGAGGAGCCTTGGATGAAAGAAGCCGGGCGCGCGACGGATCGCGTGGCATCGGGGGTTGGTCTGGTGGTGCGGCGCAAACGCTGGCTGCCGCCCTTGCTGCATCCGCGGGCCGGACGGCGGATGCCGCCGGAGCTGACGCCCGAAAAGGTCTACTGGCAGGCCACCGAACTGCGAGAGGGTGTCCGCGGTGAGGGGTTTCGCAATTTGCTGCAGACGATCGACCAGGGGCCGCTGCATCGTGACGGCCAGATCACGCCGTATTTTGACGGTGCCAGCGCCTTCGCCGAGATGCTGGCCGCCCTGGCCGGGGCGCAGCATGAAATCCTGCTCGAGGCCTATATCATCAGCGCAGACGCCACCGGGCAGGCTTTTCTTGCCGAACTCACGGCTGCGGTCGAGCGCGGTGTGGTGGTGCATGTGCTGGCCGATTCTTTCGGTTCCTCGCGCACCCGGCGGGATTTTTGGAATCTGCTGCGGCGCGGGGGCAGCCGTTTTCGGCTGTTCCATCGGCCGCGTTATGCGCCGGTGTCATGGCTGCCGATTCTGGATCATCGAAAATTGCTGGTGATCGATCGCCAACTTGCCTTTACAGGCGGCATGAACGTGGCGGACGAATATCGCACCGGCGTTGCGGGTGAGCCGGCTTGGCGAGACACGCATGTCAAAATGGCCGGTGGCATCGCCTGGGAGTGTGCGGTACTGTTCGGCGAAAGCTGGCTGGCCTCGGGCGGGGATCCGATGCGTTTCGGCCCGCATCTGACGGGTACGCAGAAGACCGCAATGGACTGCCTGCTTCTGGACTCCCGACCGGGTCGCGGGGTGCAGGAGGTGTATGCCGCTTTTGCCGCCATCATCGGCGCCGCCCGCGAGCGACTGTGGATCACCAATGCCTATTTCGCGCCCAACCGACAGATTCTCAATTGCCTCAAGCGTGCGGCGCAGCGGGGCGTCGATGTTCGTCTGCTGCTGCCTCGGCAGTCCGATATTCCCATCATCAAGGCCGCTTCGCGGGGTTACTACAGCGAGCTGATGGCGGCCGGGGTCAAGGTGTTTGAATATCTGCCTGCGGTGCTGCACGCCAAGACCGTGGTGGCGGATGCCTATCTTGGCGTGATCGGGTCGACCAATTTCGATTTCCGTTCATTTGCTTTCAATCATGAATGCAATGTATTGAGCTATGACGCGGACCTGGCGCGCGCGCTGGAGGAGCACTTTCTTCTGGATATCGGGCAGGCCTCCCGGATCGAGCCCGGGCGTTGGTCAGGGCGACCCTGGTGGCGAAAATGGCTGCACCGAGGTGCGCGGGCGCTGGCCCCGGTGCTCTAGCAGGCCAATTTCCCTGCGCCTAGCGCATCCCCGCAGTCAGACAGGGTTTCCCCAGGTCTTGCTGCAGGGGGGCGCTGGCGCCGGCTGTTTCCTGGAACGGATCGCGATGCAGGGTGGCCGCGGGTTAGCATGCTTTTTTATCAACAGGAATCGACTCATGCAGCAGATCTGGATCCCGCGTGCCGGAGCCCCCGAAGTGATGGAAGTGAGGCAGGCGCCGGAGCCTGCGCCCGCACCCGGTGAATTGCGGCTCCGGGTCGCCGCGGCCGGAATCAACTTCGCCGACATCATGGGGCGCCTGGGCATCTATCCCGATCTGCCGCCAATGCCGGTGGTGGTGGGCTATGAAGTCAGCGGTCAGGTCGATGCGGTCGGCGAGGGGGTGGATGCGGCATGGATAGGCAAATCGGTGCTTGGCCTGTGCCGTTTCGGCGGCTACAGCGAAGTGATCTGTCTGCCCCAGATCCAGGTGCATGAACTGCCCGAGGGCATGAGTCTGGATGAGGCCGCTGCGCTGCCGGTGAACTATCTGACCGCCTACCAGCTGATCGAGGTGATGGGGGCACTCAAAGCGGATGAAACCGTGCTGGTTCACAGTGTCGGCGGCGGCGTCGGTATCGCCGCCACCCAGCTGGCGAGGCGGATCGGCGCTCGGGTCATCGGCACCGCTTCGGCCGGCAAGCATGCCCAGCTCAAAGCCATGGGCGTGGATGAATGCATCGACTACCGCAGCGAGGATTTCGCCGCTCGGGTGCTGGAACTGACCGGCGGCCGCGGCGTGGAACTGATTCTGGACGCGGTGGGTGGCAAGTCTTTCAACCAGGGCTTTGATGTGCTGGCGCCGACCGGGCGTCTGGGCATGTTCGGCATGTCGAGCGCGGCGACCGGCAGCTCCCGCAATCTGCTGTCCGTGCTCCGGGCGGTGGCGGCCATGCCCATGCTGCGCTTCAATCCAATGCGCCTGATGGATCAGAACAAGGCCGTATTCGGGGTGAACATGGGCCATCTGTGGGGCGAGGCGCAGATGGTCAGTCGCTGGCTCGTGACGTTGCTGGATTACTACCGCGCCGGAGCGATCCGGCCGCAGGTGCACCGCAGTTTTGCGTTCTCGGAGGCCGCGCAGGCGCATCGCTTCATTCAGGAGCGCCGAAATTTCGGCAAGGTTCTGCTCAAGCCCTGAGCGTAGGTCAGGCGGGGCTGGTAGCTGAGGTCGGCAGCAGCTGAGAACGAATTTTCACTTCCGCGCTGAGCAGGCGGTGAACCGGGCACTTGTTGGCGATTTGCAATAATTTCTCCCGCTGCGCATCGCTCAGATCACCGGTCAGGGTGATGTCGCGGCGAATCTCGGTCACGCTGCCCTGCTTGTTCTGGCAATCGGCACAATCCTGGGCATGAATCTTACGCAGTTCCAGGGCGACATCCACACCTTGCAGGGGGATGGCCTTGAGATCCGCATACATGCGCAGGGTCATGCTGGTGCACGCACCGAGTCCCATCAGCACGTATTCATACGGGTTGGGGCCGCTGTCGTGACCGCCCAGGGCCTCGGGCTCATCGGCGGTCAGTTGATGGGGGCCGACCTGAAGCGCCTGCTCGAAACCTGCGGCTTCGGTTTCACGAACGTGAACGGTTCGGCTGGGTGGGGCTGTGCTCATTTGGACTCGCAGTGGTGGTACGAACGCCGGGTGGGCGCGGGGGCGG
>JBFKDQ010000031.1:0-41367 GCA_041619555.1 Oceanococcus sp. | reverse complement strand
TTGGGTAGCCCAGGAGAACTCATGACATTCAGCAATTTCGGCGCCCTGCTCGGCGGCCTCGGCCTGTTCCTGCTGGCCACCAGCATGATCACCGACGGCCTGCGTCTGGCCGCGGGCGATGCGCTGCTGCAGAATGCTCTGGGCAGTGCCGGCAATGCCCAGAGCCTGCATCAGACTCTCGACACCCTGCGCAATTTGCATCGCATGTTCGAGCTGTTCAGCAAGGCCACCGGGCGCATCGACAGCCGCCTGCCAGCCGCCCTGCCGGAAGCCGATGAAGAAGCCGTGGCTCCGGCTTGAGGACGCGGCTTGATCACCGGCAACCAAAGCCCTCAGGCCGGCGCGGCCACGGTCGCGGCGACCTTGGCATCCGCGCCCCAGCGATTGGCGCGCCGGAAGCTGCCGAGATCATTGAATCGCACCCCCATCTCGCGCATCACCCGGTGGGCGCTGCCGGCCGTCCACTGCCGGATATAGAAAGGCTCCTTGACGACGAAATGATGAATCGCGTGGGTGCTGCCGAAATTGAAGCAGAACAGCTGAAACGGCAGCAGCCACCAGACATTCAGCACCTGGGTCTGCTGCATCACGTTGCCGTCTTCGACATCACCATAAAAATGCATGTTCGAGCTGATGAAATGCAGGCAGAAGGTGCGCAGGAAACTGGGCAACATCCAGGTCACGGCGAGAAAATCAAGCACATCGACCGTGGACTGCGCGGCCGGTGACAACTGCAAAGGCGCACCCAGCGAAGCGGCGATCAGGGCGCTGACGTGATAGATCAAAAAGCCGTGCCAGGCGAGGTAGTACAGCGTGCCCAGCGGGACGTAGCTCAGGCGCTGCTCACGCGCTAAAACGCGGACCTCCGCTTTGGAAGCCGGTTTCTGCGCGGCGATGAAGGCCCGCACCATGCGAAAGGTTTGCCGCGGACGCAGATAAATCGCCAGCATGTTGTCGCCCAGCATCAGCAGCCGCCGCACACCCCAGGGCTCGCCATTGGTGATGCCGCGTTCTTCCAGGTCGCTTTCGGTGCCGGAATGCTTGTGATGGTGCAGATGCAGCTTGCGCCGGACCAGCGGATTGACCGTGCTGGGCCGGGCGATCCAGCCCAGAATCAGCATCAGACGATTGATCCCCGGCCGTTTGCGGAAATACATCAGATGGATCAGATCATGTTCCAGCTCATGGATCAGGGAAGCGAACATTGCCACCAGCGGAATGCACAGCCACCAGGCGATCAGATCGTGATAGTAGGCGGTTGCGCTGCCGAGCATGCCGGCGAGCGACACCAGCATGATGACGACGCCGATGACGTCCTGATGCCGGAGCCAGGGGTGGCGCCGGCGCAAATCCATGCCGGCCTCGATCACGACCTGCCGGATTCGGGCGGTCTTCTCGGCGTCGCTGAGCTGGGCCACGGGGCGTGGCGGGGAAGTCTGGTCCGTCATGGATTTCTCCTATGGGCTTGAATACCGGACACTGTAGGCTCCAAGATTCTCGGCCGCCGGCCCCAATACGCCAACCGCATGACCCAATCCGCCACCCGAGACCTCCCATGCCGCACGCGTCGACTTCGCTGAGCAGCTGGGTCAAGGTGATCGCCAGCACGCTGGAGCTGCGCGGCATCGACAGCCGCGACTTGCTGCGGCAGGCAGGTCTGGATCCGGCCGCACTGGGCGATCCCAATGCCCGCTATCCGCTCACCGGCACCACCGCGCTTTGGCGGCTGGCCGTGACCGCGACCGGCGATGAAAGCCTGGGCCTTGCGGTCAGCGGCAATGTGCGCCAGACCAGCTTTCATGCCCTGGGCTACTCGCTGCTTGCCAGCGCAACGCTGAAGGAGGCGTTCGAGCGACTCATCCGCTATTTCCGCATCGTTTCGGATGCCGGCGAACTGGAATTCGCCGCCGCGGGTCCGGTCTACCGTTTCGTGATCCATCCCCTGCCGGGCCCCCAACAGCCTGCTGACGAGGCCATCGATGCGATGATGGGGGTGATCTACCGGCTCTGCCGCCTCCTCACGGAACGCACATTCCAGGCCCGACAGCTCAAGTTTCGCCGCCCGACTCCGCGTGATCCCAGTCGTTTCCAGCAGGTCTTCAATGCCCCGCTTGAGTTCCAGGCCGCGGAAACCGCCCTGTACATGGATGCACGCACGGCGCATCAAAGCCTGGAGCACGCCAATCCCGAACTGGCCCGCCACAATGACGAGATCCTCGCCCGCTATCTGAGCACCCTGGATCGCCAGCAGTTGGCCAATCGGACCCATGCGGTGCTGGTCGGCCTGCTGCCGCTGGGCGACCCCAGCCAGGACAAGGTGGCCGCGGCGCTGCACATGAGCCCGCGCAACCTGCAACGCAAACTCGGCGATGAAGGCACCTCGTATTCCGCGATCCTGAATCAGACCCGCCGCGAACTGGCCCTGTCGTATATGGCGGACGAGCGCTACAGCCTCAGCGAAATCACCTATCTGCTTGGCTTTGCCGATAGTTCCAGCTTCAGCCGGGCGTTCCGCCGCTGGACCGGTCAGGCGCCCAGCCGCTATCGCGCCTGAACCCGGCTGCGGGACCGCAGCGCTGGCCGTACACTGGCACCGCATGACGGAGTTGCCTGATGGAACATGTCGCCACCCCGGAAATCGTCGCCGGACTCACCGCCCTGCTGCTGCTGGCCGCCGCCACCCTGGCGCTGACCGAGCGTCTGAAATTTCCGTTCTCGGTGGCCCTGCTGTTGCTGGGCATCGTTCTGGGCAGTCTGGTCCGGCAACTGCCCCAGGTTTTCGGCGCCCTGGCTGAACTGGTGATCTCGGCCGATCTGATTCTGTTCGTATTCCTTCCCAGCCTGATCTTCGAATCCGCCATCCATCTCGACTGGCGCGCGCTCAAGGCGAATCTGGCCCCGGTACTGCTGCTCGCGGTGCCCGGACTGCTGCTGTCCACCGGCCTCATCGGCGGCCTGCTCTGGCTGGTCACCGACCTGCCCCTGCCCGCCACCCTGCTGCTCGGCGCCATCCTCAGCGCCACCGACCCGGTGGCGGTGATCGCCCTGTTCAAACGCCTCGGGGCGCCGGCCCGGCTGACCGTGCTGGTGGAGGGCGAAAGCCTGTTCAATGACGCCACCTCGATCGTGCTGTCCCGTATTCTGATCGGCATCTTCGCCGCCGGCAGCATGAGTGTCGGCACCGTGGTCAGTGGCGTGGCAGATTTTTTCCTGGTGTTCTGCGGCGGCATCGCAACCGGTCTGGTTCTGGCGGAGCTGGCCGCCTGGGCGCTGGCGCGGGTGCAGTCGAATCCGGCCATCGAAATCACCCTGACCACGGTGCTGGCCTATCTGTCCTTTCTGCTGGCCGAGGAACTCCTCCATGTCAGCGGCGTGATGGCGACGCTGGCCGCAGGCTTGAGCTACGGCCATCGGGGCTGGATGCAGGTCTCGGTCTCGGTGCGCGCCTATCTGCATCATTTCTGGGAATACATCGGCTTCGTCGCCACCGCCCTGATCTTTCTGCTCGTCGGCCTGAATACCGAACTGGCCTTGCTGGCCGAGCATTTCGGCCTGCTGAGCTGGCTGATCGCCGGCATGCTGTTCTCCCGCCTGGTGGTGATCTACGGTCTGATTCCGCTGACCAACCGCCTGCCCGGGGCAAGCCCGGTCAGCCGAGACTATCAGGCGGTGATGTACTGGGGCGGGCTGCGAGGCGCCATCGCCCTGGCCATCGCCCTGAGCCTGCCGAACGATTTTCCCTACCGGCAGGATTTCATCGCCCTGGTGCTTGGTGCGGTGTTGTTCACCCTGTTGGTGCAGGGGGTCAGCATGGATCGCCTGGTGCGCTGGCTGAAACTCGACCGACGACCGCTGGCGGACCGTCACGGCGCGCTGGAGAGCGAAGCGCAGGCCCTGCGCCATGCCCTGGAGCGCCTGCCGCAACTGAGCCAGGGCGGCCTGTTTTCCAGCGCCACCGCAGATCGCCTGCGGCGGGAGTACGCCCGCCGCCTGGATGAGGCCGAAGGCCGTCTGGCCGAACTGCGCCGCAAGGAGCTTGATGCGCGCAGCGCCCGGACCTTGCTGCATCTGCGCAGCCTGGGCGAGGAACGCGCCCAGCTGCACGCGCTGTATGACCATGGCCACCTGGACCAGCGCGCCCTGCGCATCCTGGCCGGCCTGAATGCCGATCTGCAGGACGCGGTCCGGCATGGTCTGGAGCTGCCCGACGATCGCCAGTTCATTGACGCTGGCGGCGCATTCGGGACCTTACGCCGCCAGCTTGAGCATCGAATGCCCCGCCTGTTCGGTCGTGCCCGCCATGCCCGCATGGCGCTGAGCTACCAGGCCCACTGGGCCACCTACCAGGTCTGCTCGACGGTGCTTGCCGATCTGCAAGCGGGCGCAGGGCCCTCTACGGCCCAGGCTGACCTGCTCGCGCAATACCGCCACTGGCGCGCCCAGGCCCGGGACTTTCTCGACCAGATGGCGGAACAATATCCGGAGTTTGTCGGCGCCATGCAGGAGCGCCATGCGCGCCGCCTGGCCGTGCTTGCCGAGGCACAGACCCTGCGTGATCGGCTGGCGCGGGGCTTGCTGGATGCCAGCACCGCCGAGACCCAGCTGCACGCGCGCGCCGGCCAGCTGGCCGCCTTGCGGGCGGTCGCCGTGGACGAATTGCGCGTGGACCCGGCCGAACTGCTGCGCAAGGTGCCGCTGTTCGCCGGCATGGCGGCGGCGGAATTCAGCCTGCTGGCCGAGCATATGCGTGAACGCAGCTTCGTCGCCGGTGAGATGATCCTGCAACAGGGTGACGCGGGCGACTCCCTGTTCCTGATCGCCCGCGGCGTGGTCCGGGTCAGCGTCGCAACCCCGACCGGCGAGCATGAACTGGCGACCCTGCTGGCGGGCGACTATTTTGGCGAAATGGCGCTGCTTGACCGTCAGCCCCGCAGCGCCAGCGTACGTGCGGTCAGCCCCTGCACGACCTATGAGCTGCAGGGCACGGATTTCGGCGGCGTCCTGGCCAGCCATCCAACGATGGCGGCGGCCGTGCATGCGACCGCGGCGCGACGCCGCGAGGCCCTGTCCAACGGCGAGGCCGGCGCCAGAGTGCAAGACATCGAAGCCTCGTGATCACCGTGCATGCGCCGATCCGGACCATGGCTTGCAAGACCCGAGCAAATCTCATCAAGGCCTGTCATGCCTGCGCCCCTGCCCAGCCACAGATCCTGTCGACCATCGGCCTGCCCTTGCGCCTGCGAGCCCAGGGCAGACACGGCCCTGGCCTCGCGGCCGCAGACATGCCACGCTGACACCCCGCCAAGGAGCCTGCCATGTGCCTCGCGATTCCCGTCGTGGTGACCGAACTGCTGGACGAAGACCAGGCCATGACCTGCCTGGGCGGTGTCAGCACCCGGATTTCCCTGGCCATGGTCGATCAGGTCGCGGTCGGTGACTATGTCATTGTCCACGCCGGCTATGCCCTGGCGCGGCTGGACGTGTCCGAAGCGGAGAAGACCCTGGCCCTGTTTGCCGAGATGCACGAACAGCTCGGCCCCGACTCGCCTTGGCCACGGAACTGAGCACCGCGCGATGCGTTATATCCAGGAATTCCGCAACCACGACACCGCCCGCGATCTGGCCCGCCTGATCGCCGCCGAAGTCGAGCCCGACCGCGACTACCATCTGATGGAGTTCTGTGGCGGCCACACCCATGCGATCTTTCATTACGGCGTGCAGGATCTGCTGCCGGCCAATATCCGCCTCGTGCATGGACCGGGCTGCCCGGTCTGTGTGCTGTCGATTGCCCGGCTTGATCTGGCGATCCATCTCGCGCGCCGCGATGGACTGATCCTGGTGAGCTACGGCGACATGTTGCGGGTCCCGGCCTCCGGTCAGCGTAGCCTGCTTGACGCCCGGGCGGCCGGCGCCGATGTACGCATGGTCTACTCCGCCGCGCAGTCCCTGCAGATCGCGCGCGACAACCCGGACCATGAGGTGGTGTTCTTTGCCATCGGTTTCGAGACCACCACGCCGGCCACCGCCGACATCCTGCTGCGCGCCCGAAGCGAGGGCCTGAGGAATTTCAGCGTCTACTGCAACCATGTGCTGACGCCATCGGCGATCCAGAGCATTCTGGACGCACCCGATGTGCGCAGTCTGGGTCAGGTGCGCGTCGACGGTTTCATCGGCCCCTCCCATGTGAGCACCATCATCGGCGCCCAGCCCTACGAGTATTTCGCCGAGGAATACGAGAAACCGGTGGTGATCGCCGGCTTCGAGCCGCTGGACGTGATGCAGGCGATTCGCATGCTGATCGCCCAGCTCAATCAGGGCCGCGCCGAGGTGGAAAATCAGTTCACCCGCGGGGTGACGCGCCACGGCAATGCCAAGGCCCAGCAACGCGTCGCCGAAGTTTTCGAGTTGCGACCCGAATTCGAATGGCGTGGCCTCGGCGTGGTGCCTTACAGCGGCCTGCGCATCAAGCGCGAGCTGGCCTTTTTCGATGCCGAATCGCGCTTCGAACTGAGCACGCGGCCGGTGCGCGAGAACCGCGCCTGCGCGTGCCCGGCGATCTTGCGCGGCAGCAAAATCCCGACCGACTGCAGCCTTTTCGGCACGGTCTGCACCCCGAGAAACCCCATCGGCTCCTGCATGGTGTCGGCCGAAGGCGCCTGCGCGGCCTACTACAAATATCGCACAAGGCGCGCCACCAACTGATGCGCATCCTGCTGCTTTGCCACGCGTTCAACAGCCTGAGCCAGCGCCTGTGGGTGGAGCTGAGCCGGCGCGGCCATGATCTGTCGTTGGAACTGGATATTCACGATGACGTCACCCGCCAGGCGCTGGATCGGTTCCGCCCCGATCTGCTGCTCGCCCCCTATCTCAGACGGGCGCTACCGGAAGACATCTGGCGCGCGCTGCCCTGCCTCATCGTCCACCCCGGCCCGGCCGGAGATCGCGGCCCGTCCGCCCTGGACTGGGCGATCCTGAATCGGCGCAGCCGCTGGGGGGTCACGGTGCTGCAGGCCGAAGCAGCGCTCGATGGCGGCCCGGTCTGGGCGAGTGTCGATTTTCCCCTGCGTGAGGCCAGCAAGAGCAGCCTGTATCGCCAGGAGGTGAGCGAGGCCGCCTGCCAGGCGGTGCTGCAGGCCCTTGCCCGACTGGAGGCTGGCGCAAGCCCGCACTATCCCGGTGACAGCCACTGGCAACCGCTGCTGCGCCAGGCGCAGCGGCGCATCGACTGGCAGCAAGACGACGGCGCCACCGTGCTGCGCAAGATCCGCAGCGCCGATTCAGCCCCGGGACTGCGCGACGAAATCCTCGGCCTGCCCTGCCGCCTGTACGATGCCCAGCCGGAACAGCAGTTGCGCGGCCCCGCCGGCACGCTGCTGGCGCAGCATCAGGGTGCGGTTTGCCGCGCCACCTCCGATGGCGCGATCTGGATCGGGCAGCTGCGCGCCGAGCAGCCCGGGTCGCTCAAACTGCCGGCCATGCAGGTGCTGGGCGCGCGCGCCGCCGATCTGCCCGAGGCCGAGCGGCCCGGCTGGCAGGAAATCGAATACCACGAGCAGGGCAAGGTGGGTTACCTGCGCTTCGACTTCCCCGGCGGGGCCATGGATACGGGGCGTTGCCGGCGACTCACGACCGCCTGGCAGCAGGCCTGTCAACGCCCGACGCGAGTCATCGTGCTGCTCGGCGGCCACGATTTCTGGAGCAACGGCATGCATCTGCACATGATCGAGGCCGCGTCCAGCCCGGCGGATGCCTCCTGGGAGAACATCCAGGCCATCGATGATCTGTGTCTGGCGATCATGCAAACGGCCGATCAGCTGAGCATCGCGGCGCTGCGCGGCCATGCCGCGGCCGGCGGCGTTTTTCTCGCCCTGGCCGCCGACCAGGTGCTGGCGCGCGAGGGCATCGTGCTGAATCCGCATTACCGCAACATGGGCAATCTTTACGGCTCGGAATACTGGACCTATCTGCTGCCGCGCCGCCTCGGTGCGCAGCGCGCGCAGGACCTGATGGACCGGCGCCTGCCGATCGGCGCGCAACACGCCCTGGAACTGGGTCTGATCGACGCCTGCGCCGGCCCGCAGCAGGACGAATTCGCGCGCTTCGTCGAAAACCGTGCCCAGGCCCTGGCCGCAGCACCAGACTTTGCCGCCCGACTGCAGCACAAGCGCGAGCGGCGCGCACAGGATGAGGCGCAGAAACCGCTGGCCGCCTATCGAGAGGCGGAACTGGCGCGCATGCGGCTGAATTTCTACGGTTTTGACCCCAGCTATCACGTCGCCCGCCATCGCTTCGTGCATCGCAGCCCGCAGGCCTGGACCCCGCTGTATCTGGCCCGTCACCGGCGCCTGGATTTCGCCCCCCGCGCCCCCGCCCCCGAAGCATGAGCCCAGAGCCCATCGCCGCTGCATTCTGGCGCATCGAAGGACGGGTGCAGGGCGTTGGCTTCCGCCCTTTCGTGTATCGCCTGGCCCGGCGCCATGGCCTTGGCGGCAGCGTGCGCAACTGCGGCGGCGTGGTGGAAGTTCTGGCCGAAGGGCCGGTCGCAGCGCTGGCGCGCTTCGAGCGCGATCTGATCCGCCGGGCCCCGCCACTGGCGCGCCCGCAGATCGGTCAGCGGGTGCAGCGTCAGCCCGGCGGAGCCACCACATTCTGCATCCAGACCAGCCGGATGCAGGCCGGCCCCGACGCTCACCTGCCACCTGATCAGTTCTGCTGTCCCGACTGTCTGACGGAACTGATGAATCCTGCTGACCGACGCCATGGCTATCCGTTCATCAACTGCACCCAGTGCGGGCCACGCTACACCCTGATTCGCGCCCTGCCCTATGATCGGCAAAACACCGGCATGGCCGAATTTCCGCTGTGCGAGAACTGCGCCGCCGAATACCGCGATCCACTCGATCGTCGCTTCCATGCCGAACCCCTGGCCTGTGCCCGCTGCGGCCCATCGTTGAGCTGGCGCACGCCGGGCCTGGAAATTCAGGACAATGCGCAGGCCCTGGCGGCCTGTATCGCCACCCTGCGCAAGGGCCTGGTGATCGCTGTGCGCGGCATCGGCGGCTATCACCTGCTGTGCGACGCCGGCAACGAGGCCGCGGTGATGCGCCTGCGTCGCCGCAAGCAACGTCCGCGCAAGCCGCTGGCGCTGATGATCCCCTGGCGCGGCGCCGATGGTCTGGCGCTGGCCCGGCAACTCGTGCATCTCAATGGCGAGGAGGCCAGCGCCCTGGCCGGCCCGATGCGGCCCATCCTGCTGGCCCGCGCGCGCCATGACAGCGCAGCCGCCGGGCGGCTGGCGGATAATCTGGCGCCGGATCAGACCCGGCTTGGCCTGATGCTGCCGTACAGCCCCCTGCATGCGCTGCTGCTCCAGGCTTTCGATGCGCCGCTGGTCGCCACCTCCGGCAATCTCAGCGGCGAACCGGTCATCACCGAAGTGGCCACGGCGCACCGGCGTCTGGCCGCGGTGGCGGACGCCTTTCTCGACCATGACCGGCCGATCCTGCGACCGGCCGATGATCCGGTACTGCAATTCAATGCCGGTCACCTGCGCCCGCTGCGACTGGGGCGCGGCAATGCGCCGCTGGAACTGGCGCTGCCAGCCGCCCTGGCGCGTCCGGTGCTGGCCCTGGGCGCCTACCACAAGACCACCGTGGCCCTGGCCTGGGACCGTCGGGTGGTGATTTCCCCCCACATCGGCGACCTGTCCAGCCCCCGCGGGCGCGCCGTTCTGCAGCAGCTCGGAGAGGATCTGCAACACTTGTACGGGGTCCGCGCGGCGCTGATCGCCTGCGATGCGCACCCCGATTTTCCCGGCAGCCGCTGGGCACGCACGCAATCGCTACCGATGCGGACCATCTGGCACCATCACGCCCATGCCAGCGCGGCCTGGGGCGAAGCCTGCGATGGCGCCGGAGACGACACCCCCTGGCTGTGTTTCTGCTGGGACGGCACCGGCTATGGCGAGGACGCCAGCCTGTGGGGTGGCGAGGCCTTGATCGGCCGACCCGGACACTGGCAACGGGTGGCCAGTCTGCGCCCGTTTCGCCTGCCGGGTGGCGATGCCGCCGCGCACGAGCCATGGCGCACGGCGGCATCGCTGTGCTGGAGCGCCGGGATGAGCTGGGCGCAGGCGCCAGCGGCCGATCTGGGCCTGCTAAAGCGAGCCTGGCAGCAGGGCCTCAACGCACCGTATACCAGCGCCGCAGGACGCCTGTTCGATGGCGCCAGTGCCCTGCTCGGCCTCGGCCACCACAACAGTTTCGAGGCCGAGGCGCCGATGCATCTGGAGGCGGTCAGCCACACCGCCGAACTGCCGCCCCCGCTGCCCCTGCCGCTGAGCACCGATCCCCAGGGCATCCTGCGCAGCGACTGGCAGCCGCTGCTGGAACTGCTGCTGGAGACCGCCGCACCGGTCGCCAGCCGCGCGGCCGCCTTTCACGCCGGCATGGCAGGCGTCGTGCGCGATCAGGCGCTGGCCCTGCGGGCGGCGCACGGCATCCACCGGGTCGCTTTGTGCGGCGGCGTGTTCCAGAATCGGCGCTTGTGCGAGGCCGCCTGCGCGCTGCTGCACGCGGCCGGTTTCAGCGTGCATGTGCCCCGGCAACTGCCGGTCAATGACGCCGCCATCAGTTACGGCCAGGTCCTGGAAGTCCTGGCCCAAGAGATGAAATCTTGAGCAAACGACAAGCCCGACAAATTACCCTGGCCCATGGCAATGGCGGCGTCCTAATGCGAGAGTTGATCGAGGAGGTTTTCGCCCCCCCGCTCGCCAATGCCTGGCTCGACACCGGCGCCGATGCGGTGAGCGTGCCCAGCCCGAAGGGGCAGGAACTGGTGCTGACCACCGACGGATTCACCGTCAAACCGCTGGAATTTCCCGGTGGTGATATCGGCTCGCTGTGCGTGCATGGCACGGTCAATGATCTGGCCGTCGCCGGGGCGACGCCCCGCTATCTGACCCTCAACGCCTTCATCGAGGAAGGCCTGGACATGGCCCTGCTGCGGCGGGTCGTGGCCTCGATCGGCCAGGCCGCCAGCGACTGCGGGGTGGCGGTCGTCGCCGGGGACACCAAGGTGGTCGGCCGGGGCGAGTGCGACGGTCTGTATCTGGCCACCACCGGGGTCGGCTGGCGCAACGCGGATCCGCCACCGAGCATGGCCGGGATCAAACCGGGCGACCGCCTGCTCATCAGCGGCCCGATCGGCGACCATGGCACCGCGGTCCTGCTGGCCCGGGGCGAATTCGGCCTGCAAGGGGATCTGGTCTCCGACGCCGCCAGCATTCTGCCGCTGGCACAGACCCTGCTCACGCTGCCGGGCCTGCGGTTCATGCGCGATCCCACCCGCGGCGGCCTGGCCACCGTCTGTCATGAACTGGCCCGCGCCACCGGCCTGGAACTGTCCCTGGACGAGGCCACCATTCCGGTCCGCGACAGCGTGCAATCGGTGTGCGAACTGCTCGGTTTTGATCCACTGTTTCTCGCCTGTGAAGGGCGCCTGCTGGCCGTGGTGGCGGCCGACGCTGCCGACGCAGCACTGACCCGCCTGCAAAGCCTGGCGCCACAGGCCGCTCTGATCGGCCAGGTGCAGAATGGCCCCGCCCAGGTCGTGCTGCGCAGTGCCTGTGGCGGTGAAAGGCTGCTGGACGAACTCGAACATGACCCTCTTCCCAGAATCTGCTGACCGCCGCAAGCCCAGGTCAGGCGCCCGGCCCAGGACCACACCGGCATGAGCCGCGCACTCGAGGCCCTGGGGCCCTGGCTGGACTGGCTGGCGCTGGGTTCGCTGGCCAGCTTTCTGCTCGGGATCTTGCTGATCCCGCTGATCATCCTGCGCCTGCCGGAGGATTACTTCGACCATCGCCGCCGCAAGGCGCTGCCGCTGGGCCCTGGCCGCGCCCTGGGCAGCCGCCTTGCGCATGCCCTGCTGGTCCTGGTGAAGAATCTGTCCGGCATCCTGCTGGTGCTCATCGGCATCGTCCTGCTGGTGCTGCCCGGCCAGGGCCTGCTGAGCATTCTTCTCGGCATCAGCCTGCTGGATTTTCCGGGCAAGTACCGGCTGGAGCAGCGATTGATCCGGCAGCCTCGCTTGCTGCGTTCGATCAACTGGCTACGCCGGCGCTACGCTCGCCCGCCGCTGCGCCTCAGCCCGCCCGGCGTGGACGAGGGCGACAGCGCGGCCTAGCACAAGCGCCAGCGGCCCCCAACTCAGGATTGATCGTTGCCCTGCACGGGCTCCGCATCCTCTCCAAGCCGGAATACTTCGGCGAAATAGCCGCTCATTTCCTCGACAAGCCCGGCCGCATCCTCGGCTTCGATTCCGGCCAGCACGCGGGCCAGACGCTGTTTATAGGCCAGCTGCATGCTGCGCCCGATCTGGATGCGCTGCGCCTGTGGCGAACCCGCACCGTGCATCGATTCGGTCAGATAGCCCACCGCATTGCGGCCCAGGGTCATGTTCTCGATCAGGCGCAGGATGCGCACCCGCTCCTCGGTCGGCACATCCGCACGCCCCTTGAGATATTTCTGCAACAGGCCGCCGATTTCGGCGTGATCCAGGTCCGCTTCCGATGGCAGGGTCACCATCAGTCCGCCGGCCAGGTCCTGCGCCAGGCGTCCGAGTTCATAGGGCATGCGGGTCACATGATGCTTGCAGACATTGGCCAGCATGTCGTCACAGATGTAGGCGCCGGAAGCGGTCGCCTTGCCCTGGTAACTGGCGGCGATGCCGGTGCCATAGATGGTCTCGTTCAGGTGGGTCATCTCCACCAGTTTGTCCTTGATGTGGGAGACCTGGCTCAGACCGTTGTAGTCCGCGATCTGCGCGGCCGCGCCGATCAGCACATCGCCGACGCCGGACTTGCAGACATAGCTGCGCCGGTGATAGCTGGTAAATCGCTCGACCAGCATCGCGGCATAGTCGGTTTCCCCCTGCATGAAAATCCATTCATTGGGGATGAACACCTCCTCGAAAATGATCATCGCCTCCTGCCCGGCATAGCGCGCATTGCCGGCATCGATGCCACGTCCTTCGCCGCTGCGGGTATCGCAGGACTGGCGGCCATACACATAGGTGATGCCCGGCGCATCCACCGGCACCGCGCCGACGATGGCATAGTCGGCATCGGCCGGCCCCAGTCGCATGGTGGGCATCACCACCAGATAGTGCGAATTCAGGCAGCCGGTCTGATGGGCTTTGGCGCCGCTGATGTACACCCCATTCTCAACACGCCGGCTCACATGGACAAAAAGATCGGCATCGGCCTGCGCATGCGGGGGCAGCGAACGATCCCCTTTGACATCGGTCATCGCCCCGCCCACCACGGTATTGCCACTATGCATCTGGGCCAGAAAGGCTTGCAGGCGCGCGTGGTAATCGCTGCCGCCCGCCCGATCCATCTCGAAGGTTACCGAATACAGGGCATTGAACGCATCCATGCCGACGCAGCGCTGAAAGCAGGTGCCGGTCAGCTGGCCCAGGCGCCGCTGCATCTTGTTCTGCCGCACCAGGTCCTCGACGCTGGTGCAGACATGCAGGAAACGGCTGACCCGCTCGCCGGTAAACGGCGACACCACCGAAGCCAGTTCCGGATGACTGAGCGCCAGATCATAGGTGCGGGCCACCGCATTGATCGATGGCCGGATGACCGGATGTTCGACAATGCACTCCACCCGTTCGCCGGCCAGATACACCCGCAGGTCTCGCCGCCGCAGACTGTCGATGTAGTCCGCACCCGTTATGATTTTCTTCATGATGTCACCCTGGCCTGGCGCCGGCCCTCAGCCGCACAATTTTTCATCTTACCTCCTACCTAGGCGTCGCCCCAGTCATCCCTACACGGGAACTTGGTGACATCCACGATCATTCAACTTCCGGCTCGATCAATTCCTAGATGCAGACATCATCAGGCGGTGACATGAGCAGCGCGGGCTGCGCTCGAACTGGAAGTTCAGCCTCTACCGGACAGACTTGCTGGACGAGTTGCTGGACGAGTTGCTGTCCAAGGCGGCCGGCTCGAGCCTGATCGGTGCGAACCAACAAGGGACAAGCCAACAAGGACTGACTGAGCTGCGCTCATTGCCCCCACGCCAACAGGAAGCCTCCCCGGCGGCTCTTCAACAAAGCGCCGCCGGCTCATCGCGCCTTCGCATGCCGGCGCCGGCGCCCGGCGATCTTCGGTGGCTAGCCCAGCACCTTGGCCAGGGCCGCAACCAGAACAGGGAGATTTTTCTCACTGATGCCGGCCACATTGATGCGACCGGAACGCAGCAGATACACGCCGCAGTCTGAGCGCAGGAGATCCACCTGCTCCGGGCTCACGCCGAGATAGGAGAACATGCCTTTCTGCTGTTCGATGTAATGGAAGTCCTGGGCCAGATTCGCCTCCCGGGTCGCGGCGACGAAAGCCCCACGCAAGGACTGCATGCGCACCCGCATGTCGGCCAGTTCGCTTTCCCATTGCTGCTTGAGATCGGCATGGGCATGGATCAGATCCACGATGGCAGCGCCATGCGAGGGTGGCATCGACCAGATTCCGCGGGCGATGCTGCACAGATGACTCAGCGCGATCTCGGCGCCCGCAGCGGTCGCGGTCACCACCGTGAGCGCGCCGGTGCGCTCACGGTACAGGCCGTAGTTCTTGGAACAGGAGGTCGCAATCAGCACTTCCGGCACGCTTGCGGCCAGATGGCGCAAGCCCCAGGCATCGGCATCCAGACCGTCGCCCAGGCCCTGATACGCGCTGTCGATAAAGGGCAGCCAGCCGCGTTGCTGGGCAATTTCCGCCACCCGCCGCCACTGCGCCTGATCCAGATCGGCGCCGGTCGGGTTGTGGCAACTGCCGTGCAGCAGCACCACATCGCCCGCCGGAATGGTTTCCAGCGTCGCTTCCATCGCAGCGAAGTCGACGCCGTGGCTGGCGGCGCTGTAGTACGGATAATTCTCCACCGCGAGCCCTGCGGCGCTGACCAGCGGCACGTGATTGGCCCAGGTCGGTGTGCTCATCCAGACTTTCGCCTGTGGCCGGACACTGGCGATGAACTCGGCGGCCAGACGCAGGGCGCCACATCCACCGGGCGTCTGCACGGTCCGGCTGCGGCCAGCCTGGGCGGCCGCATGGCCCGCACCGAGCACCTGGGTTTCGATTGCACTCAGAAAACCGGGCTTGCCCGCCGGCGGCAGATAGGCCTTGCTGTCTTCCTCCTGCGCCCAACGGGCTTCGGCCGCCTTGACCGCCGCCATCACCGGCGTATGACCATTGGCGTCCTTGTACACGCCAACACCTAGATCGATCTTGTCCGGCCGCTCATCGGCCCGGAAAGCGGTGGACAGACCCAGAATGGGATCGGGCGGCAGGGCTTGCAAAGCATCAAACATCAAAGGCGTCCGGGGCAAAAGTGGGCGTATTGTAAAGCTTTAGCACGCCGCTGTCGGCGGCTGTTTGGCTGGGTCTGCGTGCTTACGGCCGGCCCGCCGTCATCCCAGGCTCAGGCGCAGGGTCGGCGGCGGCGGCGCCTTCACTTCCTCGCCCAGTCGGCGGGTCGACGCCGCCATGCGCTGCGCCTGAATCCAGTTCAGATTGCGATACACCAGCGCGCTCAGGCGCGCATTGCGCCGCCGGATACGTTCCAGACTTTCGGGACTGAAAACCATCACCCGCACCGGCGAAATGGCGGTGACGCTGGCGGTGCGCCGCGAATTGAACAAGCCGCCCTCCCCGATCGTCGCGCCGCGCCCATACTTCGCCAGCACCAGCGGTTCGCCTTCACGCCGGGTGATCCAGATCTCAAGGCGGCCATCGATCACCACGTACAGTTCATGGCCTTCATCCCCCTGAGTAATCAGATTCTCACCGGCCGCGAGCTTGCGAATTTCGGCATGCAGCGCGAGCACCCGGGCCTGGCGCGGGCTCATGCCGGACATCAGGGGAATCGTCTTCTGCGGCGCGGCGCCCAGATCCAGCCGCAGCACGTCCCATAGGGTCACGATGGAGGCGCGCGCGCTGATCGCCGGAGTCAGGAGCAGATCCGAGAACCAGGCCACCAGCAAGGTGCTGGCGGCCAGCGCCCCGAAGACCACCTGTGAATGAAACGGACTCGCGGTCAGGATCAGAAATCCGCTGCTCACCGCAATCGTCGTCAGGGTGATCGGCCGGATCACTTCCTTGACCGCCGCCTGGGCCGCCTGTTCTTCGTTCGCCAGTTGCCGCGCCAGGTCATTGAAGCGGACGAGCAGATGCAGGGTGTCATCCACCGCAATGCCCAGCACGATGCAGGCCACCAGAGCCGTCGTCGGTCCCAGCGGGATTCCAAGCACCCCGAGCGTGCCGAAATACACCGCGATGGGCAACAGATTCGGCAGCATGGCGCGCAGGCCGACACGCCAGGAAGCGAACAGCAGGCTGAGCACCAAAAAGATGGCGCCGGCCGCAATTGCAATCGAGCGCAACTGCCCGCCGGTCAGCGCAGTGACGGTTTGACCAAGCTCGACCGCAGGACCGCCCAGCTGCACTTCCAGCCCCGGCGGCAGGGTGCTGAGGACCAGTTGCAGTCGCTCGAACAATCCGCGCAATCGGGCGGTATCGACCTCCGGTGTGCTGACCTCGATCAGCATCTGGCTGTACATCAGATCGCTGTAGCGCGCGGCTTCCGGCGGCGCCGCGATGACGAGCAACTGTTTGGCGGTCGCCTGATCGGTTGGCAGGACAAAGGCCTCCGGCGCATCATCGGCAAACACCTGGTTCAGGCGTTTCAGATAGTCCAGCAGGGACAGGCTGCCCCCGACCTCGGGCTGCTGATTCAGCCAGTGCTGCAGATGATCCAGGGCCAGCAGCACGCGCGGATTCAGGATCACGTCCTCTCCCGCCCCGGAGATTTTTAGACTGAAAGAATTCGCGCCGCTGAACTGCTGGTTCAAGGTCTCGAAGGCCTGTCGGGCGGGATGTGTCGGCGCCAGATCGCGGACGTAGCGGGCGCCGGACTCGACCTGGCTGGCACCGGCGAGTGCCAGGGCGAATATCCCCATGCCCACCCAGGTGAGGCCGCGGCTGTGCTCAACGGAGTAGCGCCCGATCGCCGCGCCACCGCGCAGCAGCACCGCATCGAGCCGCGGCCAGAGCTGCGGCGGGCGCTGCATCTGCGCCAGGATCAGGGGCAGAAACGTCATCGCGCTCAGGGCCGAAGCCAACGCGCCTGCGGCCCCCAGCAGCGCGAACTGGCGGATGGACACCAGCGGATTCACCGCCAGCGCGGCCAGACCGATCATCGTGGTCAGGGCGGTCACGATCAGCGGCGTGCGCACCCGCGCCATGCCGGCGTTGATCTCGCCGCAATCGCTGAACGCGGCCACCACGTGCATCGCATAAGCCACCGTCAGCGTGGTAACCAGCGGCGGGATCAGGATGGTGACGAGATTGAGCTGCCAGCCCAGCGCGGCGCTCAGACCCAGGGTCCAGAACACCGCGCAGATGATGCTGCCCAGACTGGCCAGCACCACGACCGGACTGCGATAGGCAATCAGCAGGACCAGGGCGCAGATCAGAATGGCGAGCGGCAGGATGCGTCCGAGCTGATCCAGCAGCAGCGCACTGATCGCGTGGCTGATCAGCGGCGCTCCGCTGATCAGCCAGCGCAGGTCCTGCTGCCCGGACAGCCGGGCCTGCGCGGCACGCTCGACCTCACGCGCCGCTGCGACCACCTGAGCCTCGCTGGCTTCCCGCAATTCGATCAGGACCAGGAGCGCGCGACCGTCTTCGGAGACCAGCCGGCCGCGCACCAGCGGATCCCGGGCCAGCTGGTCTATCCATTCCCGCGCCCGGGTCGGGGCACGCTCAATGCGCTGCAACAGCGGCAGCAGCTCAATCTCTTCATTCTCGGCGACTGGCAGTTCCGCCGTGGCCACCGACCGAACGGAATGCACGCCGGCCAGTTGCTTGAACTCCCGCCCCAGATCGGCGGCGAGCTGAATGTCCGCCACCTGCAAACGGTCACTGGGATTTTCCAGGGACAGCACGAGGCGGGCACGTCCCGCCGCCACATGCCCCAGGGCGGCATTCGAAGCATCGATCTGCAAACGCAGGCCACCATCGGGCGCCACCAGTGCCCGTGCGGCAAGCAGGCTCAACAGCACGACCAGCGCAAGGCGCATTTTCATCCAGCCGGCGGCGCCCGCAGCGGGCGATCCAGGGTCCACTCAGGGCACGCGGAAGAAGCCGCCGGAAGCAAAAGCGCCCGGCGGAATGCGTTCGTCGAAGCGCACGTTCGTCAGGCGCAGACGCGTGACCTTGCCCGAATCCAGATCGTGCATGCTCATGTCCGTCGCCAGATGATGGTCCTTGAGCTGGATGATCGAGGCCGGATCCGCCTGCAGGCGCTTGCTCAAGCTGTTCTGGGCATCCCGGTACTCGGCCTGCAGGGGCACGCAGTGCTCACCATCCAGTTGAATCTGCAGACGGGCAAACGGTGCCTCCTGCGCCGGGTCTGGCCGGATCTCCAGCACATGCACCGGGCGCTGATCGACTTCCTGGTCTTCCAGCCGCTGATACTCGCCACCCAGAAAGGCGCCTAGCATCTGCTTGACATCGAGGTAGCTGAAACTGGTCCCCCAAAGATCGCGAGCCGCCATCGAACCGCTGATGCGGCGGGTGCGTTTGAGGCCGGGCAGATAGACCCGCATGTCATCCTGACCAGGCTGCTCTTTCAGGTAGAAAGCGGTACCGGCCAGATTTGACGGCTCCTGCAACATCAGATTGATGATCAGCCTGGATTCCTCGCGCTGGCCGTACAGCCGCGCTTTCAGGCTGACGTTCTGACCGAGCTCGTCCACCGTATCAAAGTCGGCATTCAGGCTGAAATGCTGCGCTGGCGCATTGGCCGCGGCACAATCGAGCAGGCTTTGCGCGGAATCCTCTGCCTGCCCCCACGCCAGCGCCGACCACAGCCACAAGACCATACCCCCGAATGGCAAAGGCTTCATGCCCTCTCCTTTTGATTATTATTTGACCACCGAGTATATACCCGCTGTTCTGCGCGCACCGCCATCACGGTAGGATAAGTCCACCTCAAAGCAGACATGCCCATGCCCAGTTTCGATATCGTGTCCGATGTGGACAAACATGAACTGTCCAATGCCGTTGATCAGGCCAATCGGGAACTCTCGACGCGCTTCGATTTTCGCGGCGTGGACGCGCAGTTCAGCCTCGAGGGACTGATCATCACGCAGCAGGCGCCCAGCGCCTTCCAGCTCGAGCAGATGCTGGCCATCCTGCACAACCGCATGGTCGCGCGCGGTCTGGATCTGCGGAGCCTGGAGACCGGCGAGATCGAATCCAACATCGCGCGGGCCCGGCGGCAGATCACCTGCAAACAGGGGATCGACAAGGCGACCGCCAAGGATCTCATCGCCCGCATCAAAGCGGCGAAACTCAAGGTCAGCACGCAGATCAATGAAAACAAATTGCGGGTCACCGGCAAGAAGCGCGATGACCTGCAGGCGGTCATCGCCCTGCTGAAACAGGCCGAACTCGAACTGCCGCTGCAGTTCGAAAATTTCCGCGACTGAATTTCAAACCAGGCCGGACTTAAAAACGACAACGCCGACCTCATCGGCCGGCGCTGTCGAATTGCAAGCGGGTCTTACTGACCGGCGCGGGCGGCCGCCTCTGGACTGAAATCCCGGCGCTCCATCGGCAGGTTCAGGCGCCACCAGTTCTCGCCGCTTTCATTGGTGAGATAGGTGGCCTCGTAGTTGCCCGAGGTCAGATCGTGGTAGATCGAAGCGCCACGATGAAAGGCCTGGGCTTCCTGCGAATAGAAGAAGGCGATCATCGCCACCCGCCAGAGCTGGTCCTGGCCGTCGAAATTGTCCGCCCACATCCCCAGCCAGGTGTCCTCGTCCGCATAGATACGCCGCTTCTTGTAGACATGGCGGACACCATCCTTGAGATTGGCCTCGATTACCCAGACCCGGTGCAATTCATAACGGAAATGGTCCGGATTCACCGTATTGGGCTTGATGATGTCATCGTATTTCAGCTTCGGGCTGTTGAACTCGAAGTTGTGATACGGCACCAGGATTTCCTTGCGTCCCACCAACGTCCAGTTGTAGCGGGCGGGCGAGCCGTTGAACATGTAGTCATCATCCGTGGTGCGCAGGCCCGACGGCGGCACCGGATAGTCGAACCCCACCTCCGGTGCCTTGCGCACGCGCCGGATACCGGGCAGGTACTGCCAGGACTGGGTCGCGTCTTTGGCAAAATTATTGGGCTGATAGCCGACCGCAACAAAGCCTTTTTCCCGGTCCGGCAGCAGGAAATGCACGTAGAAAAAGCCATTGACATGCTCTTTCTCGTAGCGACTGCGCTTGTCCGAATCCGGATGGGTGCCGGTATTCATGGTCATGAATTTGGCCCGACCCCAGGCGATGCTGCCATTGGCATAGACATCAGCGATGTCGTAAATGGCCTTTTCCGATCCGGTGCGATGCGGATTGATCACGTTCCAGATCGCTTCCAGCCCGTTCTGCGGGAACGGGAAGGGATGCGCCCCGGTCACCCCTTTGACGCCCAGCCCCCCATCGATGATCTCGGCTTCCTTCGCGTTCTGCGCCACCACGTCACAAACCCAGTCTCGCGGCTTGAAGTCGCGGTGGCTGGGAAACACCCGCATGCGGAATGAATCGGGGTACTTCTTCAGCAGGGCCTTCTGACCATCGGTCAGCAGATTCTCGTACTGCGCCATGTTTTCGTGCGTGACCACATACAGCGGCTTTTCATCCGCATACGGTCCCGGCTCCCAGCCATGCGGATTCTTCATCCCCGGCCAGCTGCCCTGATACTTGCCGGTGTATTCGGCAACCCCCGAAGCCGTGCCGGCGCGCAAGGCGCCCATGCAGGTCAGCTCGTCACCGCCCAGCCGGGCGATCTCCGCAGCCGTCGGCTTGCCCCACACGACGACCGGCAGGCACAGCATGGCCGCCAGTGTCAGATACTTGTTCACATTGCGCATCAATCCCTTCCCCCGTTGATAAGCAGGCATTCATTGCCCTCTTCATTCAAAAAGCCCGCCGCGACCTTTGGTTGGCAGAAGAATCTCACAAAATCACTCTGAATTTCGCCGATCACCCGCGCATGCGGCGCCTGCATTCCCGCCAACACCCAGTTGGCCAGTCGCGTCTGCTGCAGGGCGAGCAGCATCCGCCCCAGTTCCGCCGGCTCGCCCGGACAGAACAGACCCGCCCCGATCCCCCAGCGGAACAGCTGTGCCATCAGTTCCATGCCCTGCGCCCACATCTGCTGCTCGGACGCGCTGGGGCGCGACTCGCTATGAAACCAGAGCCGCCCATCCTGCAACTGCATGCGCAGATAGTTCGGGTGCTCGAGCAGAAAGCCAACCTGCGAGGCCAGCAGGCGCAGCACCTGCGCAATTCCCCCGGCACTCGGGATCGCAGCCGCCCCGTTGTGCATCACGCGTGCAAACATGGCCTGATCCCGTTCAACCAGGATCTGGCGATACAGATCCTGTTTGCCGGGAAACATCTGATACACCGTCGTCAGCGAAATTTCGGCCGCCTGGGCGATGTCCTGCATGCGAGTCTGGGCGTATCCCTGATCCGCAAACAGCCCTTCGGCCACATCCAGGATGTGACTGCGATACATCGCCTCCCGGGCGGCGCGCAGGGCACCACCCTTCTTCGATTTGCTGGCGTTCATGGATTCACCGAAGGCTTCGGCATGCGGCTTGACAGGGTCCGTAATGTATCGTCTACTTTGTGTAATTGCAATTACTGCTTTTGCCACGACTATTACCGATGCCTTCCGAATCCGTCAGCACACCACCTCTGCCCGCCTACGATTACATCGTTGTTGGCGCCGGCTCCGCCGGTTGCGTGGTGGCCGGAAGACTGGCCGAAGCGGGCCTCGGCAGTGTCCTGCTGCTGGAAGCCGGCGACCCCGCCAGCGCCCATCCGGAAACCCTGTCGGCCGACGGCTTCAAGCACGCCTTCGCCAAGCCCGGCCTGATGTGGCATCGCATGAGCAGCCCCCAGAAGCACTGTGGCGAACGCCGCCTGTACGCCGGCTCCGGCCGGGTCGCCGGCGGCAGCGGCGGCATCAACGGCATGGTCTATACCCGCGGCGATCGTCAGGACTACGCCGCCTGGCCAGCCGGCTGGCACTGGCCAGATCTGGAGCCGAGTTTCGCCGCGCTGGAAGCGCGCCTGCGGCCCCGCCCCCGCCCGGGCACTGAATTTTCCGAGCGCTGCCTGCAGGCCGCGCAGACGGCAGGCTTCACCCGCAAGGACGGCCTGAATGATGGCCGCCTGGACGGTTTTTGCGGCTACAACGACATCAATTATTCAGGCGATGAACGGCGCCACTCCTACCGCGCCTTCATCACCGAAGCCCGCAGTGAGTCCCTGCATATCCTCACCGGCGCCTGCGTGCAACGCCTGATCATCGACACGGATCAGAGGGCAAGCGGGCTTGAACTGCACTGGCACGGTCAGTCGCTGCAGATCAATGCACGGCAGGAAATCATCCTGTGCGCCGGGGCCCTGGAAACGCCCAAGCTGCTGATGCTGTCCGGCATCGGACCGCAGGCGCATCTGCGCGAGCTGGCCATCGACTGCCGCCTGGATGCACCGGGTGTCGGCGACAATCTGCAGGACCACCCCAATGCCTGCCTGTTCTATCGCAACCGGGCAGCGGTTGATTTTGCGTACCCGCAGATCTATGGCTTCGCCCGCGCCGGCAACAGCACCGCCACCGGTGCGCCCGACAGCTGCTACGTGTTTTATGCCGCACCGGCCTCCATCCAGCAGTCCATGCAGCGCATGCTGCCGATCCTGATGCTGCCGGGACGCCTGTACCATTGCGCCCCGCTGCGCCGCCTGCTGCGCGGCGCCATCCATGCCGCATTCCGCTTGCCGCCGCTGCAAACCTTTATCCGTGGCGTCTTCGGCATCGTCGTGATTCTTGGCAAGCCGCGCTCGCGCGGCCGTCTGCGGCTGGCCTCGACCGATCCCGCAGCCCCGGCAGCGATCGATCTCAACTACTACGCCCATGCGGATGATCGCGCCACCATGGAAGCCGCGCTGGACCAAGCGCGCGAGATCGCCGCGCAGCCCGCATTCACCACGGTCGGCACCCGCCCATTGAGCGCCGGCGGCCGCAGCACGAACCCCAGGCGCATCTGGCGCTGGCTGCACCGGGCCACCATGACCACCTTTCATTACTGCGGCACCTGCCGCATGGGCGACGACCCCGCCAGCCCGGTGGATACCGAACTGCGCCTCAAGGGCATCCAGGGCCTGCGCATCGCCGATGCCTCGGCGATCCCGGAAATCCCGGTGTCCGCCCTGAACGCGCCGAGCATGATGATCGGCTACCGGGCGGCGGACTTCATTGTCGCCAGCGCCAATTTGCATGCCCAAAATCAGACCAGCATGGCCGAGGCGGTCTGATGACGCCGCGCAAAGGCCACCCGCTCTCCCGCCTCCTGACCAGGTAAAAAACCCATGGACGCCGCCGTCAAACCCACCAACCTCAGCCAGCAATGGATCGACTGCCAGAATCCCGCGACCGGCGCCGAGCTCGGCCGCGTGCCGGTCTGCGGCCCAGCCGAGGTCCAGCTGGCGGTGCAGCGCGCCCACGCTGCGCAACAGCGCTGGGGACAGAGCAGTTTCCGCCAGCGACGGGCGGTGCTTGGCCACATACTCGATCACATCCTGGATCACACCGACGAACTGGTTGCCGCGATCGTCGAAGACAGCGGCAAGACCTGGGAGAACGCGATCCTGGGCGAGATCATGACGGTCTGCAACAAGATCCGCTGGCTGATGAAGAATGCGGAAAAACACCTGCGCACCGAAGCCGTGCCCTCCGGCATCCTGCTGCACAAGCGGGGCCGGATCGAGTATCGGCCGCTCGGCGTGGTCGCCTGTATCGTGCCTTGGAACTATCCGTTCCAGAATATTTTCGGCTCGTTGCTGGCGCCGTTGATGGCAGGCAATGCGGTCATCGTCAAGGCCTCAGAAGCCGTCGCCTGGTCCACCACCCGCTTCCAGCGCATTCTGGATCAGGCGCTGCAGCAGGAGGGCTTTTCTGCCGATACGGTGCAGATCATCAATGGCTACGGTGAAACCGGCGCCGCCCTGGTGCGCAGCAATGTGCAGAAGATCCTGTTCATCGGCTCGGTGCCCAATGGCCGACGCATCATCTCGGGCAGCGCCGAACAACTCGTCCCAACGGTGATGGAACTCGGCGGCAAGGACCCGCTCATCGTCTGTGACGACGCCAGCCTGGAGCAGGCGGTGCATTCGGCCATCGGCGGCTGCTTCATCAACCTCGGGCAGAACTGCGTGTCCTCCGAGCGCATTTTAGTGCAGGAGGGCATGTACCGCGATTTCGTGACCGCAGTCCAGGACCTGGCCGCCAGCCTGCGCCAGGGCGTGCCGGAAAAACCAGGCCAGGTCGATGTGGGCGCAATCACCTCGCCTCTGCAGATTCGCGTGATCGATGAACTGGTCAGCGATGCGCTGGCGCACGGCGCCACCGCCCTGGTCGGCGGTCAGCTGCCGGAGCAGACCCACGGCAATTACTACCCGCCGACCATCCTCACCGATGTCACACCAGACATGCGCATCGCCAGGGAGGAGGTGTTCGGGCCGGTGATGCTGATCATGCGTTTCAAGGACGATGAAGAAGCCATCCGCATCGCCAATGGCACCGCATTTGGCCTGCATTCCTCGATTTTTTCCCGCAACCGTCCGCGAGCGGAAAAGATCGCCGCCGCACTGCAGGCCGGCGCCAGCTGCATCAACGATTTCGGCATGTGCTATCTGAATCAGGACCTGCCTTTCGGCGGCGTCAAGCAATCCGGTTTCGGGCGCATGAACGGCCGTGACGGTCTGCGTGCCTATACCAACGCCAAGGCGGTGTTGAGTGATCGCTTCTGGTTCCAGATACCGCCCAAGCTCTATCCCGTTGGACCGCAGGACTATGCCCGGGCCCGCAGCAGCATCCGTCTGCTGTTTGCCAGGCGCTGGCGTGATCGCGTTGGCGCCCTGTTCGGCCTGATCCGGCTGTCCCTGCGTGGCGCCGCCAAAACTGGAGAGACCCGATGAACACGAACTTCCTGCTTCTCTGGGCCGGCCTGCTGGTTTACAGCGGCGTGCTGATGGCCTGGCTGAACTGGGCCGCCACCTCGAAGGCCTACGCTCACTACCGCGTCCGCCCCCCCGGCACCAACCACATTCCGGCGCGGCGCAAATGGATCAACACCGGCCTCAACAACGCGCTGGCCCTGTTGATCTTCATCGCCTTCTTCTTTCATTTCGGGGCGACCGCGCTGTATACCGGCTGGCCGGGCACCGCCCATTTTATCGGCGAAACCCTGGCGGTGCTGCTGCTGTATGACTGCGCCTATTATTTCTACCATCGTGGCATGCATCATCCCAAGATCATGAAGTATGTGCATGGCGTGCACCACAAGGTGCGCTACCCCACCGCCAGCGAAAGCATTTACCTGCATCCGCTGGAGCAGATCGGGGCACTGTGCCTGCTGCTCGGCGCCACCCTGCTTCTGGGACCGATCAGCACGCTGTCCTTTCTCGCAATCTTCTTCATCTACTCCACCGCCAACATCGTGGTGCATGCCAATCTGGTGTTTCCGCACCCGGCCTTTCGGCTGTTCAATTTCTGGGTACGCAAGCACGACACCCATCACGACAAGTTCCGCTACAACTACGCCTCCATCTTCCCATTCTGGGATCAGGCGTTTGGCACCGACAAATAGGACGCAACATGCACAGAAAGATACTGATTACCGGCGGCCAGGGCTTTGTCGGACGGGCTTTGGTCAACCGCCTGGCGGATGCCGGCCACGAAGTCACCTGCGTCGACATGCACGACGAGGTTTTCCGCGACGACGTGCGCTTCCTCAAGCTCGATATCCGCGCGACCGCGGCGGTGATCGAGGCCTGCGCGGGCATGGACACCATCATCCACAACGCCTCCATCGTCCACACCGCAAACAGCCGTGAGGCCGACATCTGGGCAGTGAATCTGGGCGGCACGGAAAATCTGATCAAGGCCTGCCAGACCCATGCCATTGATCGGCTGGTGTACATCAGTTCCGCCAGCGCGGTGTATGAAGGGCAGGACATCGAAAACGGGGATGAAACGCTGCCCTATTCCAGGATTTCGCAGGCGCCGTATGCCGACAGCAAGATCGCGGCGGAAAAAGCGGTGCTGGCCTTCTCTGGCAGCGCGGCGACCCTGTGCTGCGCCATCCGTCCGCATGTCATCTTTGGCACCGGCGACAATCGCTTCATTCCGGCCATTCTGCAGAAAGCCAGGGAGGGCAAGCTCAAACGCGCCATCGGGGATCGCGACAAGCTCTCCGACTTCACCTACATCTCGAATCTTGTCGATGCAGTGGCGGCGGCCGAAGAGCGTCTGACCCCGAACTCACCCGTTTGCGGGCAGGCCTACTTCATCACCAATGGCGAGCCCATGGCGTTTTTCGACTTCATCGAAAAATTCCTGCTGGAACTCGGCTATCCGCCGATCACCGGCAAGGTGCCGTACTGGCTGGCCTATGGTGTCGCCGCCCTGGCCGAAGGCTTCGATACGCTCAAGGGCGGAACGCTGAACAAGGAGAATGGCCTGACTCGATTCGCGGTGCGGTACATGGTCACCCACCACTATTTCAACATCGCCAAGGCGCGCCGGGACCTGGACTGGACACCCGCGGTCTCGCTTGCCGAAGGCATCCGTCTCACCGCCCAGGGCCTGGCGCAGGAACAGGCCGCCGCAGCCTGAGGCGCAGCGCGAATCTTGCATCTCCCGCTGCAGATTCGCCTTGCCGGCCCGGACTGAACATTGCCCGCCCCCAGACACGCCATCAAGCAGGACCAGAATGCCACCGCGCGCCCCTCAGGCCCGCGGCGCACGGCCCGACCGCTTGGCATTCTGCTGCTGGGCCTGCTTGCGCTGCTGCCGCCATCGGGCTCATCGGCTGCTGCCCAGGCACCGAACGAGCCCGCAGCGCCCATCCAGGGCACCGCGGCGATGACCGGCGAAAAGGCCCGCCAGGCGATGGCGGCAGGCGATTTCGCCGAAGCCTACTGCTTGTGGCGCCGGCCGGCCGACGCCGGCGATGCGGAGGCACAGTTCGCCATCGGCTGGATGTATCACAACGGCTATGGTCTAAGCATCGATGACGCTCGCGCGGTCGAATGGTGGCGCCGCGCCGCCAGCCAGGGTCATGCCGATGCCCATTTCGCCCTCGGCAATCTGTTTCGCACCGGCGGCAAGGATCTGCCGCGCGACCGCAATCTGGCAATCGACCACCTGCTCAAAGCCGACCCCGACAGCGACGCCGGCCTGCTCTTGCGCGGCATCATCGCCGAGAACCACGCCTCCATCAGGGCACGCATTGCGGCCTTGCTGCAGAGCGGCGATGCACGGCTCGGATCCTATTTGCGCGTCGATGCGGCCCTGGCCAATCTACGCGCCGGCCCGGGCACCCCACATCCCATCCTGGCGACGCTGCAGGCGGATGAGCAGGTGCTGGAATTGCACCGTGAGGGGCGCTGGCATCGGGTGGCCAGAACCGCAGATGGTCTGGTTGGCTGGATTCATGAAAGCCTGCTTGCCAAGGCGGCGCCGACAGGCGCGCGCCCCTGACTCAGCGCTCCGGCCTGGAACCCAGCTTGGCTGCCAGACCGCGCTGCGATGGCGGGCGCCGGTTCAGTTGCCCGGCTTTCAAGTGCTGGATGCGGGCCACGTAATTGCGGGTTTCCTGGGGCGCGCGCGCCGCCATCCGCTGCCAGGAATCCACCGGTGGCGGCGAGCGCCGCATGGCCCGCAACACGCCGCCGAGTCCGGCGTTGTAGCCGGCAAATGCGACCAGCAGACGTTCGCCGTCGGGCAGGGCCTGCAGTCGGTCATGCCGGTACAGATAGCGGTCGTAGTAGATGCCGGCCGCCACGTTCCAGCGCGGCGTGAGGATATCGACAAAATGTGGATTCGCGCGTTGAATCTCGGCAAAGGTCGTTGGCAGGATCTGCATCAGACCGATGGCGCCAGCACCACTGCGGGCATTCGGGCGCAGATTGGATTCGGCGATGCCCTGCGCCTTGAACCAGCGCCAGTCAAAATGCGGACCGAAATAGCGCTTGGCGTATTTCTCGAACAGCGCGTCGTATTCATCCGTCCATCCCGCGGCCTGCACCTGCAACGGCAGGAGCAGGCCGAACAACATCAGCAGCGCGGCCGCGCGACCCATCAGTTCAGGGCCAGCCCGATCACCAGCCCCATGCCGACACTGGTTCCCAGCAGCAGACCGAGCACCGCCAGCCCCACCGCCACATTGCCGGCCTTGAGTTCATCACGCAGCTTGAAGCCCATGATATTGGAGAACACCCGACCACCAATCCAGGTGAACACGAGCATCAGCAGGCCACCCATCGCGGCATAGCTGAGATTCAGCAACATCGGATCCCAGTCGCTCATTGCCTTCCCCTTCTGCGGCCTTCCGGCCGGATCTTCGCATCCAAGAATGCGCCGCAACGCATCGTATCGACCTGAGCAGAGCGCTGCGCCGGCGTCGTCCGCGTGCGGCGATTCATGCGGCCCAGCGCGCCGTCATGAGCGCCGGCCACAGACCGAAAGCGCCAGGCGAATGCGCCTGGCGCTGCGGCCCTGCCCGGCGAGGCCCCAAGCACCGCCAGCCTGCCCGGACGCTCTCGACCTCAAGCCTGCTGCAACAACTGGTTGACGGCCTGACGATCGGGCTCGGCCTTGCGCTGGATGTCCTCGGCCACGACCTTTTCAATTTTTCCACCGATCAGCGGCAGCTTGACCTTGATCTCCCAGTCAAACACCTTGCGGCAAGCCGCGCCAGCTTCCTCCACCCGCGCCTCGCATTCCAGCGTGCCTGGCAAGGTGGCGACATCGATGATCACCCGACCGCGCCCTGTGCTGCGATCCCAGCTTTCCTCATGCGTCACCTCGGAGGTCTCGCCCAGAATTTTCTTGGCGAATGCCGGCACATCAGAAGCCACCTGATAGCGGAATTTCACGTAGCTGCTATTGCCGTCGTCGCGATGCTCCAGCTGCTCGAAATCCGTACTGCCGATCAGGGCCTGATGGCGGGCGAAATAGTCGGGGTCACAGAACAGGGCCAGAACCGCGTCCTTGCTGCCATCCAGTTCCAGGGTATAACTCAATTTCATGCTGTCTCCTTGCTCGTCAATTTTGCTCAGCCGGGTAGCGGCTGCCGGCCGGCCTGTGTATTCCTTCCTCTGGGTGGCCGGACGGCGAATCCGCTGGTTCCTGCCCCGGATCATGGGCCTGCAGCCGGCTGCGAGATGGCCGACCGAAAAAGCCGCAAGGCAAGTCACCCACACTCCGCCCCCACCGACACGAAACGCTTCGCAGCTTCAGGCCTTGCGTTCCCCGGCCCTGTGCCGCCCGGGCTCAGGAGCCGAAGCTTAACAGGACACCCTGGGCAAGCGAAGCGGGAGCGGATTCACAGGCATTTCACGCGCTGCGGGCTAATTTTCTGACCTCAGTAGTGACCCAATGGTAGTCCCGTGAAGGTATTGCTTGTCGAAGATCAGCCGACCGACGCAGAGTTCGTCAATCAGAGCCTGCGGCATTTCATTCCGCGGCTGCAACTGGATCACGCTGATTCGGGCGAGCGCGCGATGGAGAGCCTCTGCCGCAAGGACTATGACTGCCTGATCATTGACCATCGCCTGCCGGGCATGAGTGGCCTGTCCCTGCTCTCGCGTCTCAACGAGAAGCGCATCCATCGGCGCTGCGCCATCATCATGCTGACGGGGCACGGCTCCGAACACACCGCGGCTTCGGCGATCAAGCTGGGGGCCGCGGACTATCTGTGCAAGGCCGACTTCACCCCGCAGGAACTCGGCGAGGCCGTCAGCAAGGCGGTTCACGTCCGCTTCAAGCAGGCGCAAAGGCGGCGGCGGCTCGAGCGCCTGGCCTTTCTGGCCACCCACGATTTCCTCACCGGCCTTGGCAACCGCGCTTCCTTCAACGAACATTTCGATGAGTTGCTGGCCCGCAGCCGCCGCAGCAAGGAAGCCTTTGCCGTCATCGCCCTGGATCTGAACTGTTTCAAGGCCATCAATGACCAACTGGGACATGCCGCCGGCGATCTCGCCCTGCAGCAGTTCGCCAGCCGTCTGGAGCAGGCGGCGCGCGAAAGCGACCATTTCTACCGCATCGGCGGCGACGAGTTCATCGGGCTATGTGAAATCGGCATCCGCCGGGAAACCCTGGCCAAGCTCTGTGAACGGCTGGAACTGGCCTTGAACTCCACCGTGGACACCCGCATCGAGGGCCTGCCGGTCACCGCCAGCATCGGGGCCGCGCTGTATCCGGAAGACGGTTGCAGCCTCGAAACCCTGCTGGCCACCGCCGACCAGGCCATGTATCAGCGCAAGCAATTGCACAAGCGCCAGCGCGGCACGCCGCAGGCACCGCACGACCAGGCCGCGACCGGTTGAAGCCCGGCAGGGCTTACATCCGTTTGGCGACCTCTTCCAGCATCACTTCCGTGGCTCCGCCACCAATCGCCTCCACTCGCGCATCACGCACCATGCGCTCGATCGTGGTCTCCCGCAGATAACCGGCGCCGCCGTGAAACTGCTGACAGTCATATAACACCCGATTGACCAGATCGCCGCACAAGGCCTTGACCATCGAGACCTCCTGCACGCACTCCAGGCCCTGCGCATCAAGCCAGGCGGTGTGATACAGCAACTGGCGTGCAGCGGCGACCTCGGCCTGCCGCTGCGCCAGCCGCTGGCGGATCACCTGTTTGTCCCAGAGCACACCACCGAAGGCCTTGCGATCCTTGACGTAGGCGGTGGTGATGTCGATTGCCTGCTGGGCCTCGCCAATGGCCTGGGCGCCCACCACCAGACGTTCGTTCTGGAAGTTCTGCATCACCGCATAGAAACCGCGATTCACCTCCCCCAGGAGATTTTCCGCCGGAATCCGGCACTGATCGAACACCAGTTCGGCCGTATCGGAGCACAGCCAGCCGGTCTTGTTCAGCGCACGCCCCACACTGAAACCCGGCGTGCCCTTCTCGACGATGAACATGCTGATGCCGCGTGAGCCCTTCGCGTTCGGGTCGGTCCGCGCGGCGACAAAAACCAGGTCGGCGTGGACACCGTTGGTGATGAACATCTTGCTGCCATTGAGCACCCAGTGATCGCCGTCCCGCTCGGCCCGGGTTTTCAGGCCGGCCACATCCGAACCCGCATCCGGCTCGGTCACCGCCACCGCGGTGATCCGCCTGCCGGCGATGATGTCGGGCATGTAGCGCTGCAACTGTTGCTCATTGCCGGCATTGGCCAGATGCGGCGAGGCCATGTCGGTATGCACTAAAATGGTGATCACCGCGCCACCGTAGCCACAGCGGGCCAGTTCCTCGGCCAGCACCACGGTTGCCAGCGTATCCATTTCGGAGCCGCCGTACTTTTGCGGATAGCGCATGCCCAGCAGGCCCAACTCGCCCAGTTGGCGTAACAGGCTGCGCGGCACCATGCCCTCGGCCTCCCAGGCGTCGCCGTAAGGCCGGATTTCGGTATCCACCAGGCGCCTGACCTGCTCTCGCAACAGATCGTGCTGGGCATTGAAATAGATCGCATCGCTACGCATGGGCTAATGAGTTCCTGTCGGGTTTGCTGGAAATATTCGGAGCTGGCCTGAGGCCAATCGGAGGCGGGTCAGGCATCGGGCAATCGCACGTCAATCCGGCTCGAACTCGGCCAGGGGGTCTCCGCTGTTGACCGCATCGCCGGCCTGCACCGGCAGCCGGGTGACCACGCCGCTGACCCCGGCACACAGCTGCTGCAGCATCTTCATCGCCTCGAGGACCACCACAGGCTGACCAACCGTGACCGGATCACCGACCGCCACCAGCACCTCGACAACCTGTCCCGGTGTGGGCGCAACGATGGCATCGGCCTGGCTCGCGCCGCGATCTTCTCCTGCAAGCAACAGATCTTCGGCCAGCAGCACCTGCACACAGGCCTGGCTGGGCTCTGCCAGCAGGCGGATTTCGGCGCCCTGAGTGGCCAGCGCAATGCGGTGGTGCGTCCCCTGACTGAGATAGCTCAGGCCCGTTTCGTCGAGACGTCCCTGGCTCAGCTCAAGCACCGGCAAACCTTCGAACAGGATCGTGTAGTCACCGCCACGGCCGCGCAGCAGCCATTCGCTGCGTCGTCCGTCCTCTTCCAGCAGGTAATAGGTGGACTGCGCAAGCCGGCCGCAGGACTCGCCCAACCGCCAGCCGCCCAGTGCGGTCCAGGGATCCGTCCCGCCCACGCGACCCAGATCCAGATGCCGTGCCAGCACGGCCTGCGCACGCGCCAGGTCCTGCAGTGGCGCCGGCTGCCAGCCTTCTGGCCAACTGCGGACCAGCAGATCGGTGGCGTGTTCACCAGCAACAAATTCGGACAGCTGCAGCACCTGATCCAGAAAGGCACTGTTCAGCCGCAGTCCGCCAATCTGCAGCTGCCCCAGCCCGCGGCGCAGCTTGCGGATCGCGCCTGCACGCTGCGGTGCATGCGCAATGAGCTTGGCCAGCATGGAATCGTAATAGGGACTGACCACGCTGCCGCAGCGCACCCCGGAATCCATCCTCAGGCCTTCGATGTCGGGCTCGACGTAGCGGCTGATGGTGCCGGTCTGCGGCTGATAGCCGGCCGCCGGATCCTCCGCCGCCAGGCGCAGTTCCATCGCCCAGCCCTGGCAACGCACGTCCTGCTGCGCGAAATCGATGGCCTCCCCCGCCGCCACCCGCAGTTGCCAGACCGCCAGATCGATGCCGGTCACCATCTCGGTCACCGGATGCTCGACCTGCAGACGGGTATTCATCTCCAGGAAATACGCCTCATCGCGCGCGCCATCGACGACAAATTCCACCGTACCGGCGCTGTCATAGCCGATCGCAGAGGCAAGCTTGACCGCGCTGTCGAGAATGCGCTGACGCAGCGCCGGGGCCAGATTCGGCGCCGGGGCTTCTTCGATCACCTTCTGATAATTCCGCTGTACCGAGCAATCACGTTCGTACAGATGGCGCACGCTGCCGTGCCGGTCGGCCAGGATCTGCACTTCGATGTGACGCGGCTGTTCGACATAGCGCTCCAGCAGCAGGGCCGGGTCACCGAAGGCCGCCCGCGCTTCGTCGGCAGCCAGGCCCAGCGCCGCATCCAGCGCTGCCAGATCATCGATTCGGCGCATGCCGCGACCACCGCCACCGGCGCTGGCCTTGATCAGCAGCGGCGTGCCGATGCGCTCGGCCTCCTGCCGCAGGCGCTCGCGGCTGCGGTCTTCGCCGTGATAGCCCGGCACGCACATCACCCCCGCCCGTTCGGCGATGCGCTTGGCCTCGATCTTTGCCCCCATCGCCGCGATCACGCGTGGGGACGGTCCGACAAAGACCAGGCCCGCATCGATGCAGGCCTGGGCGAAATCGGCGTTTTCCGCGAGAAAGCCATAGCCCGGATGCACCGCACCGGCACCGGTCGCTCTCGCCGCCTCGATCAGCCGGGCACCATCCAGATAGCTGGCGCGCGCCTCGGCCGGACCAATCGGCACCGCCTCGTCGGCAAGCTGCACATGCAGCGCATTGGCATCGGCGGCCGAATACACCGCCACCGTCTGCAGATCCAGGACCCGGCAGGCCCGGATCAGCCGGACCGCAATCTCGCCGCGATTGGCGATCAGCACTTTACTGAAACTCATCATTACATCCGGTAGACCGGTGCGAACCGGTCGTTGGCGGGCACGCTGCTGACGAGGGCCAGACACAGGCCCAGCACGTCGCGGGTCTGGGCCGGCTCGATCAAGCCGTCATCCCACAGACGCGAGGTTGCATAGTAGGGGTCGGTCTGCTCGGCATACTGGCTCCTCACCCGAGCTTCGATTTCCGCCAGTTCATCTTCCTGCGGGGGCGGCAATTTCAGATTGCTGCGCCGCAGTTCCAGCATCACGTTGGTCGCGATGTCCGGCGACATCGTGGCGATCTCCGCGGTCGGCCAGGCGAACAGGAAGTCCGGCCGGAAGCCGCGACCGCACATGCCGTAATTGCCCGCGCCATAGGAACCACCGATCACCACGGTGAGCTTGGGCACGCGTGCATTGGCCACCGCATAGACCATTTTGGCGCTGTGTTTGGAGATGCCGCCACGCTCGGCCTCCGAGCCGACCATGTAGCCGCTGATGTTTTGCAGGAACAGCAAGGGAATCTGGCGCTGATCGCACAGGGCGATGAAATGGGCGCCCTTGAGCGCGGATTCCGAAAACAGGGCGCCGTTGTTGCCCAGGATGCCGACGCGTTGACCATGGATGCTGGCGAAGCCGCAGACCAGGGACTCCCCCCACTCCGGCTTGAACTCCACCAGTTCGCTGCCATCCACCATGCGCGCGATCACCTCGCGCACATCGTAGGGCACGCGCCGGTCCTGGCTGACCACCCCGCCGATTTCCTCCGGTGCGTAACGCGGCGGCCGCACCGGGGCCAGGTCCTCACGCCGCCGCGGCGGCATGTTCAACTGTGCGACCAGTTGCCGCAGCAGGGCGATCGCCTCGGGCTCGTCGGCGACGATGTGATCGGACACCCCGGAAACGCGCGTCTGCATCGCCGCACCGCCCAGGCTCTCACCGTCGATGGTTTCGTTCACCGCGACCTTGACGATGGACGGACCGCCAAGATGGATACGGGCATTGCCCTGCACCATGATGACCTGATCGGACAGCGCCGGAATATAGGCCCCGCCCGCCGTGCAACCGCCAAACACCGCGGAGATCTGCGGCAAACCGGATGCCGACATGCGGCACTGGCGCCAGAAGCCATTGCCGAAATGATCGCGATCGGGAAACACCCGATCCTGTTCCGGCAGATAGCCGCCGCCGCAATCCACCAGATACAGACACGGCAGACGGTTGAAACCGGCGATCTCCTGCGCCCGCACATGCTTTTTCACGGTCTCGTGATAATAGGATCCCCCCTTCACCGTCGCGTCATTCGCGATGATGACGCAGGGCGTGCCTGCGACCATGCCGATCCCGGTGACGACCCCGGCGCTGTGCACCTCGCCGCCGTACTGGCCGAAGGCGGCCAGGGTCGACAGCTCCAGAAATGGCGAGCCCGGATCGACCAGCCGGTCGATGCGATCACGCGCCAGGATCTTGCCGCGCTGATGATGCCGCTCCCGCAACTTCTGATGTCCACCCTGCATGGCCTGGGCGGTGCGCTCACGCAACAGCGCCAGCAGGCTGTCGTAATGGGCCTGATTGGCGAGAAAACTTTCCGATCGGGTATCCACCCGCGAATTCAGCACGCTCATTCTTGCGTCTCCCGAGGATTCAGCACGCCGTGCAGCAGGATGTCGGCATAGCTGTCCGCCAGCGCCGTGATCTCGCCGCGGCGACCATCGAACCAGTCCAGGGTGGCGTTGAGCGAACTCATCAGCAGCAGCCGGAACTTGGTGAGATTGACACCGGGACGCAGGGCGCCCTGGGCTTCGATATCGCGCAGGATTTCGGCCCAGAGCAATTCATATCTGCGCCGCGCTCCGGCATTGGCCGCGCGAATTTCCGGCGGCACCTGGTGATAGATGCGGACATTGGCCGAGGTGTAGTCATTGAACTCGAACAGGGAGCGCAGATGGCTGAGGATGCCGGCGCGCAGGATCTCGCCCGCATCCGCATCGGCCGGCAGCATGCTGATGGTCTGGGCCACCTCTTCATGCACCGCACTGATGCCGATGTTCAGCACCGCCAGGACGATCGCTTCCTTGGACTCGAAATGGTAGTAGACACTGCCGGCCTTCATGCCGGCCGCGGTGGCAATGTCCCGCAAGGAGACCCCCGAATAACCACGCTCGCGGAACAGGCCGGCGGCGGCATCCAGAATCCGGCTGCGCGAGGCATCGGCCTTGGGGAGAGAGTGCGGGACTGAGTTCACGGCAAGGTCATCTGATGATACATTTTCTAACAAACGTAAGGTAGAAAAATGATGGCGTCAAGCCGCCTGACTCGGCCCTCCAGCCGCTTCCTTGCGAAATGATCGGCTCAGGCCGGTGGCGCGACCTGATGCGACAGGCGTGCGATGCGTTCGGCCTGGATCTGATTCAGATTGCGCAACACGCGCGCGCCCAGCAGCGGCCGCCGGCGGGTGATCCGGTCGAGATCGCCGGCGCTGAACTGCAGCAGGCGTGACGGCAGTTGTGCCGTCACCGTCGCGCTGCGGGTCTGGCGGAAGAAGCCGCCCTCGCCGATCACGTCACCCCGCCCCAGCGTGGTCAGCAGATGACGCTGCCCGTCGCGCTCCAGCCAGACATCGAGCCGGCCGTGGATCACCACGTACATGTCGTCGCTATCATCCCCCTGCCGCCACAGCACGCTGCCGGCCTTGTAGTTGCGCTCCTGCGCCAGCAGGGCGAAAGTGCGCGCCTGGTACTGATTCAGCCCGTGAAACAGCGGAATCGCCTCATCCGGCCGCGCGCCCAGATCCAGGCGCAGCAGGTCCCACAACGTCACGATGCGCAGGCGCGCCGCCAGCGCCGGGGTAAATGTCACGTCCGAGAGCCAGGCCACCGCCATCGTGAAGGCGGCCAGGGCGCCAAACTGAACCTGATTGCGCAGTTCGCTGCCGGTCATGATGAGAAAACCCAGCACCAGGGCGATGGTGGTCAGGGTCACCGGGCGCAGCACGTCACGCAAGGCCATCGCGGTGGCCGCGGTTTCGTCCCCGCTGCGGCGCGCCAGAGTATTGAAGCGGGTCAGATAATGGATGGTGTCGTCCACCGCGATGCCGAGCACGATGCAGGAAATCAGGCTGGTGGTCGGACTGAGCGGCACCCCGAACCAGCCCAGCGCACCGTAATACACCAGGATCGGCAGCAGGTTCGGCAGCAGCGCAATGGCCGCGCTGCGTACGGACATGAACACCACCATCAGGACCAGATAGATCGCCAGCAGGGACAGCGCCAGACTGATGATCTGGCCCTCGCCAATCTTGGCCAGGGTATGCGCGACCACCACGGAATCACCGGTCACGTCGGCCCGCATCGGATGGGGCAAGCGTGCCAGGCGCTGCTCGATTCGCGCCACCAGTCCCGCCAGCGCAAAGCTGTCATCGGCCGAGGCGCGCACGATCAGATTGGTGCCGCGGAAGCGCGGATCCACCACCGCATGCATTTCCGGGCCACCGCCCAGCACGAACATCTGCTTGATCGTGCTGGGCCGATCGGGCAGTTGGAACTCACCCGGCAGCCCGCCCAGCGCCACATCGATCTGGCGCAAGGCATCCATCAGGCTCATGACGGACCCGATTTCCGGCTGCGCCTGCAGCCACTGCTCCAGATCCGCCAGTGCCGACAGCATGTCGGGCTGAACGAACGCGTCATTCAGATCCGCACGGATCACGATATTGAAGACATTCGCCCCACCCAGGGCCTGATCGATGGCCTCGTGATCCATGCGCACCCGGGCATCGGCAGGAAAATCCTTGACGAAGTTGGAGCCGACCCGGATCTGGCTGGCGGCCAGCAGCGCCAGCACCGCGGTGAGGCCACCGAGAAACAGGATGCTGAGCCGATAGCGCATCAGCAGATGGGACAATACGGCAAAAATTTTCTCCAGCGCCTTGGGCTGGCGAATCCGACGCGGTCCCGGCAACAGGCTGAGGACGGCCGGGCCGGCGCTCAGGGCCAGCACCACGCTGGCCGCGACCCCGAACGCCGAATACAGGCCGAACTGCCGGATTGCCGGCAAGGGACTGATCATCAATCCGGCAAATCCGCAAATGGTGGTGATGCCGGTCAGCAACATCGGAAAAGCGATGCGCCGCAAACTCAGCGCAACCAGGACCTGCGGCTGCTGGGCGAAGCGCGGCGCAAACTCATAGTAGGTGGCAAAGAAATGCGTGCTATAGGCCAGGCCCAGGGTCATCACCAGGGGCGGCACGATGACCGTGATCATGTTCAGTTCATGGCCGAGCCAGCCCATCAGACCCAGCGTCCACAACTCGGACAGCAGGATGATCATGAACGGCACCGCGACAGCCCGCCGGCTGCGAAAGGCATAGGCCAGCAGGCCGCCCATGACCAGCAACAGGGCGGGCAACATGCGCTGATAACTGCGCGCAATTGCATCCACACTGGCGGCAGCAACGACCCCGGGACCGCCCACCCAGATCTGCGCGGCCTGAGCCGGATGCTGGGCGGCGATGCGGTCCGCGGTCTGCAGGATCTGCTGCGTCACCCCGTCATGCAGGGCATCCCCGCTCCCCCTGGCGTTCAGACTCAAGATCAGCCCCGCCACCAGGCCATCCTCGGAGATCAGATTGCGACCGAAAATCGGGTGCGCGATCAGATCACGTGTCAGCTCGTCAGGCGGCAGGGCGAAACGCTGCAGCCACACCGGCACCGACCAGACCTCGGTGCCGCCATCGATCTCTCTCGCCAGGGCCGCATTGTGCAGCGAGGACACCTGCCTGACACCCGGTATGGCGGCCAGTTCACGATGCAACTGCTCCAGCACTTCCAGGGTTTGCGGATGCAGCACCGGCTGCGCCCCCCGCAGCGCCACGATGACCATCTCATCGCTGCCGAACTGCGCCTGTGAATACGCGAACACCGCCAGCGCCGGATCATTGCGCGCCAGCAGCGGCTGCACCGTCGCATCCAGGCGCAGGCTCAAGCCGTCACTGGAAAAATCGAAGAGACCGGCGGCCATCAGCACACTCAGCAACAGCATCGTCGCCAGCACCCTGCGCGGCTGCTGAACACCTAGACCGATCCAGTCCTTCATGCGCACCGTTTCATGGGATCGATGGCAGGCGCACGAGATGGAAACCGCGGCTGTCAAACAGCCCGGCCGGCAGGCTGCGATCGAACTGTGCCGCCTTCACCTCCAGCTCCACCTCGGTGCCGTGTTGATGGTCATGCAGGGTCAGACGGCTTGCCGTCCAGTAGCCATCAATCTGGCGCAGGCCGGCGACATCAACCTGCAAGACCTTGAGCATGACATCCTCGGCGTCCAGGAATTCAACCCGGGTGACCACGCAACTTGGCTGATCCACTTCCAGTTGGACCGCGGCATAACCCCAGCCGCCTGCCGGCGGCACCGGCGCCCTGAGCACATGGACCGCCCGGCCCTGCCGCTGCGCGGGCGGACGCACGGAAAAATCGCTATTGACCGCGATGCCGTAGAGATAGCGGAAATCCTGGTAGCTCAGGCTGGTGCCCCAGAGCTCGCCAGCCATCGCCTCGCCACGCAGGCGTCGGACCCGGTTCAGACCGGGCACGAACAGAAACAGGCTCTCCTGATTTGGAGTCTGCACCAGCAGATAGGCCGAACCGGCCAGATCGGCGGGTTCGATGAGCTGGACATGGATGCGATTCTGTTCCCCGGTCGAAGGCTGCCAGAACAGGCGAGCCTGTAGACGGGTTTTGCCACCCTGCGCATCGCGGCTCAGGATGCCGATGTGATGCTGCGCCGATTCGCGCGGAAAATTTTTCCCAATGCAGGCCACGATGGCATCGAGCTGTGGATCCTCGGCGCGCGCAGCGGGCAACACCCAGACCAGCAACGTGAGCGCCAGAATTCGCAACATTGGTGTCATGCTCTGCTCATCTGCCGTGTAAACGGAGCCAATATACCTCAGCCACCGCTTGAACCCGCGACGCGCGGCCACCGTCACGCCCAGATCAGCGGCCGAGAAAATGTCCTGGCCTGCGCTCATCCACCGCGCGCAGGCCTTCGGCGAAATCGGCGCTGCGGGCCAGGCGCCGCTGTTCGGCGAATTCATGCCGGGTCGCCTCCAGCACCGCATCGGCCAGAGCGCACCGCAAGCTGGCGCGGGTGGCCTGCACCGCCAACGGGGCACCTTCGGCAATTTCGGTCGCCAGCGCCGTGCTGGCCTGACGTAAATCCTCGCTGGCAACCAGCTGGTCGATCAGCCCCCAGTCCAGCGCCTGCTGCGGCCGGATGCGCCGCCCGGTCAGCAGCATCAGGGCCGCTTTCTGCTCGCCTAGCAGACGCGGCAGGGTATGGCTGATGCCGAATCCGGGATGGATACCCAGCTTGACGAAATTGGCGGCGAAGCGCGCCTGTGGCCCGGCGATCCGGAAATCCGCGGCCAGGGCCAGGCCCAGCCCACCACCAATCGCCGGGCCCTGTACCTCCGCGATGATCGGCTTGACGACCCGAAACAGCCGCACTGCGGCCAGATACAGCGGATTGTCCGCGCCTTGTCCTGCCAACGGCGAGTCCTGGGCATCGGCTTCCGGCAGCAGCCTGCCGCCGGCACAGAACGCCTTACCCTGCGCCGCCAGCACGATCACCCGACACTCCGGCGCCGCATCCAGCGCTTCGCAGGCCTCGGCCAGATCGCTGATCAGCCCGGCATCGAAGTAGTTGTACGGCGGCCGCCGTATCTCGACCCGACCGATGGCGCCGTCCAGTTCCACCGCAAGGTCATCAAATTTGAGGGTATTCATTGTCCAGCCCGCCAAGCACGAAGCGCCGATGGTAGTGATTTCGCGCCGGCGCGGCGAGATACGCATCTCATCAGGCCGGGTCTGGAGCAGCTTCCGGTCCGCTCACCTCGACCCGATTACGCCCCCGATGCTTGGCCTGATATAGCGCCTGGTCCGCCGCGGCCAGGAGCTGCGCCGGATCCAGGGCCTGCGCGGGCACCGCCACCGCCACGCCGATACTGATGGTGACCCGGCCACCGCCAGCCTCGTTGCCCTGATGTTCGATCGCGCTGTCCTCGACCGCGGCACGCAGACGTTGCGCGGCCTGCTGCGCCTGGGCGGCGTCAAGTTCCGGCATGATGACCGCAAACTCCTCGCCGCCGTAACGGGCCGGCACATCCGGCGGACTGCGCACCTGGGCCCGCAGGATGCTGCCCATCCGGCGCAGGCAGTCATCGCCGGCCTGATGCCCGTAGTGGTCGTTGTATTTCTTGAAGAAGTCCACATCGATCAGGGCGAGGGCCAGCGGCCGCTGCTGCCGTCGGCAACGGATGATCTCGCGCTCCAGCACCTGATCGAACAGACGCCGGTTACCGATTCCGGTCAGGGCATCGGAATTGCTCATCACCTGCAGTTGATCGACGGTCTGCTTGAGTTCCGCATTGGCAGCCTGCAGGGCCCTGGTCTGACTGGCGACCTCTTCCTGCATCGCCTGAGTCTGACCCAGCAAGCGGGCATTACGGCGCCGCTGGCGCAGCCGGGCAATGCCCTCATCCAGGCGGTCCAGCAGGCGCACGGCGGCGGCGATCAAGGCCGCTTTTTCTTCCACCTCGA
>JBFKDQ010000030.1:0-41682 GCA_041619555.1 Oceanococcus sp. | reverse complement strand
TGTCAATGCGTGGGTCGGCGAGGTTGACCAGGGGCAGGATTCTTTCAATGCCTCGCTGGAAACTTTCCGACGACTGGCCATCCCGGGAACCACGGCGCTGATCACGGACGTTGCCGGTTTCGCGACGATCTACCTGATCCCAATCGACATCATCCGCGAAATGTCGATCAATGCAGCCTTCGGCATGCTGGCCATCATCGTGACCAACAAGATCCTCGCGCCGATCTGGCTGACGTATATCAAGATCAATGATCTTGAAGCTTTCCGGGAAAAGCAACTGCGTCGCGAACACATGGGCGAGGGGCTCTGGCGCATGATCGCGAAGATCACACGTCCCGCACCAGCCGCGATTACGCTTCTGATCTGTGGGCTGCTGGTGGGCTGGTCGCAGTACAAGTACCAGTTCCTGCTGGTTGGTGACGCCCAGGAAGGGGTTCCGGAATTGCGTCCGGACTCACGTTACAACCAGGACTCCAAGGCCATCGTGGAGAATTTCTCCATCGGGGTGGATATTCTCAAGGTAATTGCCGAGGCGCCGCCGGAGTCCTGCATCAAGTACGACGTGATGGAGAATGTTGATCGTTTCGCCTGGCGCATGGACAACACGGCCGGGGTGAATTCAACCATTTCCCTGCCGCAGGTGGCCAAGATCGTGAACGGCCAGTTCAATGAGGGCACGCCAAACTTTCAGGTCCTGCCGCGAAACCAGTTCGTCATGGTCCAGGCGATCACGCCGATTCCGACCTCCTCCGGTCTTTTGAACCCGAACTGTTCGGCGATGGCAGTGATGATCTTCACCGAAGATCACCGAGCGGAAACGATCGAGCACATCGTGGCCGAGGTGAAGCGCTTCAATGAAGAGGATGCCCATCCGAATGTCAACTATGCCCTGGCAACGGGTAATGTGGGCGTTATGGCGGCGACCAATGAGGTCATTCACGAGCAGGAAATCCAGGTCGTGATGTGGGTGTATCTGGTCATCCTGGTGTTCATGTGGCTTTCATTCCGAACGGTCTGCGGAGTTTTGTGCGTGGTGCTGCCCCTGTCGCTGGTCTCCTCTCTGGCTTACGCCGTGATGGTGGTCATGGATATCGGCATGAAGGTGGCGACCCTCCCCGTCGTGGCACTGGCGGTCGGGATCGGTGTGGATTACGGCATTTACATCTACAGCACCCTGTTGGACGGATTGGGCCAGGGCAAGTCCCTCGAGGAGTCGTTCTACGACACCTTGCACAAGACCGGTAAGGCGGTAATCTTCACGGGCGTCGCCCTCGGCGGTTCGGTGTCGACCTGGTTGCTGTCGGATCTGCAATTCCAGGCAGACATGGGTGTGCTTCTGGTGTTCATGTTCACGGCGAACATGTTCGGCGCCATTCTGGTGTTGCCGGCGCTGGCGAGGTTCCTGGTCAAGCATGAGAATCAGGCCCAGCCTGCGAGCTGATTGATTCGAGCCGACTAAAGTTCGGTCAAAATTCGACCCGGGGTTCAGGATTTTCCTGCCCCGGGTTTTTTGTAGGCGCGACAAGGTGCCTGGATGAGTCGGCCGGATTCCAGATGCAAGGCCGTCAGGCCCGCGCCCCAGACACAGCCGGTATCCAGACCCCAGACCCGATATTGCGGCCAGAACACCTGACCCAGGGTTGACCAATGGCCGAACAAGATATTCTGCCGGCGGCTTTTCCTGCCGGAGACCGCAAACCAGGGCAACAGACCCCCTCCGGTCATGGTGGGACCCTGTTTTTCCGCTAGCGCCAGCTCGCCGGCCGGTGTGCAGTACCGCAGCCGGGTCAGGCAGTTCGTGATGCATCGCAGGCGCGAGATGCCGGCAAGATCGTCCGACCAGCGGCCCGGGTCGTCCCCGTACATCTGGCTGAAAAATTCGGGATGGCCCGGCCCGCGCAGAACCGTTTCAAGTTCGGTTGCCAGATCGAGGGCCTGTCCGACAGTCCATTGGGGGGCAAGTCCGGCGTGGACCAATAGATAGGATTTCTCCTGGTGCAACAGCGGCCTGCAACGAAGCCAGTCCAGCAACTCCTGTGCGTCCGCCGCCGCGGCGAGTTCGCGTGCGCTGCGATTCAGCTTGGCCGGCGGTTTGCTGGCACAGAGCTGGGCGAGGATGCTTAGATCATGATTGCCCAGGATCGCGATGCATGAAGGGCCGAGCGAGCGCGCAAACCGCAACGAATCTGCCGTCTGCGGGCCGCGGTTGATTAGATCGCCCAACAGGCATAGCCTGTCCTGTGCGGGGTCGAAGGCGACCGCATCGAGCAGTCGGCGCAAGGGATCCAGACAGCCTTGGAGATCGCCCACGACGTAGGTATTCACAGTTCTTTCACTGGTCATGTTTCAGCATCTATTCGCGGTCTACTGGGTGGGGATAGCGGAGATCGCGATATGCGTGCACCATGCGACTCCACATTGCATGGGCCATCGATGAATGAAACAGACCCAGGAGGTTTACGATGAACCAGATACTGCAAGCAATGCAACACAAACAGCGCGGAGCTTCCGCGATCGAGTACGCCTTAATCGCGGGCTTGCTGGCGGCGATTCTGGTCGCTGCGATCTCCGTGATGGGCGGCGGCTTCGATGCGACATTCGGAAATATTGTGGCGTGCATGACCGGCGATCCCTCCTGCACCTAAGGCCGCTCCAAGCTGTTTCATCAGGCCCTGCTGTCGCCGGCCTTGGCCGACAGCAGGGTGCTACGGCGGTGGAGTTTGCGCTGGTCTTCCCGATGCTGTTCGTGATGTTTTACAGCATGGTGGTGTATTCCTACCTATTTGTGTTGCAGGAAAGCATCAGCTTCGCGGCCCAGGAATCAGCGGCCGCGGCGCATCGGGTCAATCCGATCGGCAATACCACCTTTGACACCACCGTCGCGGCGCAGGTCAGGGCGCGGGCCCAGGAGGTCCTGCAATGGCTGCCAGAGGCGCAGCAGGATCGGATCCTGGGTGAGGCGGCGTGCGCTGGTGGAAATAGCACCGAGAGCGGTATTGAGGTCTGCGTGGACAGCGGTACAAATGTGGTTGAGGTGAATCTGCGCTTCAATGTCGATGGACTTTTCCCGGTGATCAGTATGCCTTTGCTTGGTACGCTGCCGCCCATGCCGGCTCAACTGGTCGCTTCCGGTAGCGCCCTGGTGGGTGACACCTAACTGCTGTTTCCCATTGAGCCGCGTGCTAGATGCGCCCCGATCGTCTCAGACCTGCTAACATCTGAATTCATGACAAGGGTCCGCAGACTGCATCTGTAGAAAAGGATTTCATATGGGAAATCAGGGGCTTAAATATGCGGCGATGGCGGCGGTCCTGCTCGCCATCGTGCTCGGCGTGCTGGCCTACCGGGCGACTTTGTCCGCCACCGCCGCAGCGCGCGAACAGGCCCGTCAGGAACTGCAGGCCGAGCAACAGGCGGCCGGAATGGGACCCGCCACATTGGCCGTCGTCGCCATGAAACCCTTGTCCGCCAGTCGTGCCATCACCAATGAGGATGTCGCCCTGATGCCGGTGGCGGTGGTACCGGAACGCTATTTCACCCGAATCGAGGATGTACTTGGTCGCGCGCCAATGATCGACGTGGACGTCGGCGCCCCGGTCACGCCGAGATATTTCCTGGATTCCAACGTGCTGGCGAGGATTATTCCCGAGCAGCATCAGGCCATGTCGGTGCAGATCACCGACGTGGTTGCCGTTGGCGGGTTCGTCCGTCCGGGTGACGAAGTGGATCTGCTGCTGTTCATCCGGGAGGGTGACGTGCCGCCGCAGGCCCGGGTGCTGCTAAAGAAGGTGCTGGTACTGGCCTATGAGGACCGGATCATCGAACGGCCCGAAGGCCTGTCGCAGGCCGAAGGCCGATCAGAACGGCGCAGTCGGGTCCGGACCGCGGTCATCGCAGTGCCGGAACAACAGACCACCAAGCTGTTGCTCGCGGCCAGTCTCGGCGAGATTCGGCTGGCTCTTAATCGTCAGACTGAGGAGTCCTTGGCGTCGGAGACGACCGCCAGCGATAACGAAAGCCCTCTGCCGCTACAGACTGCCGGAACGCCCACGCCCGAGGATACGGTCGCGGCGGAAAAGATCATTACTCTGACCGAATTGACGCGGATCGCGAAGAAGAAACCGGTGCGTACACGCCCGTCCCCCTACTACATCGAAATATTGCGCGGCGTCGAATCAGAAAGGGTGAGAGACTGATGAAATATTTGATGCTGCTGGTCGCCTTTATGCTCCCGCATGCCGTAGCGCATGCGGAATCGGCCGACTCCAGGGTGGTGATTGTCGAGCAGGGCACCCACCAGCTCTTGCATGAAAACCTTAGCGTGTCTCGCGTGGCGGTTGGCGATCCGGCCATCGCCGATGTCAATGTCATCAACCGGCATGAACTGCTCATCACTGGCAAGAGTACCGGGGTCACCAGCCTGCTGGTCTGGTACAAGGGAATCAAACAAACCCAGGCCTATCGGCTGGTGATTCGGCCGGTTACTGATCCGCTGACAGAGTCTGGCGCCAACGATCCTGAGCTCGCGCTCGCGCGCATCCAACCGGGCCAGGTGACGGGGCAATTCCCGAATCTGCTGGCCCATCAGCGCGGGTTGCGGCAAGCCGGCGAAGATCCGGCAGACCAGTCCAGCCTTGCGATCGAAGCTCAGGTTTTGACCGAAATCAAGATCGCCGAGCTTTCGCGCTCGACGCTTAAGGAATTCGGTTTCAATTTTCTCATCAATCGCCTCGATGGGACGGCCTCCCTGACCCGACCCGGCACCCTGAATGGCGCGACCATTGTGCGCAATGATGTCGAGGGCGGTGGGTCCTTCAACTCTGTTGAACTGACCAGCGGGGCTGGTTTTCTGCCGCTGAGCAACGCTTTCAATATCGTCCTCGGCAGCGCCACGCGAAATATTCTGGGCTATCTCAGCGTGCTGGAAACCCAGGGTCTGGTGCGTACTCTTGCGCAGCCTAGCCTGGTGGCGATGACTGGCCAGACCGCCACTTTCCTGGCTGGTGGTGAGTTTCCGGTGCCCGTTTCCCAGGGCAATAGCGGTGGTATTTCGATCGAATACAAAGAGTTCGGCGTCCGCCTCTCGCTGACACCCACGATTCTGGGGAACAATCGGATCGCCTTGAAAGTCGCGCCAGAAGTCAGCGAACTCGATTTTTCCGCTGGCGTCCAGGTCAGCGGCACCGCGGTACCGGCCCTGACCGTGCGGCGTACCGACACCATGGTCGAACTGGGCGACGGCGAGAGTTTTGTGATCAGCGGATTGGTGAGCCGCAACATGATGGCGAATGTGGACAAGGTGCCGGTACTGGGTTCCATTCCGGTGCTCGGGGCGTTTTTCAAATCCAGCCGCTACGACCGCGATGAGCGGGAACTGGTGATGGTGGTGACCCCGCATCTGGTGCGGCCGCTGAAAGCCGGCGCCCAGACGCCCGCGCTGCCGGGCGAGGAGTACGAAAAGTATAAGCCGCATTCGACGCAACTCATCCTGCTTGAAACCGGAAAGTTCAAGTCAGGTTTCAGTCGATGAAAACGCAGGCTGCCATCATTGCCGCGGATCCGGTGTACTTGAGCTGGCTCAAGGAAATTCTCGGTCCGGGGCTCGAGTTGCACTGGTTGCGCCCGGATGATCCTGCCGAGCCGGTGCAGGCACAGCTCGTGCTGATCGATCAGTTGGAACTCGTCTTCGTGGAAGCCACTGGCGGCGAGCGTGGCGGCCTGTTTGAGGCCCTGACCGATGAGAATCCGCAGGTGCTGATCATCGCGGTCGGTGCGGACAGCCCCACGGAATCGGTGCTTGAGGCGATGCGGGCGGGGGCGCGCGATTTCTTCGTCATGGGGCGCGATGATCGCCAGTTACCGGAACGCTTGCGCAAGCTGATGCGCAAGACAGCCAGTGCGCAGGCCAGCGCCGACCGGGTGGCCCGGCTGTATTCGGTGCATTCCGCGATGGCTGGTCCCTCGCTGGGCTGGACTGCCCAGCATCTCGCCCTGGCGCTGCTGGAGGATCGGCGGCCTGGCGACAAGGTCCTTCTGATCGATGCCGCGCAGCCCTATGGAGCGACGCTGGTTTTTCTCAATGTCGCCCAGAGCTATTCCTTGCTTGACGCCGTGCAGGACGTCCATCGCTGCGACCAGACCCTGATCGAAACCGCATTTGTCAGGCATGCCTCGGGTCTGTATCTGCTGGCTCTGCCAGAAGATCTGATCGAACCGTCACGCATTGATGAGCGTGACTTCCTGGCATTGCTGGATGTGCTGACCAAGCATTTTCACAGCATCGTGGTGTGCACCGGCAGCAATCTTGCTGTCGAAACCCAGGCCGGTCTCGTCGCCCGTGCCCATGCCAGCCTGATGATGACCGACGGCAGCATCCTCAGCAGCCGGGCCAACAAGCACATGCTCAAGGCCTGGCGGCTGGAGGGCGGCGAGCTTGATCGGGTTGGTCTCGTCGTGGACAGCGATGGAATCGCCAAGGGTCTGGATGCCGCCAGTCTGGCGCAGTTGATCGAGTTGCCCCTATGGTTGGAGGCGCCGGTCAATTATCAATCCCGGCTGCGCGCGATGAATGCTGGTGAATCCTTGTTCAAGATCGCACCAAAAGAGCCCTACTGCCGCATGCTGCGTGACTTTGCGCGCCGGCTTTCGGTGCAGGAGGCAAAGAATCTGAGCTGCAAGCCAGGAGAACGTGGCGGGCTGCTGACGCGGATATTCGGTGAGTGATGGACGCACCCGCCAATTTTCGGCTCTCGGATCAGTATCTGCAGCTCAAGGGCAAGCTGCATCGTCACCTCATCACCCTGATCGAAGAACGTGATCTGCAGGTCGGGGACTGGCCTAGGCCCCGGCTGCGCCGATTCATCGACGACAATGTCCGCGGTTACGTGCAGGACAACCGGCTGGCGGTCAACACGCGCGAGGCGGCAGTTCTGTCTCAGGACGTCGAGGATGAACTGGTCGGTCTGGGCCCATTGCAGGAACTGGTCGATGACGAAAGCATTGACGACATTGTCGTCAACGGCCCGCGCAAGGTATTCATCGAACGGTCCGGACGGCTGGAGAAGGCGGCGGTTAGATTCTCGGATAATGCCCATGTGATCCGAGTCGTGCAGAGAATCCTGTCGCCAATCGGTCGTCGGGTCGACGAATTTCATCCGATGGTGGATGCTCGTTTGCCTGATGGCAGCCGGGTGAATGCCATCATCCCGCCGGTGGCCTTGGATGGTCCTTGCGTGTCCATCCGAAAATTCCGCCGTGAACCGTTGTCGTCCGCGGATCTGATCGCATCGGGCTCGGTGACGCAGGAGATTCTGGATTATCTGAGCGCGGCGGTGGGGCAGCGCCGCAGCATGATCGTGGTCGGTGGCACCGGTTCCGGCAAGACCACGTTTCTGAATCTGCTGAGCCGCTGGATTCCCGAGGGGGAACGGGTCATCACCATCGAGGATGCGGCCGAACTGCGTCTGATCAACGAGCACGTGGTGCGTCTGGAAACGCGGCCACCGAATCTTGAAGGAGAAGGGGAGGTCAGTGCCCGGGATCTGGTGCGTAACGCCTTGCGCATGCGTCCCGACCGGATCGTCCTCGGAGAGGTTCGGGGCGATGAAGTGCTGGACATGCTGCAGGCGATGAACACCGGTCACGAAGGTTCCATGACGACTCTGCATGCGAACAGCACCCAGGATGCCCTGCATCGAATCGAACTGCTCGCCGGCTTTGCCGGATTCCATGGCGCTTCCGGTACGCTTGATCGGCAGATCTGCAGTGCGCTGGATCTTATGGTGCAGCTCTCGCGCCTGCCCGATGGCCGGCGCCGGCTGATGGAGGTCTGTCGCATCGAATTCGACGGCGATCTCCTGGTTACGGTGCCGGTCTTTCGCTATCGACCGGCATCCGACGATTTCGAAAAGCTATGTTAGGGGTGATCTTTGCCGCAGTGGCGGTGGTCTTGCTGCTGGTTGCCGTGATCCTGCTGGAAATCTATGGTCGCCGCAGCCAGGATGCGGTGATCGACTGGAAGGCGCGGGTGACCGGAGACGTGGAAATCGCGCCGGCGCGGCTCAGCGAGTCCACCCAGGACCCCCTGGTGCGCTGGTTCAATCACCATCTGCAGCGTGCCGGGCTGGATGTTGAAACCAATGTCCTCAAGCGGCTGATCATCGGCATGCTCGGGCTCGGCATTATCATAGGCTTGATGGGCGGCGCGCTGATGGCCCTGGTGGCGCTGTTCGTCGAAATTGTCGTCGCCTATCTTTGGTTTCTGCGTCGTGAAGCCGTGCGCCGGGCACGGATTCTCGAGCAGTTGCCGGATTTCATCGAATACATGATGCGGACGCTGTCGGCCGGCAACAGCCTGGAAGAATCGCTCTACAGCGCGACGGCGGAATCCGATGAGCCGGCACGCAGCCTGTTCCTGAGCGTGAGCCGGCAGGTCCGCCTGGGCGCGCCGATTGAGGATGTGCTTGATGAAGCGGCGGAGATTCATCGGATCCAGGATATTCGCGTGATGGCCATGGCGGCGCGGGTGAATCGGCGCTATGGCGGCAGCCTGAAGCGCATATTCAAGAGCCTGGTGCAGGCGATTCGGGAGCGTGATTCCGCCGCGCGCGAACTGCGTGCGCTGACCGCGGAAACCCGATTTTCCGCCATTGTTCTGGCCATCGTTCCACTGGCGCTGAGCGTCTATATCCTGCTGCAGAATCCGGAGTACTATTCGGAAATGTGGAATGATCCAAAGGGACGCAAACTTCTGTTCCTGTCGGTCATTCTGCAGACCACGGGCATTCTGGTAATCTGGCGCATGCTGCATGCCGCCGAGGAGCGAGGGTGATGCTCGGCGCGATTCTGCTTGCCTTGAGCGGTGCCATGCTGGTGCTGGCGACCTTTTTCGGCATCTGGTGGGCGATCAGGCTGCGCGAGACCCGCGAGGCCGAAAGGCGCGTGATTACCGACATGTTGCCGCGGGAAGATGAAGTCGCAGCGGATCACTGGTGGCAGTTGTTTGCCGAACCCGGCCAAAGAGTCGATGCCTGGTTTGACGAGAACGGAGAAACCGAGCGCCTGCTGCTGCAGGCGGGCCTGCGTTCCCAGTCTCAGCGCGCGGCCTATTTCGCAGCCCAGGCCCTGTTGCCGCTGCTGGGCGTGAGCCTGGTGGTGTTCGGTGTCGTCCTGGACCATCTCAATGGTCTGGGTGGACTCGTTTACGGCATGGGGTTGGCGAGTGCCGGCCTGCTGCTGCCGCGGTTCTGGCTGCGTGCGCGGGCGCGCAGCCGGCAGAGCCGAATTCGCAATGAAGTGTCCATGTTCATCCACTTGCTGGCCCTGTTGTTTGATGCCGGCCTGAGCCTGCGCCAGGCGTTAGCCAGCTTGGTGCGTGAAGGCGAACACGTGTTGCCCGCTCTGGGTGTGGAAGTGCGACAGGTCTTGCGTCAGCTCGAGGCCGGGGCAGAGCCCTCCGACGCCTTGCAGGGCATGGGGCGTGGTCTGGATGTGGCGGAATTGGGCGCGGTGCTCGCGGTGCTGCGGCAGGTGGACCGTTATGGCGGTGAGCTGCGCGAGCCGCTGATGGAAGCGCTTGCGGTGGTGGAGGAACGACGGCAGCTGGCCTTGCGGGAAAAGGTCAACGGCCTGTCCGGGCGCATGACCGTGGTCATGGTGCTGTTTTTCTTCCCCGCCTTGCTGATCTTTGTGGCCGGCCCGGCTTTTCTGTCGGTCCTCCGGGCGCTAGGTGGGCAGGGATGATCCGGTCGCACATCCTGTGTTGCCTGCTGTTCCTGTGGGCGGGCTGTGCTACGGTCCCGAATTCCGCCGATGAGGCCGCTCTGAGAGAGCGCCCTGTGCCGCCGCGGATCCATGCGGATCTGGTGACGAACATGCTGGCGAACGGGCAGAACTATGCCGCACTGGCGCATGTCGAGGAACTGGAACGTGGGGGCGAGGCCGACCCCGAGCTGCTGACCTGGCTGAGGGGGGCGGCGCTGTACAATCTGGGCCAGATGGAGGCCTCCGAACGGGCCTATCGCCAACTGCTCAAGACGTCCTATCGCGGTCGCGCCCATCATGGTCTGGGCCTGATCGCGGCGAAGACCGATCTGTATGCCGCAGTGCTGCACTTCAATCAGGCCGTCAGGTTGCTGCCAACCGATGCCGAGATCCGCAACGATCTCGGCTACACCCTGATGCTGGCCGGACGCCTGGTCGAGGCGCAGCATCACCTGGCCACGGCGACGGAGCTGGCGCCCGAGTCCGGCAAGGCGCAGACCAATCTCGTGTTGAGTTTTCTGCTGGCCGGGCGCGCAGCCGAGGCGCAGTCGCTTGGCACGACATTCCAAATGAGTTCCGTACAGTTTTCGCAGCTGCAGGAGGAAGCCAGACTGATGCGTCAGCTGGTACTCGAGCGGGCCGAAGAGTTGTCCGCCGCGCGTGTCGTCAACAAGGAGTCAAATAATGAAACGGAAGCAGACAAGGGCCGTCATCGGTCTATTCCTGGTTTGTACAGCCGTATCCGCTGAACAGCCGCAGGTCGGCGAGGTGACCCAGCAGTGGCTGGAGTTGCAGAAATCTGGCGCCCAGGCATCCGAACATGCCAGGCCGCTGCCCGGACCGGTCGCACACCGCAATTATGAGCGCTATCTGCGGAGTTTCGAGCGGGACATTCCCGATCAGTTCGCCCGAACCGAAAAGGCCAAGTAAGCGTCGATGAGCATCTCCGGCTCGTTCAAGCAGCGGCAGACCGGCGCAGCCGCGCTGTTTGCCGCAATTGGCATGATCGGCGTGCTGGCCGGGGCGGCGTTTGCGATCAACCTGGCGCAAATCCATCTGGCCAAGCGCCAGCTGCAGAACATGGCGAATCTTTCCGCCATGGATGCCGCGCGTGCCGCCGGAGGCTGCCTGGCACCGGACCGTGATCGGCAGGTCGAGGCAAACCAGGCGGTGACGACTCGCATTGAGGCCCTGGACGGCGATGCCGCGTGGCTGGAAGGTGGCAAGGTTGATCTTGGGCGCTTTGTCATTGATTCCAATCATGTGCGTCGCTTCGTTGCCGCTTCCGAGGAGCAGTCGCGTGCGGCCTATGCATTCGAAGTCGACTTGCAGCGTCCGTTTCCGAATTTGCTCCTGCCGATGCCCGGCGTGTCGACGGAGTCCGCAGTTTTGTCCGCCAAAGGCGTCGCCGCCATGGCGCCGGTGGCCAGTTTCTCGGTGGGCTCGTTTCTCCTCACGGTTGGACCGTCCGATCAGCTGCTTCTCAACGAGGTGTTGACGGCCGCTCTGGGAGGGCCCGTCAACCTGAGCGTGCTGTCCTACCAGGGGCTGGTCGATTCATCGGTGCAGCCCGATGCACTGGCCGAGGAAATGGGGCTGGGTTCGAGTGAGGAACTGCTGAATGATCCCATCGGTTTGCCGGGCTTGCTGGCCGGACTGGCCAATGTGCTGTTTGATGCCGGCAGTGCAAGCGCCAGCGCCGCAGTCGACGCCCTGGCCGCGGTCGCGCCAAGTGAGGTGATCATCCTGGGCGATGTGGTGGGTTCGCCGCAGGAAACCGTGCAGGGCGCCGGACAGTCCGGCATCAACACCATGGAACTGATGCGGGCCCTGCTGCTGGATGTAGGGTCGCCGACCTTTCAGATCACGCCTGGCGTCAATATTCCGGGGGTGGCCAGCGCCGAGGTTTCGGTGGCCTTGGGGCAGGTGGCGGAACCGCAGATCGGGCCGGCGACCCAGGATGCGGTCAGCAATTACATGACACGTGCACGCAATACGCAGGGCAGCCTGGGGGTGGTTCTGGAACTACTGCCCATCCAGGGTCAGGTGGCCCGGCTCAATCTCAGCCTGGATCTTGCCGACGCCGAGGCCGAACTCCGGGAAATTCGCTGTGCCTCTCGCAGCCGCGATCAGCATGAGGTCGATCTGGGTGTGGAGACCAGCATTTCCAGTCTCTCGGTGAACAACCCGCCGGCCAATCCCCTGGTGGATCTCGGGGTGACCCAGATTTGCTGGGTCGGTGCGGTGCAGATCGCGGATGCACAGACCGAGCTGCTGGATTTCATCGGGCCTTTCGGCGCGGCCTATGCGCAGGACAATACCCAGTCCGTCGGTACGGACATCGGTCTGTTGCTGGTCGCGGCAATGAATGATCTGGTCACCGGGTCGCCGCCCTATGTCTGTGGCCCGACCGGTCCACTCATCGATCCTGTGGTTGCGCCGGTCCTGACGGCGATCAGCGCAGCCTTGAGTTCGCGCATGGCAGACAGCATCGATCCACTGCTGATGCCGCTGGCCCGGGCCCTGGGTGTCAATTTCGGTGGCGCCGATGTCACCGTGCATGACGTGACCGCCCAGCCGCCGACCCTGATTCATTCGGAATAGGTACCACGGGCTGCGGACAGGCGGCATACTGAACGTCAATCAAGGGGGCGACGCCAACCGGAAGCTGGGTGCATCGAGTGGGATGAGGAGGCGTTGCCTGGCTGCCAGGTTCGCGTTGGATGAAGGTGATTCGCGCGCTGGCGCTCGGCGGTGTACGCATTTGGGGATGCAATGAAACAAACTCGGAGCCAGGTCTGGGTCCCGGTGCTGGCCTTGCTGCTCATGCTTGCCACTGCAATCTTCAGGCTAGGGTCCGGCGTCATCAGCACGAGCGTGCTGGAGCAGGAAGCCAAGCTGGCGGCGGAACTGGCAGGGCTGCTGCAGGCGGGGGAGAGCCGGGGCTATGTCGGCGTGCTGAAGCGCTACCAGGCCGGTGCGGTCTTGAGCGTCCAGGTCTTGAACGGGCGCGGGGAACTGCTGGCGGAGTGGCCGCCGGCCGCAGTGGCGCCGCGCTGGGGGGCGGCGGCGCCCTTGCTCGAAGTTCTGCGTGCTGGCGCGGTGGCAGTGCTGGCACAACGGCGAGAAATTCCGCTCGCGGTGAACGACGGGCAATCCGGCAGTCTGCTGGTGTACGGGCTGCGCGGTGTCTACGGTCAGCCGCCGCGATGGTGGCTGGACCTGATTCTGATCCTCGGTGGCATCGCGGGTCTGGTCGCTCTGCGGTTTCAGCCCAGGTCGGCGGACAGGACCGCGCTGGTCAACCGCCCGCAGGCGACAAGCCGAACCGAGCAGGTCGTCGGTCGCCTGGGTGCGATGCTGGACCGTGCCGGGGTGGGCATCGTGTTGCTGAACGCGCGGTCCGAACTGCGTTATCTCAATGGTGCGGCGGAGAAGCTGAGCGGCTGGCCTCGACGTGAGGCGCTGAATCTGCCCGCACGCGAGGTGCTGCAGCTTGCAAGTGGCATGGACCCGGCCAGGGATGCCCTGGACATCCCGGATGCCGTGGCGCAGGAGCGGGCGCTGAATTTGCGGCTGCAGTGCCGGCGAGGGGAGGATCGGGCGGTGCAGGTGTGGCGTCTGCCTCTGTGCCGAGGGCATGGGAATCCCGTCGGCATGCTTATTCTGTTGCGTGGGCTTGCGGAATCAAGGCCGGTCGAAGTGTCCCGCTGGGAGCCGCGGCTGGCAAGCCTTGCGATCGAGGGGCTTGAAGAAGGTCTGCTGCTCACCGACAAGCTCGGACGCATCCTGCGCAGCAACCGTTGTCTCAATCGCCTGTTCTCCTATGGGGAAGGCGAACTGGAAGGCATGTCCATCGCCAAACTTCTGCCGGTTCCGTTCATGAACGAGCCCGGAGTCCGGTTGCAGGACTACATCGGCAAAGCCGCGGTCCGCCGGCCGCAGGCAGTGGGCTGGAGAAAGAATGCGAGCACGTTCCCCGCCGGACTCCGGGTGATGGAACTGGACGCCGATGAGGCGGCGTATCTGGTCCTGATCAGCGACTGCGGTGAGCAGCTCAGGCAGGACAATGCCTCGATGCGTCTGGGCCGCCTGCTCGATGACGCGGCGGAGGAAATCTACATCTTTGATGCGCATTCCCTGTACCTGTCGGAAGCCAATCGGCAGGCGCGCGAACAGCTTGGTTACAGCCTTGAGCAGTTGCAACGAATGACCCCGCTGCATCTGATGCCGGATCTGGATCACCGGCAGTTCGAACACGATCTCAATGCCCTGCGCAATGGCGAGTTGCGGCAGGTGGTCTATCGCAAGCAGCATCTTCGCCAGGATGGCAGTCGTTATCCGGTTGCCGTGCGCCTGAGCTATTCGCAGGAAGAGGAGCCACCGGTGTTCATGGCCCTGGCCCAGGACATCACCGAGCAACAGAAAGCCGAGCAGCAGCTGGCGTTCCTCGTGCACCATGATGGACTGACCGGGTTGCCCAATCGCCTTGCCCTGAACGAACGCCTGCAAGCCTGGCTGGCTGACGCGACGGATCCGGGACGGATCTGTGTGCTGTTCATCGATCTGGACAATTTCAAGACGATCAATGACCACTATGGACACTCGATCGGCGATGAGGTGTTGGTGGAGGTCGGCGCCAGATTGCGGGCCAGTCTGCCTGCCGAATATTTCGTCGCCCATCTCTCAGGTGACGAATTTGTTGCCCTGGCGATGCAACAGGAGACTCAGCAGGTGGAATGGCAGGCCCGCCGCCTGCTGCAGGCCATGGAGGCCGGATTCAGGCATGGTGATCAGGTGCTGCAGATCCGGCTCAGCATTGGGGTGGCCTGGAACCTCGGCAACGATAGCGTCAAGACCTTGATCCAGCGCGCGGATCGGGCCATGTACGAAGCCAAGAACCAGGGTGGGGCCGCCTATCGATGCGCCACGGAACAGGCTACTGGCTGAGATTGATCGCGATCAGGTCGCAGGCGCAGCGGTGGAGCACCGCGTCCTCGGCATGATCGAACAGGGCGGACAGGCCCTTGCGCCGATGATTGCCAACGACGACCAGATCAATGCCATGTTCGGCAATCGTCGCATTCAGTTCGGTGGTCAGATCGCCGGTGACAACCGAGCAGTTGGCGGCAGGCAGTTCATGCTGCCGGGCAAGGGCATCCATCTGTTCGCGTGCGCGCTGCTCCAGTTCTTCGCTGATCGAGATCGGGGCGGTCAGCATCGCATCCTCGGTGCCGGTCAGTGGGACGTATTCAACGACGTGCAGCAGATGCAGGGGCGCCTTGAACAGCGCGGCAAGTGCCCTCGCGCGCTGTACGACCCGTTCATGATCGTCGTTCAAGGCCACGAGGCAGAGCAGGGATTGATACATGGTCGCAGCTCCTGAATGTTTATCCGGTCCATCTGGTCTGAGTTATAATAGCGGCTTGAACCCGCCCGTTGGCGGGATTTTTTGGACGCTAAATTGTTGCAACGCAATAAAAAATTCAAATTCGTACGCGCTACATTCAGCAGCGGACTGCGCCTGGGACAGACGGCCGGGGTGGTCAGCCGCACCGGGCTGGACTGGCTGCGTGGCAAGCGGCCGCCGGCGCCGGTGCTCATGCGACAGACTTTCGAGCAACTGGGCGCGACCTACATCAAGCTGGGACAGTTCATCGCCAGCGCGCCATCGCTGTTCCCGCGCGACTATGTCACGGCTTTTCAAGGCTGTCTCGACAATGTTCCGGCCCTGCCTTTTTCCTATATCAAGAGCACGTTGGAAAGCGAATTCGACCTGCCGCTGGACGAGATTTTCAGTCATATCGAGGCCGAGCCGCTGGCTTCGGCATCCATTGCCCAGGTGCACGCAGCAACTCTCGTAACCGGCGAGGATGTGGTCATCAAGGTGCAGAAGCCCGGGGTGGAGACCGTACTGCTGACCGATTTTAATGTGCTGTATGCATCGGCCCGCATCATGGAGCGCATCGTGCCGGGCGCAAGCCGCGCCTCACTCGGTGACATTATCGGGGATGTACAGGAAACCATGCTCAAGGAGTGCGATTTCCTCGCCGAGGCGAATAACATCGAAATCTTCCGCGATTTCCTGCGTGATTCCGGCAACGAATTCGCGGTTGCACCGAAGGTCTATCATCAGGCCACGACACGTCGCGTGCTGACCATGGAACGTCTCTATGGCGTGCCCTTTACCGACCTGGAAAGCATTCGGCGCTATTCGCCGCAACCTGAGTGGACCCTGATCAATGCGCTGAACACCTGGATGGACAGCCTAGTGCGGTGCCAGTTCTTCCACGCCGACGTGCATGCCGGCAACCTGCTGGTGCTGGAGGACGGTCGGGTCGGGTTCATCGACTTCGGCATCGTCGGTCGGATTCGCAAGGAAACCTGGCAGGCTCTGATCGACTTCATGCAAGGGCGGGCGGCGGCGGACTATCGGCTGATGGCGCAGTCCATGCTCACCATCGGGGTGACTTCGGAGCAGGTCCAAGTTGATGATCTGGCTCGCGATCTGCGGGATCTGGTCGAGTCTGTTCAGAACATGATCGAAGCGCCGGTGACCCATGCGATGGATGTGGACGTTGACGAGGCGGAGCGATTCATGCTGTCGGTGGTGGATCTGGGACGCCGGCACGGGGTCAAGTTCCCCAAGGAATTTGCCTTGCTGCTCAAGCAGTTGCTGTATTTCGACCGCTATATCCAGCTGCTGGCGCCCGATCTTTCGCCGTTCGAGGATTCACGCATCCAGCTTCTGCACTGAAGTCTACTGCGGGTCGAAGTCCAGGGTCTGCAAGCTGCCGCTGAGCACGGTGACAGAGCGGCTGGCGATGAATTCGAGGGCCTGGTTGCTGCGCGGATCGTCTTTATCGGCGGTGCAGCTTAAGGCCAGGGTGTAATCGCCTTGCGGCAGGAAGCCAAGTACGTAATCAGCGCTGCTGGAACTTCTCACCAGCGCGGTGGTATAGGCTTCGGGTTCGATGCCGTCCAGGTCATCGGCCACGACGCCATTGCCGCTGAAGGCGTACATGACCAGCCCGGTCTGCTCTGCAGCGAGCGTCGGGCAGCCGGCCTCGCGGAGCAATTCCGCCGAGATGTCTCCGGATACGCTCCCGCTCTGGCCGGTATCCATCAGTTGCAAATGCGGCACCAGGAGGTGGTCGCCGCTGGAACTGGTTCCGGGCAGCAGGGAACTGCGCAGGTCAAACAACAGGGTCAGGGCGGTATCGCGCCGATCACGGATCGAGAAATCCCGCGTGATACGGGCGCTCGCGCCGGTGTTCAGGGTCAGGGAAATTTCGCCGCCATCGCTTGATTCGATATAGGAGTCCAGTGTCTGCGACTGGGCCTTGAGATGCAGGCTCAGCCCGGTGTAGTTGCCGGCAGGCACTTCCGCCTTTTCCAGCAGGCTGGTGGCGTTGCCGCGCGCCAGACTGAGCATGTCGAGTTCGTGCTCGGCATCAAAAGTGAACTGGTGTGTGCTGCCGCCCTCCTTGTGCAGGCTCACGCCACTGACCACGAGTACTGCCGCATTCACGTCTTCCGGCGGGGTCGCGCTGATCTGCACATCGACGGTGCCTTCGCAGGCGCCCAGGATCAAGGTCAGTAGAATGGCGCCGAATCTGGGCAGCAGCTTCATGGTCGGAGGTCTCAGGCCGCAGTTGGCGGCGAATCGGAACACAGCTCGCCATTCTGCCAGACCCAGGATTCGACGTCGGCGCGACGCTTGAAATGTCTTTCCAGCATGGCTTGCAGGCGCGAGGCCGAGCCCGTGCTTGCGAAGCGATCAGTCGTACGAGCCGGGAGCAGGAAACCATGCGCTTGCCACAGGCGCAGGGCCTGGCGAGCCACGGCGGGCGCCGGGTCCAGCAAGCGGACCTGCGGCCCGAGCAATTGTCCGAGTTGAGGCTGAATCAGGGGGTAGTGCGTACAGCCGAGCACGATTGTGTCGGCTCCGCGCGCGCGCATTTGCGCGGTATGCGTGTGCAACTGCGGCATCAAGGCAGCGTCGTCCACGCCATTTTCGATCGCTTCCGCCAGACCTGGACATTCGCTGGACACAATTTCCACATGCCCGGCAAAGCGTTGGGCGGTCTGACGTAACAGTCTGCCTTCCAGGGTGCCGCGTGTGGCCATCAAGCCGACGACGCCGCTGCGGGTATGCAGGGCGGCGGGTTTGACTGCGGGCTCCATGCCCACAAACGGCGTGGCGGGGAACTCGTCTCTCAAGGTGTCCAGGGCCGCGGCGGAGGCGGTATTGCAGGCGATGACGATGAGTCCCGCGCCGTGCGCCAGCAGTTGTCGGGTGATCTGCCTGGCGAGCCTGAGGATCTCATCTTGCCCGCGGGGGCCGTAGGGAAGATGGGCGTGGTCCGCCAGATACAGGCAGGGCAGGTCGGGTTCGAGTTGCTTGATCGCCTGCCACACGGTCAGTCCGCCCAATCCAGAATCGAAAATGCCGACGCAGTTCATGCCGGGGCGATGCCGCTGGCGCCGGCATGCCGGCTGCGGGGATTCGACCGCGTCGCGCAGGCCAGAATCTGGCGCGCCCCGTGCATGTCAGGAAGCGACGGCATCTCGAAACAGACCGGCCCAGTCATGCTTGCTGCTGCTGACCGCCAGGAAATCCGGATTAAGCAGGGCCGCGCCGGAATTGTAGCGCAGCGGGCTGCCATCGATCCGGAGCACCGCGCCGCCGGCGCTTTCCAGCACGCACTGACCGGCGGCCGTGTCCCATTCCGAGGTCGGACCAAGCCGGGGGTAGAAATCCGCGCTGCCCTCGGCGATGAGACAGAATTTCAGGGAACTGCCGGCCGACACGCGTTCGTGCGCCGGGATTCTCTCCAGCAGGGCATCGACATCGGCCGTGCGATGGCTGCGGCTGACCAGCACCGTCCAGTCGCTGCTGGCCAAGGGGCGGCAGTGAATGTCGCTCAGCGTGCCATCGGCCTGCCATTTGCGTGCGCCCGTCTTCAGATCGCCCCAGTAGCTCACTTCCAAGGCGGGGGCATAGACGACGCTGCGCACCGCCCTGCCGCTTTCGATCAGCGCGATATTGACGGTGAACTCGCCGTTGCGCTTGATGAATTCCCTGGTGCCATCCAGCGGGTCGACCAGCCAGTACACCTGCCAGCCCTGGCGTTCGGCGTATGCGGGCGTGCCGCCTTCTTCTGACAGTACAGGGATATCCGGCGTCAGATTGGCCAGGCCTTCCTTGATGATCCTGTGGGCGGCGAGATCGGCTTTGGTCAGCGGGGAGTGGTCCGCTTTGCTCTCGACCTCGATGGCGCCCGCATAGATCTTCATGATGGCGTTGCCCGCCTGCTGGGCAAGCGTGTGCAGGGTTTCGAGCTTGGGGTAATCCATAGGTTTCTCGTGAGAGAGCGGTCGACTTGCCTTATCCAGGGCGGCAAACGCTACCATAGAGCCCATGCAAAATTCTCTGGACTGGTCGCGTATCGACGCCGTGCTGCTGGATATGGACGGCACCCTGCTCGATCTGGCGTTTGATAATTTTTTCTGGCTGCAGCATTTGCCCGGGCGCTGGGGCGCACCGCGTGGCCTCGATCCGGAAGCTGCGCTGGCCGAACTGATGCCGCATTTCACCGCGAACCGCGGCAGCTTGCGCTGGTACTGTCTGGATCACTGGAGCGAACTGCTGGGGCTGGATGTCGCGGCCCTGAAACGCGAGTGTCAGGAAAGGATCTGCGTCTTGCCGGGCACCGAGGCCTTTCTTGCCCGGGTTCAGGCCAGTGGCCGACGCCTGCTGCTGGTGACCAATGCGCACCCGGAAGCTTTGCAGATCAAGCTCGACTGCTGTCCGATCGGGCATTACTTCGAGCGGACCGAAAGCTCGCATGCCTGGGGCATGCCGAAAGAAGATCCCGATTTCTGGCCTCTTTTCGCCGGCGACTGCGGACTCGATCTGAGCCGCTGTCTGTTCGTGGATGACAGCGAGTCGGTCTTGCTCGGCGCCCGCGCCGGCGGGGTGGGACAGCTTTGCGGCATTCTCGCGCCGGACAGTTCCATCCCGGCGCGCCAGCCTTTCGGGCCCTGGCTGCATGTTCATGGTCTCGCAGAGATGTTTCCGAAAGACTGAGGCGGGTGAGACCCGGCCCCGCCGGCCGGGCGGGGTCTGGCGGGCGCGCAAGGCCGTCAGGGCAGTCTAGCGGCGACCGCCGCCGCGGCGTTGGCCACCACCGCTGCGCTGGCCGCCACCACCTGATCGGCGCCCCGAAGACGGCGGGCGTTTGCGCGGTTTGGCCGGCGGGATATCCCAAGGTTTGAGCCACTCAGGGTCAGGATGTTCCGCGACCAGTTTGTAGCCGATGTATTTCTCGATTTCGGGCAAAGAATAGACATAACGTTCGCAACAGAAGGCAATCGCATCGCCTTCGGCGCCGGCGCGCCCGGTGCGGCCGATGCGGTGGACATAGTCTTCCGCATCCTGCGGCAGGTCGTAGTTCACTACATGGCTGACATTTGGAATGTGCAGGCCACGGGCGGCGACATCGGTGGCTACCAGGATCGGCAGGGTGTTTTCCTTGAACTGCTTGAGCAGTGACTCTCGCTTGTTCTGCGGCACATCGCCAGACAGGGCGCCGACCTGGAAGCCGGCGCGTTGCAGCACGTCGCAAACTTCTTCGGCGGCCCGTTTGGTGTTGACGAAAATCATCGTCCGATGCGGATCGTGCTCTTTCAGGGTATGCAGCAGTAGCCAGGGCTTGTCGGCGCCTTCGACATGGAACAACTGTTCGCGGACTCTTTCGGCGGTGACGCTGTCGGTCTCGGTTCGAATCCATTTCGGGTCGCCGAGGTGTTCATAGGCCAGTTCCATCACCTTGTGCGACAGGGTGGCGGAAAACAGCAGATTCAGGCGCTGTTCGGGAGGGGGCATGCGCCGGAACAGGTAACGAATGTCCTTGATGAAGCCGAGGTCGAACATCCGGTCGGCTTCGTCCAGGACGGCCACTTCCAGGCGTTTCAGATCGTAATTGTGCTGCTTGTGATAGTCGATCAGGCGTCCCGGCGTGCCGATGAGGAGATCGACGCCATCGATGACAGCCTGCTGCTGTTCCTTGTAGGCGGTGCCGCCATAGACCACGGTAAAGGTGATGCCGGCGCGCTCGCACATGGGCTTGGCATCGGCGGCGATCTGCTGGGCGAGTTCACGGGTCGGCGCGACGACCAGTGCACGGGGCTGGTTGGGTCGTCGATCGTGCGCCGGCGCATTGTTCATCAGGCGATTGAGCGTGGCAAGCAGGAATGCGGCGGTCTTGCCGGTGCCGGTCTGCGCCTGTCCCGCGACATTTTGGCCGGCAAGCGCCAGCGGCAGGGTTTCCGCCTGGATGGGGGTGCAGAATTCCAGGCCGATTTCATTCAGGCTGGTCTTGAGCGAGGGATGGAGATCAAGGCTGTCGAGACGGACAGAAGTGAGGTGCGTCGGTGTGGTCATATTTCAGTGCTTGCAATTCTTTGATGTTTGGGTCGAAAATAGCCGGAAAGCGATTCGGGCATAGTGCGCCCCGCTGGTGCGCCGTTCCGCAAGAATCCCAAACCATTCGCAATCATAACAGGCGCCGCGACGACTTCGCGTCAGGTTGAGCGCAGATTATCTGCCGACCGGTCCGTCGTCACCTGTTTGAGTGTTCAAACGCAGTTTCCCGTTTCTGCGGTCGCCAGGTGCATCAACGCGCCTTGTGGCACAGGTCTTGAAGTGCATCGGTGCGTGCCAGCGATCTCTTCGCTTACATCCCCCCTTAAATCCGAGGACATTCCCATGAGTGAACACCTTCTGAAAGTGACTGACGCCAGCTTTGATGCGGATGTTCTGCAATCCGATCTGCCGGTGCTGGTAGACTTCTGGGCAGAATGGTGCGGTCCCTGCCGCATGATTGCCCCCATCCTTGACGAACTCGCGCCAGCCTATGCAGGCAAGGTGAAGATCGCCAAGCTCAATATCGATGAGAACCAGGCCACCACCGGAAAATTCGGTGTGCGCGGCATTCCGACCCTGCTGCTGTTCAAGGGTGGCGAAGTGGTTGGTACCCAGGTCGGCGCGGTTTCCAAAGCCCAGCTTGCTCAATTCATCGACTCCAAGGCTTGATTGAAAAGGTTCTGACCGTGTCAAACGAAACATCCGATGACGTTGTAGAGAAAAAAGCCGAAGCCCCCGCGGCGGAGACGGCGCCGGCCGCCAAGCCTGCGCGCAAGCCCCGCGTGCGCAAAGCCAAGGCAGCGGAAGAGGCCAAGCCCAAGGAGGCCGCGCCGCCCGCACCGCAAGCGGTGGCTTTCGTGCAGGAAGATCCGCCCGCGCCGGAACCGACGTCTTCGATGGAGCAGGAAAGTTCCGATCAAGAGGATGATCGGGATCGCGAAGGGCGGGGCAACAACAGCAATCGTCAGCGTGGGCGCAACCGCAGGCGCGGCAAGCGCGAAGAGCGCGAAGTGCGTGAGGTGCGCTACGTGATCAACGAAGACTTGCCGGTCATCGACCTGGTCGAACTCAAGCGCAAGAAAGGCGAGCAGTTGCTGAGCATTGCGCAGGACCTGCAGATCGAGAACATCTCGCGGATCAAGAAGCAGGATCTGGTGTTTCAGTTGCTGAAGGGGTTCGCCAAGGCCGGGCATCAGATCGATGTCACCGGCGTGCTGGAGATCCTTGGTGACGGCTATGGTTTCCTGCGCAATACCGATGACAGCTATGACTCCGGCCCGGATGACATTTACGTCTCGCCGAGCCAGATTCGCCGTTTCTCCTTGCGTACCGGCGATACCATCACCGGTTCGATCCGGCCACCCAAGGATAACGAACGCTATTTCGCGCTGCTCAAGGTGGATTCGATCAATTACGAGCCGCCGGAAAATTCACGCACCAAGGTGCCGTTCGAGAACCTAACCCCACTGTTTCCTGATGAACGGATCCGGATGGAGGTCGGCAGCGGTTCGACCGAGGACATCACCGCCCGGATCGTGGATCTGTGTTCACCGATCGGGGCCGGACAGCGTGGTCTGATCGTGGCGCCGCCAAAAGCCGGCAAGACGATGCTGCTGCAGAACATCGCCCAGAGCATCACGCAGAACTATCCGGATCACTTCGTGCTGGTGCTGCTCATCGACGAACGCCCGGAAGAGGTCACCGACATGCAGCGGACGGTGCGCGGAGAGGTGATCTCTTCGACCTTTGACCAGCCTGCCCAGCGACACGTCCAGGTGGCCGAAATGGTGATCGAAAAGGCCAAGCGCCTGGTCGAGCACAAGCGCGATGTGGTCATCTTGCTGGATTCGATTACCCGTCTGGCGCGAGCCTACAATACGGTGGCGCCCTCATCGGGCAAGGTGCTGTCCGGCGGGGTGGATGCGAATGCGCTGCAAAAGCCGAAACGTTTCTTCGGTGCCGCCCGTAACATCGAGGAAGGCGGGTCGCTGACCATCATCGCGACGGCCCTGGTGGATACCGGCTCGCGGATGGATGAGGTGATCTACGAGGAGTTCAAGGGCACCGGCAACATGGAGTTGCATCTGGATCGGCGCATCGCGGAAAAACGCATCTTCCCGGCGATCAATATCACGCGTTCCGGTACCCGTCGAGAGGAACTGATTACCGATCCGAACGAATTGCACAGCGTCTGGATTCTGCGCAAGCTGCTGCATTCCATGGACGAAGTGGCCGCCATCGAACTGCTGCTGGATCGGATGAAGCAGACCAAGACCAATACCGATTTTTTTGCCGCGATGAAGCGCAACTGATTCGGGCTTGGCGCTAAAAACGGGGACCCTGGGTCCCCGTTTCTGATTGTGGCATTCGCGCGGGCTAGCTGCCGGCGATGGTCATCTGGTCGAGGAGGATCGAGCCACAGCGGATGGTGGCTGCCGGGTCGATGTCCGCGCCGCAGGCCAGCAGTCTGGCGTACATGTCCAGCAGATTGCCTGCGATGGTGATTTCGGCAACCGGAAAGACGGCTTCGCCGTTTTCGAACCAGAACCCGGCGGCACCACGGGAATAGTCGCCGGTCTGGGTGCTCACGCCCTGTCCCATCAGTTCGGTGACCAGCAGGCCGGAGCCGGCTTCACGCATCAGGCCATTGAGCTCGATGTCCCGACTGGGCGTCACTTCCAGACTGTGCACGCCGCCGGCATTGCCGGTGGTTCTCAGCCCCAGCTTGCGTGCGGAATAGCTGCCCAGCAGCCAGCTGCGCAAGCGGCCGTCTTCGATCAGGGCCTGCTCACGTGTGGCCACGCCTTCGCCATCGAACCAGTTGGCGCCGAATCGCCCGGCCAGATGCGGACGCTGGATGATGTTGCAGTCGGCCGGAAAGATCTGCTGGTCCATGTGATCGAGCAGGAAGCTGGCGCGCCGGTACAAGGCGCCGCCACAGATCGCGGAGATCAGGTGGCCAATCAGACCGCGCGCCAGTTGGGGCGGGAATACAATGGCCGCTTTGCGGGTGCCGAGCTTCTGTGGCGATAGACGGTCGACCGCTCGCTGTGCCGCGGTGCGCCCGATCAGTTCCGGATCGGCGAACGCCGTCGGGCCCAGATCGCGCGCGTACCAGTAGTCGCGCTGCATGTCCTGCTCGTTCTTTGCGATGACCGCCACCGAAAGGCTGTAGTCGCTGCGTGTGCGGCTGCCGCGAAAGCCCAGGGAATTCATCAGGATGTCGCGACTGCGATGGGCGTGCACCGATGCGCCTTCCGAATTGCGTACCCGGGCGTCGTAGGCAAAGGCGGCATCCTCGCAGGCCTGTGCCAGCTGGCGGCTCACGTCAACCGAGAGTGCATGCGGATGATCGAGTTTCAGGTCGCCGAAATGGCTGGCCAGATCTTCGGCCTCGGGCAGCCCCGCGGCGGGGTCTTCCTGGGTATGGCGGGCGATCACGCAGGCCGCTTCGACGATCTCCCGGATCGACTCGGGGCGCAGATCGCCGGTGCTGGCGTGGCCGCGTTTCTGGCCGAAATAGACCGTGATGCCCAGGTCGTTGTCGCGCTGGAACTCCACCGACTCCAGTTCGCCATTGCGCAATTGGGTGCTGAGGCCGCAACTGCTGCCGAGGTTGACTGCGGCGGCGCTGGCGCCAAGTTCACGGGCGTAGTCCAGGGCGGTCTGGCCGCTGTCATACAGGCTTTCTTCGCTGGGCAGGTCCTGTTCGATCGGAGTCTGGGCTATCGCATGGCTCATGCGCGGGTTTTCCTTAATTGTTCGGGCAGACGGGTCGGCAGGCCATCAAAGCTGCCGTTGCTCATCAGAACGATGACGTCGCCGGGGCGGGCTTCGACGCACAGCGCGGCGGCCAGCGTCTCGCTGTTGGCATGCAGCTGCAGGCGCTCGCCCAGGGCGAGTCTGAGTTGTTCGGTGTCCCAGGAGAGTTCTGGCCGGGCCAGGACATGGATTCGGTCCGCGGCGCTCAGCGAAGGGCCGAGGGCTGCGGCGTGTGCGCCGGCGCGCATGGAATTGCTGCGTGGTTCCAGGGCGGCGATGACGCGTTCACCGGTGTTGTCGCTCTTCAGCGCGGCGATGGTTCTTTCGATGGCCGTGGGATGGTGGGCAAAATCGTCGTAGATGCGGATGTCATCGATACAGGCTTTCAGGTCCAGCCGACGGGCAATGCCCTGGAACTCCGCCAGGGCCGCCGCGGCGTGGTGCAAGGGTACGCCGGCGTGGCGTGCGGCCAGGCAGGCAGCCAGCGCATTTTCTGCGTTGTGCTGGCCGCACATGTTCCATGTCACCTGGGCGTGTGTGATCGAACCCTGGCAGATTTCGAATCGGCTCCAGTCGGTGCTGGCCGGGCACAGATGCCAGCCATCAGGTTCCTGCAGGCGCACCAGTTCGGACCAGCAACCCGCCGTGATGACGCGTTCCAGCGCAGGGCTGCCGGCCGGCATGAGGATCTGTCCCTGGCCAGGGATGGTGCGCACGAGATGATGGAACTGTTTTTCGATCGCCGCCAGATCGGGAAAGATGTCGGCGTGATCGAATTCGAGATTGTTGAGGACAGCCGTTCTGGGACGGTAGTGGACGAATTTCGAGCGCTTGTCGAAAAAAGCGGTGTCGTACTCGTCTGCTTCGATGACAAAGAACGGGGCCTCCCCCAGGCGGGCAGACACATTGAAATTGCCGGGCAGACCGCCGATCAGAAAGCCGGGGTTGAGCTTGGCATAATCCAGTATCCAGGCGAGCAGGCTGCTGGTCGTGGTTTTTCCGTGGGTGCCGGCGACGGCCAGGACCCAGCGGTCCTTCAGCACGAAGTCGGCCAGCCATTGCGGGCCTGATACATACGGGATGCGGCGATTCAGGATGTACTCCATCGCCGGATTGCCGCGGCTGATCACATTGCCGACGATGACCAGATCGGGGGGCGGATCGAGATGGGTCGGCTCGTAGCCGGCCTGGATCTCGATGCCCAGGGCGGCTAGCTGGGTGCTCATCGGTGGCCAGGCGGCGGCGTCCGAACCGGAAACCCGATGCCCGGCTTCGCGCGCCAATGCTGCAATGCCGGCCATGAATGTGCCGCAGATGCCAAGGATATGTAGATGCATGGGGGCCTTCACTTGCGGCTCATGGCGGCCTGATGCCGGCAGGCCGGCGCACTCATGGCAGCAGGCTGCCCAGGGTGCCGATGATGCCCACCAGCAGGAATTCGTAGATCAGGGCGACCGCCAGGCCAAGCCCCAGGCTCATGCCCAGGGCATGACGATAGATGTGGCCGCTGATCACCAGACCCCACAAGCTCAGGCCCGCCCAGGCGTAGGCGGCCGCGGCCGGGACCTGCAACTCGCCCGGTTTGAGCGATGGATTTTCCGCCACCGCCTGCAGCACCGGGCGCAGTGCATTGAGCGGTAAAAGGAGCAGCGCGCCGATACAGCCGCCGGTAAGCAGCAGTGCGGTCATGGTCTGGGTAAAACGTTCCGGCGTGCGCCGCCAGCGCAGCAGGCTGCGGACGAACAGCGCCAGCACCACCAGGCTGAGCACGGACTGGGCAATGGCCGACAGCGGGCTGGCCACCAGGGCCATGCGCAGGATCGCAAACAGCAGGAAGATTGCGGCGGAAAACTGCAGCAGCCCCAGTGAGGTCGGCAGGTCCTGAGGGCCACTTTTCAGGGTCAGAATTTGGGCAAGTCGCTGGGCGACGGCGGAATACATGGTTTCGGATTTCTGGAACTGTATGATGAAAAGATGACGACGATGATCACAAGCGACAAGGAACTCCAGGCCTTTGTCCAGCGCGCCGAAGCGGCGGACTTCCTCGCCCTGGATACCGAGTTCATGCGCGAGCGTACTTATTATCCCGAATTGTGCCTGATTCAGGCAGCGACCGCCGCCGATCTGGTCCTGATCGACGTGCAGGTGGCGCTCGATCTGAGCGTGCTGGATGGGCTTCTGGGCGGTCGGGTGGAAAAGATACTGCATGCCTGCCGCCAGGACCAGGAAGTGCTGGCCGGGCGCTTTGCGGTGCGCTTGCAGCCGATTTTCGATACCCAGGTTGCCGCCGCACTGTGCGGCCTGCCACCGCAGGCTTCCTATGCGAAGCTGGTCGAGACCTTCAGTGGCGTGAAGCTCGCCAAGGGGGCGACGCGGACCGACTGGTCGCGGCGTCCGCTGAGCCAGGCGCAATGCGATTATGCCGCCGATGATGTTCGCTATCTGGCGCCGGTGCGTGATGCGCTGGCTCGCAAACTGGAGAATCTTGGGCGTACGGCTTGGTTTGATGAGGAAATGCGCGCCCTGGAGGCTCAAGCCCTGGACCAGGATCCGCTGGAAGCCTGGCGCCGGGTTAAGGGTTTCGCCCAGTTGCAAGGTCAAGCCCTGGCCAGTTTGCAGGCCCTGGCGGCATGGCGGGAGCGCCACGCGATGCAGACCAATCGGCCGCGCCGCTGGGTGATCTCCGATCAGGGCTTGCTGGAAATGGCCGCGCGCGCGCCCAAGTCCCGGGCGGAACTGGAGCGGGTGCCTGATCTGGAACCAGCGCTGCTGCGACGTCAGGCCGATGAACTGCTGCAGGTCCTGCAACAGTCCCAGGGCGGGGTGGCGCCGCTGTGGGATGAGCGAGTGGCTGATCCGCTGCTCGTCAGGCGCCTGCAGCAGCTGCTGCGACGAGTGGCGGGTGAGCTGCAACTGGATCCGAGCGTGCTGGCGACACGTTCCGATCTTCAGGCCCTGGTTCTGGATCAGCCCTGTCCGCGCTTGCAGCAAGGCTGGCGCGCCGATGTGGTCGGCAAGGCGCTGCAGGAAGCTCTGTAACGCGGTTGCCCGGCAGGCGGATGACCCGGCGGGTGGCCGCAGGGGGGGCTTCAGCTCAGGGCGATTTCGATCCGGCCGAAGACATCGTCCAGGTCGCCTTCGCCGTCGACGCTGGCCAGCTTGTTCTGGGCCTTGTAGTGCTGGATCAGCGGTTCGGTCTGATCCTGATAAACCTGCAGGCGATGGGAAATGGTGGCTTCGTTGTCATCCGCCCGGTGGGCGAGATCGGTGCCGCCGCAGCGATCGCAGATGCCGTCCTGCTTCGGTGGGCTGAAGTAGATGTTGAACATCTGCCCGCAGTGGCTGCAGGTGCGGCGGCCGGTCAGGCGTTTGACCAGGTTGCCGAACTCGACCTGGATCAGCAGCGCGGCCTGTAGCGGTTGCTTGAGCTCATCGAGCATCAGGTCCAGGGCTTCTGCCTGGGCCTGGCTGCGTGGGAAGCCGTCGAGAATGAAGCCGTTGCCGGTATCGGCTTCCGTCAAGCGTTCGCGAATCATGCCGATGACGATGTCATCGGCGACCAGCGCGCCCGCGTCCATGGCAGTCTTGGCTTTCTTGCCGAGTTCGGTGCCGGCGGCGACTGCGGCTCGCAACAGATCGCCAGTGGAGATTTGCGGCACACCGTGGGCGTCCATCAGTTTCTTGGCCTGGGTGCCTTTGCCGGAACCGGGCGCACCGAGCAAAACAATACGCATATGTCTATCCAAATAGCCGCAAATGCGGACCGGGAGCGCGAACCCTAGCCTTTTGACGCGCAGACCGTCAATGCAAAAGCAGCGCCGGGCATGCAAATTAAGTACAATTCGCCGCTTCAAGCGGCATGTTCAAGCCCGCATGATGTTTATTTTCAGCCAGAATCAGGGAGCAGGGATGAGCCATCCCAAGAATGCATTTTACGCGCAATCCGGCGGAGTCACCTCTGTAATCAATGTGTCTGCGGCGGCGGTGATCGAGACCGCGCGCAAGTATCCGGATCAGATCGGCAAGGTCTATGCGGGTCGTGATGGCATCATCGGGGCGCTGACTGAAGACCTGATCGACACCTCCCAGGAGAGCGCGGCGGCCATTGCTGCCCTGAAATACACGCCGGCGGGTGCGTTCGGGTCCTGCCGCTACAAGCTCAAGGGCTTCGACCGCAACCAGGCCGAGTACGAGCGCCTGATCGAGGTCTTCAAGGCGCACGAGATCGGCTATTTCTTCTACAACGGTGGCGGGGATTCGGCGGATACCTGTCTGAAGATCAGTCAGTTGGGAGAGAAGCTGGGTTACCCGATTCAGGCCATCCATATTCCCAAGACCATGGACAACGATCTGCCGCTGACGGATTGCTGTCCCGGTTTCGGTTCGGTGGCCAAGTACACTGCGGTGTCCATCCGTGAGGCGGGTTTCGATCTGAAATCCATGTGCAAGACCTCGACCAAGGTCTTCATTCTCGAAGTGATGGGTCGGCACGCCGGCTGGACGGCGGCGGCCGGTGGGCTGGCGGCTGAAAGCGAGGGCGAGGATCCGCATATCATCCTGTTCCCCGAGGTGATTTTCGACGAGGATCGTTTCCTGGCCAAGGTCAAGCACTGCGTTGATGCCTATGGTTACTGCACCATCGTGGCCTCGGAAGGAATCAAGAACGCCGAAGGTCGGTTCGTCGCTGATGCCGGCACCGTGGATGCGTTCGGCCATACCCAGCTCGGCGGCGTGGCCTCCACGTTGGCGACGATGATCAAGTCCAAGCTCGGTTTGAAGTACCACTACGCGATCGCCGACTACCTGATGCGGGCGGCCCGGCATGTGGCCGCGGCGACCGATGTCGAACAGGCCTATGCGGTGGGGCGGGCGGCAGTCGAATACGCGATTGCTGGCAAGGGCGGTGTGATGGTGGCCATCGAGCGCCAGTCCGATGAACCGTACGTCTGGACTGTTGGCGAGGCGCCGCTGGAACAGGTGGCCAATGTTGAAAAGATGATGCCGCCGGAGTTCATCAGTGAAGACGGTTTTCACATTACCGAGGCCTGTCGTCGTTATCTTTCTCCGTTGATTGCCGGCGAGGATTACCCGCCTTATCGCAATGGTCTGCCGGCCTATGTGCAGCTCAAGAATGTCGCGGTCGAGAAGAAGACCGGGCGTGAGTTTTCAGTTTCCTGACGGCCGCGCCGTCGATCTTTCCTGCAGGAGTTTCTTATGGGTTACGAGTTAGTGGGTCCCGGTGCCAAAGCGCCAGACGAAATCAATGTCATCATCGAAATCGCCGCTCACGGCGAGCCGGTCAAGTACGAGATCGACAAGGAAACCAACACACTGTTCGTCGACCGTTTCATGAATGTGGCGATGCATTACCCGGCCAATTACGGTTTCGTCAATCACACTCTGTACGACGATGGCGATCCGGTCGACGTGCTGGTGGTCACCCCCTACGACATCGTGCCGGGTTGCGTGATCAAGTGTCGTCCGGTTGCGGTACTGATGACCGAAGATGAGTCCGGTATGGATGCCAAGATTCTGGCGGTGCCAACCGACAAGGTCTCCACCGGCTACTATGCCGATTGGAAGGATCTGGCCGATGTGCCGGCGCGTTTGCAGAAGAAGATCACCCATTTCTTCGAGCGCTACAAGGACAACGAAGACGGCAAGTGGGTCAAGGTGGCCGGCTGGCACGGTGCCGAGCGCGCCAAGGCAGAAATTCGCAAGTCGATCGACGCCTACAAGGGCTGAGCGACCTGGCGATGGCGTCGCCTGGCGGCGTCAATTGAATTGCACGCCCTCCCCGATCGGGGAGGGCGTTTTTGCTTGCCCCACGGCGGGATGTTCCGGTGCTGAATTTTTCTGAAGTGGTGTTGCGGCGCGGTCCGCGGGTTCTGATCGACAAGCTGAGCTGGACGGTCTATGCGGGGCAGCGCATCGGCATTGTTGGCCGTAACGGGACCGGCAAGAGCAGTTTGCTGGCGATGGTACAGGGTGAGCTGGCGGTCGACGCCGGGGAGTTCAGCCGGCCGCGGGATCTGGTCATCGCCCACGTCGCGCAGGAGACCCCGGCCCTGGCGTGTTCGGCGCTGGAGTATGTGCTGGCCGGCGATGCCGAATGGTGTCAGCTCGATGCCGAACTGCACCTCGCCGAGCGTGAGGCCGCCGGCGGACGTCTGGCCGGTCTGCATGAACGCATGCATGCGATTGACGGTTATACCGCGAAAGCCCGCGCTGCACGGTTGTTGTACGGGCTGGGCTTTGCCAGCGCAGATGCGCAGCGCGCGGTGCGGGATTTTTCCGGTGGCTGGCGCATGCGCTTGAATCTGGCCCAGGCCCTGATGTGCCGCTCCGATCTGCTGTTGCTGGATGAGCCGACCAATCATCTGGATCTGGATGCGGTGCTGTGGCTGCAATCCTGGCTCGATGTCTATCCGGGCAGCCTGTTGCTGATCTCGCATGACAGGGACTTTCTTGATGCCGTGGTGAGTCACGTGCTGTACATCGAGAATGCTCAGGCCACCGTCTTCAGTGGCAATTACTCGTCCTGCGAGCGCCAGCGCGCCGAGCGTCTGGCTCAGCAAGCCGCAGCCTATGCCAGCCAGCAGCGGCAGGCCGAGCATCTGCAGAAATTTGTCGACCGCTTTCGCGCCAAGGCCAGCAAGGCCACGCAGGCGCAGAGCCGGCTGAAGCAGCTCGAGAAAATGCAGCTGGAGGCGCCGGCGCATTGGGATGCCCCTTTCCGATTTGAGTTCCTGACGCCGGGAAAAATGCCCAGCCCCCTGCTCAAGCTGGAAGATCTGGCGGTGGGTTATCACGGACAGAGCCTGCTGCAAGGGCTGAACATGACCCTGGAACCGGGGGATCGTCTGGCCCTGCTCGGGCGCAACGGCGCGGGCAAGTCCACCCTGATGCGCACGCTGGCCGGAGGGCAGCCGCCGCTGGCGGGCAAGCTGCATCGCGACAAGCAACTTAGCTGTGCCTACTTCACCCAGCACCAGATGGACAGCTTGCGACCGGATCTCAGCCCGATGGCGCACCTGCAGGCGCTGGCCCCAGACGCTAGAGAGCAGGTGTTGCGCGATTTTCTCGGCGGCTTCGATTTCGTCGGCGACCGGGTGTTCGAACCGGTCGCGCCATTTTCGGGCGGCGAAAAGGCACGCCTGGCGCTGGCCCTGCTGGTGTATCAGCGCCCCAATCTGTTGCTGCTGGATGAGCCGACGAATCACCTGGACCTGGACATGCGCCATGCGCTGGAAATGGCTTTGCAGGACTTTGCCGGTGCGGTGGTGCTGATTTCACATGATCGCCATCTAGTGGCCACCTGCTGCGATGAACTGCGGCTTGTGGATGAAGGGGCTTGCCGTCCATTTTCTGGCGATCTGGAGGATTACGCCCGCCATCTCAAGGACCGGGCTCGCACTCTAAAAACAGAGCCTGACGGCGCGGGCGCGACGACCGGCCCCGCGCCCCGGGTTTCGGCCAAGGATCAGCGCCGGCAGGCCGCCGAACGCAGGCAGCGGGAGAAGCCGCTGCGCGACGAACTGCGTCGGCTGGAACAGCAGACTGGCAAACTGGAAGCCCAACTGGCCGACTACGAAAAGCAGCTGGCGGATGTCGACCTGTATCAGAGCGACCCGGCGCGCGCCGCCCGTCTGATGAAGGAACAGGGCGCGACGAAGAAACTGCTGGACGAAGTCGAGGAGCGCTGGCTGCTGGTGCTGGACGAACTGGAGCAGGCGGATGCTTGATCCCGGTCGCCGGCAGGAACTCAAGGCGCGGGTGGAAGCGCTGATCGCAGACCTGGACCAGGCCATTGCGCAGCGCGAACTCGATGCGCAAACGGTCGAGCTTGACCAGACGCGGCAGGGCCGTCTGTCCCGCATGGATGCATTGCAGGCCCAGGCCATGGCGCAAGCTGCCGGGCGCCGGGCGCTCGGCGAGCGGGCCGTGTTGCGAGGTGTTCTGCGCGATCTGCAGAAAGAGGATTTCGGTCTTTGCGAGGACTGCGAGGAGCCCATCGCCTGGCCGCGTCTGCTGCTCAAGCCGGGGGCGAGGTGCTGTCTGTCCTGCGCCCAGGCGCGGGAATAGCTCAGCCGAAACGCGGATCGCTGACAAAGGGATTGCTGCGGCGTTCGGCGCCAAAGCTGGACATGGGGCCGTGTCCCGGCACGAACCGGATTCCGTCGCCCAGCGGAAAGAGCTTGTGGCGGATCGAATGGATCAGATCCTGGTGGTTGCCGCGCGGGAAATCGGTGCGCCCGATCGAGCCCTGAAACAGCACATCGCCAACCAGCGCCAGGGCCTGCTCTGCCTGATAGAACACCACATGCCCGGGCGTGTGGCCAGGGCAATGAATGACCTGAAAATCGATTGTGCCCACGCTCACGGTATCGCCATCCTGCAGCCAGCGTGTGGGCTGGAAACTGCGAGCAGGCGGAAAACCGAATTGGGCGGCCTGCGTCGGCAACAGATCGATCCAGAACTGATCATCCGGATGCGGGCCTTCGATCGGGATCTGCAGTTCCTGGGCAAGATCTGCGACCGCGCCGACATGATCCAGATGGCCGTGGGTGAGCAGCAATTTTTCGATGCTCACGCCGGCATCGGCTGCGGCGCTCAGCAGAGTGTTGGCCTCACCGCCGGGGTCGACCAATGCGCCCTGCATGCTCTGCGCATCCCAGATCAGGCTGCAGTTCTGGGCGAAGGGCGTGACCGGCAGGATCTTGATTTGCAGGGCGGACATGGCAATCACGGTGATGGGAAAGCCGCGAATGATCGCATGTCCAGCTGGCTGCGCAAGCTGTCGGCGCGGACTGCCGGGTGGTGCGCAAGGCGCAGGCCTCGCTGCAGACACTCAGTGCGAATGGATCGCCTGTCCGGCGGCAAGGCGCCCGGCCGGCTCGATGAATTCCGCCACCCGATTGCGACCCTTGCGTTTGGCCTGGAACAGCGCGAGTTCTGCATGGCCCAGCAGATTGGCGCTGTGGTCGAAGCGGTCGATCGGGGCCAGACCAATGCTGACGCTGATCGGACTGTCGGCGATGAAGGCGACCTGTTCGGCTCGTTGTCGTAGGCGTTCGGCCGAGTTCAGAGCATTGCGGTGGGAACAGGGGCTGAGCAGGACGGCGAACTGATCGCCGCCGAAGCGGTAGATGCGATCCACGCTGCGGAAGCTCTGTTCCATCAGGCGGGCGAGCTGGCGCAGCAGTTCGTCTCCCCGCTTGTGCCCATAAGACTGATTCAAGACCTTGAGGTGATCGATGTCGATGAGCAGTAACCAGCATTGCGTGGCGCCCGGGTGCAGCCGCGGCTTGTGTCTCAGCAACTGGGTGCTGGCGCTCAGGGCGATGTCGAACGCGTGACGGTTGAGCAGCCCGGTCTGCGGGTCGATTTCCCGCTCGTGCAGGATGCGCAGGACATTGGCATAGATCTGCAGCAGGGGTTTGATTTGTTCGCGGCGGTTGGGCGCATCGGCACGCTGGCTCAGTTCGATGATTTCGATCAATTCAAGCCGACCGTTGACGGGAAAAAAATCCAGCCTGTGATCATGCGGCGGGAATTGGTGGCTTCGTTCCTGCAGGCAGCGCGCCAGCGCACCCTGGGGCATGATGTTGCGCCGGGGCTCGCGCTGCCAGATCAGGTTGGGCTGCCGCGCCTCGTCATAGACCTGGCAGGCAAGGACCAGATCAAGGCGGCCCTGGCTGCCAGGGGCATAGAAACTCAGACCGCTCAATGGCAGGATGCGGGCCAGCGTTTCGGCAAAACGCTGGCGCAGCGCATCCGCACTGTCGGCCTGGGTGAGACGCGCCAGAATCTGCAGCAGTTCGGCGCTGTCGGGGAATGTCGCGCCCGGCAATTTCGGGAGCGGGAGGACGCCTGGATTCATGGTCGGCCTGCAAGCGGCGGGGGAGTCCCGATGTTGCAAGCTTCATGCCGGTGGCTGGCGAATCAGGCCGCTTTCTGCTGCGCCTGGATCATCAGGCCGGAGAGCAATTCGTAGGCTTCGCCCCAGGCCGATTCATGCGCCGCTGTGAACTCCGCGCCCAGGCCCTGCCTGAGGGTCCACAGCAGGGCCTGGCCGACCACCGGATAGTGCTCCGGCCGGGCGCCGTAGTGCTGGTGCCGCTGGCCGAGCTTGTTCACCATGTCACTGATGCGCTCCGGGTGGTCGATGTTTCTGATCACCAGACCGATGGTGGAAATCAGCATCCGGCCCTGCGTTTTCATGTTGTTGTGAAACAGCGGCCGAACCGCCGGGGCCATGGCAAACAGGCGTTCGTAGAACAGGGCCGCGGCCTGGTCGGTGATTGCATCGACCTTGGCGTAGGAGGATTTCAGCAGTCTGATCTGTTCTGGGGTCATGATCCGGATGTCCGTTGCAGGAAGTCCGGGGCTTATCGGCCAGGCAGGCCAGGAGTTGAGGCCCGGCGTCAATCGCCGAAGTACATGGGAGCGGAGTTCAGGCCGGCCGGCGGCATCTGCAGAAAAAAACCGCTGCGCTCAAGCTGCATCAGCACATCGGTGACGTTCACGCGTGCCAGGGGGCGCCGGGCGGAGAGCTGCAGTTGCATCACCTCGGTCAGGTGGCCGGTTCTGCGTCGGAGCGCCTCGGGCAGGTCGTCCGTGTGCAGATCTTCACGCAGGTAAATGTACATTTCCGCCTGGCGGCTGCAGCGAAACACGCGGCAAGGGATGACTCGCTCGCCTTCAGGCATGTCGTGATCTGGCATCAGGATTCCTAAGGGGCCAGCCGGGGCCGGTCTCAGGCCTCCTTGTAGACCTGCGCGCCGCTGCGCCGGAATTCCTCGGCCTTGTCCTGCATGCCCTGGTCCAGGGCGGCGGCTGCATCCAGCTTTTTCTGTTCGGCGTAGTCGCGCACATCCTGGGTGATCTTCATCGAGCAGAAATGTGGGCCGCACATGGAGCAGAAATGAGCCACCTTGTGGCCTTCTTTCGGCAAGGTCGCATCATGGAAGTCGCGGGCGCGTTCGGGATCCAGTGACAGATTGAACTGGTCCTCCCAGCGGAATTCAAAACGTGCCTTGGACAGGGCGTTGTCGCGGACCTGGGCGCCCGGGTGGCCCTTGGCCAGGTCGGCCGCATGGGCGGCGATTTTGTAGGTCACGATGCCGTCCCGCACATCGTTCTTGTCCGGCAGGCCCAGATGCTCTTTCGGTGTCACGTAGCACAGCATCGCGGTGCCGTACCAGCCGATCTGGGCCGCGCCAATCGCACTGGTGATGTGGTCGTAGCCCGGGGCGATGTCAGTGGTCAACGGGCCCAGGGTGTAGAAGGGCGCTTCGTAGCAATCGGCCAGTTCCTTGTCCATGTTTTCCTTGATCAACTGCATCGGCACGTGGCCGGGGCCTTCGATCATCACCTGGCAATCGTGTTGCCATGCGATCCGGGTCAACTCGCCCAGGGTTTCCAGTTCGCCGAACTGGGCCGCGTCATTGGCATCCGCCAGGCAGCCGGGGCGCAATCCGTCGCCAAGCGAGAAGGCCACATCATAGGCCTTCATGATTTCGCAAATGTCTTCGAAATGGGTGTAAAGAAAGGATTCCTGGTGATGGGCCAGGCACCATTTGGCCATGATCGAGCCGCCGCGGGAGACGATGCCGGTGAGGCGGTCCGCGGTCAGCGGCACGTACTTGAGCCGTACGCCGGCGTGGATGGTGAAATAGTCCACGCCCTGTTCGGCCTGTTCGATCAGGGTGTCACGAAAGATTTCCCAGCTCAGCTCTTCGGCCTTGCCATCGACCTTTTCCAGGGCCTGATAAATCGGCACGGTGCCGATCGGAACAGGTGAGTTGCGCAGGATCCATTCGCGCGTTTCATGGATGTTCTTGCCGGTGGAAAGATCCATGATGGTGTCAGCGCCCCAGCGCGTGGACCAGACCATTTTCTCCACCTCTTCGGCGATCGAGGAACTGACCGCGGAATTGCCGATATTGGCATTGATCTTGACCCGGAAGTTGCGCCCGATGATCATCGGTTCGGATTCCGGGTGATTGATGTTGTTCGGGATGATGGCCCGACCGGCGGCGATCTCGGCACGCACGAATTCGGGCGTGACTTCTTCGGGCAGGATGGCGCCGAAGCTCTGGCCGCGATGACGGTTTTTCAGATAGCCGGCGGCGAGATAGCTTTCGCGCAGTTCGGCCAGGCGGCAGTTCTCCCGGATCGCGACGAACTCCATCTCGGGCGTGATGATGCCGCGTCGCGCATAGTGCATCTGGGTGACATTGGCGCCATTTCGCGCGCGTCGTGGCGGGCGAATGTGGGCGAAGCGCTGGCTCTTGAGCCCGGGGTCGGATTCACGGCTCTGGCCAAAGGTGGAGCTGGGGCCGGCCAGGGCTTCGCTGTCGCCGCGCTCGTCGATCCAGGCGGCGCGGAGCGGCGGCAGGCCTTCGAGCAGGTCGATCGCGGCTTCGGGATCCTGGTATGGGCCGGAGGTATCGTAGACCGTGAGCGGTGGATTGCGCTCCAGACCCTGGCTGCTGCGGGTGGATTGCAGGCTGACCTCGCGCATCGGCACCCGGATGTCGGCACGCGAGCCCTCGACGTGGATCTTGCGTGACCCGCTAAAGGCCTGGCAGACGTCCTGGCGCAGGGTCTGGGTCTTCTCGACGATGTCTTTGGCGATGACGCTCATGCGGGCTACTTCGGCTGGTAAAAGCGACAAGCTTACGCCGCTTTGGCCGTGGTTTCAGCTTCCGTGCCTGGTGCGGGCACGGCGTCGGCTGCGCTGGCTTCTCCGGCTTCGAGGTGTCGCAGGGCGCGCCAGAAGTGGTAGATGCACTGTTCGATCCAGTGTTGCATCTGCATCAGTTGCGTCAGCGCGTCGACATCCGGCGTCCCGTCCTGTGAACCACCGTGGTTGCGGTAGCGGCTCTTGGCGATGGCCTCCTTCAGGTGTTTCAGGCGACTGGGCCGGGCATGGCCCTGTTCATGCAGATCGCGTCTGAGTGCATCCAGCACCTTGAGGGTGTGCTCGCGGATCTGCGCCAGTCCGGCATGCGGAATGCGCTGCAGATCCACGTCCTGCGCCAGCAGTTCCAGGGCCTCCTGTAGATGGTCGATGCAGTGCATCAGATCGATCTGCCGCTGGCGGGCATTGAGGCTGCTGGAGTGTGGCGGAATGCGGGCCAGAAAGGTGTAGATACGCGGCAAGGCAATGCGCAGTTCATCCAGTTTTCCTGCCGGTGGTCGTGGAATGCCACCGAGGCGACCGCTCATCTGCCACATCAGCCGGGTCATGCAGCTGAGCAATGACTCGCGTGCGGCCTGGATGGCGAGATCAGGCATCGCGGCGACATTGCGATGCAGGTGGCTGGTCAGACTGGATCGGTGTTCGCGCAGCAGGCGCTGGACCAGCCGGGCCGCCGGCCGGGCCAGGGGCAGGAACAGGATGGCGCCCAGCACATTGAAGGCGGTGTGGAAGGCGGCGATGGTCAGCGCCGGATCATCCGGCGCCAGGTGCGCCATGGAGGTGGCCACCACACCGGTAAACAAGGGCAGCAGCGCGATCGCGACGACACCGGTCATCAAATTGAACAGCACATGGATGGCCGCGGTTCGCCTGGCCTGAATGCCGGCGCCGAGCGCCCCGATCACCGCGGTGATGGTGGTCCCCACATTCTGACCGATGACCAGAGCGGCCGCTTGATCGAGGTTCAGGGCGCCGCTGGCGAGGGCGGTGAGGGTGGTGGCGACGGCCGCGCTGGAGGATTGCATCACCACCGTCATCAGCAGGCCGATGCCGACCAGTCCGAGGCGCCCGCCAAGATCATCGCTGCCATAGCGGCTGGGGTCGATCAGATCTGCCAGCGTGTCCATGCCTTGCTGCAGGAAACCGATGCCGACAAAAATCATGCCGAAGCCGGCGGCAATCGCGCCGGCGTGGGCGATACGGTCCCGTCCCATGATGCGCATCAGGGCACCGACGCCGACCACCGGCATGGCCAGGTTGCTGATGCTGAATTTCAGTCCCAGCAGGGCGACGAGCCAGCCGGTGCTGGTGGTGCCGATGTTGGCGCCCACGATGACCCCGATGGCGGTGTGAAAAGGCAGCAGTCCCGCGCTGACGAAGCCGATGGTGGCGAGGGTCGTGGCGCTGGAGGATTGCACCAGCGCGGTCATGCCTGCCCCGGCCAGAACGGCATCGCCCGGCCGTCGCGTCAGTCGTGCGAGCAGGCTGCGCAGGCGCCCGCCGGCAAGTGCTTTGAGTCCATCGGTCATCAGGGCCATGCCCAGCAGGAACAGGCCGATGCCGCCGAGGATGGTTGAAATGGAAGCGCTCAGGTCCACCGCTTGGGCGACTCCTGATGCAGCCAGAACAGGGCGGCATAGATGCGGGGGTCAATCTTGCTGCCTGCGGCGGCCCTGTGCTCCAGCCACTGCGGCACGGCCATGATGGGGACGCAATGGGTGGTGATGTTCTCGCCATCGACGCCGCCGCCCTGATGGACGCGGGTAAGGGCATCCATGCGCAGAAAATAGGCCCACTCGGACGTGATTCCGGCCGCGGTTGGCGCATCGAAAATGCGTTTGACGCGGGCGGCGCGAAAGCCGGTTTCTTCTTCCAGTTCCCGGCAGGCGGCCTGCTCGGTCGTTTCATCCGGATGTTCATCGCCCATGATGCCGGCTGGCAGTTCGATGACTACAGCTCCAACGGGCGGACGGAATTGCTCGACCAGCACCAGTTCATCGGCATCGGTGGTGGCAATCATGAAGGCCGCGCCACCGCTGGAGCGGGGGCGGCGAACATATTCCCAGCCGCGCCTGCGGCGCAGTTCGAGAAAATCGCCGGTGTGGAGAATTTCGTCTTCGTCAGAATCTGTCATGGCCGGTCTTGAAAGGGCGCTAGGGGGCGTTATGCTTGGCATTTAGACCGCAGCCGAGATCGCAACATGAGCGCAAAGGATATTCAGTCCATTCTAAAAGAAGATCGTCTGTTTGCCCCGCCGGCCGAGTTCGCCGCTCGGGCGCAGTGGCCGGCAGAGCGCCTCAAGGCCCTGTATGCCCGGGCGGAGGAGGATCATGAAGGATTCTGGTGCGAACTCGCGCGCGAGCAAATCAGCTGGCACACCCCGTTCACGGTCGGTCTGGATGACACGGATGCCCCCAACTACCGCTGGTTTACCGATGGCAGGCTGAACGTATCCCACAACTGCATCGATCGGCATCTGGAAGCCCGCGGGGAGCAGATCGCAATCCGTTTTGAAGGTGAGCCCGGGGATACCCGCACGCTGAGCTATCGCCAGTTGCATGCACAAGTCTGTCGTTTTGCCAACGCGCTGAAGGCGCAGGGGGCGACCAAGGGCGATCGCATCGTCATCTACATGCCGATGGTTGCCGAGGCGATCATTGCGATGCAGGCCTGCGCCCGGATCGGCGCGGTGCATTCGGTGGTTTTTGGCGGTTTCTCGGCCGCGTCGCTGCGCGACCGGATCGAGGACGCCGGCGCCCGCTTCCTCATCACCGCCGATGGCGGTCATCGTGGTGGCGGGATCGTCGAACTCAAGCAGGCGGCTGACGAGGCGCTGGCCACAGGTTGCCAGACAATCGAAAAGGCGATCGTGCTCAAGCGCACCGGCCATGAGGTCGCCATGCAGGAGGGCAGGGATGTCTGGTGGCATGATGCGGTCGAGACTCAGGCGGATGAGTGCGAGCCGGAGTGGGTCGAGGCCGAACATCCGCTGTTCCTGCTCTACACCTCGGGCTCGACCGGCAAACCCAAGGGTGTGCAGCACGCGACCGGCGGCTTCCTGCTGCATGCCGCGCTGACCACCAAATGGACCTTCGACCTGAAGCCCGACGACATCTTCTGGTGCACCGCAGACATCGGCTGGGTCACCGGGCATACCTACATCGCCTATGGCCCGCTGGCCCTCGGGGCGACCGAGATCGTCTTCGAAGGCGTGCCGACCTATCCCGATGCCGGCAGGTTCTGGAAGATGATCGAAGCCCATCGCTGCTCGATCTTCTACACCGCGCCGACGGCGATCCGCTCGCTGATCAAGGCTGCCGAAAGCAACGAAGCCGTCCACCCCAAGAACTACGACCTCAGCTCGCTGCGCATCCTCGGCTCGGTCGGTGAGCCGATCAATCCGGCCGCCTGGGAGTGGTACCACAAGAACATCGGCGGCGGCCGTTGCCCGATCGTCGATACCTTCTGGCAGACCGAAACCGGCGGCCACATGATCACGCCGCTGCCTGGCGCGACGCCTCTGGTCCCGGGGTCCTGCACCTTGCCCTTCCCGGGCATCATGGCGGCGATCGTCGACGAGACCGGCAAGGACGTACCGAACGGGCAGGGCGGCATCCTGGTCGTCAAGAAGCCCTGGCCGAGCATGATCCGCACGATCTGGGGCGACCCCGAGCGCTACAAGAAGAGCTACTACCCGGCCGACTTCCAGGGCAAGTATTACCTTGCCGGCGATGGCGCGATCCGCGACGCGAAGACCGGCTATTTCACGATCACCGGCCGCATCGACGACGTCCTGAACGTCTCCGGACACCGCATGGGCACGATGGAGATCGAGAGCGCGCTGGTCAGCCACACCGAGCTGGTGGCCGAAGCGGCGGTGGTCGGCCGCCCCGACGAGACCACCGGCGAGGCGATCTGCGCCTTCGTCGTGCTCAAGCGCCCGCGCCCGACCGGCGAGGAGGCCAAGAAGATCGCCGCCGAGCTGCGCAACTGGGTCGGCCGCGAGATCGCCCCGATC
>JBFKDQ010000029.1:0-41763 GCA_041619555.1 Oceanococcus sp. | reverse complement strand
CGATGAGGGCTTGCTGCGTCTGGATGCCGCCCTGGAAGGGGTGCTGACCCATCGTGCGGTGCTCGGTGGCAACATGGAGCGGGTGGAAACCGAGCAGGCCCGCATCGCCGATCTTGGCGTGGACCTGGCGCAGCGTTCCTCCACGTTGCGGGACACCGATTTTGCCGCCGCCGTATCCGCATTGAGCATCGAACTCAATGCCCTGGAGGCCGCTCGCAAGACCTTCACCCAGGTCCAGGGCCTGTCGCTGTTCAACTACCTGCGCTGAGCTTTTTTCTGAGCGGCTCCTTTGACGCCTGATCTACCTGCCGGTGCAAGGCCGGGCGGCAGGTCTCCTGCGGTGCTGATGGTCGGTCCGCAGCGCAAAAGTCTCGATGCAAAGCAAATTTTCTCCGCCAAAGACTAAAGATTCGCTTTCCGGGACCGATAAACTCAGTGACCTCGGTAGTGGCCTCAATGCAGGGTCTGAGCCGATCACTCCTACTCAGTTTGTTGCGAGGAATTTAAAATGCAAGTAATCAATACCAACGTCATGTCGCTGAATGCACAACGCAATTTGCTGGGCAGCTCCCAGGATCTGGCGACCTCCATTCAACGTCTGTCCACCGGTCTGCGGATCAACAGCGCCAAGGATGATGCTGCAGGGCTGGCCATTTCCGAACGTTTCACCGCCCAGATTCGCGGCCTGAATCAGGCGGTACGGAATTCCAATGACGGGATTTCCCTGGCCCAGACCGCCGAAGGCGCGATGGGTGAGGTGGCCAATAATCTGCAGCGTATTCGTGAACTGGCGGTGCAGTCGTCCAATGCCACCAACACCTCGGCTGACCGCAACGCACTGCAGGCTGAAGTCTCGCAGCTGCTGTCGGAAATCAACCGGGTGGCAGACGATACCGCTTTCAACGGGGTCAGCCTGATTGACGGATCCTTTACCGGGGCCATCTTCCAGGTCGGCGCCAATGCCGGTGAGAGCATTACCGTTTCGGGCATCGTGGATGCCAACACCGCGGCGCTGGGCAGCCTGACGCAGAACACCGACGCCGGCCTGACTGTTGCGGCCAGCGGTCTGACCGGATTCGGCACCGCGATTGCCGATGGCGGCCTGACCATCAATACCGTGAATGTTGGTGCGATCGGTACGGCGACCAGTGCGGCGGAACGGGCCGGGCAGCTGGTGGATGCCATCAATGAGGTGTCGCAGCAAACCGGTGTGGGTGCATCCTACGATGCCGCGACCGGCCAGCTGACCCTGAACAGCGAGGGCGCGGTCGTGGTCGGCGGGACCACCAATGATGCGACTCTGACCGGGTATGCCAATGCGACGATCAGCACGCTGACCACCACCAATGGCATCGACACCCTGACGGTGGGCAATTACGCCGGGGCACAGACGGCCATCGGCTTGGTCGACAGCGCCCTGACCACGATCAACAGCGCCCGGGCCGAATTGGGTGCGGTACAGAGTCGCTTTGAGAGTGTGGTCTCGAATCTGCAGACCACCTCGGAAAACCTGTCCGCTGCGCGGTCACGGATTCAGGATGCGGATTTCGCGGCGGAAACCGCGACCCTGACCCGGAATCAGATTCTGCAGCAGGCGGGTACGGCGATGCTGGCCCAGGCCAACTCCGCTCCGCAGAATGTCCTGAGTCTGCTTGGGTAAGCGGGCCGGGTAGGAAAGAAGCCGATAGGGCCGCCGGCGTAAGCCGGCGGCCTCGAGGCGCAACTGGAGGCGAAAAATGATTGATGTATCGCCACTTACACATCTGATGAATCAGGTTCAGCCGGCCCCGGCAGATACGCCGCGGCCGGTTGCGCCTGTCCAGCCTGTCGCTTCGGCGCAAGGAGCGGAAAGCGGCGGAGCACGAGACTCCGGCAAGAAACCGCTCGACACGGCAGTCCCCGGCGGCAGCCAGGCGATGGCCCGGGATGCCTCCCTGCAATTCAGAATTGACAAGGATTTTGATCGTCTGGTGGTTTCCCTGCTGGATCGGGAAGGCGAGGTGATCCGCCAGGTGCCGGCGGAGCTGGTCCTCAAGATCGCGCAGCGGATCGAGCAGATCATCAGCGACAACAAGCTGGGACTGGATGAGCGCGCCTAGACCCGGCGCCTCTATCCCGGAACGGCGATTGCAAGGAGCGGAACATGCCCTCAATTACATCTGCAGGAATCGGCTCCGGTCTTGATGTTCAGGGCCTGGTGTCCCAACTGGTTGCCGCCGAGCGTGCGCCGGTGGCCAACCGCCTGGCGCGGCAGGAATCCGCCGCCCGCCTGGAACTTTCGGCATTCGGGCGTCTGAAGGACACGGTCGCCGGACTCGACACCCGCTTCCAGACCATGAGCGAGACCAGCACCCTGGAAGGGCGCAGCGTCACGGTCGAAGATGAAGAGATCTTCACCGCCACGGTGAGCAGCGGGGCCGCTCTGGGTACCTACGACATCCAGGTCGAACAGCTGGCCCAGTCGCATCGCATGGCGACGGTGACGCCAATCGTGCCGCCGGACGCGCCGGTTGGTTTCGGCACCCTCGACCTGCAGCTGGGCAGTGATGCGTTCTCCGTCGAGATCGACCCGGGCGCGCAAAGCCTGGTGAACATTCGCGATGCGATCAACAATCAGGTCGACAATCCCGGCATCGTGGCCAGTATTATCAACGTGGACGGCGGTGCCATCCTGCAGCTCGGATCGGACCGCTCCGGCAGCGACAGCGAAATCCAGATCAGCGCGGGCGTCGCCGACCCCGGACTGACCGCATTTGTCGCGCTGATGGATACGAGCAAGAATTTCCAGGATGCGATTGTGTACATCAATGGCAACCAGGTGACCTCCAGTTCCAATTCCATTTCCTCCGCGATCGAGGGGGTGGTGATCGACCTGAAGAAGGCTCTTCCAGGCGAGGCTAAATCCCTGCAGATCAGCCGCGACCAAACTGATGCGGTCGCCTCCATGGACGGTTTCATCAGTTCCTACAACACTCTGGTCGATGTCATCAAAGCGCTGGGAAATTTTGATCCGGCCACCGGTTCAAGCGGGCCGCTCAATGGCGATTCCGTGCTACGAGGGCTCAGCAATCAATTGCGGGTCTCGCTGTCGGCCAATTTTGGCGACGGCAGCATCCAGTCCTTGCTGGATCTGGGCATCACCACCGCTGTCGATGGCAAGCTGAGTCTCGATCAGAGCAAGCTGACCACCGCGTTGAGCCAGGATTTCAATGGGGTGCAGAGCTTTCTCACCGGTGAGAACGGTTTTGCCGAAACCCTCTCTGCCATCACCTCGGCCTACATCGGTGATGACGGCTTGATCGATTCGCGCACCGCCAGTCTCGATGGCCGCCTTGAGCGGGTCGATGAGAAACGCGAAGCGCTGGATTATCGCCTGGAGCGGATTGAGGCGCGTTATCTGAAACAGTTCTCGGCCCTCGATGCCATGCTTTCGCAGTTGCAGCTGACCAGCAACTATCTCTCGCAGCAGCTCGCCAGCCTGCCGGGCGTTGCCAAGCCAAAGTCGTCTTAAGGGCGCGCGCAGTGTTCATGTTGTGAACACGGCATCGCGGGTTCAAGGCCGCTCCTGCGGCCTTGGGGATTCTGCCAATCGAACAACGATTGGCGGTGATTCCCGTCTCAATGAGCCGGTGCTTCCAGCGCGTTGCCTACGCCTGGATGCAAGCGTAATGTCCCCAGGGCTGATACGAGCCTGCGCCTGAGGCCTTCCTGGCTCGGGCACTGAGACGGGCGGCGTGGCTTCAATTGCGCGGCGAATGCCTCAAGAATTCTTTGCCCGGGCCGATAGCTGTTGCAAGTGATCAGGAGATTCCAACATGTACGCCGCCAGTCAGAGTTACGCATCCAGCACCTACAGCAATGTCGCCATCGATACCGGCGTGGCAAGCGCGGATGCGCATGGTCTGATCACCATGCTGCTCGACGGGGCGATCAACCGGGCCGGTGCCGCCCGCGTCGCCCTGGACAAACAGGACTACGTCACCGCCGCGCAGAAGCTTGGTGATGTCGGTGCGATTGTCGCCGAGTTGCGGGCCTGCCTGGATCATGAGCAGGGCGGCGAACTGGCGACCAATCTGGAGCGGCTGTATGACTACATCCAGCGGCGCCTGCTGCATGCCAACCGGCATCGTGACCCGGCCGTGGTTCTGGAAGTCATGGAACTGCTGGCACAGGTTCATTCCGCCTGGCTTGAGATTGCCTGACTATTGCCGCCCGCAGATCCGGCGCGCAGATGCCGATGTCGAGCACCGCCCCCTGCTATCAGGATCACTGTAGCGTTGAGTTGAGCGCGCAGGCCTGTGATGATTGCGATGCGAGCAATCTTGCCGTGCTCGCCGCGATCAATGCGCTGGAAGCGCAGCCCCCGCCGCATGTTCAGGAAGACACCGAAGGGCGGCTACAGGAATGGCAATACATCGATGCCAAGCTCAATGTGCTGATCCAGATGTTTGCCGGTTTCTGGCGCCAGCAATGTGATCTTCCGACGCCGGTGCGCATCGAACTGTCGGCCAGTGGCCTGTGTCTGCCGGCGACGCTGCCGCGGCCGGCGAGTCCGGCCCGTAGCGTGCGCTTGTACCTGCATCCCGCCTTGCCACAGGCCCTGCAGCTGCCGGTCGGGCGTCTGCACGCGGACCCCGAGGCACCCGGAATGCTGCGCCTGGAGTTCGGCGAAATCGCGGACGAAGTGGACGATGCCCTGTCACGCCACGTGTTTCGTCACCACCGGCGGGCCCTGGCGCAGGCACGTCAGGCCTCGAATTTGCATTCCGGTCCTGAATGACATTTTCTTGACACGAGCGCGGCCATGCTTGCAGCCAATGACGACGTAAACACGTCGAGCGGCTACAAGGAAACACGTATGCAACCGGCTCTGTCTCTCAATCTAAGTCAAAAAGTGGCGATGACCCCGCAGCTTGCGGAGTCCATCCGGTTTCTGCAGCTGTCCGCCGAAGAGCTCGCGGAGGAGCTCAAGGCCGCACTCGAAGACAATGTGATGCTCGAGCGCGATGACGAAGTGGTCGAAGAGGCGGTGGTGACGCTGGAATCTCAGGCGCCGATCAAGGAACACCGCGCCAGCGGTTCGGGCGAGGACGTCGGCAATTTCGAAGATCGCTTGGTCGAGGTCGAACAGACCGTCCACATGCGCATCCTGCAGCAGGCGCAGATGCTCTATCCGGATGAGCATCGTCTGCGCATCGCCAGTGCGATCATCGATGCGACCAGCGACAGCGGCTATCTGATGGTGTCGGTCCAGGCCATCGCCCGCGAACTGCGTAGCATCGAACCCGTGCTGGCGAGCGAAGTCGAAGCCGTTCTGTTTAGCATGCAAAGAATGGAACCGGTGGGTTTCGCCGCCCGCAGCCTGCAGGAATGCCTGCGCATCCAGCTGGAAGAACTGGCCGAACACACGCCGGGGCGCGGCCTGGCATTCCAGATCGTCGATCATCATCTGGACGCGCTGGGCCGCATGGCGTTGCAGGAAATGAGCGCCAGCCTGGCCTGCGATGAAGCGCAGATTGCCCAGGCCGTGCGTCTGATTCGTAGCCTGAGTCCGAAGCCGGCCGCGCAGGAGCAATTGGCGGTGGCGGTGATTCCGGATGTCAGTGTGGAAGTGGGAGAGCGTGGCTGGGCCGTGCGTCTGAACAATTCGATCATTCCCGGCGTCCATATCAATCCGGAATACGAGCGGGTGGTGAGCGAGGATTCGCAGGCCAAGGCCCTGCGGGCGCAATTGCAGGAAGCCCGCTGGCTCCTGCGCAGCGTGGAAATGCGCAATGACACCCTGTTGCGCGCCACCCAGTACATTTTCGAATGCCAGAAAGATTTTCTGTGCCGCGGTTCGATTGCCCTGCGTCCTCTGACCCTCAAGCAGGTGGCGGATGCCATCGGCGTGCACGAGAGCACAATCTCCCGGATCACGACGAGCAAATACGTGCAGACCCCGCACGGCGTATTCTCACTTAAGACGTTTTTCCCGAGCCAGTTGGTGACCGCCGAGGGCGTCGCCGCTTCCGGCGCGGCGGTCAAGGCGATGATTCAGAAGCTGGTCGCGAACGAAGAGCCGGCGCAGCCCTTGCGTGATGTTGATCTGGCCGCGATATTGGCCCGACGTGGGGTCAAGATTGCACGCAGGACCATCGCCAAATATCGCGAAGCCTTGGGCATCGCGTCGTCCAAGGAACGGCAGGAAACATACCGGATTCAGTCCGTGATGCAGCGGCGGCTACATCATGGTCCCGAAGCCCGGTTGGCCAGTTAGATGCAAGGTGGGAGACAGCTATGGATAAAATCAGAACAGTGGTGGTGGATGATCATGTCGATTTCCGGCGCCTCGCGCAGGTCCTGCTCGAAGAGGTCGACGGGGTCGAACTGCTCGGCCTGGGCGCCGATGGCGAAGAGGCCATTCATCTGTGCGAACGCTTGCGGCCAGATCTGCTGATCATGGATCTGTCTATGCCACGCATGGGCGGTATTCAGGCCACCCGTCTGATCAAGGCGCAGGATGATCCGCCACTGATCGCCATCGTCAGCATCTACGACGACAGCGAACACCGGGCCCACGCGGCCAGTGCCGGTGCCGATGCCTTCATCAACAAGGCTGATTTTCTCGGATCGGTAGCCAATCTGATCGACGCAATCCGGAGGGGCGACCATGTCGACATCTCGAATTCTGCTGCTTGATGCAGACACTGAACGTGCATCACAGCTGCAAGCTGTACTTGGTTTCATCGACTACTCGCCCGAGGTGCAGGACCTTGATCCCTTCGAACTGCCCCAGGCCAAGCCCAGGGAATACCTTGCGGTGGTGCTGGGACGGCTGAGCGCCGAGCAGCGTGATGCCAGCCGGCGCTGGCTGAAGGCCGACCCGCAGCATGCGCCGTTGCTGATGCTGCCGGAATTGCATGGTGAAACTCTGGGTTTCGATCAGGCCGATGTCTGGTCCCTGGACTATCCGATCCGCGCACCTCAGCTCACGGAAATCCTGCGCCGGGTCAGCGTGCAGCAGCTTGATGCCCAGGCGACGCCGCAGGCTTCCGGTCCGACCGGCAATACCTTGGCCATCCGGCGGGTACGCAAGATGATCGCGCAGGTTGCTGCGTTCGATACCACGGTGCTGGTCACCGGTGAATCGGGGACCGGCAAGGAAGTCGTTGCGCGCGCCATCCACGAAAGTTCGGGCCGGCGTGACAAGCCCTTCGTGGCGGTGAATTGCGGCGCCATCCCTTCGGAATTGCTGGAAAGCGAACTGTTCGGTCACGAAAAGGGCGCTTTCACTGGCGCGATCACTTCACGCCAGGGCCGTTTCGAGATGGCGGAAGGCGGCACCCTGTTCCTGGACGAAATCGGCGACATGAGCCTGCCGATGCAGGTGAAGATCCTGCGCGTCCTGCAGGAACGGACCTATGAGCGCGTCGGCAGCAACACCTCACGCCAGTGTGACGTGCGCATCATCGCGGCGACCCATCGCAATCTGGAACTGAGAATTCATGAGGGCGCGTTTCGCGAAGATCTGTTCTACCGGCTCAACGTGTTCCCGATCGAAATGCCGGCCCTGCGTGACCGTCTGGAAGATCTGCCACTGCTGATCACGGAAATATCGGATGAGTTGCGTGAATTTGGTCGCGGCGATGTGCGCTTTGCGCCGGAGACCATCCATGCCCTGCGCTCTTATGTCTGGCCGGGCAATGTGCGCGAACTGGCGAATCTGGTGGAGCGACTGGCGGTCCTGCACCCGAACTCCACCGTGGACGTGCATGATCTGCCGGAGCGCTATCGGCCCAAGAGTGTCCGGCTGGCTCAGCAACAGGAGGAGGCTGCGGACCTGGCGCCCAATCTGCGGCTGTCCGACGAGTTGTCGGAATTCAGCGAGCGGCTGCCGGATGAAGGTTTGGACCTCAAGACGCACATGGCAGAAATCGAGCAGACCCTGATTCGCCAGGCCTTGGAACAGGCCGGCGGGGTGGTTTCGCAGGCCGCGCAACTGCTGCGTCTGCGGCGCACCACTCTGGTGGAAAAGCTCAGGAAATACGACCTGCAGCGCCAGCAGGTGCAATCCTGATCCGGCGCGGCATGTTCCTTGCCTTAGTCTGAATAACGTCAGTCTGTCCGGTGGTGCGCGCGAAAACCGCAGCACGGCGGCAGCGCAAAGGTGAGCACTATGAACATCAATACGAGCAATATCAACGGTGTGCTGAATCAGATCCGGCAACTGCAAGCGCAGCAGGCGGAACAGGCGGGCGGCACCCAAGCCACGCCCGAGCGGGCGGGATTTGGCGATCTGCTCGCCGAGGCGATTCAGGATGTCAACGGCACGCAGCAACAGGCTGCCCAGAACGCGCAGGCCTTTGCCAGCGGCGAGCCTGGGACCGAGCTGGCGGATGTCATGCTCTCCCTGAACCAGGCCCAGGTGTCTTTCAAGGCCATGGCCGAAGTCCGAAATCGTCTGGTGTCGAGTTATCAGGACATCATGAATATGCCGATCTGACGGTGTAAGCTGCGATGGCCGATACTCCAGCAGTCAGCTCTGCCGACAAGTCGGCTGAAACCGGTGGTCTGCAGAATTTCACTCTAAGCCAGCTCGCGTCCAGTCCGGGCGTTCGGCAGCTGGCCGCCTTGATCGGTGTCGCGATGGCGGTGGCGGTCGGCGTCACCATCTTCATGTGGTCGCAAAAACCGGCGATGCAGACTCTGTATTCAGGCCTCACCGACCGCGACAATGTGGAGGTGATCGAGGCCCTCAATCAGGCCGGCATCGAGTATCAGCAGGCCGCCAGCAGCGGCGCGATTCTGGTGGCTGCGGCCGACCTCAACCGGGCGCGCCTGGCCCTGGCCAGTGCCGGTCTGCCACGCAGTGCCGGCGGCGGTTTCGAAATGATCCGTGAAGAGCAGGGCATCGGTGTCAGCCAGTTCGTCGAGAGCGCGCGTTACCAGCATGCGCTGGAAACCGAGTTGTCGCGGACCATCAGTCAACTGCAGCCGGTGCGCAGCGCACGCGTGCATCTGGCCATGCCCAAGCGCAGTGCTTTCGTGCGATCCCGGCAGGAGGCCAGCGCTTCGGTGCTGGTCGCCCTGTACCCGGGACGGCGGCTGGAAACCGGGCAGGTGGATGCGATTGTCCATCTGGTGTCCTCCAGCATTCCGGATCTGCTGGCCAGCCGGGTCAGCGTGGTCGACGAGGCGGGGCGGCTGCTCAGTCGCTACGGCGATGATGTGCTCGCGCTGAGTGCGACCCAGCTGGAGTTTCGCGCCCAGCTGGAAGAGAACTACCGGACGCGCATCGAGCAGCTGCTGCTGCCGGTGATGGGGCCGGGCCGGGTCAGCGCTCAGGTGAGCATCGAGCTGGATTTCAGCGCCCTGGAGGAAACCCGCGAAAGCTATGCGCCCAATCGCTCGGTGTTGCGCAGCGAACAGCTGAGCGAGGATCGGGAGCCGGATGCGGTGCCGTCCGGTGTGCCGGGGGCCCTGAGCAACCGGGTGCCAGGCAATGTCGCGGGACAGGCAGAGGAAGACAATCTGCGCAGCCTGCAGCGCACGCGCAATTACGAGGTGGACCGCACCATTTCCCGGCGGCAGAGCAATCCCGGTCGAGTGCTGCGGATCTCCGCGGCGGTGCTGGTCGACCATTTGCCTGCCGGCGCCGAGGCGGAAGCGACCACGCAGGCCCTGAACGAGGCGCAGATGGGCGAAATCGAGACCCTGGTGAAAGATGCCATCGGTTTCGATGCAGAGCGTGGCGATACCGTGAGCATCAGCAATCTGAGTTTTCTGCAGGAGGCGTCTCTGGAAGAACCCAGCATTCCGCTGTGGGAGCAGCCCGCATTTCGTGATCTGGTCCGCCAGCTGATGGGATCCCTGGTGCTGCTCGTCATTGCCTTTCTGATCCTGCGGCCGGCCCTGAAGTCGGCTCTCAAGCCACAGCTGCAGGCCGCGCCGGTGGCCGCACCTGCCCTGGCGGGGGCGCCCGGCGCGCAGGCTGCGGTGCTGGCGGCCGGCGAGGCCGATTTCCAGCAGCAGGAGTCCGCGCCGGCGAAGCGCAAAGGGCAGGACATGCAGGACAAGCTGCAGAGGGCCCGTGAGGCGGTCAAGGAAGATCCGAAGAAAGTCGCTCAGCTGATGAAGCAGTGGGTTGGCGATGAGTGAGGTCGCGGAAGAAATCGAGGGCGACGAACGCGCCGCGATCCTGCTGATGTCGCTGGGCGAAGAGGCGGCCTCCGAGGTTCTCAAACACATGGGCGCCAAGGCGGTGCAGCGGGTGGGCTCGGCCATGGCTTCCTTGAACAATGTGCCGCGCGAGCGGATGGAGCTGGTGCTGGAACAATTTGTCGACGCCCTGGAGTCGCAAACCTCGATCGGCGTTGGCGCCGATGAATATGTGCGCAATGTCCTGGTTTCAGCGCTGGGTGAAGACAAGGCCGGCAGCCTGATCGATCGCATTCTGATCGGTCGCAACAGCAAGGGCCTGGAAGCGCTGAAATGGATGGAGACCCGTTCGGTGGCGGAACTGATCCGCAACGAGCATCCGCAGATCATCGCCATCGTGCTGGCCTATCTGGATGCCGATCAGTCGGCCGAGATTCTCGCCCTGATGCCGGAGCGCACCCGCGTGGACGTGATGCTGCGCATTGCCAGCCTGGACGGCATCCAGCCGGCGGCGCTCAAGGAACTGGACGAGATCATGGAGCGCCAGTTCTCCGGCGCAGGGAATCTCAAGGCGCCCAGCGTCGGTGGGGTCAAGGTGGCGGCGAACATCATGAACATGATGGATGCCCAGATCGAGCAGCAGATGATGGAACTGCTGCGGGAAGAAGATGAAGTTCTGGGGCAGCGGATCGAGGATCTGATGTTCGTGTTCGATAATCTCGTGGATCTGGATGATCGCTCGATGCAGCGACTGCTGCGCGAGTGCCAGAATGATCAGCTGGTGCTGGCGCTCAAAGGGGCCGAAAAGAAGGTCAAGGAGAAGATCCTCGCCAACATGTCGCAGCGGGCGGCGGAGATGCTCCTTGACGATCTGGAAGCGGCCGGGCCGGCCAAGCTGTCCGATGTTGACGGGGCGCAGAAGGCGATCCTGACCACCGCGCGGCGTCTCGCCGACGAGGGCGAGATCATGCTCGGCGGCCAGAATGAAGAGATGCTATGAGCGGCCAAGATGATGCCCGGGTCTGGCACAACATCCAGGGGGCCAAATCCTGGACCATGCCGCAGCTCGATAGCGGTGAGGCGAAGGCTTCCGGCTCGCTGGGCGAGGAACAGGCGGCGCCCAGCCCGCCAACGGCGGCGGAGCTGCATGCATTGCAGCAGCGCGCGTTTGACGAGGCCTATGCCGAAGGCCATGCCAAGGGCCTGGCCGCCGGCGCGGACGCGATGACGGCGGCGATCGAGCGTTTGCAGATCATCGCCGCCGAGCTGGCCGCTCCGCTGGACGAACTGGACCGGGATCTGGAGTACAGCCTGAGCAATCTGGCCCTGATTCTGGCCCGCCGGATCGTGGGTAAGGCCGTGCATGAAGACGGCGAAAGCCTGCACGCATTGATCAAGCAGGCGGTGGACCTGCTCGGCCGGGAGATGGAATCGAAGGTCGATATCTATCTCAATCCCCGGGATCTCGACTTTCTCAATGAAACCGTGGGTCCGGATGCGAACTGGCGCCTGCATGAGGATGCCGAGTTGCAGACCGGCGATGTCCGGGTCAAACGCAATCTGACCGAGGTGGATGGTCGTCTGCAGCAACGACTGGAGCGCCTGGCCGCGGAGATGCTGCATGCCTGATCCGGTCGAATTGCCTGATCGGGCGGCTTTTCGCCAGGCCCGCCAGCTGCAGCTGGCCGATCGGCTGGCTGCCCGCGGCGCTCGCACCGGACTTTCCAGTGGCCTGGTGGCTTCAGGCTGCTTGCGGCGGGTGGTCGGGCTGACCCTGGTGGCCGAGGGCTGTCAGGCCGATATCGGCACGCGCTGTCGCATCGAAGATGAGGATGGACCAGGCATCGAGGCCGAGGTGGTGGGGTTTTCCGGTGACAAGATCTACCTGATGCCGGCTGGCGTCCTGACCCATGTCAAACCGAATTCCCGTGTCACCCCGCTGGGCCGTCAGGCCGAGGTGCCGCTGGGTCCTTCGGTGCTTGGTCGGGTGCTGGATGGGGAAGGGCAGCCGATCGACGGGCGTGGACGTCTGCGGCCCGAGCGCTGGGGCCGTCTGCACGCACCGCCGCTCAATCCCCTGGTGCGGGCGCCGGTGGACGAGGTTCTGGATGTCGGTGTGCGTTCGATCAATGGCCTGCTCACTGTCGGGCGGGGACAGCGCATCGGCCTGATGGCCGGTTCCGGGGTCGGCAAGAGCAGCCTGCTCGGAATGATGACGAAGTACACCAACGCGGACGTGATCGTGGTCGCGCTGATCGGGGAGCGGGGCCGCGAGGTGCGTGATTTTATCGTCAACACGCTGGGGGATGCCGGCATGCGCAAGGCCGTGGTGATCGCGGTACCGGCGGATCAATCGCCGTTGCTGCGCCTGCGCGCGGCCTATCTGGCAACCGCGGTGGCGGAAGGATTTCGGGATGAAGGCAAGCATGTGCTGCTGCTGATGGATTCCCTGACCCGCTTTGCCCAGGCCCAGCGGGAGATCGGCCTGGCCATCGGCGAGCCGCCGGCCACCCGCGGCTTTCCGCCATCGGTCTTCACCAAGATTCCGCAGCTGATCGAGCGTGCAGGCAATGCCGAAGCGGGCGGAGGCACCATCACCGGGGTGTATACCGTGCTGGTCGAGGGCGATGATCTGCAGGATCCGGTGGGCGACACCGCCCGCGCGATCCTCGATGGTCATATCGTGCTGTCCCGCGATCTGGCCGATGCCGGGCACTATCCGGCGATTGATGTCGAGGGCTCGATCAGCCGGGTCGCACGCGATCTGCAAACTCCGGAGCATCAGCGCGCCGTGGTGCAGTTTCGCGCGCTGTATTCCGCCTACCGGCGCAATCAGGACATGATCAAACTGGGCGCCTACAGCCAGGGCAGTGATGCCAAGGTGGATGCGGCCATCGCGTTGTGGCCGAAAATCGAGGCCTACCTGCGACAAGGCGCCGGTGAGGCCGGTGCATTCGATGCGGCGCTGGCGTCCCTGCAAGCCCTGTTTGCTGCGGGCCAGGACGCCGCCGCCTAAGCCGATTGATCCGGTGCCGGACCCCCATGCGTGGGCAGGCGCTCCGAACAGCGGTCCGGCTTGCGTCGGGGATGGCAGAACGGGGCCCGCAGGCCCCGTCTTTGCGTCCTTTATTCGCCGTCTTCGGGCGGGGCCGCCGCGGTCACGACATCCCAGAGATCGAACTCGGCGAGCAGGCCGGCGTCGAGGCTCATGCTCAGCACGATGGTGTCATAGGGCGCCGTATTCTTGAAGCCCAGCAGGGCACGCTGGGTTTCCCCGTTGGTGCCGGCAAAGCGGATGGCTTGCGCATTGGTCGGCTCGTCCGCGGTTGCCGCGCCTTCGAATTCGGTGCTTAGCTGGAAGGCCGACAGTTCAAACGATGGCGCGATGCTCAGGTCCACCGCGGCCACCGAATCCTCCGCTACGCCAACCGGCCCGGTATCGAAGCGTACGATCAATGAAGGACCGAATACGCTGCCGACGGCGCCACCATCGATGCTCACCTTGGCGAAGGTGCCGGCATCGCCATCATAGGAAGCGGTCTCGTCGCTGACGCTGCAGCTGACCAGGGGGTCGAGCTGGCAACCACCGCCGAAAGTGTAGGTTGCACTGGCCGCACCACTGGACACCGGCGTCCAGCCCGAAATGTCGGCGTCGCCTGCACTGCAGGCCGGATCGTCCGGGGTGGCCTGGCAATCGACGGGTTCGGGGGGGCTATTGCTCTGCCCCCCAAACCCGCCATTGGCGGTGCAGGCACTGATGGTAAACACGGCGATCGCGCTCAGAAAAGCTTTTGCATGGAGAGGCATGGAAATTCAATGGTCCTGATGGTGATTGACAATGAAGCCACGAAACAGACGCTGGAAACGTTCCCGTTCCTGCATCTTGGCAGCCGCGCAGGACAGCCCGATCTTGCCGGTGGTGACGTAGCATGAAATCTGGCGGTCCTGCCGACGGCGCGCCGCAAAGAAGCCGCGATACCGGCGTAAGATCCAGTTTGCCATGGCCACTGAGCGCAGGGTAGATTCTGGCGTCCATGGCCTGGCGGGCGGTGACGATTCGGCTTCTGTGGAGGCACGATGTCGAGAATTTTCTATCAAGGCAAACGTCTGGCGGATTACCCCGGTCTGCGGTCCTATCTGCCGCAGCTCTTGTGCTATCCGCTGCATTTCACTGCGCTGTGCACCCTGATTCTGTTCACGCTGATGATCTGGGTCGGGCTGCAAAGCCTGGCCAGTGTGGTTCTGCTGGTGATCGTCACGCCCTGGCTGTTCGCCTACCTGGAAGCCGTGATCGTGCACAGTGCGGATGGCGAGGCCGAGCCGCCTCGGCTCGGTGCCGAGCAGCTGTTGTTCAACTGGGGCGGCGCGCTCAAACTGCTGCTGGTGCCGGCGTTGATCGTCTCCCTGTGGTGGCCGCTGTGGCAGCAGCACGCGATGCTGGCCGCGACGGTGGGCAGTCTCGGTCTTTTCCTGTTGCCGGCGTACCTGTTTCTCGCCAGTTGCTTTGGGCTGCTGACCGCGCTGAGCCCGTTGCAGATCGGTGCGAGTATTCTGGTCATGGGCTGGCCGTATCTGATCGCCAGCGCGGCCCTGGCGGCGTCGATCTGGATGGTGTTTTTCTTCGTCAGCGAGATTGCGGTATTCGCCTCGATCATGCTGGTGCTCTACGTGCTGTTCGTGAATGCCCATCTGCTCGGCTATCTGGCCTTTCACCGTGCAGATCAACTGGGTCTGGATGCGCGGGTGGCCCTGAGCCTTGCCGAAGAACAGCGCCTGGACGACCAGGCTGTTCGGCTTGCGACCAAGCTTGATGAGGTCGGCGCCGCCCTGCGACGCAAGGATTCCCAGGCGGCGATCGCCGCGCTGCGGCAGGTGCCGGCCGACCTGGTGGACCCGGTTGCTTTCCATCAAAGCCTGTTCAGCGCGCTGGCGCTGCGGCCGGAAAAAATCGTCGCGCTGGAGCAGGGGCAGCGCCTGCTGGCGGCTTTGCTGGCTGAGCGGGAGTATGCGCAAGCCTTGGCGATCTACCGCCAGTGCCTGGACCTCAGCCGTGACTTCTTTGCCACCGGGCTGGCGCAACTGACCGCGCTGGCGCGGCATGCGCTGGCGCAGCGCGAGCATGTGCTGTTCGAGCAGATGTGTGATGCGGCGCGGCCGTATCTGCAAGCGGGGCAGACAGCGGCAATTGAACTGATTTTTCTGCAGGTCAGTGATCTGATCGAGCGCGGCGGCGATGATGCACGCGCCCGCAATCTGCTGCTGGAGCTGCGGGTGGTGGTTCAGGATCAGGCTCTGAAATCGCGCATCGACGGGTTGTTGCGGGTGATCGGCACGGACAGCGCGCCCCCCTGATCACGCCGGTGCTCAGGCCGGCATCTCCAAGTTCCAGTTCACCCCGGCGGGCAGCTCGATCTCCATCGCCACCGGCAGATAATCGGACCAGCGGAAATCCACCACGCCGGCGCTGTGTATGGGAATGCTCGGGGAGACCAGGATGTGGTCGATCAGGCGTTCCGGTCGCCAGCTGGGATAGCTCCGCAGGAGGTTTTCCGGCAATTGCATCTTGCGCTCGCGCAGCAGGGGATGCTGACGCAGTTCCGCCGTTTCGCAGTTCAGGTCGCCCATCAGCACCAGATGCTCATCGTCGCCCACCAGATCATGGATGTGGTTGAGCTGGCGCGAGCGGATCTTGCGGCTCAGGGCCAGATGGGTGGCCACAATGGTCAGATGTTCACCTTGGTCGCCGAAGCGGAAGAGGGCGGCGCTGCGCCCTGGCAGATGGCCGGGCAGGCGGTGGTGTTCGCCATGCGCCACGGGAAAACGGCTGAGCACGCCCATCGCGTGGCGTGCGAATGGCGCCAGGTTGCGGTTGACCTGTACGTACCAGTGCGGGTATTCGGCGCTTTCGGCGAGGAAATGCACCAGGTTGACCGCGCGGGTGCGAAGGCTGCCGGCATCGGCCTCCTGCAGGGCGACGATGTCGTGGCCACGCAACATCCCGGCGATGGGTTCCAGATGGCGGGTGGGATGGAGCGCAGGCGGTAGCAGATGACGCCAGGATTGCCGCAGATAATCCGCCGGCCCGGATGTGCGGATGCCAATCTGCATGTTGTAGCTCAACAGGCGCAGGCGACGCGACGTCTTCATCGAATTCTCCTTGGCGTGGGGGCACGCCCAGCCTTGCGCTGGCTGCGTGAGCAAAGGGTGAATCGCCTGGCGTGTTGGCCGGCCTGAGATGGGGTTCGCCCGTGCGGGCCTGTGTGTGGCCAGACCGATTGCGGCATGGCGTTCTCCCGGCAGGGTTCAGGCATCTACTCTATACCGTCGGCGCCTCATCGTGTGCGGATGGACGCGCGCCGCATCCCCGGTTTTCGCCGCCTCTCGCCGATGTTAACGTGCACTGGCGAAAAACGGATTCGCGCCCGCAGGAGTGGTCACGCCATGGTCTCAAAACTGTTCCGACCCGCCAGCAAGGCCCTGGCGGCGGCATTGCTGGCCGGCCTGCCGTGCCTGCTGCAGGCCGGTGATCGTGTGACCGGGCGGGATTTTGCCAGCCGCTCTGAAGTGCTGGCGACCCAGGGCATGGCCGCAAGCAGTCAGCCGCTGGCCACCCAGGTGGCGCTGGACATCCTCAAGGCGGGCGGTTCGGCGGTGGATGCGGCCATCGCCGCCAATGCCGTGCTGGGTTTGATGGAGCCCACCGGCAACGGCATCGGCGGTGATCTGTTCGCGCTGATCTGGGATGCGAAAAGCCGGCGCCTGCACGGGCTCAATGCCAGCGGCCGATCACCGCAGTCGCTCAGTCTTGCGCAGTTGCGGGAAAAAGCGCCGCAGGGGATTCCGCCCTATGGTCCGCTGCCCGTCACGGTGCCTGGCTGTGTCGATGGCTGGTTCGAAATGCATCGACGTTTTGGCCAGCTGCCGATGGCGGAGGTGCTGGCGCCGGCGATCCGCTATGCTGAGCAGGGCTTTCCGGTCAGCGAGCTGATTGCCTACTACTGGGACCTTTCGGTTCAGCGGCTGCGCGATTATCCGGGTTTTCGCGAGCAATTCACCATCGATGGACGGGCGCCGCGCAAGGGCGAGATCTGGCGCAATCCCAATCTGGCGCACAGTCTCAGGACGATCGCCAGCGGGGGGCGGGCGGCCTTTTATCAGGGCACGCTGGCGCGTCAGATCGATGCGTTCATGGCCCGTCATGGCGGCTATCTGCGCTATCCGGATCTGGCTGCCCACACCTCGCAGTGGGTCGAGCCGGTGAGCGCCGATTATCGCGGCTATACGGTCTGGGAATTGCCGCCCAACACCCAGGGCATTGCCGCCCTGCAGATTCTCAAGTTGCTGGAAGGATTCGATCTGCGAAGCCACGGATTCGGCAGCCCCGAACATGTGCATCTGTTTGTCGAGGCCAAGAAGCTGGCGTTCGAGGATCGTGCCAGGTACTACGCCGACCCGGCTTTTGCCGACTTGCCGGTGCAGGCCTTGATTTCAGAGGCCTATGCCCGTCAGCGTCGCCAGTTGATCGAGCCGCAGCGGGCGGCGCGCAGCGTGGCGGCCGGGCAGCTGGATCAGGCCGGCGACACCATCTACCTCACCACCGCGGATGCCATGGGCAATATGGTGTCCCTGATCCAGTCCAACTACCGCGGCATGGGTTCGGGCATGGCGCCCGAGGGTCTGGGCTTTATCCTGCAGGATCGCGGCCAGCTGTTTTCCCTCGATCCAGCGCATGCCAATGTCTATGCGCCGGGCAAGCGGCCCTTTCATACCATCATTCCCGCGTTCATCACCCGCGATGGCAAGCCCTGGCTCAGCTTCGGTCTGATGGGCGGATCGATGCAGCCGCAGGGGCATGCGCAGATCGTGATGAACCTCGTCGATTTCGGCATGAATCTGCAGGAGGCCGGCGATGCCCCGCGCATCTACCATGCCGGTTCGAGCCAGCCGACGGAAGCCGCCGATGCGCAATTGCAAGATGGCGGCAAGGTCTATCTGGAAAGCGGTTTTTCCTATGCCACGGTGCGTCAGCTGATGCAGTGGGGGCATGACATCGGATTTGAGCACGGTCCTTTTGGTGGCTATCAGGCGATTGCGCGGCAGAGTGAGAACGGGGTGTATGTGGGCGCGTCGGAATCGCGTAAGGATGGCCAGGCCGCGGGTTACTGAATCCAAGTCTTACAGATAGGGTGAGAACAGCCAGAAAAAAGCATCCCGCAAGCGGGTCGGAAGGTGCCGCGCGGCCAGTTCGGCAGCCGCCAGCGCCTGGGCCTGGTCGCGTCGCATGGTGATTTCGCGCGCCAGCATCGATGCCAGAGGCGAGTCGTAGATCTCCACTGCAATCTCGAAGTTCAGACGCAGGGAGCGTGGATCCAGATTGGCGCTGCCGATCTGGGCGTAGCAGTCATCGATGACCATCAGCTTGTGGTGCGCAAACGGCGGCGGCTGCAGGTAGACCCTGACCCCGGCCTGCAGCAGATCCGGCAGATGATGGCGGCAGGCGTAGTCGACAAACCGCAGGTTGCTGCGGGCCGGTAGCAGGATGCTCACATCGACGCCGCGCAAGGCCGCGGTCTTGAGTGCCGCGGCCAGTTCCGGACCCGGAATGAAATAAGGCGTCATCAGCAGGATCTGGCGGCGCGCGACCGCGATCGCGTTGAGCAGGATCAGAAACAGCTTGTCGAGGTCGGCGTCGGGACCGTCGGTGATTACCCGGCAGATTGCGCCGGCGGCCAATGGTGTCGAGGGCTCCGGCAGCTTCAGGGTTTCGCCGGTGCTGGTATGCCAGTCGGTGGCAAAGCTTTCCGCCAGTTGCCGCACGATCGGGCCGCGCAGGCCGAAATGCAGATCGCTGACCGGGCTTTTCCCCGGGCGTTCGAGGCGATGCTGATCACCGATGTTCATGCCGCCGCAAAAGCCCAAGTGGTCATCGATGATCAGGGTTTTGCGGTGATTGCGCAGATTGATGTAGAGCATCGGCGGCAGCAGTCGCGGCGGGAAGAAACTGGCGACGCGGATGCCGTGCCGGCGCAGGGTCCAGTGCATCAGGCTCAGGCCGTAGAGCTGGCCGATGCCATCGATCAGCACCCGGACCTCGACGCCGCGTGCGCTGGCGGCGGCGAGTGCGTCGAGAAATTCGTGGCCCGTCCGGTCGCGGTTGAAAAGGTAGGTGGACAGCCAGACCCGATCGCGGGCCTGGGCGATGGCCGCCAGCATGGCCGGATAGGCTTCATCGCCGTTGTGCAGGGTCTGCAACTGGTTGCCGGCAAGCGCGACCCGGCCGGTCAGGGCATCGGCGGTCAGGGCCAGGGATTCCAGTGGTTCCGGCAGCGACAGTCGCGGGTGACTGCCGCAGGTCCGCAGCGGTTCCGGCTCAAACATCTGCCGCGCGCGTCGGCGCACCCGGTTGATGCCGAACAGGTAGTACAGCAGGCTGCCGGCGAGCGGAAACAGCAGGCAGACGGAGATCCAGCCCCAGGCAGAACGCGGGTCGGGCTTGCTGATCAGGGCGTGGCCAGCGGCCAGAAAGGCAGCGATCAGGTGGGCGATCGCCAGCGTGGCGGTGAGCCAGTGCACCAGCAGGGTCATGGTCCGGCTTCAGGCCAGGCCCGACCGCGAGGCCTGCAGGCAACAGCGGCTCCTGTCGGCCGGCGTGGGCTGCGCGGCGGGCAGGCGAGGGCGGGTGGAATGGGGACGCGAATCATGGCCTGATTGTAGGGCCTGGCGCCAATTGGCGTCGCCGGTGGCTGGAACCGGTGTGCTGCCGGCGCGGATGTTCGGTGAAATCCAAGCCGGTACACTGGCGTGGTCCGCCGCGTCTTGTCAGCGATGGCCGGCGGGCAACGCGATACGGATTTCCTCAAAAACCAGGATTCTCGTCTGTCATGTCCATTGCCCTGACCCGATTCGCCCGCCGCCGGCTGTTTCCCCGCGACGGCCGGCGCAATGCCATTACCGGCTGCAGCCCGGAGGCCTTTCTCGCCCATCTCAATGCGCATGCGCCGGAGCGCATCCTCGATGGCTATGCGGATTTCTGCAAGCTCCATGTGCATCGAAATTTCACCAGCACGCGCTGCGCCGCGGTGCCGATCACGCCGGAAAATCAGCACCTGTTGCGCAGTGCCTACGAGGCGAGGACCGAGGACGAACTGCCGGTGCTGACACGCTGGTTCGAAGGCGTGGATCCACCGCGCGGGGCTTACCTGCTGGTGATTCTCTACGACCGTGCGCAACTGGCGAGAGAGAACGAAACCATCGACGCCGACTGGGGCGTGGTGGGTTGTCTGGCGACCATGGAGCCGGAGGAGACCCCGATGGCCCCGATCACCGCGATGCGCAATGCCCTGGGGGTCGAGGAGGGCGGATCCGGCGTGGCGCTGGATCGTGCCGCCTATCAGCGGAGCGTGGAATTCTGGCAGCACCATGCGACCTGGCGCGATCCGCGTGCCTGAGGTGGCCAATCGGGATTTCGATGTGGCCATGGTCGGCGCCGGCATCGCGGGTGTTGCTGCAGCCCAGGCCTTGCTGGGTGCCGGTTGCCGCGTGCTGGTGCTGGACAAGGCGAAATCTGTCGGCGGTCGCTGTGCCACCCGTCGCCTGGAGGCAGCGACCGATGCTCCGTGGATGGATCTTGGTGCACAGTACTTCACCGCACGGACGCCCGAATTTCGCGCCGCCATTGATCCGCTGATTGCCAGCGGAGCGCTGCGGGCCTGGCGACCGCGTCTGGCGCGCCAGCAGGACGGCGTCTTGCTGGCCAGCGGTGATGCGACCGAACGCTGGGTCGGCGTGCGGGGCATGAACAGCTTTGTGCGATCGATGCTGGCGGGCAGTGCCTCGGACGGCCTTGAGTTGCGGCTGAACGCGCGGGTGTGCGGCGTCGAGCGCCGCGGCGGGCAATGGCAGCTGCTCGATGAGCGGGGCGAGATCGGCCGGGCGGCCAGCCTGCTGATCACGGCGCCAGGGCCACAGGCCCTGGGCCTGTTGCCAGATGAATGGCGGTCTGCGGTGCCGGCGGTGGCGATGCAGCCCTGTCTGGCCCTGGGCATCGAGATTGCCCGCTCGTTGCCGTTCGATGCGGTGTTCTGCGATGGCCGGGTGCTGAGCTGGATGGCTCGCAATGCAAGCAAGGCGGGCCAGCAGGACCAGGCCTTCTCGCTCTGGACCCTGCATGCGGCCGCCGGCTTCAGTCGGGACGCTGCAGCCGCTGACGCCGTCCTGACTGAGCAGATCTTGTGCGAATGCGGCCGGCTGTTCGGACTGTCGCGCGGCGAACTGAAAATTCGCCATCGGCACTTGTGGCGCTATGCGCGACCGGCTAGCTGGGAGTGCGCCACATCGCAGGGCATGCTCCACTGGCCGGAGTCGCAGCTGGCGCTGGCGGGGGACTGGCTCAATGGGGGGCGGGTCGAAGGCGCCTGGTGCTCCGGCCGGCAAGCGGCGCTGGCGCTGCTGTCGGCAGCGTGAAATGGTGTCGCCTGTCATGATGCGGCGCCGGGACTGATCTGGATCCATTGCGTCCGTGTTCGATCCAGGCAAAATGAGGATTATGGCCAGATCTCTTGTGCAAACCTGTTTCCAGCCCTTGCCCGCCGGATTGCTGGCCGCAGCGGCGACCGGCGCCCTGATGCTGGCGGCGGCGCAGCCGCCCGCTGCGGCCTGGACCGCCGCGGTGACGGTGCTGTGCGCGATCTGGTGGATGAGCGAGGCCCTACCATTGCCGGCGACCGCCATGATCCCGCTGGCGGTCTTCCCCCTGACCGGGGTGCTGAGCGCGGCGCAGGTGGCCGATGCCTATGGCAATCCGATGATCCTGCTGTTTCTTGGCGGATTCCTGTTGTCCAAGGCCATGGAGGAATCCGGTGCGCATCGTCGTATCGCCCTGCAACTGATGCATCGGCTGGGCACCTCGGCGCGGCGCCTGGTGTTCGGATTCATGGCTGCGTCGGCGCTGCTCAGCATGTGGGTGTCCAATACCGCCACCGCCCTGATGCTGTTGCCGGTGGCGCTGGCGGTGGTGGAGCAGGCTCGGCAGCCGCGGCTGGCCATTGCCGTGCTGCTGGGGGTGGCCTATGGCGCCAGTATCGGCGGACTGGGCACGCCGATCGGCTCGCCCCCCAATCTGGTTTTCCTGCGGGTGCTGGAAGAGTCCACCGGCACCAGCATCAGCTTCCTCGCCTGGATGAGTCTGGCTTTGCCCGTCGTGCTGCTGTTCCTGCCGATCGCCGGCCTCTGGCTGGTGCGCGGCCTGCCGGCCGGGGCCGTTCCGGCCTTGCCCACGGTGGGGCAGTGGCGTCCGGAAGAGGTGCGGGTGCTGAGTATTTTCGCCCTCACCGCGCTGGCCTGGATCACCCGCAGCGATCCTTTCGGGGGCTGGAGCCAGATGCTGGGTCTGCCAGGGGCGAGCGATGCCGATGTGGCTCTGCTGGCGGCCCTGCTGCTGTTTGCCCTGCCCAATGGACGGGGCGGTCGATTGCTGGAATGGCAGGCCGCTGCCAGGATTCCCTGGGGCATGCTCATTCTTTTTGCCGGCGGAATTGCGATCGCCAAGGCGTTTGTCAGCTCCGGCCTGAGCCAGACTCTGGGCGCTCAGCTGGCCGGGCTCGGCGACTGGCCGCTGCTCTTGCTGATTGCGGCGACCTGTCTGGCGGTGACATTTCTGACCGAACTGAACAGCAACACGGCGACCGCCGCGTTGCTGATGCCGATTCTGGCCGCCACCGCCCTGGCCATCGAGATCGATCCGATCCTGCTGATGGCGCCGGCGGCCCTGTCGGCGAGCTGTGCTTTCATGTTGCCGGTGGCGACGCCGCCCAATGCCATCGTTTTCGGCAGTGGCCATGTGCCGATCCGCACGATGATCCGCGAAGGCCTGGCGCTGAACCTGATCGGGGTGATGCTGATCAGCGGACTGTTCTACCTGCGCTATGGCTGAGGCGATGGCCCGCGTCGGGCCCCGGCCCTATTTCAGATGCTGGCGTAGTTTCTGGTAGCCATCGCGCAACTCCTGCCAGAGCTTGCCCCCGGCCTCGCCAAGTTCTTCACCCACGTCTTTCACCTCGCCACCGACCCGCTGGGCCGCCTGCCGAACATCCTGGTTGATGCGGCCGGTTTCGTCTTTGAGGGTATTGAATTTGATCTCCAGCTCGGACCACTCCTGGGTGATCCGATCGCGAGCATCGGCCGAGGCCAGCTTGAGTTGCAGCCTGATCTCGTCGCGTTCGGTTTTCAGTGCGTCCAGCAATTCCTGTGCTTTTTCCCTGACTTCGGCCATGGTCGTTTCCTTGTTGTGTGGTCGTGGGGAGCTCAAGTCTGGGCGCGCTCACGGCGCCGCTTCATGATGTAGATCATCCGCGCGGCGGCAGCGCTTACGCCGCCTCGACGCTGAGCAGGATGACCTCGATTTCCTCGATGATTTCTTCGCGTCGGAGCACGCGCTGGCGGCGACCCAGTTCATCCAGGCGTTGATCCAGATGGCGCTGGGCCTGTTCCAGGTGGCGGACCCGCTGCAGGCTTTCGGCGAGCAGGCCGGCATGCAGGGCTTCATTGAGGGCGGCGAACAGGTAATGCTCCACCAGGGCGGCGTGGAACTGGGCCGGGCCGAGGTTCAGGATCGGCGGCAGGGTTTGCTGCCGGGAGGCCTCGGCGATTGGCGTCTGAAATGGCGGCAACAGCGGCAGGTGGCGCAGGGTGCCTGGTTCGTGGTCATGGTAGAGCAGTTCGAGAGGGCCGCCGGCCGGCAACTGGCCGAGCGTGGCCACAAGTGCCTCGAGCACTTTGGGCACCTCATCGGTGACGCTGGCGCCGTCCAGAGTCACCGTGCCCGGGGCCTGTTCGGCGAGCTTGCGACCGACGCTGATGACCTGGGCCGGTGGCATGTCCGTCTGCTGCAACTGATTCAGCAGGGCGGCATTGAAATCGCCGCAGAAGCCGCGTTCCGAACCGATGACGATGATGTGTTTCGGCGCGCCCGCAGGGGTTTGCGGACGGAACGGGAAATGCTGCTGGAAGTCCGCCGCCATGGCCTCGATTTCCTGCAGCTGACGCCGGAGCTGTTCGCAACGCTGCATCAGCTTGCGCGATTCCATGTGGGCGAGCAGTTTCATCGAATGCATGATCGAGCCGATCTCGCTCAGCGTGCGCTCACGGCGCATCAGTTCGCGTCGTGCGGTCATCCCTGCAGGAAGTCCCGGATCAGGGCCGCCCACTCGCTGCGCGGGCTGTCCAGGTCCAGCGGGCTCTCACGCATCTGCAATTCCAGATGTTCCAGCGTCTTGCCGGCTTCTTCCGGCGTGCGCTTGTCGAGATGCCCGTCGTTGAAGGCGACCAGCCAGGCCATCTGGAATTCGGGGCTCAAGGGGGTGAGCCGGTCCTGCAGCAGACAGGCGCGCAACACCCGGCCGCGATGGATCTTGTGTTCCATGGAGGCCTCCAGCCGGGCGCCGAAGCGGGTGAAGACCTCCAGTTCCAGGAATTGCAGGTAGTCGAGCTTGATCCGTCCGGCCTCGCGCTTGATGGCGGGATGCTGCGCCGCGCCGCCGATACGCGATACCGAGCGCCCGATGTCGATGGCCGGCCGGAAGCCGGCCGCGAACAGCTCGGCATCGAGATAGATCTGGCCGTCGGTGATGGAAATCAGATTGGTTGGAATGTAGGCGGCGATTTCGCCTTCCTGGGTTTCGACCACCGGCAACGCGCTCATCGAGCCGCCGCCGAGACTGTCGGCCAGCCGGGTGGAACGCTCCAGCAGGCGGGCATGCACCGAGAAGATGTCGCCGGGAAAAGCTTCGCGCCCCGGCGGTCGTCGCAGCAGCAGGGAGAGCTCGCGGTAGGTCTGGGCGTGGGTGGAAAGATCGTCATACACCACCAGGGTGTCGTGGCCCTGGCGCATCCAGTGCTCGGCGATGGCGCAGCCGGCAAAGGGGGCGATGAACTGCTGGCCCGGCAGGGCGGTCGCCTCGGCGACGACGACGCAGCTGTACTCCATGGCGGCCTGCTCGCGCAGCATGGCGATGGTTCTGGCCACGATCGAGCGTCGCTGGCCGATCAGCACATAGACGCAGCGCACCTTGCGCCCGCGCTGGCTGAGTACCGCGTCGATGGCCAGGGCGCTGCGACCCAGGCCGCGGTCGCCGATAATCAGTTGCCGCTGCCCCTTGCCGATGGGAATCATGCTGTCGATGATCTTGCTGCCCGAGTACAGCGGTTCGTGCACGATGTCGCGCTCGATGATGGCCGGTGCCCGCTGTTCCAGCAGGCCGGTGCTCGGACAGCGCGGCGGCGGCAGGCCATCCTGGGGATGTCCCAGCGGATCGACCACGCGTCCCAGCAGCGCATCGCCGACCGGAATCGACAGCCGGCGATGAGCCAGATGCACCGCCGTGCCGGAGGTGATGTCCTGGCTGTCTTCCAGCAGGACGGCGCCTACCATCGCCGGGGTGAGATCGAACACCTGCGCCCGACTGCCATCGGCGCAGATGAGAATGTCATCAATGGCCGCGGAAGGCAGCCCCTTGATCCAGGCGATGCCGTCGCCAATCGAAACCACCGTGCCCTGTTCGCGGATCGCGACCTGCAGCGCATAGCTGTCGATCCGGCGGGCTTGCAGGCGCAGCGGACTGTCGGCGATCTCAGGCGACATCGGATTCGTGTCCGAACTCGGCGAAGGCCTGCAGTTCGTCTTTCAGATTGGCCCGCAAGGTCCAGGGGCCGATCTGCAGGCGCAGTCCGGCCAGCAGGCTGGCGTCGGCATCGATGCTCAGACTCATGTCCCGACCCAGCAGTCGCCGCAGCGCGGCCTGCAGTTCAGCGTGCTGAGCCGTGCTCAGTTCCAGAGCGCTTTGCACCTGCACGTCGGCGGCGTCATCGGCGGCGCTGATGCTTTGCTGCAGTTCGTCCCGGATTTCCTGCGGCAGTTTGTCCAGCTGGGCCAGGCTCAGGTCCAGCAGACGGGCGTGCAGTTCCGGGCCGCTCAGCTGCGCGAGCAGCTTGCTCGCCCAGCGTGCACTCTGGCGCAGGGCCTGCATTTCCGCGGCATGCTGGGCATTGCTCTGGCGTCGGCTTTCGCCTGCGGCGGCCTTCTTGCGGGCGGTGTCCAGCTCGGCCTGCAGGGTCGCCTGGGCTTTGGCCCGGATTTGCTCCAGCTCGCTCTGCAGGCTGCGACGCGCCTCGGTGCGTTCGCGTTCCCAGTCACTCAGGCGATTGCTGTACTGGCTTTTCTGCTCCTCGGCCTGCAGGCGGGTTTGCTCGGCTGCGCCGAGCGTCTCCTCGATACCCTGCTGCCGCCGTTTGATGGTGTCCAGCACCGGGCGGTAGAGGAAGTGCTGCAGGATCCAGATCAGAACCAGGAAATTGACGATTTCCAGGGCGACGGTCGACCAGTCAAGCTCCACGACGGAAACCTCCTAGTTGGCGAGTTTCGCAAGGTATTCCAGCAAGGGATTGCGAAACAGCACGATGAGGACAATGACCAGCACATAAATGGCCAGGGATTCGATCATCGCCAGGCCGATGAACAGGGTGCGCATGATGGCGCGTTCGGCTTCGGGTTGGCGGGACAGGGCTTCCAGGGCTGCGGCGATCGCCCGCCCCATGGCGAATGCGGGCAGCAGCACGCCGATGGCGATGGCCAGGGTGGCGGCCACGGTCGAGGCGACGATGATCATGGCGATGTCGTTCATTTCTTGTCCTTGTGACTGTGTTGCTGCAGTTCCAGGCCGCTGGCGATGTAGATCAGGGCCAGCATGCCAAAAATATAGGCCTGGACCAGCGCCTCGATGATGTGCAGCATCAGGATGGGAACGGGAACCAGAAAGCCTGCCACCATCAGGATCAGCAGGGCGGCCATTTCCAGGCTCATGATGTTGCCGAACAGGCGAATGGCGAGGGCGACCGTTCTGGTGATTTCACTGATCAGATGAAAGGGCAGCAGGATCGGCGTGGGCGCCAGATAGTGTTTCAGGTAGTCCTTCAGGCCCAGTGCGCGGATGCCGAACCAGTGCACCGAGGCGAAAACCAGCAAGGCCAGCGCGGTGGTCGCGGACAAGCTTGCGGTGGGCGAGGAGAGGCCGGGAATCAGGCCGGTCAGATTGGCGGTGACCAGAAAGATCCACAGGCTGCCAATAAAAGGCAGAAGTCGGGTGGCATGGCCTGGCGCAACCGCTTCGATGGCCTCATGCAAGGCCAGCACGATGCCTTCGGTCACGGTCTGGATGCGGCCCGGCTCGCGTTCCAGGCGACGGGTGGCGCCGATGCACAAGAGGCCGATCACGACCAGAAGCAGCCAGGTGGTGGCGACCGTGTCGGTGAGCTGGAAATCCCCGAAGGACCAGAGCACCGTGCTTCTGATCGGGTCGGCGCTCATGTGCGTTCCTTGATGAACAGCCAGACATTGACGATGCCAAGGGCGATGCCGAGCAGGATGCAGCCCAGGGTCCAGCGCACCGAATAGCCATCGGCCAGGGAGTCGAGCCAGTGACCGAGATAGGCGCCGGCCACAATCGGCAGCGCCAGCAGCAGCCCCAGGGTGCCGGCGAAAGCGGTCTGCATCAGCAGCGAGTCGCGCTCGGTTTCGGCCTTGCGCAGGCGTTTGGCTTGCTCGCTCAGCGTTTCACGCAGTCGGCGTTCGGGCAGCATCAGGGCGCTCCTCGCTGCCGCCCCAGGTCCCACAGGCGCGAAAGCATCTGCTGTTCCATGGTGTGCAGGCTGCCGCGCAGGCCCCGCAGCGACTCTTCCTCGCGCTGCAGTTCCTCCTCCAGCACCTGGCGGATGTGTTCGTAATTGCTGTCGATCACGTATCGGCGGCAGATCAGGGTCAGGTGATTGTCGGCGAACCGGGCCAGCGCGCCCGGCAGGGCGATGTATTGCCAGGGCGCATCGCTACAGCGGAACTGGGCCAGGCCGAACTCCAGCGCGCTCATGAAGCGGGCGTGGCCGGCCAGCAGGCCGAAGCTGCCGCTGGCATCGCGACCGCGAAAGGCGCTCACCAACTCGAATTTTTCCTGGCGTCGGGCCGAATACAGTTGCAGGTCGAAGTGCTTCATGCGGGGTCTTCCATGCTGCCGCGCATGTAGCAGCGCTCCTCGGGAATGTCGTCATAGTGGCCCAGCAGGAAGGCCTGGCAATCCGCCAGGGTGTCGGTCAGCGGCACCGAGGCGCCAGGCATGCCGGTGTGGCCGGCCACGACCTGAAAGGGCTGGGTCAGGTAGCGCTGCAGGCGTCGTGCCCGGCGCACCGTCAGCTGATCTTCCGGAGAGAGTTCGGCGACGCCGAGCATGGCGATGATGTCCTCCAGCTCGCGATAGCGGGCGAGACACTCCCGCACCCCCTGGGCGATGGTGTAATGCAGATCTCCCAGCACATGCCGGTCCATGGCGGTGCTGCCGGATTGCAGCGGGTCAACCGCCGGATAGATGCCTTTGGCCGCCTGGGCGCGTGACAGGATCACGCTGGTGTCGAGGTGGCTGATGATGGTGCTCACCGCCGGGTCTGACATGTCGTCGGCGGGAACATAAACCGCCTGTACCGAGGTGATGGCGCCAGTTGCGGTGGACTGGATGCGATCTTCCAGTTCCGCCACTTCCGTGGACAGGGTGGGCTGATAGCCCAGGGTGGCCGGCATGCGGCCGAGCAGGCTGGAAATCTCGCTGCCGGCCTGGACAAAGCGGAACACATTGTCCATCACGAAAAGCACTTCGCGCTGCAGGGTGTCGCGCAGGTATTCCGCGTAGCTCAGGGCGGCCAGACCCACGCGAAAGCGTACGCCGGGAGATTCGTCCATCTGGCCGAACACCATCATCGCGCGGGGCATTACATTCGCGGCCTGCATCTCGTGCCAGAGTTCGTGAGCCTCGCGGATGCGCTCGCCGACACCGGCAAAGACCGAGACCCCACCATGCAGGGAGGAGACCGCATGCATGAATTCCATCACCAGGACGGTCTTGCCAACCCCGGCGCCACCGAACAGTCCGGTCTTGCCGCCCTTGAGAAAAGGGCAGAGCAGGTCGATGACCTTGATCCCGGTTTCCAGCACGCCACTGGCGCCGCAGGATTCATGCAGGGCGGTGGGGGCGGCGTGGATATTGCGAAAATCCTGCGGCACCAGCGCGGCGCCGCCGTCCAGCGGCTCGCCGAAGGCATTGAGCAGGCGGCCAAGGCAGTCCGGGCTGACCGGAACGTGCAAGGGCGCGCCGGTATCGAATACCGGGGTGCCGCGCCGCAGGCCGCTGGTGTAGTGCAGGGCGATCGCGCGCACATGGGTGTCGTCCAGGTGCTGATGAACTTCGAACAGGTAGTGCTCGCCATCACGGCGCGCCGCCAGTGCCCGGCGCAGCGGCGGCAGCGGATGGCAGCGGATCACTACCACCGGGCCATGCACCTCGGTAATCTGGCCGATTGTGGCCTCCTTGAGTCGCGGCGTTCGCCGTCGTTCAGGCCGCTCGGTCTGGTCGGCGCCTGCCGTCATGCGCGGGCCGTCATCGGCTCGGCAAGCCCTGGGCGCCGGCCGCGCCGCGTCGTATGCAAGCTCGCTTGAGTCTCAGAATGCGGTGGTTCCATCCCGTTTCCCCTGTCCGTCCGCTGGTCACTGTACTCCGCCGGAGACGCGATTTCCTGATGCAGGTCAAGGCTTGCCTGAGCGTGGGAGTGAGCGGGATGCCGGCACATGCGGCGCCGGCATCCCGGATCCCTGCGTGCAAGTGTCTGATTTAACGTTCAATGCATGGGGGCAGAAAAATTGCCTGTGGTTCCTGCAGTGTTTTTGCCAACGAGGTCTTGCAGTCTTGTTATACTTATTCGATTTTTCCGCGCATTCCAAATTTTTGGCTGAAGGAAATTCCTTCGCTCCACTTCTTCCTTTTTTGTGTACAAGAAATGACTGATCTATCCAAGTATCGAAATATTGGCATCTTTGCCCACGTTGACGCCGGCAAGACGACAAGTACTGAACGCATCCTCAGCCTCACCGGCAAGATTCACAAGATCGGGGAAGTGCATGATGGCGAGGCCACCACGGACTTCATGGACCAGGAGCGCGAACGCGGCATCACCATTCAGTCGGCGGCCACCAGCTGTGAGTGGAACGGCCATCGTCTGAACATCATCGACACCCCCGGGCACGTGGATTTCACCATCGAGGTGTACCGCTCCTTGAAGGTGCTGGATGGCGGCGTCGGCGTGTTCTGTGGCTCCGGTGGTGTCGAACCGCAGTCCGAAACCAACTGGCGCTATGCCAATGATTCCGAGGTTGCGCGGATCATTTTCGTCAACAAGCTGGATCGCATGGGCGCTGATTTCATGCGCGTCGTCGATCAGATCGAAAATGTGCTGGGCGCCCACCCCCTGGTCATGGTCCTGCCCATCGGCCGCGAGGATGAGTTCTCCGGCGTGGTGGACCTGCTTACCCGCAAGGCCTGGGTCTGGGATGGATCGGGCGATCCGATGGCGTATCACCTTGAAGATGTGCCGGCCGACATGGTCGACATGGTCGAGGAATGGCGTGAGAAGCTGATCGAAACCGCACTGGAGCAGGACGATGACCTGCTGGAAGCCTATCTGGAAGGCAATGAGCCCAGCATAGAAGACGTCAAGAAGTGCATCCGCAAGGGCACCAATGCGCTGGCTTTCTTCCCCACCTATTGCGGCTCGGCATTCAAGAACAAGGGCATGCAGCTGATGCTGGACGCGGTGGTGGACTATCTGCCCAGCCCGACCGAAGTGTCGCCGCAGCCGGAAGTCGATCTGGAAGGCAACGAAACCGGCGAATTCGCCATCGTGGATGCGGATCGCCCGCTGCGCGCCCTGGCGTTCAAGATCATGGATGACCGCTACGGCGCCCTGACCTTCGTGCGCATCTACTCGGGCCGGATCGAAAAGGGCATGACCGTGCTCAACACCTTCACCGGCAAGACCGAGCGCATCGGCCGCATCGTCGAAATGCACGCGGATGAGCGGGTCGAGCTGGACAAGGCCGAAGCCGGCGACATCGTTGCCGTGCTGGGCATGAAAAACACCCAGACCGGACACACCCTGTGTGATCCCAAGAATCCGGCGACGCTGGAGCCCATGGTGTTCCCTGCCGCGGTGATTTCGATGGCGATCGCGCCCAAGGACAAGGCCGGTGCTGAAAAGATGGCAATCGCCCTGGGCAAGATGGTGCAGGAAGATCCGTCCTTCTACGTGAGCTCGGATGAAGATAGCGGCGAAACGATTCTGGGTGGCATGGGTGAACTGCATCTGGACGTCAAGATCGACATCCTGCGCCGTACCCACAAGGTCGACGTGATCGTCGGCAAGCCGCAGGTCGCCTATCGCGAAACCATCACCCAGGCGGTGGAAGACTCCTACACCCATAAGAAGCAGTCCGGTGGTTCGGGTCAGTTCGGCAAGATCGATTACCGCATCGAGCCGGGCGAGCCGGGCAGCGGCTATGCTTTCGAATCGGCGGTCACCGGCGGCAACGTGCCGCGTGAGTTCTGGCCGGCCGTGGACAAGGGCTTCAAGTTGATGAAGGAAGAGGGCGTGCTGGCCGGCTTCCCGCTGCTGGACTTCAAGGTCACCCTGCTGGACGGTGCCTTCCATGCGGTCGACTCCTCGGCCATCGCCTTTGAAATTGCCGCCAAGAGCGCCTACCGCCAGACCATTCCGAAGTGCGGTCCGCAGCTGATCGAGCCGATCATGAAAGTGGACGTGTTCACCCCGGAAGACCATGTGGGCGATTGCATCGGTGACCTCAACCGTCGTCGCGGCATGATCAAGTCGCAGGAGCCGGGGGCCATGGGTGTGCGCATCAAGGCTGATGTGCCGCTGTCGGAAATGTTCGGCTATATCGGCGATCTGCGCACCATGACCTCGGGTCGTGGTCAGTTCTCCATGGAATTCTCGCATTACCTGCCTTGCCCGAAGAACGTGGCCGAAGCGGTGATCGAGGAAACCAAGGCGCGCAAAGCCAAGAAGTAAGTCCGATCGGGCTGCGTCTGCGGCCTGTTCTCATGCGAACAAAGCCCTGCCGGCAACGGCGGGGCTTTTTTGTGGGCGGCGCGAACGGATGCTCAGCGTGGGAGTCGGGCATTGATCATCAGATTGCGCGGGGTCAGATTCCGAGAACAGAATTCGAACAGCTCGACCGCGTAGCCGTTTTCCTCCAGAAACACGGTGAGGTCCAGCGCCAGCCAGAGTTCCAGGGGGCGACGAAAGCCCAGCCTGGGGATTTGCAGTCGTCGGGCCAGCCGATGGCGCTGGCGACCCTCAGCCTCGAACTGTGACCAGTTCAGATTATCCGGAATGGCCAGATTGCACTGCGTTGCCAGGCTGCGGCAGAAGGCCTCGAAGCCCAGCTTGCTGGCGGATCGCGGCAGGGAGGGGCTTGCCAGATAGCTGTCGTCTGCCCGGAGTGTGCGTTGCAGGCAGTCAAAGCCGAGGCGCCACTGCGCGATGAGCAGGCTCTGGCGGCGTTCTCGCGCGGAGCCGGTGGCAATTCCCTGCATGGCCATCTGGGTGCTGTTGCGATCCAGTCTGAGGGGCTGATGCCGCGCCGCTTTCGACAGCGCTTGGTGTTCGGATGCAAGCCAGAGGTGATAGCAACAGGGCGCCAGACTCAGGCTGCCGATGCCTGCGCGGGTGGCGCGGTGCAGCAACTGGCGGTGCAGGTCGCCGCAGGCATGCAGGGCAAGGACCTGGGCGGCGGCGGGCAGCGGCGGGCTTGCGGTCAGAACATCGCAGCAGTCAAAGTGCGCTTCGACCCCGGCATCGCTCGCCTGCGCCAGGCCGGCCTGACACAGCGCTGGATCGCGCTCGATGGCCTGCAGGGGCGCCTGGCGCCAGCGCGCCAGGGTGCGGCCCAGGTGGGCTTTGCCGCTGCACCAGTCGAGCACCGGCCCCGGATGCTCGGGGGTATGGCGCAGGAAGGCGCAGATCTGCGCCCACTTGCGACCGGGGATGGCGACATCCCAGTGTTTTGGTGGCCGGAAGCTTGTGCTGCTGTCGGCCGGCGGCGCGGGCAACTGCACCAGCGCCTTGAACTGCGCAAGCGCTGGCAGACGTGGGCTCAACCAGTCCTGCAGCGCGTCCGGGTCTTCCTCCAGGGCCCACACTTCCGCGTCGCTCAGATCCATGCAATCTGCCGCCAGGGCCGGTCGCAGTGCGCACCAGTCGGGCTGTGCTTCGATAAACGGGGCCGGGCGCCAAAGCGGTTCGTTTTCCAGCAGCAGTTTGCCCAGCCTGTGCAGGCGTTGTTCGGGTGACGGGTGGAGGATCTGATTCATGGCGGGTGTGGAATTCTTGCTGCGACAGCGATGGACATCAGACCCGATCGGCGGTCCTTGGGTATTCTGACCGGCCTGCTCGAAACCGTGTGGAATTCACAATGCCCCATCAACCGATCTCATCGAACACGCTGTCGAGCTTCGCCGGCTTGCCGCAGACCCAGGCAGAGTTCTGGAACGGGCCCGCAGGGCAGAGCTGGGTTCAGGCCCAGGCGCTGACCGATGAAATGTTGATGCCATTTGTCGCTGATTTGCTGGCAAGCGTCAGGACATCCGGAGCGCAGCGGGTGCTTGATGTGGGCTGTGGCACCGGTGCGGTCAGCTGCGCGGTGGCGTCCGAGCTTGCCGGAACCGGTCGCTGTACCGGCGTCGACATTTCCGCGCCGATGATCGCCGCTGCGCAAGCGCGGGCGCAAGGCAGTGGCGCCGAGGTCGAGTTCATACGTGCCGATGTCCAGGATCATGTGTTTTCCGCCGGGGCTTACGACCTGATCATTTCCCGTTTTGGCGTGATGTTTTTCGATGACGTGGTCAAAGCCTTTCGCACGCTTCATGCAGCCACGGCCAGTTCGGGGCGGCTGTGCTGCATTGCCTGGCGTGGGCCTGAGGAGAATCCGTTCATGACCACGGCGGAACGCGCGGTAGCGCCGTTGCTGGGCGAATTTCCCAGGCGCCTGCCGCATGCGCCGGGCCAGTTCGGTTTTGCTGACCGGGACTGGGTGCAGCAGCAGCTTGAGCGCAGCGGCTGGCAGGCGGTGGAGATCCTGCCCATTGACAGGGTCTGTCGCTTTCCCTACGCCGCCCTCAATCACTACCTGAGCCATCTGGGGCCGGTTGGACGCGCCCTGCAAGACCTTGATGCCCACACGCAAGCCGAGGTGTTTGAGGTGCTGCGGGCGGCTTTTGCGCCCTATCGGCAAGGCGATGAACTGCGCTTCACCGCCGCCTGCTGGCTGATCAAGGCGCAGGCTCGGCTGTAGTCCCTGGAGCGGATCCCCGGGTTGCCGGTTTCTTCGCCTGGCGGGCGTGCGAGGTGGCGCGGGATTTCCTATGCTGTGCCGATGTCATTGAATCAGCGCATGGCCGCCTACGGCTTCGAAACCAACGAGGATTATTCCTTGCCATTGCGCTTGTTGCTGGAGCGGCCAACGTGCACGGTCCGGACCCTCAACGTGACCGGTGAGGCCGGGCGCCGCAAGACTGCATTCGCCAATGCGCTGGCCGCCGCCCTGCCTTATCCGCATGTGCTCTACCACGATTTCGATCGGCATGCTTTGCCCGCCACGCCGGTGGTCGAGGATGGCGAGCGCATGCCGGCCATCGATCCCTTCGATCGGGTCATGAGCGAGGCCTGCGCCTACAGCGAAGGGGACCGTTGCATCGTGATCCTGGATCAGTTGCATCGAACCTCATTCGCCGAGCATCTGCGCCTGTACGAGTTTTTGAAAACCGGCGAATGGTTCTATCTGGACACCAGTGCCCGTGCAAATCTGGACTACCTGCTGCTGTTCGTGATTTCCGAGGAACCTCTGTACCACTCGCTGCAGAAGCTGAGCCTGCGGGTGTGGGTGGATGCCAGCGCCAGCGGGCGTCCTTCCTACCGGCCAGAGGATTTCGGCTGCGACCCCAGAATTGCCCAGGTGATGGAGCGCCTGGCCGATCTGTTCGAACTCCTGGGCGTGGTGCCAACGCGCAGTGAATACGAGAAGATCCTCTACGACATCGAACATTTTGTCCGCACGCCGCAAGCGCTGGCCAAAAGCCTGTTCGGTTGGACGGAAGGGCTGGATCATGACTGGTTCAAGGCGCCCGCCGTCATCGATGCCCTGCAGGCGGTGATCGACGCGCTGCACTTGTGGATGGGGGTTGAAAACCTGGACCTGGATTAGCTCGGACGTCGACGTCGTGCATCTGCTGGCGCCTTGCATCCTCCGCGTCCTCTGCGCGAGATGCTTTTCGTATGCATCCGTGGGAAGCCGCAAGCCCAGGCTCGCGCAGAGCATGCCAAGATCGCGGAGTAGCAGCCTGGAGATTTTCATAGCGCTCTTTGCGTTCTTGGCGAGAGCTGCTTTTCATCGGACTGAACTGAGAAAAGCGCGTGCTCTCGCAAAGCCCGCCAAGCACGCCATGATCACCCGGCCGATGCGTTCTCCGAGTCCTCTGCGCGAGATGTTTTTCGTATGCACCCTTCGGCAACCGCAAGCCCAGCCTCGCGCAGAGCACGCCATGATCGCGGAGTAACAGCCTCGGGGTTTTTTCTTAGCGCCCTTGGCGTTCTTCGCGAGAGATGTTTTTTACCGGTTCGTGCTACGCCAATCGCGTGCTCTCGCAAAGCCCGCCAAGCACGCCATGATCACCCGGCCGATGCGTTCTCCGCGTTCTCTGCGCGAGATGTTTCGCGAGATGTTTTTCGTATACGGGCGTGTAACATCCATTGATCAGCTTGGCGATGGATGGATTGGCTGTCGATTGTTAAGTAAAGGTATTGACCAAGAATTAAGCGATACTTAATATTAGGTCCGATGACGTACAAAATTCGTTACAGCAAGCAAGCGACTAAGAGCATCGCGAAAATGCCCCGTAATCGTGCCCGCAAAATTCAGGAAAAGCTTGGTGAGATTGCTGCCGCACCATACGGCCAACACAAGAACGTGACGGCTCTTCAGGGTCGGGATGGATATCGACTGCGTGTCGGTGATCATCGCGTCATCTACATGCTGAATGACGGCGAACTGGTGTTGCTAGCTATCAAGATCGGAAGCCGTGGAGGTGTCTACAAATGAGCGTACAAACCGTTGAAATCAATGGCGGCAAGGCTGTGATCATGTCTCTGGACGAGTACAACAGCCTGGTCGAGCGCGCCGAATGGGCAGATGACGTGCAGGCTTTCGACGAGGCGATGGAGCGTATTGGGGAAGGTGAAGAGACTTTCCCGTCGGAAGTTGTCGATCGCATCGTCAATGGCGAAAGCAAGTTTCGCGTGTTCCGTGAGTACCGGGGCATGAATCAGGCTCAGCTGGCAGAGATCGTCGGTATTTCAGCTTCGGCGATAAACCAGATCGAAAAGAGCGGAACCAACTCGCTTAAAACCGTCGCAAAGATCGCAGAGGTCCTGGAGCTGGATATTGACGACTTGATCTAAGCTATGACAGTCCGACGCCCACGCGAGGCGAGTTCGAAATCTAACGCCGGCGGTGGCTGAACGCGCCCAGTGTCGTTGATGTGGACTGGCTATTTCGATTGGTCGCCAACCTTTCTAATTGACGGTTTACAGCTCAGAAAGGCATGGCTCCGCGTCCTCTGCGCGAGATGCTTTTCGTATGCATCCGCGGGGAACCGCAAGCCAGCCGCGCGCAGAGCACGCCAAGATCGCGGAGTAGCAGCCTGGAGATTTCCATAGCGCTCTTTGCGTCCTTCGCGAGAGCTGCTTTTCATCGGATTGAACTGAGAAAAGCGTGTTCTCGCAAAGCCCGCCAAGCACGCCATGATCACCCGACCGATGCGTTCTCCGCGGCCTCTGCGCGAGATGCTTTTCGTAAGCATCCGCGGGGAACCGCAAGCCCAGGCTCGCGCAGAGCACGCCAAGATCGCGGAGTAGCAGCCTGAAGTTTCCCATTGCGCTCTTTGCGTCCTTCGCGAGAGCTGCTTTTCATCGGTTCGGGCTGCGAATGGTGCGTGCTCTCGCAAAGCCCGCCATGCACGCCATGATCGCCCGACCGATGCGTTCTCCGCGTCCTCTGCGCGACCACCGCGGACGATTCATGCCGGTGGCTCACCAGTTGAGCCTCTGGCTATTTATTATCTGTTCATAAACCGCCTAAAGGCTGAAATGTGGGCTCAATCACTCCATCCGATCTAAAAACGATCCTCCATTCAAAGCGGGCCAACCTCTATTACCTGGAGCATTGCCGGGTGTTGGTCAAAGGCGGTCGGGTCGAATACGTCACAGATGAAGGCAGTCGTCAGCTGTACTGGAATATTCCCATTGCCAACACCACATCGGTGCTGCTCGGTACTGGTACTTCGATTACCCAGGCGGCGATGCGCGAGCTGGCTAAAGCGGGTGTGCTGGTGGGGTTTTGTGGCGGTGGCGGCACGCCCCTTTTCAGTGCCAATGAAGTGGATGTGGAGGTCGCATGGTTTACGCCTCAGAGCGAGTATCGGCCTACCGAGTATCTGCAGGCCTGGGTAGGCTTCTGGTTCGAAGAGGCGGCGCGGTTGGCGGCAGCGCGAGGGATACAACATGCGCGCCTGGATTGGACGCTGAGGCAGTGGCGTGATAATCGCATCCTGCGCGATCAAGGGTTTTCGATTGAGACTGCATCCTTGCAAGCCGTGCTCGAAACCCAACACACCGCGGTCGACGCTGCACCAGATGTCACCTCACTGCTGACTCAAGAGGCGCGGCTGAGCAAGAAGCTGTATCAGTTGGTCGCCAACTCCACCGATTATGGCGACTTCAGCCGGGCCAGCCGCGGCCAGAGTGTCGACGCCGCCAATCAGTTTCTCGACCACGGCAATTATCTCGCTTACGGTCTTGCTGCAACAGCCTGCTGGGTTCTGGGGCTGCCGCATGGTCTGGCAGTGCTGCACGGCAAGACCCGGCGCGGAGGGTTGGTGTTCGATGTGGCCGATCTGATCAAGGATGCGCTGATCATGCCGCAGGCATTTCTCAGCGCGGTGCGCGGCGACGAGGAAAACGAATTTCGCCGTGCCTGCATCGAATTGCTGACCCAGGCCGAAGCGCTGGATTTCATGATCGAGACGGTGAAAGACATTGCGCAGCACACCAAGGTGGCGTCATGAACGTGCTGCTGGTGTCTCAGTGCAGCGGCAAGGCGATCAATGAAACCCAGCGCATTCTCGACCAGTTTGCCGAACGCCGTGGCGAGAAGGTCTGGCAGACCAGCATTACCCAGATTGGGCTGGATACCCTACGCAAGCTGCTCAAAGCCACTGCGCGCAAGAACACCGCCGTGGCTTGCCACTGGATTCGAGGCCGCGATAACAGCGAGCTGATCTGGATTGTTGGTCGCGCCAATCGCTTCAATGCCGAAGGCGCTGTCCCCACCAACATCACTGGCACTGATGTGCTCCGCAACGATGACGAAGATCAGTGGAACTACGGCGAACTGATTCGCCTGCTTGCCGGCATGGCGGCTCTTTTTCACGACTTTGGTAAAGCGAATGTCCTGTTTCAGCAAAAGCTTTTAGCGAAAAAACGGCCAGAGCCCGAGCCGTATCGCCATGAGTGGGTGTCTTTGCGCTTGTTTCAAGCCGTGATTGCGGGGTGTGATTCGGATGATGCGTGGCTGGCGCGACTCCGGGATTTGGACGAAAGTTCGGCGAAGGACTGGGTCGCGAGGCTCAATGGAATTCGCGATGGCCTGGACACGAACGATCACGGCGCTTTCTGGGACAGCTTCCCACCGCTGGCGCGGATCGTCGGGTGGCTGATTGTCAGCCACCATTTTCTTCCGGCAGAGCCACGCAACGAACAGTGGCAGCCTGAGCATCTGTGCTACCTGCCGCAAGGCATCAGCGCCGCCTGGAACTCACGCTGCGATGTCAGCGATCCCAATCGCGTCCGCGACAACTGGACCTTCAAGAACGAGGTTCTGCCAACGGCTAGCGCCGCCTGGCGAAAACGTACCGCTGCTCTGGCCCTGCGATTGTTAAGACTGGGCTCCGGGTGTCGATCGGCACTGGACAACCCATTTATCGCTCACCTCGCACGTCTGAGCCTGATGTGGAGTGACCATCACTATTCCAGCCTGGATTCCGATCCGCGCTTGGGCGATGCCACCTTTCCCCTGTACGCAAACACCTTTTCAGACCGAAATAATCCCCGCTATGGCGAATTGAAACAGCGTTTGGATGAACATCTGATCGGGGTGGAAAAGTACAGTGGGCGCATCAGCCGGGTGCTGCCCCTGCTATCTCGCCATTTGCCCCGTATCGCCCGCCACAAGGCTTTTGCCAGGACGACCAAGGATCCACGTTTTCGCTGGCAGGACAAGGCCTTCAGCCTGGCCCGTGGGATTCAGGGGGAAACTCAGCGCCACGGTTTCTTCGGCATCAATATGGCATCCACGGGTTGCGGAAAGACGCTGGCCAATGCCCGGATCATGTACGGGCTAGCCAATCCCAATCAGGGTGCTCGCTTTTCGGTTGCCTTGGGGCTGCGCACGCTCACGTTGCAAACCGGCGATGCCTATCGGGAAAAGCTGGGTTTGCAAAGCGATGATCTGGCCGTGTTAGTTGGTGGTGCGGCAGTGCGACGTTTGCATGAAATACATGGCGATGACGCCGCCGACGGTGGATCTGCATCACGAGAGCCGCTGTTTGATGATGGAAGCTACGTGCACTACGACGGCGCAATCGCCGATGGTGCTTTCAACGACTGGCTCGGTCGCGACGTGCGTATGCACAAACTTGTCAATGCGCCCGTGCTGGCCTGCACCATCGATCATTTGATTCCGGCCACCGAAGGCACCCGTGGTGGCCGGCAGATTGCACCGATGATGCGTTTGCTGAGCTCTGATCTGGTTCTGGATGAGCCCGATGATTTCGATCTGGCCGACTTGCCGGCGCTGACCCGCCTGGTGCATTGGGCTGGACTACTGGGCAGCCGGGTGCTGTTGTCGTCGGCAACATTGCCGCCTGCCATCGTCGAGGGCTTGTTTGCGGCCTACCGCGCAGGCCGGGAGAGTTACCAGCAAGCCTGCGGCCAGCCTGGGTTGCCAGTCAATGTGCACTGCGCCTGGTTTGATGAGTTTGATCGCCTGCATGAACAATGTTCTGAATCCTCCGGATTTGCGACGGCCCACGACGCATTTGTCCGAAGGCGGCTCCGCAGGCTGGCTGACACGCAAAAGCCCAGAGTCAATGCCAAGATTGTGTCGCTCGAGACCGCCGAGAACAATAGGCCTGAAGATCAGTGTGTGGCGTTTGCTGCCAAAGCTCGTGACTTGGCCTGGCAGCTTCACCAGGACAATGCCGTATTGGAACCGAGGGCCGGTAAACAAGTCAGCTTCGGCGTTTTGCGCATGGCGAATATCAATCCGCTTTACCAGATCGCCAAGGCGTTATTCAACATGGGCGGCGGAGCCGATTTTCGCCTGCATCTGTGCTGCTATCATTCTCAGCATCCGTTGCTGGTGCGCTCGGCGATCGAACGGGTGCTGGATGCCTGCCTGACTCGGCATGATCCGCAAGCTGTGTTCGGCCGGCCAGATATCGCCGAAGCCTTGGCGCTGGGAAGTGAAACCCATCACATCTTCCTCGTGGCTGCGACACCGGTTTGTGAAGTGGGTCGCGATCACGATTACGACTGGGCGATTGTCGAGCCCTCATCCATGCGCTCCATCATCCAGCTTGCCGGGCGGGTGCGGCGGCATCGGCCCGCCGAATACACCGCCAACAATATTGCATTGCTCGCAACCAATCTTCGACACCTCAAGTATGGCGCCGGTCGGGCTGCGTTCTGCAAGCCGGGTTTTGAATCTGCCGGGATGTTGCTGAACAGTCATGACCTGCGTGATCTGCTGCGAGCCGAGCAGTACACGCCGCTGAATGCCAGTCCGCGCATCGTGGAGCGCGACGCGCCAGCGCCGCGCGATAATCTGGTCGATCTGGAGCATGACCGTCTGCGTGCGCAGATGGATGGCAGCGGCGAATCCACAGATATCGCCAATCCACTGTGGTGGCAAACTCAGGTGGGTTTGACGGCGTGGTTTCAGGGTAAGAAGCCATTTCGCGATAGTGATCCATCCGATATTTATGCACTGCTGCCAGATGACTTTGGTGACGACGTGCATCTCTGCCGCGAGGAAAATGGCGGCGAGTGGACCGAACAGCCCGGCTTGTGGGTGCAGGATGAGCTTGGGGAGGCTAAGGCCGCCAGTTGGGCAACGCCAGACTATCGTGCCGAACTGGAAGCGCTTGGGGGGAAGCTGGATATGGATTTTACGCGCTGTGCCCAGCGCTTCGGGCGGTTAGAGCTGCGGCGGCGGCAGGCGGAGAGCAGGGGGTGGGTGTATCACCCGCTCTTGGGTTTCAGTTCAGGATGAGCTTCTCGGTAGATAGAGTGAATGCAATCGTTGTGGGAGACAGATGGCGTGCGCGAAATCATTGAAGAATTCCTAAACGACCGTCTCGAGGAAAAACTCGAGCCGGTCAAAAAGAAGTTGGCAAAAGAAGGTTTGTCTGAGTCGGAACGCAACGATCTCAGTGCAGAGGCAGATACCCTTCGGCAAAAGTTCTCACCTGCGGCCTGGCTGAACGATGCGGCCAAGCGTGCAGCGCACATCAAGCGGGTCACCCATGTGCTGAAAATGAGCCATCCGGACGCAAAGGGCAGCAGTAT
>JBFKDQ010000028.1:0-44600 GCA_041619555.1 Oceanococcus sp. | reverse complement strand
GCCCGGGGGCCGACTTCAGGCCTTGGGCGACTCGGGCCGGGAAGATGTTGGGGTTCGCTTTGCTTACCCCAACCTACGATCCCCCGTGCGTCCTGCCCCCCGTAGCCTGGGCTGAGCGCAGCGAAGCCCGGGGGCCGACTTCAGGCCTTGGGCGACTCGGGCCGGGAAGATGTTGGGGTTCGCTTTGCTTACCCCAACCTACGATCCCCCGTGCGACCTGCCCCCCGTAGCCTGGGCTGAGCGCAGCGAAGCCCGGGGGCCGGCTTCAAGCCTTGGGAGACCCCGGCGGGATCCTTGGGTTTGCGCTGATTTTCTCGTAGGCGCGCCGGAGCTGGGTCCAGCGCTGTTCCGGCGAACCGGTGAAGCCGACCGACAGCCGCACCAGCCCCGGTGAAATCCCGGCGCGGCGCAGTTCTTCTGCGGACAGCTCACTGGAGGTGCTGGCCGCGGAGCAGGACATCAGGGAATCGAAATACCCCAGGCTCACCGCCATGTAACCAAAATGCTCCTCGTTCTGCAGATCGTCCATGAAGGCATAGGCGCGTTCGGTCGTGCCCAGATCGATGGCCAGCAGACCACCGGCTCCATACTCAGGGCGCGCCAGGCTCTGCAGCAAGTGGTGATCGGGATGCGACCCAAGCCCGGGATAGATCACCTGTGCACCCAGTTCGGCCAGACGCTGCGCGAAGACCGCCGCCCGCTCGCTATGTTCGCGCATGCGCAGCCCCAGATGCGGCAAGCGCAGACTGATGGCCGCAGCCTGATGCGGGTCCATGGTCGGTCCCAGCAGCATCACCGCGCCTTCATGCAGATCCATCAGGCTGGCGATGAATTCGGTCCGCCCACAGATCGCTCCGGCGACGATATCCGAGGCGCCGCTGATGAATTTCGTCAGACTGTGCACCACGATATCCGCCCCGTGCGCAAGCGGTGCGATCATCATCGGCGTGAAGGTGTTGTCGACCACGAGCTGGGCGCCGTGACGATGGGCGATCTCCGCCAGGGCCGGCAGGTTGGCCAGCTTCAGGGTCGGATTGGCCATGGATTCTACATACAGCAGGCGGGTGCCTTTCTCGAACGCGGCGTCCACCGCCGCCAGATCGGAAATGTCCACGAAACTTGCGCGCAGGCCAGTTCTCGGCGGCAAGAAATCCTTGAACAGGGCGAAGCTGCCACCGTAAATCGTATCGCTGACCACCACATGGTCGTTCTGGCCGCACAACTGCAGGATCACCGCGGAGATCGCGCCCAGGCCGCTGGCGGTGCAGTAACCGGCTTCGGCGCCTTCCATCGCCGCCAGCTGATGTCCCAGCGCATAGACCGTGGGATTGAAATGGCGACCGTAGAGGTAGCAGCCACCACGATCCGGACCGTAACGGCCCTGGAAAATCTCGGGCATGCGATCAGCCTGCATCACGGTAAAGGTGGTGCTGGCCTCGACCGACATGTTGACGCCACCATGCTCGCCGAACTCATGCCGCATCGCGGCCATCGCCTCGCGCGGATCTGTTGTTTTCATCCGCCGCCCTCCCTTGCTGCAATGGGCTGATTGTACACACATGAACATTGCGGAAAACGCCTGACAAAAAGGACGCGGCCGAAGCTGGCAATCTTGCGTGGCGAGACTGCCGACGGCGAGAATGCACGCCCCGGCCTTGCAGCCCTTTGGCCTGCAGCCACCACCCGCGTACGCTCCGCCTGGCAGGCCGGGCCCATTTGCGGGGAAGAATTTCCATGGCCTAGATCCTGACCTTCGGCGACGGCGGTTACATCGGCTCACACATGGCGCAGTTGCTGCACGACCAGGGCCATCAGGTCCAGGTGCTGGACAATTTTTCCAGCGACCACGCCGATGCTTTGAGCAACACCCCGATCATCACCGGGGATCTGGGCGATACTCGGTTGCTGAATCAGGTTTTTCAGAGTCACGCAATCGATGCGGTCATGCACTTCGCCGCCTTCATCCAGGTTGGAGAATCCGTCCGCGAACCGGCGAAGTATTACGACAATCATCTGGTCAAGACCCTGTGCCTGCTCGATGCGATTCGTCGCCATGAGATCCGGCACTTCATCTTTTCGTCGACCGCTGCGGTGTACGGCATGCCCGAACAGGTGCCGATCAAGGCCTATGGTCGCACCAAGCTGGCGGTGGAGTTGGCGCTGTAGGAATACAAGATTGCCTAGGGCTTGAATTCCTCGGTACTGCGTTATGTCAATGCCGCCGGGGCCGATTCTCTGGGCCGCCAAGGCGAGCCCCATGAGCCGGAAACCCATCTGATTCCGCGGCCCTGCAGGCGGCGGCCGGCCGACTCGAAGCCTTGACAGTTTTCGGCCGTGACTACGACACGCCAGATGGCACCTGCATTCGTGACTACCTGCACATCGAAGATCTGTGCTCGGCACACGCCCTGGAACTAGATGCCCTGCTCGGCGGCGATCAGGCTCGCCTGGTGGCCGACAGCCACAAGGCGAGCAGCGAACTTGTCTGGCAGCCACGTTATGCAGATCTGGCCCTGATGATCGAGCACACCTGGCGCTGGGAACAGAAGCACCCTGGGCCTGATGCCCGACGCCGACCCGAACCGGCTGAGCTGCCGGTCGGCCGAGCAATCGCCTAGATCTGGCCGGAAGCCCGGCGCAGGGCAGCGCCACAGCTGCCGGCATGCATTTCAATCACGCCGCGCTCCAGCAAGATGCGGATGCCATCGCGCAGATCATGGCCTGCCAGAGCCTGGCGCGATGAACGACCACGGCTGAGCAGTGACTGCAGGGGAATGCCTTCAGCAGAAGCCACGTTCAGCTGATCCAGCAGATTCAGAACCTGGCGAGCCGGTTCGAGATAATGGTCTGTACGCATGATATTTCTCCCAGAGAATGAGGTCGTCTTCGCGACCGTGGACAAAGCATGTGCCCGCGCAGGACAAGAAAACGTCAACACCGTCTCTCCAGCTACGCAGTTCCCCGGCCAACACGGCCAAGCCGGCGGCCATCACCCGTTCGCGCCAATTCCTCTATCATTTGCGCCCTGTCTTCGTTTCCCTGACCGATGAATTCAAACTCTGACGACCAGCTCATACAAGCTTCCGGCCGCCCCCGTTTCGGCTTGTTCGACCATGCCATGCAGCTGAACATGGCGGAGTACCGTCATCGCACGCCACTGGGTCGCCCCGCCAGCGCCCTGTCCCAATGGCTGGGGTACAAGCGCTTCCAGTACTTCGGTATCCTGAGCGACAACATCCTGGCGGGCTGCGCCCTGGTGCATCTGCGCCATACCGCGGTGGCTTTCGTCTATGTCTACGTGCCCGAGCGGGGCATGCAGTTCGAGCGCACCTACCGGCTACCGCTGGGCCTAGGCTGCCGGATGTCGGATTCACCCATCACCGGGTCAAGCCATTTCCACTTCGGCAAGACCCGGATCGAAATGAGCTATGAAGACACCCCCCGCGTGAAGCGCCTGAAAGTCGAGGTTCCGGGGAAACTGAACATCGACGCCGCCTTTAACGAAACGCAGGCGGATTTCTCGCCGATGTCCCTGTGCACTCGCATCGGCCGCAACGGCTGGACCTATGCACACAAGGTGGCTGCGGTCAGCGCGTCCGGCCACATCGAATGCAAGGGGCGCCTGTATGACCTGGAAGATTGCCGCGCCTATGCCCACCACGATTTTTCCGCCGGCTACATGCGCCGCGAAACCTTCTGGAACTGGGCCTGCTTTTCCGGTCAGTCCACGGCCGGTCAGGCCGTCGGCCTGAATGTCTCCTGCGGCGTAAACGAAACCAGTTACAGCGAGAACTGCTACTGGGCGGATGGCGCCCTGCACGGTCTTGGCCTGTGTCAGTTCGATTACGACTGGGAAGACCCCACCGCCGACACCTGGCACATCACCAGCCATGACGGTCGCCTGGATCTGGTCTTTACCCCTGAAGGCCTGCATGAGGAAAAGCTCAACCTGGGACTGATCACCAGCGACTTCAAACAGATTTTTGGTCATTTCAGCGGCCGCATCATTGCCGAAAACGATGAACTGATCGAGGTCCTCGCCATCCCCGGCTTCGTCGAGGACCAGTACGCCAAGTGGTGAGCCATGCTGGAGATCTCCCCGACACTCAAGATTCCGGATGACGAGATCGAACTGAGTCCGATCCGCGCTCAAGGTGCCGGCGGCCAGAACGTCAACAAGGTCTCCAGCGCCATCCACCTGCGTTTCGATATCACCGCATCCTCTCTACCGGACGACTGCAAGGCCCGTCTGCTGAACCTGCGGGATCAGCGCATCAGCAAACAGGGCGTGCTGGTACTCAAGGCGCAGCAATTCCGCACCCAGGAGCAAAACCGTGAAGATGCCCTGCAGCGCCTGGCCGAACTGATCCGGCAGGCCAATGTACGACCGAAAACCCGCAAACCGACCCGGCCGACCCGCGGCTCCCAGCAACGCCGTCTGGCCAGCAAGACCCAGCGCGGGCAGACCAAGTCGCTGCGCGGCCGGGTGACGGACAAGGACTGAGCCCCGGCCTTCTCCCTGCAACGACCCAGCCGGCTCTCGCCGACCTGCGAGAGAGCCTCATCCACTCGCAGGATCGCAGCAGCGCGGACGGCGTCTACACTCGCCACAATGAACACCTTGTCCAATCCATGCCGTTCGGACTGCCCCCCGGGCGAGCGCTGCCGCCTGGTCCTGCTTGCGATCATGGTTTTCGCACCGTATCTGCTGATCAACCAACTCACCGCCGGCTGGCCCGCGCATGACATGTCCACCGCGATCGACCGCGCCATTCCGCTACAGCCCGCCTGGGAACTGATCTACGTCTCGATCTATTTCTATATGTTCATCCCGGTGGTCTATTTGCGCGATGCCGCCCTTTTCCGTCGCGCGGTGGCCGGTTTCTGCGCCATGCAGCTGTTTTGTTTCGCAATTTTCCTGTGCTGGCCGGTCGGCATCGAACGCCCGCGGCTTGACGATCTGCAGGACAACTTCCTGCACTGGGGCCTGGCCCTGAACTATGTGCTGGATCAACCGCGCAATCTGTTTCCTTCCCTGCATCTGGCCAATGCGTTCATGGTGTCACTGCTGTTTTACCGGGCGGCCCCCCGCCTCGGCATGGCGATGCTGATCTGGGCCAGCCTGATCGGTTATTCCACCCTCGCCGCCAAGCATCACCTGCTCGGCGATGTGGTCGCCGGCATCGTCCTTGCGGTGATCGTCGACCGCTGGCTTTTTGCCCCGCTGGCACCCAAGCCGCTGGGCCCCGAGGGCTTTTATCCGCGCCGCTATCTGCTCGGCCTGCTCATCGCCTATCCCGCCGGCCTGCTGCTGTTCTACCTGCTGTGGCGCGCGGGCTGGCAGCCCTTCACCTGGCCCTGACCATCATCCGTCCTGACATCAGGCTGGCGCCTCGACCAAGGCGCCAGAAAAACCGATGCGTTCATGGCGGAATTCGCAGCCGCCCACGGTCGCTCTAAAAACGTTTGTGGCGAACCCTGGGCGATGGACCTGCAAAGTTGAGCGGTCTTCGTGGCTTGCGAGATCCTTTCAGAAACCACGAGTCAGCTTGCGCAGGATCTTGATCCCGCAAACGAGAAAGGCCCGCAATGCGGGCCTTTCAGACATGTCGATCGAGCTACCTCAACCGCACGTAAGCCGGCACGGCGAGTACCCCTTCAACGTTTACCGGCAAGCTCACATCGTTGAACACCGGATTGCCGCTGTCATCCACGGCCACACCAGCAATCACTCCATTGTCGTCGCGCAGAAGTTTAAGCTGCCGAATCAGCGGCCCGGACCTCAAGGGGTGATCTTTGGCCACGACATACAGTTGTTCGTTGGCGGCGTCCAGAGCCAGATCCCAGGTTCCCAACAAGGACATGCCGGAATCGCTGAGCCTGTAGTCCACCTCCACGTTACCCGTTGTACCGGCCGGAATTCGCAAGATCAGTACATCGTTCTTTTCACGATCCGCAACCAGAACGGTATCGCCACTGGTATGCACCAGTCCAGCCAGGGCCCCGCTGACCTTGACGCCATTTTCATCCACCGGAGTAATCACACGGGCCGTTTGCGGGCGGGTCGGCTCGGTATACTCCAGTTCCAGATAATTATCGAATATGACAATGGTTCCGGCATTGGTGCTGACGTACAGCCGATCGGCCTGCGGATCGTAATCCAGCCCCCATGGCTGCACATTCTGGAACAGCGTGGAAAACAACGGTTGGACGTTGTGCTCGCTGCCGTAAGCATAGACCTGGATGGCACCCTCCGGCGAGATGCTGGAGGTGGTCCGTGGATCGCTGACAATCATGACACCCTGTTGACCTGCGATATCGATTGCCACAGGCGTCACCAGGTCTGTCGCTTCATTGCCGCCGCCCTGAGTTTCAATGACACGACCCGGTACCGGTGCCGTAAAGTCTTCAGCACTGCCGACATTCAGTCCAAGCGCGGTTTTCGCCCCAAGGCTGGCAATTCGAATCCCGCCGCGCTGCAAGCTCGATGCCCCCGACTCCGTTGTTGCCATCAGCGCACCGTCCACATCGATGGCCAGACCAGCAATATCCGGAACATCGGATGAAACCGCATCGGTATCAAAGTCGAAGGTCACTAGCCCCGAGGTCGCGGTCATCAGGCTCATGCCATCCGCCTGATCATTCAGGGCCGCGGTAGCCCGCAACTTCATTGCGCTGCCATCTTCCAGCGCAACGATAATATCCAGTGCCTCCCGGTTGACGAATTCGCCTGCCAGTTCAGGATCTGTGGCATCCGGCGCCTGACCGCGCGGCATTTCATGGACCAGCACATGACTGGCTGCCGGTGCAGCATAGGCTGCCGAATAACTGGACGGACGCGGCGATCCCAGCGTGGCGCCATCAACAAAGTGCAGCAGTGAACCTGCACTCCCGTCAGCAGCCGTGCAGGCGCGATCAGCCACCCAGAGATCTGCTCCGGACGCGGTGATTTCCACATCAACGTCCATGGGATCCCCCAGGCAGGTGGCAGACTGCTGGGCAATGGTGGTGCTCGGCGTGACGCCGCCGGTGGCCAGTCCCAGCTGATGGAAAATCAGTACCCGTCCGTCGGCGTCATTATCCATTGAGCCTGCATCCGTCACGATGATCGAATCCGTATCAGGAATATAAGCAACGCCGGTCAGATAGGACGCTGTCGGGTCAAGGACTTCGCAGCTGACACCGCTGACAAAAGGATTATTGCAACGCACGAAAGCGGACCTGAGCTGGGGTGGGTTGGTTCCATTGTCATCCGTGAGAACAACCGTCACAAACAAGGCGCCATCTACGTATTGATTTGAACGTGGCGCATAAGCGACATCAGTCGCATGGAAAGAATATTCAGCATTGCCTGCGTCAAATCTCGGCCCGCCAGTCGCCAGTAGCGTGGTGAAATCGATGCCGCCGAGATGCGTGCCGCCACTCGACAACTGCCCCGCATCCGCTGCAATAAAGCGTACTGCTTCAAAAACCTGATTGTTGGCGTTGCCATCACCACCAACTGGTGCCGAAGGATCGCCCGCCACCTCAACAATGAGACGCGCTTCATCCACATAAACCAGTTCATTCGGTTGCCGATCTGGTGCTGGCACGCTAGGCGTTGTGCAATCCGCGGTTGCCGCGCTTCCCAACTGGAGGTTGCGATCGAAGTCGTGGTGCCATGCGGAAATGACCGCTGGCCCACGGACATTCGGGGCCACGCTGTTGGGCGGTTCCGGCACCCGATTCAACGCATTGTGCATCACCTTGATGGCAGGTTGCTGGCTGTAGATGAATGGCGCACCAGGGCAATTGGCGTTGTAATTCCCAATCACGCCGGCCTGATAGAGCTGTCCCGCCCGGTCCACGGCAAGACCTCCTGCGAAACCAAGAACGCTCGGATCTCGTCCTCCACCAATCAGCCCGCCGTCGGCGCCTGGATCATTGTCCAGCCAGTTGTACGTCAGCATTGCCGTCTCTGCAAGATCCCGACTGTACCTGGCAATTTCCCCGCTATCTGCGTTCACCACCAGCAAATTGCTGACCGGCTTGGCCACCACAATCTGCAAGCTTGCAAACGCGATATCGCCATCCGCATCGGTGGCCTGCAACGCGACTTGTGCCTCGCCAATGCGTTGCAACACCGTAACTTCCAGCTCGCAGCCATTGACCTGGACGGTGGCGATAGCGGGGTTGGACACATTCTGCACCGCAAATTCGTAGCCGCCCCTGCCTTGGGCATCCTCAGGTGCGCAGGCATCAACGCCTGGGCGGTCCTCATCCTGATCTGACAGGTCAGCATCACGTACGTAGCGCCCGAGATTGATCAGGATGCGTTGATCTTCGCCCTTGCGATCAACGTCGATCATCGGCGGGTTATCGAAGATTGGCGCCACGGTCTGCGCCTGGTTGATGACCTCGAACTCCTGCACCGCAGCATTGCCGTTGGCGTCTTTCGCGACGACCCGGATTCGCGCGGAGCCGCTGACGTCCCTGGCCAGAAGACGCAACTGGTTTTCGCTGTTCAGTTCCCAGCTGACCACATCGCTATCGGAAGTGCTGATCTGGTATGTCATCCTGCCGGGAGGCGGCGAGTCAACAAAGATGACATCCAGGTCAAGCACGCTGGCGTCACCATCAAAATCGATATCCGGAGTTACGGTATCGCCAGAACAGCCGGCAGGCCCATCGGTCATGCCGATTTCCAGAGCCACGAACGCCGGCCGAGCCTGCCCTGGGGGCGGCGCGTCAATTCTGTCGGCAAAGGCGCAGGCAATTCTGGGGGCGTCATCCACAATGCTGACGACGAAACTTTCGCTGACCTGAGCACCCGAGGTGTCGCGCGCAGTGATATCAAACTGGGTGCTCTGGCCAAGAGTTCCTTGGGCCCGAAGTCTCAGTTCATTGCCGACGAGAGCGTAGCTGACATTGCTATTGCTCGGAGTAACAGAAAAATTGAGCCGGCTCCGATCGTCCTCGTCTGGGTCGCTGAAAATGCCCGTGGGATCCCCGTTGGAGTCGTAAGCTTCAAGAATCAAGGGCGGCGCTTCTGCATCGGGCGCCAGACCGAAATCCACCACCGGGTTCGAAACCACTGGCGCGCTGCTGCCGGCGACGGTGAGCATGAAGCTCACGATCAGTTTGTCTCCGCCGGTATCCGTAAACGTCAAGGTGACCTGACCCTGGCCGAACTCACTACCGGCTTCAATGCGCAGGACATGATTCGCTTCGATATCGCGGGTCGCCGAAACACTGGCAATGGCGGTATTGCTGAACTGCGGGGTAGCCAACTGGAGTTCAGAAAAACTGTCTTCGCGATCTTCCACATAGGGCAGTAGTGGCAGATCGACCGCCCGCCCCGCCGCAATCGTCTGATCCGGCACACCCGAACCAATCAGATTCGGTGCTGCATTGTCGATACTCACCTGAAAGGAAGTCTGCGCGCTCAGACCACCGTCATTGCTTGCCGTGACCGTGATCGTTGCCGTCGCATCACGACCACCGGCGGTGAGACTTAGATTGTTACCTGAGCTGTCCAGCTCTGGGCGGGCGGCCGAAGTGTTGTTGCTCACAACGACATAACTCAGCTCGCCGCCATCGGGGTCTGTGAAATAGGTGTTCAGATCAATCTGCGTGCGGACTTCGCGTGCCTGTAGCATCAGATCCGGCATGGACTGAGCAACAGGTCCATTGCTCACCGCCAGTCGGAATCCAAAGGAACTCGAGGCCGTGGCATTTGATTCGGCATCGGTCACCACGATCGAACCGGTAGTTGTTCCGCTCGCCACCCCATTGAAACGCACCGAGGCCCCGTTCTGAGTGAAGCTGGCAATCGAGGTGTCTGCGATCTGCACCGCGAAACTCAGTTCATCATCACTGCTGGCATCGTCGGTAAAGACCTGGCGCAGATCGATGACATCCGAACTGCCACCAAGCTTGACGGCCAATGTCCCTAGCTTGAAGTCAGTGCTGGGATTCCGCCCTCCGAATGCGCCTACCGATTCGATTGTGGGCGCTGCGTTCTGTCGCACGACGGTCACGGAGAAGGAATCACTGACCGAATTGTTATCTGCGTCCTTGGCAGTCACCGTGAAAGTGCTGGTTCCACTGTCGGCGCCCGCGGTGATCTCCATGTTACTGCCAGTAATCGAGGCGGTGGCGGCGTCTCCAACCTTGCTGAACGTATAGCTCAGGGAAGCCGCCGGCGTCTGTTCATCCTTGAAGTAAGCGGTCAGATCGAGCACTTCCCGATTGCCGACACGCAGGCTGAAATCAGGAATGGGCTCCCGCAGAGTCGGGCCTTCGGTCGCAGGATTGATGATGCTGACGGAGAAGACGTCCGATACCGAGTTGCTTCCATCGCTCGCCGATACGGTGATCGTCGCCGTTCCGCTGCTTGTGCGCGCGGCCAGCACGAGATTCGTACCGCTCAGACTCGCCGATACAGCCCCCGAATTGGAATTGCGGATGGTAAATGTCAGCGCCTGTCCTTCTGGGTCCGTGAAGACGTCCAGCAAATTGATGGTCACCGCACTGCCGTTCGCATCCAGCATCTGATTGGCGATCGCGGAAGAGACGACAGGGGCATCACCCGCTCCTGAGCCAGAGCCACCTCCACTGCAGGCAACCAAGGCGAGAGGTAAGCTCAACAGGGCAACACGCAGCGCTTGCCAAAGATTCGTCATTCGGAACATCCCCATCATCTTCTCTCCCCGGAAGACCTACAGCTGCCGCCAGAAGTTAACGACAGAAAAATAGCAATTATTTCTGGCTATTATCACGCCAAATTAAAGTGCGTCAAGAATTGAAATGCGGCTCTATTCAAAGGGTCGGTAGCATTTGCCGCCGGAGCCGGGACCAGAATGCAAAATTATGCCATAGCAGACATCACGAAGCGCGGCGAGCAATCGTTCCACAAGCGCTGACACGCTAGGACACGGAGGACATCTGACGGCACACCTCGACGGCCTGGCCACTTCGCACATTGCCGCCGCACAGGACCCGTGCATAGACGCCGCGAAGATTCAGCCGCCGCCCGAGCCTGGAGTTTACCCAGATCATCGCGGCACGCCCGAAGCGCTGGGCAAATTTTTCGCAACCAGCATGCGGTTCCGGAGTGATTTGCAGAAATGCGTCGCCAATTCTCAGACAGCTACCCGGCGGCAGGCTGGCCTGACTCAAGTCCAGATCAACATACAATTGATCACCCGCCAGCGGCCAGCGTGCTCGGGCGCCTGACACCAGCTGGGCCACACGGGAATTCATCAGGGTGATCTGGGTCTGCGGGTCGGCCTCGTCGGCCGTCTCCGAACTGCCACGACGGCGCCAGCTGTCACCGACCAGGCCCTCGCTCAGGCTCAGCTCGCCTGCGGGCAGGACCCGGCGCTGATCTTCAGCCGGACGGCAGACGATCATTTCCAGCACGCCCCGGTCGGCCGGCGACGCCAGGACATGGACCAGCCCGGCCCTGAGCCGGGCGGCATCAGCGTGGGCTGAGTTCACGCTGAACACCTTGCCGGGAGGCGGGGTTTCATCAGTCTTCCGGATCATAGCCCAGATACGGGGCCAGCCAGCGCTCGGCCTGCTCCAGGGTCATGTCCTTGCGGCGCGCATAGTCGGCCACCTGATCCTGACCGATGCGACCGACCACGAAGTACTGCGCCTGCGGATGGGAGAAGTACCAGCCGGAAACGGCGGCGGCCGGCCACATGGCGTAGCTCTCGGTCAGCGTGATTCCGGCCTGCTCCTCGACCTGCAGCAAGTCCCACAGCTTGGCTTTTTCGGTGTGTTCCGGGCAGGCCGGATAGCCCGGCGCCGGCCGGATGCCGCGATACTTCTCCCGAATCAGGTCTTCATTGGCCAGCGTTTCGTCCGCGGCAAAACCCCAGAATTCGCGCCGCACCCGCGCATGCAGCAATTCGGCAAAAGCCTCGGCGAGCCGGTCGGCCAGCGATTCCAGCAAGATCGCATTGTAGTCGTCATGTTCGGCCTTGAACGCGGCTACCCGCTCGGCCACACCGATGCCACAGGTGACGGCGAAAGCGCCGATCGTATCCGGCACGGTTCCGGCCGGCGCGATGTAGTCCGCCAGGCTGCGATTGGGCACTCCGGCGCGGTGCGCGCTTTGCTGCCGCAACATATTGAGCATGATCTCGCCCTGCGGCCCCTGCACACGGATATCGTCAGCGCCACTGCGTTGCGCCGGGAACAGACCGAAGACCGCGTTGGCGGTGAGCCAGTGCTCGGCGATGATCTGGTCCAGCATCGCGTTGGCATCGGCAAACAGCTTGCGAGCCGCCTCGCTGGTATTCGGATTGTTCAGGAGATCCGGATACCGCCCCTTCATCTCCCAGGCGATGAAGAATGGCGTCCAGTCGATGTACTGGCGAATCTCCTGCAGATCGTAATCCGCCAGCACGGTCACCCCCGGTTGCGCCGGTGGCGGCGGCTGATAGTTGTCGAAATCCAGCGGTGTCGCCTGCGCCCGCGCCGCCTCCAGGCCGAGCAGTTTTTCCCGCCCGCGCTTGCTCGCATGGCGCTCGCGGATGCCGTCATATTCCTGCTTCACCGCCGCCATGAAATCGGCATGACCGTCTTCGGCCAGCAATTTTGAGGCGACCGGCACCGAACGTGAGGCATCCTTGACCCAGACCACCGGATGATCGTAAGCCGGGTCGACCTTCACCGCGGTATGCGCCCTGGAAGTGGTGGCGCCACCGATCAGCAGAGGAATCTCGAAACCCTGGCGCTGCATCTCACGGGCAACGTAGACCATCTCGTCCAGCGACGGAGTAATCAAGCCGGACAGGCCGATGATGTCGACCTGCTCCGCCTGGGCGGCCTCCAGAATCTTTGCCGCCGAGACCATCACGCCAAGGTCGATCACCTCGTAGTTGTTGCATTGCAGGACGACGCCGACGATGTTCTTGCCGATGTCATGCACGTCGCCCTTGACGGTGGCCATCAGGATCTTGCCCTTGGCCTGCACCGCACCGCCCTTTTCGGCCTCGATATAGGGAATCAGATAGGCCACGGCTTTCTTCATCACCCGGGCGGACTTGACCACCTGCGGCAGGAACATCTTGCCGGCGCCGAACAGGTCGCCCACCACGTTCATGCCGTCCATCAGAGGCCCTTCGATCACTTCGATCGGCCGCCCGCCAGCGGCTGCGATTTCGGCGCGCAGGGCTTCGGTATCGGCCTCGATGAAATCGGCAATGCCTTTGACCAGGGCGTGGGTGATGCGCTCCCGCAGGGGCGCTTCCCGCCAGGCGAGGGTCGCCACCTCGGCCTTTTCACCGTTGCCGCGAAAATCTTCGGCGATGTCCAGCAGACGCTCGGTGGCGTCCGGCCTGCGGTTGAGGATCACATCCTCGACACGCTCGCGCAGCACCGGATCGAGATCGTCATACACCGCCAGTTGACCGGCGTTGACGATGCCCATGTCCATGCCGGCGGCGATGGCGTGATAGAGAAACACCGAATGAATGGCCTCGCGTACCGGATTGTTGCCGCGAAACGAGAAGGACACGTTCGAGACCCCGCCGGAGATGTGCACGCCCGGGCAGCGTTTCTTGATCTCTCTGGCCGCATTGATGAAATCCAGCGCGTAGTTGTTGTGCTCCTCGATGCCGGTGGCCACCGCGAAGATATTGGGGTCGAAGATGATGTCTTCGGCCGGCAGGCCCACCTGCTCGGTCAGGATCCGGTAGCTGCGTTCACAGATTTCGACCTTGCGCGCTTCGGTATCCGCCTGACCGTCCTCGTCGAAAGCCATCACCACCACCGCGGCGCCGTAGCGACGCAGTTTTTGCGCCTGCTCGATGAACGCCGTCTCACCTTCCTTGAGCGAGATGGAATTCACCACGCCCTTGCCCTGCAGGCACTGCAAGCCAGCCTCGATGACCTCCCACTTGGACGAGTCGATCGTGATCGGCACCCGCGCGATGTCCGGCTCCGCCGCGATCAGGTTCAGGAAACGCACCATTGCCGCGCGGGAATCCAGCATTCCCTCATCCATGTTGATGTCGATGATCTGGGCGCCGTTCTCGACCTGCTGACGAGCAACCTCCAGCGCGGCATCGAAATCGCCGGCCTTGATGAGGTTGCGGAAGCGGGCCGAGCCGGTGACGTTGGTGCGTTCGCCGACATTAATGAATTGCGCGCGGGCTTGGGTCATGGTTCAGGTCTGTTGGGCAATGCGACGGGATGGAACATGGCCGCCGCTGAATAAGGACAAAGTGGATTTACGCGACCGCATTGAAGGCTTCGAGGCCGGCCAGGCGCAGGGCGTGATCGGGCGCTTTCGGCACTCTGGGCGGCAGACCCTCGACGGCCTTGGACATGGCCGCGATATGTGCCGGTGAGGTGCCGCAGCAGCCCCCCACCAGATTGAGCAACCCGGCCTGCGCCCATTCCTGGATCTGTTCCGCCATGGCCTCCGGCCCCAGGTCGTACTCGCCGAATTCATTCGGCAATCCGGCATTCGGATGGGCGGAGACATAGCATTCGGCGATGCGGTCGAGTTCGGCCACATATTGGCGCAGCAGATCCGGCCCCAGCGCGCAATTCAGACCGAATAGCAGGGGTCTGGCGTGACGCAGGGAATTGTAGAAGGCTTCGGTGGTCTGCCCGGACAGGGTACGTCCGGAGGCATCGGTAATGGTGCCCGAAATCATGATCGGCACCCGCACAGCACGCTCGGCAAAATACTGATCGACCGCAAACACCGCCGCCTTGGCGTTGAGCGTGTCGAACACGGTTTCGATCAGCAACAGATCCGCGCCGCCATCCAGCAAACCACGGGTCGCCTCGGTATAGGCCTCGACCAATTCGGCGAAACTGACATTGCGGAAGCCGGGATCATTGACATCCGGTGAAATCGAAGCGGTGCGATTGGTCGGACCCAGCACCCCCGCCACCCAGCGGGGCCGCTCAGCGGTCGCGAAGGCATCGCAGGCGCGGCGGGCAAGTTCGGCAGAGGCCTTGTTGAGTTCGTAAACCAAGGCCTGCATGCCGTAATCGGCCTGGGCGATCGCGGTGGAGTTAAAGGTATTGGTCTCGAGGACATCGGCCCCGGCCTCGAGATAGGCGTGATGGATCTCCTCAATGATCTGCGGCTGGCTCAGCGACAGCAGGTCATTGTTGCCCTGGACCTCCTGAGGCCAGTCGGCAAAGCGCTCCCCCCGGTAGCCGGCCTCATCCAGCCGGTGCTGCTGAATCTGCGTGCCCATGGCGCCATCCAGAATCAGGATTCGCTGCCGCAGATGATCGTGCAGGCTGCTCTGCTCGTCCATTTCATTCATCTCTTTATCCGGATAGATTGATATATTAGATCATTGACGGGCCAAAGGCTATCATCGCCCGCTTTGTGTCCTCTGCCGCGGCGGACTGCCGGAGCGAACTGTCCCCAGGATCGCCCCCGCTGCCGGCTCCAATACAGAGAATGTTCTCATGGCCAACAAGAAATGGCGCTGCCTGGTATGTGATTTCGAGTATGACGAAGCCCTGGGCGTCCCCGACGAAGGGATTCCGCCAGGAACCGCCTGGGAAGACGTGCCCGATGACTGGACCTGCCCGGACTGCGGCGCCCCCAAATCCGATTTCGAGATGATTGAAGTCGACTGAGATCCGTCGCCGGCAAAGTCCGCAGCACAGGCGGCCTATACTGGCCCGATTGATCGCTTGGATGATGCAGGCTCGGCATGGCGCGCAAACCCGCACAGGAACAGGGCGACACGCTGCAACTGATACGGCAGCATGCATTTCGCATGTTTGGCCGCTATGGCTTCGACGGCGTGTCCATGCTGCATGTAGCGAAAGCCGCAGGCATCACCAAGGCCGCACTCTACTGGCATTTCGACAGCAAGGAAGCCCTGTTCCTGGATTGCCAGCAGCAATTGCATGCGATCTTCAATCAGCATGTTCTGGGCGCCATGCAAGGCCCCAGCGATGTGGGCAGGCAACTGCAGCAGATGTTCTATGGCGTGGTCTCGCTGCTGCGTGACCCGCGAATCCGCACCGGCGTCGCCGGCTACTGGCTGAGTTCAAGCAGCCTGAACACCAATTCGGCCATCGAAGCCCATCGACGCTTCGACGAAGCCTCCATGCGCTACATCAGGACCGTGATGCAGCGCGCGATTGACGAAGGCATCATGCACACCGATCTGCCGGCGGAAGACATCGCCCGCGCCACCGTCGCGGTCTGGGAAGGCATCGTGGTACCCCTGCGGGTCGAGCCGCTTGAGGTCATCGAAAGGCTGATTCTGACTCTCGGCAAGGCATTCTTCCGCGGCCATGGCGCCACCGCTTTGGCGGACAGCTTGCAGCCTCCGGGCCAGTCCGCCACGACCGGCCCAAACTAGAGCTGAGAAATTTTCCCGGTTTTTCCTGCGCAGCACGCACAATGGCCGCCCGCCGTAAAGGATCGCAGGACCGGCTTTTCGATCACCGCAGTGTGGCGAGCGCCAGCGGCGCATCAGCAGACCCGCCCGCGCGCGACGGCCCGAACATCTCGATCAGGCTGTCGACCACCCTCCGATGGCAACCCGACGCCGTGCCACCGGCCGCCACGCAGCGCACGAAAGCGGCCTCGGCGTGGGCGGCAATCCGCTGACGTTCCTGGCCACGAATCCAGTGCGAGTCCCAGTGGCCTTCAACGAACTGCACGTACGCCGGCACGTCCGCCGGTGCTGCCGCCTGGGCGCCCCATGTGAACACCAGCAAGATCATCCATCGCCTCATCCGCGCGTCCTCCGCCATCCGCAAACTGAGGACATTTGAGCTCTGGTGCGATCAAATTTTTGTCATCGGCCGGTTCACGCCGCAAGCTGGCGGGCGGCCGCCAGAAATTGCTCGAATTCCTCTTCGGCCCGATCCAGCAAGCCGGACAGATGGGCGAGGTCGGCCACATCGCCCTGCAATTCCCCCTCGATTGCCGCCAGAGTTTCACCCAGACGCCGACCACCCAGCGATCGGCTCGAGCCCTTGACCCGGTGGACCCGCTCTTTCAGCGCCGCCCAGTCCTGCGCGGCCAAGGCCTCCCTGCACTGCGCCAATTGCGGCCGGGAAGACTCCTCGAACATCTGCACGTAAGATCCAAGCACCGACAGATCCTCACCCAGCACGTCGCGCACGAGCTCCAGATCGAGTACCGGCGCTCCCCCTGCGGACGCCCCTGTCGGCGCCGGCGGCGGCGCGTCTGAGGGCGGCTCGGGAACAAGCTGCGGCAGCCCAATCTCTTCCAGGCTCCGCGCCAGATCGGCAATACGGACCGGCTTGATCAGTTTGCGCTGGATCCCATACCGGCCGAGCCGGGAAAGATCCTGCGGGCTGGCGCTGGCGGTCAGCACGATGATGGGCAGGCTGCGTGCCAGCGGCAGATCGCTGGCGCGAATCGCCTGGGCGAGTTGATAGCCATCCATCTTGGGCATATGCAGGTCGGTGATCAGCAGATCGATGGCGGAGTGCTGACGCAGCACTTCCAGGGCCTCCACGCCATTCTCGCTGAGCAGGACCTCGCAGCCGAGTTGACCCAGTTGGCGGCTGAGCAGTTCCCGGTTTACCGCATGATCTTCAGCAACCAGCACGCAGGCGGAAAATTGTGCCAGGGCACTGTCCGTGGTCGTTGCCCTGCCTGGAGATTCCGCCGCAAACGCCAGGCGGGCCGGCAGATCAGACAGCCGGACCGGACGCTCCAGCGCGCTCGTGGTTTCGCCGCCGGCCTCTCTACGCAGGCAATGGACCCGAGTTTGGTCCCCCTGAGGGTCGGTGCGCAGCCTGAGACAGACTGCCGCCGTATCCGCCTGCCATGCTCCGATCTGCGCCCCGGCAGCGCGCAAGCGGGCCGCCCAGCAGGCGGCCTCCTCGGGCGCCAGTTGCAAATCGACGAGGAATCCCTGCAGGACCGAAGCGGGCGCCACTGGAGCCTCCACCACCGGAAGCTCCAATTTAAGCTTGAAACAGGATCCGCGCTCCGGCTCCGACTCCAGCGTGAGCTCGCCCCCCATCAGACCGGCAAGGCCGGTACTGATGGCCAGGCCCAGGCCCGTGCCGCCGAATCGACGCGTCGTCGATGAGTCCGCCTGCGAGAATCGCCCGAAGATTTTTTCCTGCGCCGCCTTGGGAACGCCGATACCGGTGTCTTCCACCTCGAAGCAGAAACTGGCATGGCCCTGCACCTGCCACTCCGTGTGCAAGCGCAGCGTCACCCGCCCCTGCTCGGTGAACTTGATCGCATTGGAGACCAGATTCAGCAAGATCTGGCGGAGTTTGCCCTGATCCCCCCGCAGCATGGCGGGCAGATCGGGCGGCACCAGAACTTGCAGGCAGAGATTCTTGCGCGCCGCATTGACCGCGACCAGTTCCGTCACCGATTCGAGCAGGCGCAAGGGATCAAATTCGACCAGATCGAGTTGCGCCGCCCCCGCCTCAAGCCGGGAGTAATCCAGCACATCGTTGATGATGCTCAGCAGATTCACCGTCGATTCGTGAATCATGGTCGCCATGCGCTGATGCTCGGGACTCAGCGGCGCACGACTGAGTATTTCCGTGAGCCCAAGAATGCCGCTCATCGGGGTGCGGATCTCATGGCTCATGGTGGCGAGAAACCGGGACTTGGCCTCGCTGGCGGCCTCCGCTCCGTGCAGGGCTTCAAGGCGCGTGCTCAGCCAGTCGAGCGTTTCGCGCAGGGCATCGACTTCATCGCCCAGCCGGCTGGGCGGCGATGCCTGGGCCAGGGCCTTGCGGGTGAGCGCGTAATTCGAGTTGTCGGAAAGATGCGGCAGCACCGCCGTCACCCGGCGCAGTCGCTCCAGACTTCGGGTCAACAACAGAAACAGGGCCAGCATGCCGGCCAGCACCACAAGCAGGTCAATCAGCAGTTGCCGGATGGCCTGCGCCCGGACCTCGGCCCGGCGCAGGCTCAGATTGCGAAACAGCAGGGCCTGGATCTGCTCCCCCACCACCGCAAGCGTGGAGAGATCCACGTGCCGATAGGCGAAGTAGTGCGGCCCCAGGGCCACCTCGCCGATCTCCGACCGCGACCGTGCATCGATGGCCAGCCCCAGGATTTTGGCCACGGACAGCTGATCCCCCATGGTCCGGGCAACCAGATGAAGTGGCTGCGCCTGCCCCTGCGCCAGCAGTGCGATTTCCCCCCCGGTCAGCGCGGTATAAGACGGCAGGATTTCGGTGAGCGGCGTGGCCAGCATCATGAAGAACAACTGCTCGGCGTTGTTGCCCGGCATGGCCAGCAGATACTCACAGCTCTGGCCACAATGCAGGCTGCCGATCGGACGCATTTCCCTGCGGGCCTCTTCCAGCAAGGTCTGCTGGGCGATCGGCGGCAACTGCGGCTGCACCCCCGCAGGCGCCCACTGGGCTAGTTCACGACCATCCTCGGCATGCACGCGCATCCAGTTCAGGCGGGCAAAGATGTCCGGCGAATTTTCGATGTACTCGGACAACGCCTGGGGCCGACCGGTATCGACCACGCCGGCCAGCTCGGTGCCGATATGCCCGTATTCACTGCGCAACTGCGCGAACAGATTGGTCAGGACGCGCTCATCCCCGGCCAGTTGCTCACGCGTCTGGGTCTGCAACTGATCGCTCAACAATCGCCAGCTTTGCAGCACCATCAGACCGGTGATCACGGCAAAAATCAGCACGCAGGGCAGCAGGATCTTCCAGCGTAAGCTCAGTTGCCGCTTCGCGGCCAAGACTTTCGGCGCGTCCACGACGCCAGACTCAGAAGCGATAGGCCAGCATCAAGAGAGTCTTCTGCCAATAGCGGGCGTAGTCTCCATCGGGGTTTTCCGTGGAACTGACGTCGGCCGCACCATCGATATAGTGGTACTCGGCAAACGCCCCCCAGTTCGGCCCCAGATTCCAGGCCGCCCCGATCGCGTAATCCCGACTGAATCGATTATGGCGGGGACGGGGAGAGCCGGCATCTGCCGTGCGCTGCGCGTATTTCCGTCCATCGCGATCATTGCGGTCGGAATAAGTGAAATCGGCGCGCAGGTAAAGCTCCAGCGCTGGCGAGTGGAAATACCGGTATTGCAAATAGAAGCCGTCCGATGGGGTGGCGTCCTTGCCAGCTGCCGTGCGAAAGGCGATACCCGCATAGCGGTATTCAAAGGTCAGGGTTGATTGAGGCCCCTGCTGCTGCAGGGAAAGCACGAACAGGTCGGCATCCAGTCCGAATCCAAAGCCTGCTGCCGCCGGATCGGCCGGCACGAACTCCAGCGTCGCGCCGAGATAGCTCAGCCCGCCCCGATAGCGGCCGGAATCCCAGTCCAGCATCCATTGAGCGAGCCAGAAATCGCTGATAGTGACATGGCCTTCCAGTCGCCCCAGGGTCAGCGAACGCTCGAAATCATCGGTGGCGTTGTTTTCTCGCGCCATGCCCAGGGTAAATTCGGACACCAGCTTTTTGCCGATCCGGTGCCCGTAGAGCTGGGCGCCCTCGGCAGAAAAGAACAGATCGCGAAAACCTGCGCCTTCAAAATAGACCGAAGAGGGCAAGGTGATACCGGGCCGGGCGAAGACCACATCACGGGAGTCGTTGTAGAAACCGTAGGGGTTCTTCAGCTTGCCAAGCCGAATCCCAATGTCGCCCTGCATGCCGGCCAGAAGCTGATAATCAAGCTGCGCATAATCCACTCTGAGCTTGCCCTCATCCGCCTGGCCCGCCCGCCGGGCCATCAGCTGCCCGGACACCAGCAAACGGGGATTCAGCGTGGTGCGCCCATTGATCGCCACCTCGTAGAAATCTCGACTCCCGTGTGTGCTTGAACCCAGGGTGTTGTTGCCATCCGATAGGACATAGCCCTGCGCCAGGGCACCATGGATATCGAGTGCTGGCAGGGCTTGTGCCGTTGACGCCATCCCCAGAAGCAGAGCGACTGCAATTGCCCGCATTTCGAATGCGCCTTTCATTGATTAATCCCCAAGACAATCTGCCGGATTGGCGGTTGCGCTGAATCCCCGCCCACGTCCTCCGGCACATACCCCACGGCGCCGGGGGTGGCCAGAACCATCCGACGCATTTCATCTGCCGAAGCCACCCTGGCAGGCACCATTGCGGTGCCGGTGAAAGTTGATCGATCCCAGGTCCTGCGCAGCACGTAGGGGTAGGTTCCCAGGATGTCACGACAGAAAGACGTGTGGGTCGCATCCGCATCATCCAGCACGAAGATGCGAATGGCCTGACCATCCGGCCAGGTGCGCACCCGCAAGGTGAAAACCGAGCGCAGGTAGTTCCGCGTCAGATACTCGCGATCGACCGAGGCATTGGCGAGGACTTCGACCGACTGTGCCGCAACCGTGAAGCTCCCAAAGCCGCAGACCACGGCCAGGACCACGGCCATGCAATTGCGGCGCGCCCAGCCCAGGCGCGCGGGTTTTCTGCCCTGTCGTCTCACACTCTCAGCCATCGCAAGCCCTCGTCTACCACGCTCCCCGGCCGGACCAAGACATGGCCCCTGCCGTCATGCGCCGCGCCAGGCACAATGATGGCCAACCAGAATTTCGGTGGAGAGCATGCCCACAAATCCGTAAGATCCGCAAGCCACCCCCTGCTGACCCACCCTTTATGCCCAAAGCCGCCGAACTCAAGTCCGGTATGGTCGTCGATCTCGACGGCCAGCCTTACATCGTCCGCCAGGTCCAGGCCCACAATCCAACCGCACGCGGGGCCAGCACCCTGTACAAGACGCGCCTGAATCATGCCCGCAGCGGACAGAAGCTGGACATGAGCTTCAAAGGCGACGAACTGCTGGCGGAAATGGATTTCCAGCGCCGCGCGGTGCAATTCCTGTATCAGGATGGCGAGGAATTCACTTTCATGGACACCTCGGACTACGAGCAGCACACCTTGCAGGCCGGTCAACTGGACAATGTCCGGCCGTTTCTGATCGACAATGCGCTGGGCTACACCGCGCTGATCGTGGAAGATCAGTGCGTCGCGATCGAGCCGCCAGGGACGGTGGAACTGCAGATTATCGAAACCGCACCGGCGATGAAAGGTTCCAGTCAAAGCGCCCGCAGCAAGACGGCCAAACTGGAATCCGGCCTGGAAATCCAGGTGCCGGAATATCTGGCCGAAGGCGAACGCATCAAGCTCAACACCGCCACCCGGGAATTCGTTTCGCGCGCCGCCGCCAGGGACTGAGAGCCGTCAGATCGCCTGCCGGCGCGCAAGTCAGCGCCGCCAATGCCAGGCGATCCACAACACCGGCACGCTCAGGCCGCAAATCGACCCCACCATCAGTCCCTCGATGCCGCCGACTTCCAGTGTCGCCAGCAAGCCCGTCAGCCACGCCAGGATGGGAATGGGCGAACAGGAAAACCAGGCGGCAAGGATGGTCGTATCCAGTCCTGGAGACGAGCTTGGCGGGTCGAGCATCGAATTCATTGTGTTTTCTCCCTCTCCTCACTATAGACCATACTCGCATCGGAGCCGCGAAATTCTCGTGATCACCATCATGCGGGCGGCTCGGCAAGCCAGCGCCACAGGGTGGTGCGGGACACTCCGAGCATCTCGGCAGCGACCTTGCGGCGTCCATGCGCCAGCTTCAGCACGCGCAGCAATTCGGCCTGCGAGGGCCGCGCACCAGTGATGGCCGCCCCCGATTGAACGGGCTCTGGCAATGGCGCCACCGCGAGCAGTTCTGGCGCCCGCCGATGCAGGGCTGGCAATCCGATGACGTGCCCCTGAGCATCTTCCTCGGCATGCGCCAGCAGGCGCTCGACCAGGTTGCGCAGCTCACGCACATTGCCCGGCCAGGAATAGGCCGCCAGTTGCGCCAGCACCGCCGCATCCAACCGCCAGGGATGACCGGCACGCCGGGCCGGCGCCATCATCGCATCGATCAGCACGGGCAGATCCTCCGCATGATCGGCCAGACGGGGCAAATGAATGCGCAGCACATCCAGGCGATAGTACAGGTCGCGCCGGAACCGGCCCTCATCCAGCGCCGCCCGCAGATCACGATGGGTCGCCACCAGCACCCGGATATCCACCGCGCGCGGACGCGCGGACCCCAGACGCAGGACTTCACGTTCTTCCAGCACCCGGAGCAGACGGGTCTGCAGGGCCGGCGGCATTTCCGCAATCTCATCCAGAAACAGGGTGCCGCCGGAAGCCGTCTCGATCAGCCCGGCGCGGCCGCCGCGCCGGGCGCCGGTGAACGCGCCTTCGTCATGCCCGAACAGCTCGGATTCAAGCAAGGCATCGGCCAGCGCCGCACAGTTGACGGCGACGAACGGCCCCCTGGCCCTCCGGCTGGCCGCATGCACGGCCCGCGCGACCAGTTCCTTACCGGTTCCGGTCTCGCCGAGAATCATCACCGTGTGTTCACGCGGTGCGTAGCGGACGATCTTGTCACGCACCGCCTGCATCACTTTACTGTCACCCAGCAGGCGGGCGGCGGATCCCCTTTCCCGGCCACGCGGCGGTTTCGACGGCCGACTGCCGGCCGCACGCGCCAGCTCCAGAGCCGACTCGAACGCAGCCCGGATGGTCTGGGCGGAATACAGCAGGATGCCGGCGATGCCGGCCTTTTCCGCCAGTTCCGCGACCAGACCCGTGCCGACGATGGCGCCCACCCCCAGCGCCACCAGTTCCGCCACATGTTCACGCGCCTCTTCCGCGGTAGAGAAACTGCGCTGCTCGATGCCGAGCGCGAAACTGTCGACGAACTCTCCGAAGGTCGGCAACTCCTGCTGATGGGTGATCACCCCGATGTGCCTGCTCACCTTGCGCGCCCGCGCCAGCGCCTGCATCAGATCGAAGCCGCTGGCCTTGACCAGGACCACTGGACAGGGCACCCGCGGCCGCAGGTAGGCGCCGTTGGAGCCGGCGGCAATGACGACATCACAGCCCCCCTGCTGCAGCGGCTGGTGCAGATGTGCAGCGGCCTCCTCGAAACCGAGATTGACCTGATGAATCTCGGCGCGGGCATCGAACTCGGGCACCACATCGCTGATCAACCGGGACAGGCGGGTGATGCTGACCGCCCAGATGCGCGGTCGCTGGCCGCCTTCGGCGGCAAATTCTGGCTCGCTGCTGCGCTTCAAGACCGCCCCTGATGAAACATTGAATGTTTCAGTTTACAAAGAATATGGAACATTCTGCAACACTGCATGAAACACACGACGCTCAGGACGTTTTGGCAAGACATTCCAAGACACTGTTTTTTAATAGTTTTTATTCATCCCAGCAGACATCGACCAGACTGGCACAAGAGTTGTATATGCTTGAGCCCCACATCACAGCTCACGGATACGCACCATGCCCATGACTCCCTCCGCAGGCGCCCGATTTCGCGCCGCCGTGGCCGCCGAAAAACCCTTGCAGGTCATTGGCGCCATCAATGCCAATCACGCGCTGCTGGCGCAAAGAGCGGGCTTCCAGGCGATTTATCTTTCCGGCGGCGGCGTCGCCGCCGGCTCCCTCGGCCTGCCGGATCTGGGCATCTCCGGCCTGGAAGACGTGCTGATCGACACACGCCGCATCACGGATGTCTGCGACCTGCCGTTGCTGGTCGACGTCGACACCGGCTTTGGCAGTTCCTTTTTCAATGTCGCCCGGACGACGAAATCGCTGATCAAGGCCGGCGCCGGCGCCATGCACATCGAGGATCAGGTGGGTGCCAAACGCTGTGGCCACCGACCGAACAAGGAAATCGTCAGCCAGGCCGAAATGGTCGATCGCATCAAGGCGGCGGTGGATGCCCGCACGGATGAGGATTTCGTCATCATGGCGCGCACTGACGCCCTTGCGGTCGAAGGCCTGGACAAGGCCATCGAGCGCGCGGTGGCCTGCGTCGAAGCAGGCGCAGACATGATTTTCCCCGAAGCGATGACCGAATTGCCGATGTACAAACAATTCGCCGCTGCGGTCGGCGTGCCCGTACTGGCCAATATCACCGAGTTCGGCGCCACCCCGCTGTACACTGTGGAAGAATTGCGTGCCGCCGATGTCGGCCTGGTGCTGTATCCGCTGTCCGCCTTCCGCGCCATGAACAAGGCTGCGGAAAACGTCTATCGAGCCGTGCGCCAGGATGGCACGCAGAAGAATGTGGTCGACACCATGCAGACCCGTATGGAGTTGTACGATTCGATCAATTACCACGCCTACGAGCAGAAACTGGATGCGGTTTTTGCCCAGGCCCGGAAATAAGAAATCCGAAGGAGAACACCGATGACCGAAAGCAAACTGCCCAAGCCGAAAAAATCCGTCGCCCTGTCCGGCACCGCCGCCGGCAATACCGCACTGTGTACCGTGGGCCGCAGCGGCAATGACCTGCACTATCGCGGCTACGACATCCTGGACATCGCCACCACCTGCGAGTTCGAGGAAATCGCCCATCTGCTGGTGCATGGAAAACTGCCCACGCGCGCGGAACTCAAGGCCTACAAGACCAAGCTCAAGGCTCTGCGCGGCCTGCCCATCGCGGTCATGAGCGCGCTGGAAGCCCTGCCCGCCGCATCACACCCGATGGACGTGATGCGGACCGGCGTTTCCGTGCTGGGCTGCGTCCTGCCGGAGAAAGACGACCACAATCATGCCGACGCCCGCGACATCGCCGACCGGCTGATGGCCTCGCTCAGTTCCATGCTGCTGTACTGGTACCACTACTCGCACAATGGCCGCAGCATCGATGTGGAAACCGACGACGACTCCATCGGCGGCCATTTTCTCCACCTGCTGCATGGCAAGAAGCCCCAGGAATCCTGGGAGCGCGCGATGCACACCTCGCTGATTCTCTACGCCGAACATGAATTCAATGCCTCGACCTTCACCTCACGGGTGGTCGCCGGCACCGGCTCGGATATGTATTCGTGCATCTGCGGCGGTATCGGCGCCCTGCGCGGCCCCAAACATGGCGGCGCCAACGAGGTGGCTTTCGAAATTCAGAAACGCTATGCCAACCCGGACGAAGCCGAAGCCGACATCCGGGAGCGTGTCGGTCGCAAAGAGGTCATCATCGGCTTCGGCCACCCGGTCTACACCGTCTCCGACCCCCGCAACCAGGTGATCAAACATGTGGCCAGGGATCTGTCACGGGAACAGAACAACACCAAGATGTACGACATTGCCGAGCGCCTGGAAGCCACCATGTGGGACATCAAGAAAATGTTCCCGAATCTCGACTGGTTCAGCGCGGTGAGCTACCACATGATGGGCATCCCCACCGCCATGTTCACGCCGCTGTTCGTGATCGCCCGCACCGCCGGCTGGAGCGCCCACATCATCGAGCAGCGCATTGATGGCAAGATCATCCGCCCATCCGCGCACTACACCGGGCCGGAAAACCTGGAGTTCGTCCCGATCGAAGAACGCGACTGACCTCACTCACCCGCAGCACCCGGCCCCGCCACAACGGCGGGGCTGGCGCGCCATGCCACACCCCCGCCAGCCTCATCAGCGAACCCCACCATGAACACCGAATACCGTAAACCGCTGCCCGGCAGCACGCTTGATTATTTCGACGCCCAGGCCGCGGTCGATGCCATCAAGCCCGGCGCCTGGACCAGATTGCCCTATACCTCGCGCGTCTTCGCGGAGAATCTTGTGCGGCGCTGCGATCCGGCCAGCCTGAGCGCCTCGCTGACGCAGATCATCGAACGCAGGCGCGATCTGGATTTCCCCTGGTTTCCGGCGCGCGTGGTCTGCCATGACATTCTCGGCCAGACCGCGCTGGTGGACCTGGCCGGCCTGCGGGATGCGATTGCGGCCAAAGGCGGCGATCCGGCCAAGGTCAATCCGGTGGTGCCGACCCAGCTGATCGTCGATCACTCGCTGGCGGTCGAGCACGCCGGTTTCGAGAAAGACGCTTTCGAGAAGAATCGGGCCATCGAGGACCGGCGCAACGAAGATCGCTTCCACTTCATCAACTGGACCAAGAAAGCCTTCAAGAACATTGATGTGGTGCCGCCGGGCAACGGCATCATGCACCAGATCAATCTGGAAAAGATGTCACCGGTGGTGCACGCCCGCGATGGCGTGGCCTTTCCCGACACCCTGGTCGGCACCGATTCCCACACCCCGCATGTGGATGCCCTGGGCGTGATCGCGATCGGTGTTGGCGGCCTGGAAGCCGAATCCGTGATGCTGGGCCGCGCCTCCTGGATGCGCCTGCCCGACATCATCGGCGTGGAACTCAGCGGCAAGCCCCAGCCCGGCATCACCAGCACCGACATCGTGCTGGCCCTGACCGAATTCCTGCGCAAGGAAAAAGTGGTCGGCGCCTATCTGGAATTCTTCGGCGATGGCGCCCGCGCCCTGACCCTGGGCGATCGCGCCACCATTTCCAACATGACCCCGGAATATGGCGCCACCGCGGCGATGTTCTCCATTGATGAAAAAACCATTGACTATCTGCGCCTGACCGGCCGCGAAGATGCGCAGGTGCAGTTGGTGGAAACCTATGCCAAGCACACCGGCCTGTGGGCGGATGCCCTGAACGAGGCGGAGTTCGAACGCGTCCTGCACTTCGATTTGTCCAGCGTCTGCCGCAACATGGCCGGCCCGTCGAATCCGCACCGCCGCCTACCAACCTCGGCCCTGGCCGAACGCGGCATCGCCGGCGCCTGGCAGGACACCCCCGGACAGATGCCCGACGGCGCGGTCATCATCGCCGCCATTACCAGTTGCACGAACACCTCGAATCCGCGCAGCGTGGTCGCCGCCGGCCTGCTCGCGCGTAACGCCAATGCCCGCGGACTCACCCGCAAGCCCTGGGTAAAATCCTCCTTCGCTCCCGGTTCCAAAGCGGTCCAACTGTACATGGAAGCCGCCGGCCTGCAGCAGGAACTGGATCAGCTGGGCTTCGGCATCGTCGCTTTTGCCTGCACCACCTGCAACGGCATGTCCGGCGCCCTGGACCCGGCGATCCAGAAAGAGGTCATCGAACGGGACCTCTACGCCACCGCCGTGCTTTCCGGCAACCGCAACTTCGATGGCCGCATCCATCCCTATGCCAAGCAGGCCTTTCTCGCCTCGCCGCCGCTGGTGGTGGCTTACGCCATTGCCGGCACCGTGCGCTTCGACATCGAAAAAGATGTGCTGGGCATCGATCATGACGGCCGCGAAGTGCGCCTGGCGGATCTGTGGCCCAGCGATGAGGAAATCGACACGGTGATCGCTGCCAGCGTGAAGCCGGAAATGTTTCGCGCGGTTTACGATCCGATGTTCAAGTTCGAAATTGTCGAGGATGAGGGCCTGTCACCGCTTTACGACTGGCGCGAGATGAGCACCTATATCCGTCGTCCGCCCTACTGGGAAGGAGCCCTGGCCGCGCCACGCAGCCTGAGCGGCATGCGCCCGCTGGCCGTGCTCGGCGACAACATCACCACCGATCACCTGTCGCCCTCCAATGCGATTCTCAAATCAAGCGCCGCCGGCGAATATCTGGACAGGATGGGCTTGCCCGAGGAGGACTACAACTCCTATGCCACCCATCGGGGTGACCATCTGACCGCCCAGCGCGCCACCTTCGCCAATCCCAAGCTGCTGAATGAAATGGTGCGGGATGAACACGGTGAGGTGCGCCAGGGCTCGCTGGCGCGGGTGGAACCCGAGGGCGAGGTCATGCGCATGTGGGAGGCGATCGAAACCTACATGCAACGCAAGCAGCCGCTGATCATCATCGCCGGGGCCGACTACGGCCAGGGCTCCTCGCGCGACTGGGCCGCCAAGGGCGTGCGTCTGGCGGGCGTCGAGGCCATCGTCGCCGAAGGCTTCGAACGCATCCACCGCACCAACCTGATTGGCATGGGCACCCTGCCGCTGGAGTTTCTGCCCGGCACCACCCGCAAGACGCTGGCAATCGACGGCAGCGAAACCTTTGACGTTCGCGGCCAGCGCACCCCAGGCGCCACGCTGACGCTGGTGATCCACCGGCAAAGCGGCGCACCGCAGGAAGTGCCGGTCCGCTGCCGTCTGGATACCGCGGAGGAGGTCTCCATTTACGAGGCCGGCGGGGTGCTGCAGCGCTTCGCCCAGGATTTCCTGGAATCAGAAGCCGCCTAGGCGATGCCAGCTCTTACGCCCGGTTTCATGGCATGCTGATCGCCTGCACGGAGGATGATCGATGGTGGAGTGGCTGAACGACAATATCGCCTACTGGCACTGGCTGGTGCTGGGCCTGGCCCTGGCCCTGAGCGAAATCATGCTGCCCAGCTTTTTCCTGCTGCTGCTCGGCATCAGCGCCGTGATCGTGGGACTGCTGATGCTGGCCCTGCCGCTGGCATTCACGACCCAACTGCTGCTGTGGGCGGGACTGTCCGTGGTCAGCGTCGTGATCTGGTTTCGTTTCGTGCTACCGCATGTGCCGGACCGCACCCGTTCCGGCATGGCGATGGAGGCGCTGATCGGACAGGTCGGCACCTTGACGGAATTCAATTCGCAGACCCGCCACGGCACCCTGCGCTTCCCCGCCCCGATTGTTGGCAGCGACGAGTGGAGCTGCATCGCGATGAGCGACCTGGCCGCCGGCGACCGCGTCATCGTCGAAGCCATCAGCGGCAACGATCTCATCGTCAAGACCTTACGATAAGAAAACAAATTTCAGCTCAGCAGAGGGAATAGTCATGGATTCACTGATCGTCGTCTTGTTTTTCGTCGGGGTGATCATCGTCACCATCGCCAAGGGCATTCGCCTGGTGCCGCAGGGCTCCAAATGGGTGGTGCAGCGTCTGGGCAAATATCACACCACTCTCAATCCGGGGCTGAACATCATCATCCCTTATGTCGACACGATCCCTTACAAGGTCACCACCAAGGACATCGTGCTGGACATCCCCTCGCAGGAAGTGATTACCGAAGACAATGCGGTGATCGTCGCCAATGCGGTGGCCTACATCAATGTGGCCAGCCCGGAAAAGGCGGTGTATGGCGTCGAAGACTATGTGCTGGCGATCCAGAATCTGATCCAGACCGCATTGCGCTCGATCGTCGGCGAGATGAGCCTGGACTCGGCGCTGTCCTCGCGCGATCAGATCAAAGCCAAGCTCAAGGGCATGATCTCGGATGACATCGCCGACTGGGGCATCATCCTCAAGACGGTGGAAATCCAGGACATCAACCCCTCGCCGACCATGCAGCAGGCGATGGAAGAGCAGGCCGCTGCGGAGCGCCAGCGCCGTGCTGCCGTGACCAAGGCCGAAGGCGAGAAGCAGGCGGCGATCCTGGAAGCCGATGGCCGTCTGGAAGCCTCGCGCCGCGACGCCGAAGCCAAGGTGGTGCTGGCGGATGCCTCGGCCAAGGCGATCAAGGTCGTGGCCAGCAGCATCGGTGCGGAAAACGAACTGCCGGTGACCTACCTGCTGGGCGAACGCTACGTTGAAGCGATGCGGGCGATGGCCGAATCGGACAATGCCAAGACCATCCTGGTGCCGGCCGATCTGATCGGCTCGGTACGCGGACTGCTGAATCGCAGCTGAGGATCAGGCCCCGGCCAGGATCAACGACCAGGCCCGGCGTGAGGGCCGGAGCAGACAAGGGGACATGGACCGATGAAGAAATTTCTGAGCTTCGCCCTGCTGGCTCTGCTCCTGCTGGCGGCCGCCTACTATCCGCTGGTGGTCCACAGCCCGCAGCCCTCGAACGAGGCGGCCTATACGCTGGACCTGAACAAACTGCGCCGCCTGGCCGGCAGCTTGCCCGGCGACAGGGCGAACCAGATCCGGCTGGAAAAGGTCGCCGAGCTCGAATTTGCCGAAGCGATGGTGATGGCGGGCGAGCCCTGGCGCGGCACGCCGATCCCGATCTACAGCTATCAGCTGATTTTCGCCGACCGCAGCATCATCGTTGACACCGCCTTGGCGTCGACCCAGGGGGTGCCGGGCTTCATGGTGAAAAGCTTCGATGCGGCGGCCCATGCGCGCATGAACCAGGCGATGACCCGCGCCGCGCAGATCTTCATCACCCATGAGCATTTCGATCATATCGATGGCATCGCCGCCCACCCGCGCCTCGCCGAAATCCTGCCTGCCGTGCGGCTGACGCGCGAGCAGATCGGACATCCCGAACGGATGAAACCCTCGGTTCTGCCTGCCGATGTTTTCGCAAACTACCATCCCCTGGACTACGAGGAGATGCTGGCGGTCGCGCCCGGCGTGGTGCTGATCAAGGCACCGGGCCACACTCCGGGTAGCCAGATGGTTTATGTGCAACTGCAAAACGGCCACGAGGTCCTGCTGTTAGGCGATGTGAGCTGGCAGTATCGAAACATCGCCGCGGTGCGCGAGCGCCCCCTGTTCATGACCGCGCTGATCAAAGAAAACCGGAAACAGGTGATCAATCAGTTTCAGGCCCTGCACGCTCTGGCGCAGCGCGAACCGGCGCTGCATCTGGTTCCTGGCCATGATCAGGAGGTGGTCAACCGGCTGCTTGCCACCGGCGTACTGCAGACTGGCTTCAGGGACATCCGCGCCAATCAGCCCCGACCCTGAGAGCCAGGCGCCGAGCGGCGGGCGATTTGCTAGGATTCGCAAGTCCTGTTCTTCTGCGCGGCAACGCAGATGCGGGAACCATGCAGGCGCCTGCTGTTGTGCTCGGGCACCTGCGGTGATCGTCCTGTGCAGACCCGCTGATGCCATCCGCCCTGCCCCACAAAGAATTCCATCCATGACCTTGCACCCTCCGCAAATTCGCATCCCCGCCACCTACATGCGCGGCGGCACCTCCAAAGGCGTTTTCTTCAAACTCGACGACCTGCCGGCCGCCGCGCAGCAGCCCGGCGTAGCCCGCGACCAGCTCCTGCTGCGGGTCATCGGCAGCCCGGACCCGTATGGCAAGCACACCGATGGCATGGGCGGCGCGACCTCCAGCACGTCCAAAACGGTGATCCTGTCCCCCAGCACGCAGCCGGACCATGATGTCGATTATCTGTTCGGCCAGGTCGCCATCGACCGCGCTTTCGTCGACTGGTCAGGCAACTGCGGCAACCTGACCGCAGCGGTGGGCTCGTTTGCGATCAGCAACGGCCTGGTTGATCGCGCTCGCATCCCCGAGAACGGCGTGTGCACGGTACGGATCTGGCAGCAGAACATTCGCAAGACCATCATTGCCCAGGTGCCAATCACCGCCGGCATGGTGCAGGAAACCGGCGACTTCGAACTCGATGGGGTGACTTTCCCGGCCGCTGAAGTGCAGATCGAATTCATGGACCCGGCCGATGGCGAAGGCGCGATGTTTCCGACCGGCCATCTGCTTGATGAACTCGAGGTCCCCGGCGTCGGCACGCTGAAGGCGACCATGATCAACGCCGGCATTCCGACCATTTTCGTCAATGCCGCCGATATTGCTTACACCGGCACTGAACTGCAGGACGCGATCAACAGCGATCCGGTCGCCCTTGCCCGTTTCGAAACCATCCGCGCTTACGGCGCCCTGAAAATGGGACTGATCCAGGATCTGGACGAAGCGCAGGCCCGCCAGCACACACCCAAGATCGCCTTCGTCGCGCCGCCGGCCAGCTACACCGCATCAAGCGGCAAGACCATCCAGGCACAGGACATCGATCTGCTGGTGCGGGCGCTGTCCATGGGCAAACTGCATCACGCCATGATGGGCACCGCGGCGGTCGCGATCGGCACCGCGGCTGCCATTCCTGGCACCCTGGTGAATCTGGCCGCCGGTGGCGACGCGCGCTCGGCAGTGCGTTTCGGACACCCATCCGGCACCCTGCGCGTCGGCGCCGAGGCCGTGTGCCAGGCAGACGGGCAATGGACTGCCACCAAGGCGATCATGTCCCGCTCCGCCCGGGTGCTGATGGAAGGCTGGGTGCGAGTGCCGGGGGATGCATTCTAGGCGCCCCGGAATCTGTCAGATTGAGCTTTACTCGGGCTTGGAGCAGAATATGCATTGCTGCATAAAACTCTCAAGGTCTGCTCAGGCGGGGATACGGATTCTCGCGTTTTGATCGCGCCGGCCGATCAACGAATCAAGAAGCATTCATCAGCACGGGCCCATAAGATGGCCCGGCTATTGCTTATGGCGATGCCATCTGCGGAGCGCCTTGTCGCACCGCATGAGGGACTGTCGATCACACCAGGGGCGGCTGTTGGCAAGCCGGGATCAAACCGGAAGCACAGCCGGCAGGGAGGATAAAGATGTCTTTACAACGAGCCATTGCGATGCTCGCCGTACTGGGGTCATTGCTGGTGCTGTATGCGCTGGTCTCGAAAACCCAGGAGCGACCGCTGGATTCCCAGCTCGTCACCGAGCAACTGATCGAGATCGGGCACACCGCCCGCAGTCTGGACGGCTTCGCGCAGGCACTGCGCACAGCCCGGGTGCAGCGCGATGCCCAGTTAGTGGACCTCGACGTCAAGCTGGCGACCTGGGAGGCAGCCGACCGGCGCCTGCAACACGACGCGCTGCAGTTGCAAGACCGGCCAGCCACCAGCGCGCAATTGCAGCGCTACCTGGACGCCGCTGCCGCCGCCCGGTCATTGATCGATGACTTTCGCCATCGCCAGCTCGCTTTTGTGGCCGCGTTTGACGAGCTGAGCCGACAGGCCGAACTGGGCATGGCGGCAGTTGTCGGCAGCGACGAAAATCTGCGCCTGGGCCTGGTTACTCTGGTCGATGAGGTCGCACGCTACGCCCTGCAATCACAACCGGAAAATGGCCCGCGCCTGGACCGACTGGTCTTGCAGCTAGCACCCCGCTTGCCCGAACTGGCCGCCGCCGCTAACCGCGTCCGCGCCAGCACGGACGCCCTGCTGGCGGCCGTAGATGAACTGGACGCCGCGCTGCCCGTGGCAGCTCTGCGCGGGCTGGCGGATCAGATCCGTGGCCCGCTGCGCTTGCAGGAAACCAATGCTCAGCGCTATACCGTGGCGCTGGCCGCCTTTGCCGCTGCCCTGCTGCTGGTTTTCGGGATGATAGGCCTGCGCCTGCAGCGCAGCCTGAGCGCACTGGACAAGATCAACACCAACCTGGAGCATCAGGTCGAACAGCGCACGGCCGAACTGCGGATGCAACAAGCGCATCTGATTCAGTCCGAGAAACTCGCCTCCCTGGGGCAGATGGTGGCCGGCGTCGCACACGAGATCAACACGCCACTGGGCTATGCCCTGAGCAATGTCGAGACGGTCAAGCTCTCGCTCGCCAGCCTGCCGGGCCAGGACAAACTGGGCGAGGAGGGGCAGGAATCTTTGGTCGAAGCCGATGTTCTGCTGGAAGACGCCATGCATGGGCTGGATCAGATTGACGAACTGGTCAAGAGCCTGAAGAACTTCAGCCGCATGGACCGCTCACAGACCGAACTGTTTGATCTGAATGAAGGCCTGGATACAGCGTTGAAAATTTGCCACAGCCAGCTCAAGGAACGAATTACCGTGGCAACGGACTATGGCGAACTTCCGCGCATCCCCTGTGCACCCTCGCAACTGAACCAGGTCTTCCTCAATCTGCTCAACAATGGGGCGCAGGCCATTGAAGGTCAGGGCTCCATCCGGATTCGTACCCGCCTTGTCGACGAGACGATCGAAATTTCAATACGTGACAGCGGCTGCGGCATGGACGAAGAAACCGCTGCGCACATCTTCGAACCTTTCTTCACCACCAAGCCGGTCGGCGAAGGCACCGGCCTGGGACTCTCCATCGTCTTTCGCATCATCGAGGACCACCGAGGCAGCATCGAGGTCGATTCAGCACCAGGCCAGGGAACCGAATTCACCATCCGGCTGCCCGTGCCAGGCCAGCAGGCCAGCTTCGGCATGACCGAGATCCCGGCCACGCTGGCTGCGGAGCCAGCTTGAGCCGCCCATGACCCATTCCGCCGAAACACCACGACCGAGACTGCTGTTCGTCGACGATGAATTTCGCGTGCTGGTCTCGCTCAAGTCCATCTTTCGCAATGACTACGAGGTGCGTACGGCCAACGGCGGCGCCCAGGCACTGGAAGTCTTGCGCGACTGGACCCCCGATGTGATCGTCAGCGATCAGCGCATGCCGGCAATGACCGGCGCCGAACTGCTCAAGCAGGTGGCCGAACAGCTGCCCCAGGTCACCAGGGTGCTGTTGACCGGCTATTCCGACCTCGAAGCCATCATCAGCTCGATCAATGAGGGCGAAATCTTCCGCTTTGTGTCCAAACCCTGGCGGCGGGGCGAGTTGATCGAAACCATCGAGGCGGCACTGCGTCTGAGCGGCGAGAACCGTGATGCGGTCGCGGCGCCGCCGCCAGCCGAGCCGGCGCCGCAGGCATCGGCAACAGCGGGGGTGCTGGTGCTGGACCCGGACCCTGGCGAACGCGCCGCGCTGCTGCAGACGCTCAATGGCGCGCGCCCGGCCTTTGCCGCCAGTTCGGTTGCCGAGGCGCTGACGTTACTGCAGGAAAACCGCATCGGCACGGTCATCACCGAGGCCGTCATCGACGGCGAGGTCGTCACCTCACTGGTGAATGGCCTGCGCCAGCTCCGTCCGGACCTCGTTTACATCGTCCTGACCCATCAGCCGGACGCCCAACACATGATCGATCTGATCAATCATGGGCAGATCTACCGCGTGCTGCGCAAGCCCTTGAACGCCGGCCTGCTCCGCGGGGCCGTCAACATGGCCAGCCGTCGTCACGAAATCCTGCAGACCCGCCCGGACCAGGCCCGCCGCATCACCCTGGAACTCGCGCCGATTCCGGTCGAGCGTCGCAACACCGGCATGCTGGCCAGGCTGCGCCAGCTTTTACACGTTTAAGGCCGGCACAGACCGGCCGCACGCCAAGGGGAACCTGAATGGCCAATACGGAAAAAACATCACTGCTAGGCCGCCTGCTGCAAACCGTCGGCGGCTCAGCAGAATATGCGGTCGCGCTGGCGTTGCTGCTGGTCTGCGGGGTGGTCGGCGGGGTGATCTGGCTTGGCGGCAAACAAGCGGCGGAACCCACCAAACTGGCAGCGGCCCCTGCGGTATCGCCCGCGCTCGTACAGGGACAGCAGGACGCAGCCGAACGTCAGGCACTGGAAGACCTGCAGCGCGAGATGCGTGAACGGATGAACGAGATCGAGGAGCAGAAGCGCCTGGAAGCGGAGCAGGCCGAGCAGGCACGCCTCCTGGCCGAGCACCGCCAACGCGAACTGGCGGCTGCCCAGGCAGAAAAGGAGCGCCTGGCCGAAGAAGCCAGGCAGCGTGAGTTGTCCCTGCGCGAGGCGGCGGAGCGACGGCGCAGGGCGGAACTGGCTCGCCAGACCGCAGCAGCGGCCGCACGGGAACCGGTCCGGACCTCGGCGATGATCCGGTGGAGTTCCTGTCGGCAGCCGGAGTATCCGCGCTCATCGCGCGTCGCCGGCGAAGAGGGCGTCGTGGTGCTCAGTCTGGATGTGGACGAAACTGGCCTGGTGACGGATGGGCGGATCAAGGAATCCAGCGGTTCGCAGCGCCTGGACCTGACGACCCTGCGCTCCTTGAAGAAGTGCCGCTTCGATCCCGCCACCGTCGATGGCGTGCCACAGGCCACGACCGGCGACGTGCGTTTCGCCTGGACTCTGGAGTAGATCGCCGGCGCTCCAAGGGCGCGGCCGTGGACAGCGGAACAAGCCTTTTTAATCCAGCCAACAGGCGCCGGCCGGCAATCCCACCCGAAAGGCCGACTCTTTTCTCCGCTGCAGGCATTATCCTGTCTGCCCTCGTCTGATTCGCGGAGTTCCTGCCATGTCCTGCTCCAAGCGCAGCCTGCTTTTCGGCCTCGGCCTGCTCTGTCTCGCCGCCTGTAACGACAACGGCCCTGCCGTCAGTGTCGATGGCGATGGCAACCCCGTGTTTCCCAGCGGCGGCCGGGAGCGCGGCACCTTGGAGTATGGCGGCGCCGAGGCGGTGGCATCCTGCGTCAGCGAGGAAAATATCGAAGGTGGCCGCAGCTACCAGGTCATCTTCCCGTCACGGGTCGATGGCGAGAATGTCTCCTTCGAACTGCATGAACCCGACGAGATCAACTGTCAGCGCAAGCATGCCCTGATCCTGCAGGGGCATGGCTATTCCGGCAGCCGCAGCACGGGCACCGGCGCCTTTGCCAGCCTGACCGGTTCGGGCTATGTGGTGATCAGCATCGACCAGCGCGGCTCCGGGGATTCCGGCGGCAGCGTACGGGTGATGGACCCGGATTTCGAAGGCGAAGATCTGGTCGCGATCGTCGACTGGGCCGAGCAGCATCTGGATTTCCTGCGCTATCGCGGCGGCAACGTGCTGCTCGGCAGCATTGGCGGCAGTTATGGCGGCATGTACCAGTACCTGCTGCTGAACAAGGACCCGGATCGTCGCCTGGATGCCATGGTGCCGGAAATCGCCCCGCACGATCTGGTCTACAGCCTCAACCCGGGCGGCGTGGTGAAATCCTACTGGGCCCTGGTGCTTGCAGGCGCCGGTGACAGTCAGACCGGTTTCGGCCAGGACGAGTTCGTCCGCGCCACCCTGGTGGAAGGTTCGGTCAGCGGTCGCTTCCCGCCTGGCGCCATCCCGTTCTTCGCCTACCATTCGATGCGCTATTTCTGCGAGAATCCGCTCGGATTGCGAGTCGGGGACGCGGGCGATACCGCAAGCTATCTGGCGGATCCGGGCTACCAGTTTCTGCCGCTGACCGCCGGCGGCGAGTACACGGTACTCACACCCTCCAGGTTTGGCGTGCCCAAAGTGGATGCCCTGCTCTGGCAAGGCCCCCGTGATGATCTGTTCAACCTCAACGAGGCCTGGAAGAATTATCAATGCCTCAAGGCCGCCGGCGGTGATGTGCGCCTGCTCAGCTACAGCTTCGGCCACCATGTCCTCTCGCCCAATCTGGGCCTCGCGGACATGGGCATGAGCAGCCAGAGCCTGCCACTGGAAACCGAATGCGGGCCGATCAACAAGGAAGTGGCAACGGTGGCCTGGTTCAATGACAAGTTGCTGGGCCTGGGTGATGCCGATGAGGTGATCACCACCGGGCAGCAATTCTGCTTCTCGCTCGACCCCGGCGATGCCGTGAGCCTGGCGCAGATGCCGGTGGGCGGCAGCGAATTTCCCATTGCCCTGCCTGGCGGCCTGCCGGTGCCAGTGACCATCGGCGATGCCAGCCCCCAGGTCGTGCCATTGCGCAGCGCCGGCGAGGGCAGCGAGGTGATTGCCGGAATCCCGACCGCGGACATCCGGATTTCCCTCGGCGATGCCAGTCTGGATGCCCAATGCCAGGACAGCACGGACCCGCTGTTGCAGGCCGGCACCTGCGACGCCACGATCTTCGTCGGCCTTGGGGTGATCAAGCTCGGTTCCGGGGTCCCGCTGGCGCCGGAACTGATTGAAGAGCAGGTACTGCCCGTGCGCGGCGTTGGCGAGCATCAGGTGGAACTGGTCGGCGTCGCCGAGCGCATTGCCGCCGGCGATCAGATCGTGCTACTGATCTACGGCTCCAGCGATGCCTTCTTCGCATCCACCTCACGTGATCCCAGCGCTGCGGCGGTCAGTGTCAGCGGCACACTGCGGGTGCCGCTGCAGGGCGATCTGCCCAGCCTGTAGCAGGCGGATCGCACGGCTGCTGCGCGGGCCGCCCCTGCCTGCACCCCGAGGTGGCGGCAAATCCACGCCGCCTGCGCCTCCAGACTTCTCTGGCCAGCGGAAGGATCACCACATCATCGCCCGGAGAGTCGGCCACACGTGCGGAGCCGTGCAATAGGATGTCCCAAATCGTTTTTCCCCTGACAATCAAGAAACGCGCCTGCAAGCGATTGTTTTTTAAAGCTTAAGGCGGTCCTGGCTAGAGCCGAGCGCCACCCAGGCCAACAGAACCAATCTCAGGATTTTTTCACCGCTGGCCGCAGCTGCTTAAGGACTGCCCCCCATCCGCGCATGCCGAACCGGCAGGCTCTCAGTACAGCAACAGGCCGGCGATCTCGTCACGCCAGGACGCCTCGTCCACCGCGGCCAGCGCCTCCAGATCGCCCGGCTGCGCGGACGCATCATCCACCCATTCACGTAGCAGGCTACTGCCATTGATCAGATCGATGGCGAGGCGCTCATGTTCGTATTCGTAGGCGAAGTCCCGCCACAGGGGATACTCCGGCCGCAGGCGGCGAATCGCCTTGAATGCCAGCGCTTGCAGGCGCCAGGGCCGAAACCCGGCATGATCGTAACTGCAGGCCTCGACATGCACCTGCACGCCGGCGCACAACTGCCCCACATGCTTGTGAAAAGTCGGCTCGAACCAGCACGGGCGCAGCCGGCAGCCGGCCAGCCAATCCGGCGCCAGGCGCTGCATCTCGACGAGCACGCCGGCGCCATCCAGATCCGGGGCACCGAAAAGCTCCAGCGGCCGGGTCGTGCCCCGGCCTTCCGACAAGGTGGTGCCCTCGAGCATGACCGTGCCGGCATAACAGCGCGCCATCGACAGATTCGGCGCATTCGGACTGGGATTGATCCACTCTCGCTGTCCCAGCGGCCAGCCGTAACCGGGCGCGGCCTCGGGCGCCCAGCCGCGCATCTCGATCACCCGATACTCCAGATCCAGAGCGCAGTGGCGAATGAACCAGCGCCCCATTTCGCCCATGCTCAGACCATGGCGCATCGGCATCGGCCCGGCGCCGACGAAACTCTCCCAGCCCGGCCTCAATCTCAACCCCTCCACCGGCCGGCCGGCCGGATTCGGTCGGTCCAGCACCCAGACCGCTTTGCCGTGGCTGGCGGCCGCCTCCAGCAGATAACGCAATGTGGTGATGAAGGTGTAGATGCGACAGCCCAGATCCTGCAGATCGACCAGCAGGACATCGAAGCTTTCCAGCATCGCCGCGGTCGGCCTGCGCACCTCGCCGTACAGGCTGAACACCGGAATCCCGAGCGCAGGGTCTACAAAATCCGGCGACTCGACCATGTTGTCCTGCTTGTCGCCACGCAGGCCATGCTGCGGCCCGAAAGCCGCGCTGAGCTGGATCTCCGCACAGCCGGCAAGAGCATCCAGGCTGTGCTGAAGATGGGCCGTCACCGAGGCCGGGTGGGCGAGCAGAGCGACGCGGCGGCCTTTGAGGGCCTGTCTGAGCTGCGGTTCCGCCAGCAGGCGGTCAATGCCGAATTCGATCATGCGCGCATGCTACCCGGCCGCCCCCAGAGGGACAATCAAGCGGAACAATCAAGACCCGTCCGGCGACCCGGCCAGGGGCCGGAACGCGGCCGGATGGTGGAAATTCGGCGCCCCAGGCGCATGTGCGAGCGCCCAGTAGGATCGCAGCCTGTCCGCATCGTTTAGGATCGCGCTCAGGCCCAGTGACTGGACGTCATCCGGCAGCGCAGCCGCCGGCAACTGCAGCTGCATGCTGAAACTGCGAGCGCCGCGCTCCTGCGCCCAGCGCAGCGGCGGCACCAGGCTCAGTGCCTGCATGTCCCGGCGATAGGCGCTGAACTGATACGCGGCCCAGGCCCCGTCCGCGGCGAAATTGAACTCACGATAGCCCGCGCCGCGCCCCTTGAGAAAGAGCTCGAAACAGCTGTGCTCCCACAGCCGATCACCGCGGCGCAGGGCCGCCATGGGCGGCAGCAACAGCGCCGCCACATCGCCCTGCAATCTGAAACCGATGAGCAGACCGTCCGTCAGTGGCTCGAACATCGCCTGCACGGCCTGCACGCGGCACGATGCGGAATCGGGATGACAGGCCAGGTCCTGCCAGCACCCCGAGGCCAACCCGGCCAAGGACCTCAGCCCCCCGCCGCCAACAGACGCTCACGCATGCCCTTGCCGAAGCCCAGCTCTTCGCAAAGCGCCAGCAAGGCTTCTGCATCGCTTTTCTGTCGATGCCGTGGCGGCAAATCCAACGCCAGGTCCGTCGGAATTCCGGTCAGTTGACGGGAAAGAAACGCCAGCTCACGCCCCGCTTCGAGCTTCGCCGCCAGCGCCCGGGCGCCGCGGACCGGCAGCGCCGGCACCTCGTCCAGGCGCTGATAAATGGATTCCAGATCGCCAAAGGCCTGCAGCAGGGCGCTGGCCGCCTTGGGCCCCACCCCGGCCACACCGGGAATGTTGTCGACCGCATCCCCGGTAAGGGCCAGATAATCGGCAATCTGTTCCGGCCAGACGCCGAACTGGGCATGCACCGCATCGCAGTCCAGCACCTTGTCACCAGCGAAATCCCAGACATGATCCTGCGGCGTGAGCAACTGGGTCAGGTCCTTGTCACGACTGACGATCGCAATCGCATGGCCGTGCGCCCGCCCCTGCTCCGCCCAGGTACCGATGATGTCATCCGCCTCCCATTCCGCATGCGCCAGCCAGGGCAGACCCAGCGCCTCGCAGAGCTGCTGACACCAGGCAAACTGACGCTTCAGCTCAAGCGGCGCCGCCGGCCGCTGGGCCTTGTAGTCGGGATACAGCGCATTGCGAAAGGACGTGCTGAGGCTGGCATCGAAAGCCACAAACACCGGCTGAGGGTTGCTGCGACGCAGCAGATCTGCGATAAAGCCCGCGAAGCCATAAACCGCATTGCAAGGCTCGCCCTGAGGCGTGGTCATGCGATCGGGGATCGAATGCCAGGCGCGGAAGATATAGACGCTGGCATCGATCAGGTAGATGATGGGCTGTTCTGTCATGGGGTCAGGGCGATCCACGCCCGGGCAGGCAAGAAACAGCGATGACCTTAGCATGTCCATCGCAAGCCAAAACCTGCTGCAAAACCATCCGTCGCCGGAATCCGGTGCGGGCGCTTGCAGCCAAATAACATGTGTAAGCAGGGAGTATGCCAATGCCGATCAAGATCGCGATACCCAAGGAATCCGCGGCCGGCGAAAAACGCGTGGCGATGGTGCCTGGCGTGGTGCCAAAACTGAAGAAACTGGGCGTCGACATCAAGTTGCAGAAAGGCGCGGGCGCACTGAGCCGCATCCCCGATGAGGCCTATGGTGAAGAGGTCAGCATCACCAGCGGGGTGGCCAAAACCCTGAGTGGCGCTGACATCGTGCTGCGTTTCGGGCCGCCGACGGTGAAGGAAGTCGAAGCCCTGAAAGCCGGCACCGTATTACTGAGCTTTGTCTACGCCCACCGCAACCCGAAAGTGGTGGAGGCCCTGCGTGACCGCAAGATCACCTGCTTCGCCATGGAACTGATTCCGCGCACCACCCGCGCCCAGGCCATGGATGCGCTGTCCTCGCAGGCCGCCCTGGCCGGCTACCATGGCGCGCTGCTCGGCGCGACCCACCTCGCCCGCATCCTGCCAATGATGACCTTTGCGGTCGGCTCGATCCGCCCGGCCAAGGTACTGGTCATGGGCGCCGGCGTCGCCGGCCTGCAGGCCATTGCCACGGCCCGCCGCCTCGGCGCCATCGTCGAAGGCTATGACGTGCGTTCAGCGGTGAAGGAGCAGGTCGAATCCCTCGGCGCCAAATTCGTCGACACCGGCGTCAAGGCCGAAGGCGAAGGCGGCTATGCCCGCGAGCTGACCGAGGAAGAGCAGGCCAAGGTGCAGGCGGTGGTCACCAAGCATATCCAGAATGCCGACATCGTCATCACCACCGCGGCGATTCCCGGCCGACCGTCACCGAAAATCGTCAGCGCAGAACAGATCGAGGGCATGAAGTCGGGCGCGGTCATCATCGACCTGGCCGCCGAAGGTGGCGGCAATACCGCGCTGACCAAACCCGGCGAAGTGGTGGAAGCCGGCGGCGTCCTCATCGATGCCCCGCTCAACATCGCCAGCCGGCTGGCCGAACACGCCAGCGAACTGTATGCCAAGAACCTGCTGAATTTCCTCGGTCTGATCGTCAGTCCGGAAGGGGAACTGGCGCTGAACTGGGAAGACGATATCGTCGCTGGCGCCGTGCTCACCCACGCAGGCGAAATCAAGCACGCACCCAGCCGCCAGGCTGTAGAAGGAGAGTAATCATGCTCACGGGATTTGTTGCCCTGTACATCTTCATGCTCGCCGCCTTTACCGGCTACGAGATCATCGGTCGGGTACCGGCCATCCTGCACACGCCATTGATGTCCGGCTCCAACTTCGTCCACGGCATCGTGCTGGTCGGCGCGATGGTCGCGCTGGGCACCGCCGAAGGCTTTCTGGAAATCGCCATCGGTTTCGTCGGCACCGTCATGGCCGCAGTCAATGCCGCCGGCGGTTATGTCGTGACCGAACGCATGCTCGAAATGTTCAAGAGCAGCAAGGGATAAGAGGCCTCCAAAATCATGATGAGTCTGATTCAATTTAGTTACCTGGCAGCGGCCTTCCTGTTCATTTTCGGCCTGAAGCGCATGTCATCGCCGAAGACCGCCCGCTCCGGCATCGTCTGGGCCGGCGCCGGCATGGTCGTGGCCACCGTGGTCACCTTCCTGTATCCGCAGATCCTGCACGCCGGCTTCGGCCGCATCCTGCTGATCGCCGTGGCCGTGGCCCTGGGCACCGTGGTCGCATGGCGCTGGGGCAAGAGCGTGGCCATGACCGACATGCCGCAAATGGTCGCGATCTACAACGGCATGGGCGGCGGCGCGGCCGCCACCATCGCGGCGATCGAACTGATCAAATTGGCCAAGGGCAGTGGCGTGCACCATGACGGCATCACCGTCGCGCTGGCGGTGATCGGCGGCCTGATCGGTTCGGTTTCCCTGACCGGTAGCGTGGTGGCCTGGGCCAAGCTGGACGGCCGCATGAACAAGGCACCGAAAATTCCCGGCGGCCATCGCAGCAATTTCGCCATGCTCGGCCTCGCGGTGGTGACCGGCCTGATGGTAATCGCCTCGGATGAACCTTCCGGCCTGATCCTGTTCCTGTTCTTCATGAGCGCCCTGGCTTTCGGCGTGATGATGACGCTGCCGATTGGCGGCGCCGACATGCCGGTGATCATTTCCCTGTACAACGCGCTGACCGGCCTGGCCGTCTCGTTCGAAGGCTACGTGCTGCAGAATCCTGCCATGATCATCGCCGGCATGGTGGTTGGCGCGGCTGGCACCCTGCTCACCCTGCTGATGGCCAAGGCGATGAATCGCTCCATCAGCAATGTGATGTTCTCGGGACTCGGCACGGGCGACAGCGAGGACTCCGGCGAGGGCCCGCAGGGCGAGATGAAAGAAACCTCGGCCGAGGACGCCGCGATCACCATGTCCTATGCGCAGAAGATCATCATCGTGCCGGGCTACGGCATGGCGGTGGCGCAGGCCCAGCACAAGCTCTGGGAATTCGTGCAACTGCTGCAGGCACGCGATATCAACGTCGCTTTCGCCATCCACCCGGTGGCCGGCCGCATGCCCGGGCACATGAACGTGCTGCTGGCCGAAGCCGGCGTGCCGTACGACCTGATCGAGGATCTGGAAGACATCAACCCGGAATTCGACCAGACCGACGTCGCGCTCGTGATCGGCGCCAACGACGTGGTCAACCCGGTGGCCCGGACGGACCGATCCAGCCCGATCTTCGGGATGCCGATCCTGGACGTCGACAAGGCCAAAAACGCGATCGTCATCAAGCGCGGCCAGGGCACCGGCTTCGCCGGCATCGAAAACGCGCTGTTTTTTGCCGACAACTGCCGCATGCTCTACGGCGACGGCCAGGAGATGGCCAGCCAACTGGTCAACGAGGTCAAGCAGCTCTGAGTCTCAAGCCGCCGGTTTGACATGACTCGATCAGCCGTGCGACGGTCGCCGGACTGGTGGCCACCGGCAGGATGT
>JBFKDQ010000027.1:0-46815 GCA_041619555.1 Oceanococcus sp. | reverse complement strand
TGGTCCTTCGGGTTGAGGAAGTCGGTCATGCCGAACTTGCGCGCCATCGCTTCGCGCGCGGGGTTGAGGTCGATGCCGATGATCTTGTTGGCGCCCACCATCTTCGCGCCCTGGATCACGTTCAGGCCGATGCCGCCGAGGCCGAAGACCGCCACGGTTGCGCCCGGCTCCACCTTCATGGTGAAGGCCACTGCACCGACGCCGGTGGTCACGCCGCAGCCGATGTAGCAGACCTTGTCGAATGGAGCGTCTGCACGGATTTTGGCGAGTGCGATTTCAGGCAGCACCGTGTAGTTGGAGAACGTGGAACACCCCATGTAATGCAATACGGGTTTGCCATCCAGGCTGAACCGGCTGCTGCCATCGGGCATCAGGCCCTGGCCCTGGGTGCTGCGGATGGCCTGGCAGAGATTGGTTCTGGGGTGCAGGCAGTAGTCGCATTCGCGGCACTCCGGCGTGTACAGCGGAATGACATGATCACCGGGCTTGAGTGATTTCACGCCGGCACCCACTTCGCGCACGATGCCCGCGCCTTCGTGTCCGAGTACGGCCGGAAACAGTCCTTCCGGATCATCTCCGGACAGGGTGAACGCATCGGTGTGGCACACGCCCGTGGCTTTAATCTCGACCAGGACTTCGCCGGCCTTCGGACCGTCCAGGTCCAGTTCGACGATTTCCAGCGGCTGGCCTGCGGCAAAAGCGACGGCGGCTTGGGTTTTCATGCAATGCAACCGGGAAGGCTTTGGGGTGCTACAGCATCACGCGTCGGGTGCAGGGGGTCAAGCCGGGCAGGTGGCCAGAACTGCCGGCGCCAGCTTGCCGGAGAAGCCGATGCTGAGGTTCACAATCAACCGGTGGTCCTTGCCTGCAGGGACCTCAGCCGCAAGACTTTATGTCATTATTTTGCCATCCCGGATCTGCAGCCCCTTCATGGGCCAGACCCTTGCAGCACGTCAACAGGCATCGCCATGCGGAACCCTCGCCCCGATCATCGTTTGTGCATCGTGCTGTTGCTCGTGCTGATCAGTGGCTGTCGTGGCGGTGCGGATCGCGATCCGCAGGAGGCGGGCGCAGGTGTTGCAGAAGCCGCTCAATGCCCGCTGGATGGTGAGGTGGCGATCGTCACGGGCGCCATTGCCGGCGGAACCGAGAAGCAGTATTTCGTGTTGCCGGTCGACATTCCAGCGGGCACCCGCCGCATCGAGTTTCTCTATGGCTGGTCCGAGCGGGGTTCCCTGCCCACCACCGGAAATGATCCGAATGACACCACGGTGCTGGATCTGGGCTGGTGGGACCAGCACGGTTATCGTGACCCGGCGGGATTCCGTGGTTGGAGTGGCAGCCGTGGGGCCCGGATCAGCGCCGGGGCCGAACCGGGCTACATCGAAGCGGACAAGGCCGACCGCGGTTATACCGCCGGGCCGATCGAACCGGGCCTCTGGTACGCGGAAATCGGTGTGGCGGTGAGCAGTCGCGATGGTGCGGATTATGAACTGCGGGTGCAATGCTTCAGTGAGGGTGCCACGCAGGCCCTGGCACCCGACCCGGTGGATCCCGATCATGTGGCCAATCCCAATCCGGGTTGGTATCACGGCGACTTCCACATGCATGGTTACCATTCCCACGGCGCCGGCGCGGATGCCTTCGAGATGGCCGAGCAGGCCCGCGCGGCAAAGCTGGATGTGATTTTCTACACCGAATACGTGGTGGTGGCCCATTGGGACCAGATCGGCTCGGCCCAGCGCGCCAACCCGGATCTGCTGTTTTTCCCGGGGCGGGAGATCATCAGCTACTTCGGCCATGCCAATACCCTGGGAGAAACCCGCGGCGTGGTGGAATACCGGCATGGCTTCGAAGATGTCAGCATGGGCCAGATCCAGGCTGATGCGGTGGCGGCCGGCGCCTTGTTCCAGATCAATCACCCCACCAATTTCGACTATCCGCAGTTACGAAATTTATGTCGTGGCTGCCAGTGGGAGTATGACGAAGATTTGAACTGGAACGAGGTGCACACGGTTGAAGTGGTCACGGGACCGCCGATTCTCGAGCCAGGCTATGTCGGCGGTCCTGATCTGCCGGCTGCGATTCAGAATCCGTTCATACGCACGTCCATCGATTTCTGGCACGACAAGCTGCAGCGTGGTCACAAGATCACGGCGGTCTCGGGTTCGGATTCGCGTGGGGCGGAGCCGCCCGAACAGCGCAACTCGCTGGGCTATGGCGCCAACGCCACCGCGATTCTGAGCCAGTCCTTGTCCCAGGCCAATATCCGTGCAGCGATTCTGGCGGGTCGCACCTTCGTCAAGACGCTGGGGGTTGATGAAAGCCCCCACGCGGACATGGAGGCCTTTGACAATACCGGACAGTCGGTGACCTATGGTGGCGAGATCGTGCTGGCAGAAGATGCAGAAGCCACCATGCGCATTGCCGTCCGCGATGGTCTGGGTCAGCGCCTGATGCTGTATCGAAACGGCACGCTGGTCGATGCCCGGCCAATCACGAGTGAGAATGCCCTCATCGAGTTCCCGATTCGTCGTGATCCGCAAGCTGAAGGCCCATTGGGCACCTGGTGGCGCTTCGACATCGTGGCCAGCGCACCGGTGTTCAATGGCCGGCCGGTCGTCGTGCCGGATCAGGCCATCACGCTGATCGGTAATCCGGTTTTTCTGAGCGGGGGCTGAAGCACGGCTTGGGCGGATTATCGACCCGCTGCCAGTGCCCGGATCTTGTCCTGCAACCAGCGCTCGCGCTGCACCGAGCGCCAGTGTTCCAGCACGGCGGGGCGCAGGGCTGACCAATCCTGGCTCCGTGCCGGGTGTTTTTGTTTCACACGTACGAGGTGCCAGCCCAGGGGTGAGCGCACCGGCTCGCCCCACAGATCCACGGACTGGCTGACCACCGCCGTCGCGAAGGCGGGACCGAATCGCGCCTCGATGTCGACTGACGAAAGCCTGAGAAAACGACGTCCCAGAGGGTGCGGCGCCGATGCCAGTTTCTCCCCACGATTCAGCCTGATGATGTCGGGCCGGGCGGGGCGCGAGTTGCGGAAATAGAGCTGCTCGAAATCGAAGCTTGGCGGGCTTGCAAAGCGCGCGCTGTGCTGTTGCAGGTGCGCCTGCAGCTGTGCCCGCGACGGCGTGAACGACGGCGCTTGCAGGAGAAGATGCCGGCGCGCCATGCTGGCCAGGCATTGCCGTCGAATCCATTGATCGGGCGGCGGCGCGTCTTCGGAATGCGCATCCGCAGGCACCTGCGGCAGGTGGGCGTGTTCGACAATGGAGTGACGCATGTCGTCACTGCAGGAAAGCTGCAGGTTCAAACCGAACTGGTAGAGGGCTTCCAGGTGCTGCTCGGCTGTCGCGCCCTCTCGATGAGCCCACGCCGGAGCAAGTGCGAGAAAGAGGACGAGACCGAGAAGCCTCATCTGTTTCCCCGCATCGGCTGGAATTCGGGCGCTTGCACCACCGTTCTGCCGGCCGATCCGGAGGCATCCGCAAGGCCTGGGGCAACGTGGAAGTTCCATTCCCTGGACGCCTCGGCGTCAATCACGCCCATCTGCTCGCCCGGTGCGACCGGCGCCGATGACGCGATTCAGCGGTGTCAGGCGCACGCCAAAGTGGTAGCTGAGCAGCACGATCGGTGCCGCGATGCCGACGGTCAGCAGGTACTTCACACCCGCCGGCCAGGGTGTCACCGTCAATGCGCCGCCGAGTGCGATCACGATCGGAAAATGGATCAGAAAGATCCAGTAGGAGGCATCGCTCAGGTAACGTCCAAGCGCGGATTCGCCGCCTGTCCTGGACTGGAACAGGCCGAGCAGACCGAAACTCATGTAGGCCGCCAGCAGGCTGTTCGTGATGCCGGCCACAACGCCGATCCCGAGATCCATCTCGTCGGCGGCCATCAGGCGCAGCCTTGAAGACCACACCGCGAGCGGAATGACGGCGATGGCAATGGCGATCGAGTGCCAGGGCCGTTGTGACAGGCGCGGCAGCAGATCGTGGTGACGGCTGAGCAGCCAGCCGAGCACGAAGAAGCCGAACATCGTCACCTGCATGAAGGGGCTCGTGCCTTCTCCAGCCCCGAAGATCCAGGCCGGTACCGTCGTGATCGCGACCAGCGGTGTCAGCATCAGCGCGCCGTAGCGGCTGGCGAAGAGTTTGCGTGCCGCGTTCGACAACAGCAGGGTCTGATCGCCGATCACGCGGCGCAGCACGTGGCGCAGACCGACGGCGAGCGCGGAGAACAGCAGCAGCGAGACCAGGAACCAGAGATGGTAGGCCCCGCCCCAGCGCAGCCATTCGCCCAGCAGCAGGATCTCGAGGCCGGCGTCGATCGAGCCGGTGGCCACGGTGGTGCGGGAGAAGTCGTAGGCGGCGCGTGTCAGCGGCACGATCAGCAGATAGGCGGCGAGCAGGGGATACAGAATGCGCCGAACCCGGTTGGCTGCCAGTCCGCGTCCGCCTCGCCGCGCGTACAGCAGGCCGGCGGCAAAGCCGGCGGTCAGGAAAAACACCTGCATCGCGAAGCTGTACAGGAAGACCCCGGCAACATCGAAGCCGATGTGGGTCTGCGGGTCCTTGAAGCCGCGCGGCACCGTGAGATAGGGCAGCATCGCATGCCCGAACATCACGATCAGGATCATCGTCGCCCGCAATTTGTCGATGGCGTGGTAGCGCGGCGGCTTGTCGGCCTGCGCGGGATCAGCGGATGGCAGAGCGTTCTTCACGCCGCCCAGTAGAACATGTGCGATGAGCTTTGTGGGCCGCCGATGGCCGCTGTGCGTGCAAGGGGCGCGTTCTTGCCGTTTCGACGCATCATGGCGCGCCCCGATCATGGGGCGCGCCGCTGACCTCTTGACCGCACGTCAAATCCGCCCGAATGGATGCTGCACCGCATTCGGACGTCATCGTGATCTGACGATTTCAGTCCAGAGCGGGGACCTGGCCGGGTGCGGCAAACAGGCTCGGGCCGCTGGACAGGATCGCCACCGCGCCGCGGGCATCACGGCTGTTCTCGGCGGAGCCGGACTCGGCACAGGCGCCGGTGCAACCGTCCGCGAAGGCGATGTAGACGCGGCCGTCCTTGTCGATGTGCAGGTCATTGAAATCGAGCAGGTTGCGATTGCTGCTCGGCCCGATGTCCCGGCAGTCGCCGCTGTCGATGCAGATGCTGCCGCGTTGCACCGGATCTTCGCTGATGCGAACGGTATGGAAAATCGGGTTTTCATCCAGGGCATTGAGGCTGTAGGTCACGTACAGATGATAGACGGTGTCGTCCGGTGCCCGATGCGGATTGCCGTCCCAGGCCTGACCATCGATGTTGGGGGTGCGCAGCAGATGTTTGTCTTCACTGCCCAGATAGGTCACCGCGATGCGGCCGGGGTCGCCGGCATCGATCTGCGGGAAAGTGCTGGAAACAATCGCCTTGGGGCTGACCCGCAGGCTCTTCTCATCCCAACTCAGGCCGCTGTCGGTGCTGCGCGCCAGGTACACGCCCATGTTTTCGCCGACCCAGACATGGTAGGCATGGCTGGCCGTATCGGTGGCCACTTCGCTGTTCTTGCGCGGGTTGGGCGTGGTGACATCCATGCCCATCGTGACCTTCTTCCAGGACAAGCCGTTGTCCTTGGACACGATCAGTGTCGGCACGCCCAGGCGCGGCGGCACATAGACGGTGCCATCCGGCGCCGTGGTGATGGCCCCATGCAGGCCGGCCCCGGTGGTCGCCAGACCCACCACCTGACCGCCGACCGGGAAGGTCGCGCCGCCGTCCAGGCTGGTGTAACAGAAGACGCCCGCCAGCTTGTTGAAGCAGAAGTACACGGCCTGGTCATAAACCGGGACGTCGGCGCCGATGATGCCCAGGCCTTCTTCCGTCCAGGGACCGCTGCCCAGTTTCATGTGGTCATTGACTGGCAAAGGACCCTGGTCATAGGGGTTGGCCAGCCAGCTTTCCCCGTCGTTGTCGCTCCAGGCGATCCAGGTGTGGGTCAGATAGCCCATCTGGATATTGAATACCCGGTCGGTGGCGGTATCCACCCACAGATAGGGATCGAAGGTCACCGGCTGGCTGAAGACATCATCCGCACGTTCCCAGTTCTTGCCGTAATCGCAAGAACGCATGACTTTCTCCATTGCGGGAAAGAACATGCAGCCGCTGGAGGTGATGCCGATGCTGGGCTCGGGACCCTGTTCGCCCACATCGCTGATCTGGAATTTCAAGGGCAGCAGCGTGCCATCGATGGCATTGCCCTTGGCGTCCGTGACGAAACTGCCGGCTGGCAGGGACTCGCTGGCTTCGGCGCGAGAGGGCACATCCGTGATGCTCGCGGCTCTTCCACCGGATTGATCGCAGGCGCTGACAAAGAGCAGGGATGCGGAGATGGCGCATAGACGAACAAGCGGGCCGGGCCCGGTGCTGGATCTGGTATTCACTTGGATTCTCCCAACTCCGGTCTGGATTGGAGCTGTGTGTTTATTGTCGAAAATGCGTACGGGCGCCTGACAGCTCAGGCGGCTGGCGTCGCAAATATACAGTCCAGCATTATAGTCCGGGATCGCCCGGAGTGCGAAATCATCACGCTTTGCCGTGCATGCGCCGCGCCGCTCTTGCCGATGCTGAAGAATGCTGATCTGCCGCAGGAGGTGGCGGTGGCTACGGGCCAAGCATTTGAGGGCATGCGCATGCCCGGGTTAGATTGACAGCTGCTTGTCTCGTGGAGAACTCAGCCCATGATCATTCGGTTTCTGGAAGCATCCGGTCTCTACCGCAATGGTCGGCTGGATACCTTGCGGCTGTTGCTGGCCGGCTTGCCCCTGGTGCTGTTCATGCTGTGGCGGCTGTCATCCCACGGCGTCTACGGCGCCGATCAGATTCTGCGCGCGCTTGAGCGAGAACTGTTGCTGGAATACAAGGCGGCTCAGTACGAAAAAGGGGACCAGCCCGAATTCGGCTACGCGGTGACTGAGGATGGACGCCCGCTGGCGCTGGAGCTTGACGAGCTTGAGGTGAGGTTCACGAATGTTTCGATGTCCGGTTCGCTGTTCAGCTGGAGCGCAAATGATCCGGTCGGGATTCGCTTTGACTACACCATCGAGCGCCAGGGCCTTGTGAAGGCCAGCGCCCGAAACGTGTATCGCTGCACTCACCGGCAGAGCCGCACGAGTTTCTGGGAATGCGGGCTCGTGAGCTATTACATGAAGTATTTCTGATCAGAGGTGGATGCGCGGCGCTGCAAGGGGACGTGGGGCCGGCTTTTGCGTTGATCATCGGCTCGTTGTGGTGTGGCTGCGCGCCGCGATTGGGAGGGGGAGATGGGTTGGAGCAAGTCGTGTTTAGTCAGGGCCGGCGACCCGGTAGCTTCCCGGTGTCAGTGGGTCATGTGGCCAAAGCTTTTGCTGGCCTGTGGCCTGCTGCTCTTTGGATCCTTGGCACGGGCCGATCATCAAGCCGGTCACCTGGAACCGCAGGGACCGGCGAGGAATAATTTTGCCGCCGACTTCCAGCCGACCGTCGATCATGAATGGGGTTTCCCTCTGGGCGGCTTTGGCGGGCTGACGGCCGGCCGGGTGGCCGCGCATGTGCCGGTGATTTTCGTTCACGGCAACAATGTGGATCATGCCGACTGGTATCCGGTGCGGGATGCCTTTCGTGAGGCAGGCTGGTCCGACCAGTCGCTCTGGGCGCTGGCCTATAACGGTCTGGGGGGCAACAACGGCACCGCCCTGCTGACGCCCAATCCCCAACGCGATGCCGAGCACGAAGAGGAAGGCTGGGATGGGATGTCCCGGGTCACCGCCAATGACATCAACGTGCCCGATCTGTATGACTTCGTCCTGGCCGTGCGCGCCTATACCGGGTCGGCGAAATTTTCGTTGGTCGCCCATTCGCTGGGCGTGACGATCTGCCGGAAGATGCTGCAGGTGCATCCGGAATTGCGGCCTGATCTGCTGGCTTTCGTCAGCATTGCCGGCGCCAATCATGGCACCCGTTTCTGCCCGCCCGGTTCAGAAGGCCAGGTGCATGGCTGTGATGAAATTGCTGCCGGAACACCCTGGCTGGCGGATCTGAACGGCCCCGACGGGGGGGATGAAACCTTTCCGCCGGCGCAATGGCTGAGCATTTATGATGGCAGCGGGGTGGGGGACCCGGCTTTCGCCGGAACCTATGCCTTGTCACCGCAGTTGCTGGGCGCGCAGAACCGCGAGTACGCCGGCACGTACCACAATGATCTGCGTCTGGATCCGCTGATCGTCAAGGACTATCGCGAGTTTCTTGAACAGGCCGAAACACTGGCCGGGCTGGCCGGGGCCGATTCCGTTGGGGGCAGCGGAGGTGGTGGTGTCGTGAACTGGGTCTTGGTTCTGCTGCTGGCCTGGCGGTTGCGCCGCTCGCATGGTCTGGCACGTGGTCTGTCCGCCCCGCGTTGACGGCCCGGATCAGCTGGGGGCGAGCGGGCGGCCGGTCAGCTTCGTTTTAAGGGAACTCTGCAGGCCTTTGATGCGTGTACCTGCACGCCCCGGGCCGGACCGCCCGGTCGGGGATCAAGCGATTCAAAACAAGCTTGCCGGGCGAGCGGATCGCGACGTCTGAGGAGACAAGGGATGAAAAAAACCTATTCTGCCGCGCATCTGGCAGGCGTTCTGCTGGCCTGCAGCGCAGGTCCACTGCAGGCCGATGGGCCGCCCTTTCCCTCCGCGGAATGGACCCTGCGTGAGGCCAACAACTACAGCCGGACCCAGGATGCCACGGCGATCCAGGCCGATCCGCAGTTCCAGCAGCGCTGGCAGCAGCAGAGCCTGATCAACGCTCAGGAGTATCTGGCCCGGGAGCGCAACGACGCGGGCTGGAACAGCCGGGGCAATGCCTGCAAGGAATGGGCGGAGCCCTGCACCGGGGATCCCTATCGCTACCCAGGCTGGGATGCGTTTTATGCCGCTGAGGGCGAGTTGGCGCCGGTGATCTTTTTCGATGCGCAGGGCGCCCGCCTGTCGGGGCGGCTTTGGGCGCCAGCCGACAGCGCCCCCGGTGACCGGCTGCCGGTGGTGGTGATCAACAATGGTTCGGTGCAGGTGCCGGAAACCGCCTATTGGTGGGCGGCCCAGCTGCTGGTGCGCAACGGCTACGTGGTGCTCAGCTTCGATCCTCGTGGGCAGGGCCGCTCCGATAATCGCACGCCCGATGGCGAGGCGGGCAGCAATTCCAATCCCTCGGTTTTCGTGACCAATCTGGTCGATGCGGTGGACTTTGTGCTGTCCCGGCCGGATGCGCCCTATGCGCACAATCAGACCTACACGCGGGCAGTCTCAACGCCCTACAACCCGTTCTGGAATCGGATCGATGCCGGGCGCATCGGTCTGGCCGGTCACTCGCTGGGCGCGCGCGGGGTGTCGGTGGTGCAGGGCCTGCAGCCCTGGCCAGGCACCAGCGGGCCGGACAATCCGGTGGACGTGATCGTGGCCTGGGACAATCTGGCCGCCGCCGGTGCGGCCGGTGAATACATCGCCGATATTGGCGAATATCGGCCCCGGGTGCCGGCGATGGGTCAGTCGGCCGACTACTGGCTGGCGCCCCAGCCCAAATTGAGCCCGCCCGACCCGCTGGAGAAAAGTCCGGGCGTTGAATTGTGGCGCAGCGCCGGTGTGCCGGTTTACCAGGTGCAGATCCAGGGCGGGACGCATTATGAATGGAGCCTGATGCCGAGCTTGCCGACCTCCGCCTGGGAGCCCGGCGGCGACGGCGGCTGGGGCCAGCCGCTGGTGCGCCATTACACCCTGGCCTGGTTCGATCGCTGGTTGAAACAGCCTGGCGAGCCGGGCTACGCGGATGCCGATGCGCGCCTTCTGGACGATGCGGCCTGGCTTCCACGCCTGAGCTTCTACTATCTGTCGAGCCGTGATTTTCCCGGTCGCGATGGCCGTCAGCAGGTTTGCGAGGACATTGCGGCCGGCTGTGCCCAGGACAGCGCGGCACGGCAGCAGTCTGTTGGCGCCGGTGGCGCCACCGGCGCGGGAATGTTGCTGCTGGCCATCGCTGCCTGGGTTCGGCGCCGCCGGACTCAGCAATACACACATTTCATAAGCATCAAAACAACGACAGTCATGAAAGGCATCACAACGTACGCCGGCGCGCTGCTGGCACTTGGCCTGCGGCGAACAGGCGCAGCAACCCGTTTCGGTGACCCCCCGAGATGTTGCTGCCGATGAGCGGCCGCAGCCGGGCACGCAATACGTGACCATGAGCGATGGCGTGCTGATTGCCATCAGCATCCATTATCCCGACCACTACCAGGCCGGCGAGCGGTATCCCACGGTCATGGACATGTCCGGTTACGATGGCTCCGAGGCGCGCGGGCGGACCCTGATCGGCGAGGGGGCGGATGCGGTGTTCGTGCCGCTGACCGGCGAGCAATTCCACGAGCCGGTCGAAACCGGGCTGGCCCTGGCCAGCGATTCGCGCCAGCTCACGCAGATGTTCAGCGACCGTTATGTGGTGGTGCACGCCTCGGTGCGCGGCACCGGCTGTTCCGGCGGCGAGTTCGACATCTACAGCTGGCGCAGCAATCTCGATGGGTACGAGCTCACCGAGTGGATTGCCGACCAGGATTGGTCCGATGGCCGGGTCGCCATTTCCGGACACTCCTACAGCGGCATGACCGGTTTCATGGTCGCCGCCACCCAGCCGCCTTCGCTGGTGGCCGTGGCCGTGTCGGGACTGATCGATGATGTGTACCGGGGCATTCTCTACCCTGGTGGCGTCGCCAATTTCGGCTTTCCGCTGCTGTGGTCGCAAGGCATCCGGCCCGGTTCCGAGTACATCGGCGCGACCCTGCCGGGCATGCTCCGCCCACCCAGCGAAGGCGATGATGAAGCGCGCGCTCAGGTTTGTGGTGAACACGTGCTCGGCCGGCCGCGCGATCCCGCCAAGGAGCCGGCCCTGCGCAGCGGCAGCAGCGAATTTGATGGACCCTGGTTTCGCGACACGGCGCTGGTCAGCTATCTCAACGGTGACATCCTGGCCAGCCATGATCCCCAGATCGCAGCGGCGGCGGGCAAGCTGGGCTCGAGTTACGGCATCACGGTGCCGATTCATATCACCGCGGCCTACCAGGACGAACAGACCGGCGGACGCGGTCCCACGCATCTGTGGGAACTGGTCGGCCAGACCTGGTCACTGGTGGATGGTGTGCCGACGCGCAGCGACGTGCCGGTGGCGCGACGCCTGCTGTTGAGCAATGGCGATCACAACACCCAGAACCCGTACTACGGCGGCTCCCACATCGTTGACGATCGGCGGGCCTGGATCGATCGCTGGATGGACGGCGCGCAGGGCAGCCCCAGCGAAGTGTCCGTGCTGCTGGAAAAAAATGAGGAAGAGATTGGCGGGCGCATCGACGATCACAGCTTCCCGCTCAGCACCACCCAGTGGACCGATTTCTATCTGGGCAGCGATGGCCAGTTGCTGGCCAATGCCCCGACCGGTGATGAGGAACCGGACAGCTATTTGTCCGGCAGCGCCCGGCAGGGCTGGTTGTATGCCGGCTGGTCGGCCGGACTGGATGCCGCGCCTCTGACCACGGCGCAAGGCCCCGACGAGCTGACTTACCGCAGTGCGCCCATGGCCACGGATACGACCGTGGCCGGCCCGATCATTGCCGAGCTCTGGGCCAGTGCCCAGGCCTATGAAGGCGAAGGCTTCGGTGGCACGGATTATTTTGTCTGGCTGATGGATGAGTCACCCGAGGGTGAGCTGAGCTATCTCACCCGTGGCATGTTGCGGACGCGGCATGAGCCCATCGACTGGGCATCGGAGCGGCATCAGAGTTTTACCGACAGCAGCGGTCGTCGCGAGACCTATCGATTCTGGCGTTTTCATGCTGCGGATCATCAGCTGATCGCCACGCCCGGTGAACCCGATCTCTATCAGATCGAGATCTGGCCGGTCGGGCATGTTTTTCGTGCAGGCCACCGCCTGATGATCAAGATCACGCGCCCGCCGGTTCTGGATGCCTATTACGCCTATGTGCCGCGCAACCAGCCGATCTCGCAGAATACGATCTACCACGACGCCCAGCATCCGTCCCGCATCATCCTGCCACTGGTTCCGACGCCGCCCTTGGCGGCGGCGCCGCCTTGTGGCGGACAGGAAGGTCTGCGTTGCGCACCGGCACCATGATCCGCGCGCATCAGGCTGTGGGCGCGTCGATTCAGCGCATGCGATTCAACTGCAGAGCCGGGTCATGAAGATTGCGGTGATTGGCGCGGGTCTGGCGGGCCTGGCCGCGGGCTATCGCCTGCAACAGCACGGGCATGAGGTCGTTCTCTACGAGGCCAGCGCGCGGGCCGGCGGACGGGCCCTGCGCCTGCAGCGGCCGGGCACCCAGGATTGGGCGGATGTGGGCAGTCAGTATTTCCATTCGGATTACCGGCGGGCCTTTGCCCTGATTCGCGATCTCGGCCTGGAAGATCAGCTCAAACCCGTGCAGGGCGACACCCGGATGTTCAGCGCACCCGGGGCGTCTTACCGGCTTGATCAGCGCCTGCCGTGGTTGCGCCCGCAAGGGGCGCTGCTCAATGCCTTCGATAACCTGCGTCTGGCCTGGTATCTGCTCCGGCTGCTGCTGCGGGAGCGTGGTCACACCTATGCCGCCAGCGACAGACAGCTGGGGCTGGATGCCAGCGATGCGCTGGCCAGCAGCGCGCACAAGTTCGTCCAGGATCATGCGGTCCGGATGATGTCGCTGATCGGGGGCTTGAGCGAACCCGCTGCGACCCAGCTCAATCTGCTGCAGATCCAGCGCCTGGTGAAGATCATCCTGTTCACCCGCTATGTGTCCCTGAAGGACGGCACCGCAGCGCTGCATGCGCGTTTGGCGCAGGAACTCACGATCCGCTGCCAGGCGCCGGTGGCGCGATTGCTGGAGGACGATCATCGTGTCCGCGGACTGGAACTGGACGATGGTGAAAAGATTGCTGCGGATCACGTCCTCGTGGCGGCCCATGCACCGGCTGCGGCCAAACTGCTGCCGGATGGCTGGACGCAGGAACGTCAGTTCCTGGCTGGCATCGAAATGCCGCCCTTTCTGTTGGTGTCTTTTTTTCTTGATCGATCACTGGAAGAGGGGGTCTGGAGCTATTTCCTGCCTTTCGATCATGACGGCGTCGTCAGCTTCCTGGTGGATACCCAGCAGAAGAATCCTGCTAGCACCCCGTCGGGCAAGGCCACCCTGCAGGCCTGGATCAATCATCCCGCCAGCACCCGCCTGTACGGCGACAGTGACGAGGCAGTCGCCGCGGCCTCGCGCGCCGACATTGCCAGCTACATGCCCGGCTTCGAATCCTGGATCGAAGGCTATGCGGTCACCCGCCATGCTGCCGCCGTACCGCAGACCGCGCGGGGTCATACGGCGCGCGCATTGCGCTTCCTGGCTCAAGTCGCGCGGCGGCCGGGCGTGTCGTTCTGCGGCGACTACTTCTCCGGTGGCTACATGGAATGCGCGCTATGGAGCGTGGAGCGGGCGCTGCAGCAGATTGGCAAGGCAAGCCAATCCGGATAAACGCTCTGTAGCCGCCATGCGGGAGCCCGGGAGGCTCTGATCGAATCCCAGAATTCTCGCTTGAAAGTGTTTTGTGGCAAGGAGCTTGCCGATTTCGCGCCGATTCGTTTTCCCCTGCGTTTGCAGGGGAAAACGGTTTGAGCGCACGGCCGATGGAAACGGCCAGATGTGCTTGCGCCTAACTCAGGCGTCGGCGCAAGGCCACCATCGAGACCAGCGAGAGCAGCAGCCATCCCAGGGCGCCACCGCGACCGCCCAGGCCTGCCGAGCGCGAGGCCAATGCGCCCGGCGCGGCTTCTGGCAATGCCGGTAGCTGGCCGGTTTTCTTGAGCAGTTCGGCGGCTTCTACCGCCCGGCGCGCATTGACCATGCCCCAGCCCGAGGCAATATCAAAGCCCGGGACCAGTTCCGGGTCGCCTTCAGCGGCCATATCGTCCGCGGTGGCGGCAAGGATCTGCAGGACTTCACCCTGGCGCAGGTCGGCATTGGCCTGCAGCATCAGGGCCACGACGCCGGCAACCTGTGGGGCGGCCATGGAGGTGCCGGACATGTGCGTATACGCGACGCGATTCTGAGGGATTTCCTGGCCTTCGCCGAAGTGGCCCGAGAGCTGGCCGAGCGGGTACAGAATGGATGGCGAAGCGGTCGACAAGATGCGATCGCCCGGGGCGGTGACATCCACCGCCGTGCCGCGTGACGAGAAGTCCGTAATCAGACCCTCCGCGCACGAGCCGTGATTGGCCTTGCATGCGGCGGCGACCGAGATCACTTCATCCATGCCGCTGGGAATTCGGTTGGCGGGTTGAGTGCTGGCATCACCGCCCGAATTGCCGGCGGAAAACACCATGATGATACCGGCCTCGATGGCCTTGCCCACGACCTCGGCCACGGGGTCGAAATCGGTTGGGCCGAACACGCCCTGGGCTTCTTCTTCAAGCAAGCCCCAGGAGTTGCTGGATACGCGAATATCGCCGAGTTCGTGACGATATCGGATCATGTAGTCAATCGCGGCAACTGCATTGGCTTCAAAGCCAACGTCTTCGACCACGCCGTTGCCGGGACTGGCGATCCGCATGGACACCAGTTGCACATCCGGGGCGAGTCCCTGTTGCTGGCCTTTAAGGCCGGCCGAAGAAAAGCCGCTGGCGCCGATCGAGCCGGAGGCATGGGTGCCGTGGCCAACCTCATCCACCAGGGCGAAATGGCCGGTGGCCTGTGCATAGGCATCCCAGGCTTCGGTCGGCAGCACGCCCGCTTCACGATTGAACAGGGACAGCTCAAAATTACGGCCATAGGTCACGCGGCTGGCGCCTGGCAGGCCAAAATCGGGGTGTGCGGCAAAGATGCCGGTGTCGATCACGGCCACGCTGATGCCGGCGCCGGTCACCCCCGGGCGCAGGTATTCAGTGTTCTGCTCATCGGTGAAAACTTCGGCCTCTTCGATGCCCACGGCATTCAACTGTTCGCGGGATTCGAACATGTGCAGCTCCAGACGACGCTGCAAGGTGACCGCGCGCACGCGGGCATCATTGGCCCAGATGGCCAGAACCTCGCGCGGTGCATCGACGGCAACGGCATTGATGGTGCTGAGCTCGACGCCAAACTCCACTCCGGATTGATTGAGTTCCGTGGCGATTCCTGGGGGCAACTCGCCCTTGAACGCGATAAAGGCCTTTTCGGCAAATACAGGCAGCGCAGCAGTGCTGAGCGCGGCGGCAATGGTCAGTTTGCGAATCATCTTGTGTCTCTGAATGAGGAAATCCCCATGTGCAACACGAAGTCAGGCCGATTTGGTTCCCTGCGAATGGGCCATGCACAGGGACCTGGCTGGAAAAAGGACAGGTGATGGCATGCCAATCGGGTTCGGAGGGATGACCACGGATGCCGCGCTCGGCTTGTCCCGCGCACTCGGTACAGGGGGATTTTGCGAGCACTGGAACTCGAAAGCATCCACCTTCGATGCGCAGGATGGGCAAGCTCGTCAGGACCATTTCCATTTCGCGATGGCGTGTTCACGATGAGATCAAGCTTCCCTGGGGCCAAGGCCCTACACTAGGCCCAACTCAAGATCAGGAAAGGACCTGAACCTGGTGGAAACGGTAGAGAAGAGAGGCTTTAGAAAACTGTTCAGACCGGCATGGCAGAGCGACTCCGCAGCCAGGCGGCTGGCTGCAATTCCCCGCATGGATGGACAGGACCCCAAGCATCGGGAGGCCCTGGCGCAACTGGCCCGTGATTCTGACGATGCCGTGAGTCTCGCCGCCATCGAACGCATGGAGGATTTGCCGGCACTGCTCCAGGTGGCTGCGGTGACGTCGGCTGCAGCACGGCGAAGTTCGGTACGCAAACAGATTCGCAAGGTGATGGAAGCGCTTGGAGATTCCGGTTCGGAAACCGGCATCGCGCTGTTGAAGGACGCGCCGGACGCCGCCGTTGAGCTGGCCATCTGTGCACCGTTTGAAGTCGTGCGCAGCCGGGCACTGGATCTGGTGCAAGCAGAACACTGGTTGACGATCATCGAAAGCACCGAGCATTCGGATGTCCGGCAACGCGTGGTCAAGCAACTGGATTCGATTGACTTGATGCTGAACGTCCGCAAGCTGATTCGCGGGCGCGACAAGGCTGCGGAGCGGCTCCTCAAGGATCGGATGGATGCGATCCGCGCCGAGGAGCGCGAACGTGAAGCGCTCGCCGCTGAGGCCAGTCGGATCATCGAAAAGGCCGAATATCTGGCAGCCAATCCAGATGTTCCGGACTACAGTAATCGCGTCGACGCCGTTCGTCGTGACTGGATGGGCATCGAGCAACGGGTCGACCGGGCCGCGCGGGACCGCTATGCGCTGCTCAGCAAGGCGATGATCGAGCGCAGTGAGCAACTCTTGCGTATCGAAGGGATTCAACGTGAGCGCGCGGCGCTGCTCGAGGACATCGCGAGCATGATCGAGGCCATCCGCGTGAAGGATCTCGATGCCTCGATCGAAAGCGGCAGCGAGATTGAAAGCACCCTGGATTCCCATGTCGCCGCCTGGGATGCTTTAGCAGAGCAGCACGCGGCGGAGGAGTCAGAAGCCAGGCAGCATGCGTTGATGGTCGCGGCCATGCGGTCTGCCTCCAAATTCAACGCGCTTGCCGCCGATCCGGACACCTGTGAGCAGGCCCTGCAACAGTTGCGGTGGCCTGCGCAGTTGGGTGAGTTTTTGCCTGCGCAGGCCTTGATCGCAAAAATGGAGCAGGCGCGTCAGGCGCAGCTCGATGAGATCCATCGGCAGCAGCGCATTCTCGATCGCCTGCATAAACAGATCAGTACCGTTGTGCGGCTGTCTCAGGCCGGGCGCCTGTCACCCGCCCATGGCCTGTACAAAAAGCTCGAGCAACAGATTGAGGCGTATCAGGGCAAGGAGCGGGAATCCTTGATCGAGCGCCTCCATGCGGCGCGAGAAGCGCTGGAAAAAATGGATGACTGGAAGAGCTTCGCCACTGAACCGAAGTACCAGCAATTGTGTGAAGCGATGGAGCAGTTGGTCGACAGTCCGCTGCACCCGGATGCCTTGTCCGCAAAGATCAAGGCGCTGAATCAGCAATGGAAAGCGCTCGGGCGTTCGATCAATTCGGATGACTACTGGGCGCGTTTCAAGACGGCATCGGATGCGGCTTATCAGCCCTGTGCGGAATTTTTCGCGCAGCGTAAGGCGCTTCGTTGTCGCCACCTCGAACAGCGCGAAGGCGTGGTGGAGCGCATGCGCGCATTGCTGGACGAAGACAACTGGGGGGAGAGGCCGGACTATCCGGCCATCGAGCAGCAGGTTCGTGAGATCAGTCGGGAATTCCAGGACATCAAGGATGTGGAACAGGCGGCAGGGCAGGCGCAGTGGAAGCGTTTCAAGGACATCAGGAGTGAGGTTCAGGCCCGGCTTGAACCGGAATACGATCGCAACCACGACCGGCAGCAGCAATTGATCGCTTCCATGACGGCGCTGGCCGATGCCTTGGCCGAGGCGCCGGCGGAAAGTGACGGTCTGGACAAGCTCCAATCACTGCAGAAACGCTGGAAACAGATCGGCATCACACGCCGAAAAGATGACCAGAAGGCGTGGAAAGCGTTCAAGCAACAGGGGGATCGGGCCTACGACAACCTGCAGGCGATGCGCAAACAGAAGCACGCAGCCATCGACGCGGCAATCGATGGCTATCGTGAGTTGGTCCGGTCGATCGAAAAACTGGCGCACGGCAGCAAGGAACTCGCACAGATCGACCGCCAGTTTGAACTGCTGCAGGAACAATACGCCGCTTTGCCCACACTGCCTGCAGAGACACCGGACAAGCTGCGCCGATCGATCGAGCACGACTATCGCAAGGCCTGCGCACGGATCGAGGACGCCCGCAAGGGAATCGTGCTGGGCCAGCGCCGTGGGCAGTTGGAGGCGTTACGGCAAAAGGCGGCGCTGTGTGCCGAGCTTGAAGCCCTCAAAGAGGATGCCAGTGAACGTGTCACCTTCGAACGTAAATGGGACGAAATCGAACTCACCGATCCTGAGCTGGCCGAACGGATCGAGTCGCGCCGGCAGGCCGCGCTGGCCTCCCGCGACCTTGATGCCATTGCCCAGAAGCGCAGGCTGTTCTGTATCCAGGCGGAAATCGGCATGAATGTCCCGAGTCCGCCTGAGGACCGGCAACTGCGCATGCAGTATCAGCTGGACCAGATCAATCAACATGGACTGGGCGGCGCAAACCAGTTCGATGCCTCGAGTTCCCCGGAGCACCTGGAAATTGAATGGCTGTGCATGCCTGGCGCCGATCCAGCAACGCAGGCGCAACTGGATGCCCGCTTGCGTCGGTGTCTGTCGTTGCCGGGCTAAGGATTCCAGGATGTGCGCATGGCTGCAATGAGTGTAATCACCGGCGCATGCCTTTGCGGAGCGGTGCATCTGCGCGTCTCCGGCCGCCCGGATCGGGTCGGGCGGGGGCATTGTTTGCCGCGAACCTCATGGCGCCCGGTCGCATGCCTCCGCAGTTTCTGCTTCCGGTCGGCATGGCGGGTAAACCGGTGTTAGAGTCTGCATCGGCTTATGTTTCATGAACAAGGCGTCGTCCCGCTATGTGGCTGCATGCGACCTGCTTACTTGAGTTTCACAGCCGAGTGGCGACCCCGTTCATCTTCATGCTGCGCCCGCGCAGTGGCTGGCATCAGTGGGTCGGTCGTGAGCACTATCTGCTGAACCCCAGCATCTCGGCAGTTGAATTTACCGATTCATTCGGCAATCTTTGTCAGCGCCTGGTCGCGCCGGTGGGGCAGTTCTCGGTTCGCACCGCATTCGACATCAAGGTTGCGGAGCGATCGGACGTCGCGCCCGGGGCGCGCTTTGTCGAAGTGCAGCACTTGCCCGAAGAGACCCTGCCGTTTCTCCTGCCCAGCCGCTACTGCGAATCGGATCGCTGCACCCAGCTGGCGGCAGCCATCGTTGCCGGAGTCGCGCCCGGATATGATCAGTGCACTGCCATCGTCGACTATGTGCGACGCACGACCGAATACGCGCCGGGTGCTGGCCAGGAGATCGTCAGTGCCTGCGAGGTGAACGAAAGGCCACAGGCCGTCTGTCGAGACATGGCGCACCTGGGCATCGCGTGTTGTCGTGCGCTCTCGATACCCGCCCGAATGGTCGTGGGCTATCTGGAAAACCTGCAGCCGATGGATCTGCATGCCTGGTTCGAAGCCTACGTCGGTGACCGGTGGTACACCTTTGATCCGACCCAGAACGACATGCGTGGCGGACGGATCGCCATCGCCTATGGTCGGGATGCCGCGGACGTTGCGATCTACAGCCAGTTTGGCGATCCGGTCGATCTGCTGCGCCTTGATGTCAGCGTCGAGCGCGTCGCCCCGCCAAGCTCCTGAGCATTTAGCGCGGCGGTTCGCTGCGTCGGCTGCAGGACTGGCTGCTGATGTCATCCCGGCGTCGCGCTAGCGGGTCGCGGCAGGCCTGATGTCGCGGTTTCGGTTTTCTCCATCAGCAGCAGCAATGGGGGCAGCAGGAACAGATCTATCAGCAGGGCGATCACGATGATCCATGCCGTCAGGATGCCCAGTTCCGAATTCATCGAGAACACCGAGAGGGCGAGCAGACCGAAGTTCACCACCAGCACCAGGGTGGTGACCACCAGGGCCACGCCGACGGTGGAAAAAGCGTAACGAATGGCGTCCGGGGTGTTCAGCTGCCGCTGCTGCTGGGCCATCTGGTACTTGCTCAGCAGATGCACCGTGAAGTCAACGACGATGCCCATGGTGAGGCCGGATACGATGGATAGGCCCAGGCCTACTCGTCCCACCAGCAGACCCCAGATACCGAAGCCGACGATGATCGGCAGGAAATTCAGGGCCAGGCTCAGGAGTCCGAAGCGCCAGGATTTGAGCGCCAGCGCGATGATCAGGGAGATGGCCAGCAGGCCCGCCATCGAGCCCAGCCACATCTGGATCACGTTGCGCTTGCCAATATGGGCAAACATGGTATCGATGCTGGCGCCCTTGTGATGAAAGCTTGGCGGCGCCCGTTCCTGCTGCCACGCGATGGCACGGGCCTGCAGGTCGATCAGACGTTGGGTGGAGGAACTGCTCAGGCCGACGATCATGCGGGTGGAGGACTTGTCCAGATCGACCATGTTGGTGAGATCCAGTCCGAAGGGTAGGGAAAACTCGTACAGAAGCAGATATTGCGCCGCGAGTTCACGCTCATCAGGCAGGCGATACCAGCGTGGGTCGTCCCCGTGCATGCTGCGGTTGAGCCGCTTCATGACATCTGCGAACGTGGTCACATGGGCCACTTCCGGTTGCTGCCGCAGCCAGTTGGCGTATTCATCCAGCAGGCGCAGATAGGCCGGGTCGGCCACCCCGCCGGATTCGCCGCTGCCGAGGCTGAACTCGATGGAATCGAAGCCGGACAAATGGGCGCGGACGAGATCGGATTCCTGTCGAAAGCGCACGGATTCGTCGAAATATTCGGCCCAGACATCGTACAGGCCGTTGCGGGGCAGGAAAGAGGCCGAAATTGCGATGGCGCAGACACAGCTCCACAGGCAGGCCCGGCGATGGGCAATGACCCAAGCGGCCAGCCGGGCCATGCCGCGCTGGCGGCTGTTGTCCCGTGCATGGACCTGGCCGGTACTCCAGCGCATCAGCGTCGGCAACAGGAAAATGGAATAGGCCCAGGCGGCCACGATGCCGACGGCCACGGTATTACCCAGTTCGTGAAAGGGTGGGGATTCGCTGAAGTTCAGCGCCATGAAGCCGATCACCGTGGTCAGGCTGGTGAGAAAAACGGCGCGAAAGTTCACCCGCAGCGTATGCGCGATGGCGTCTTCCTTGCTCTCGCCGTCGCGGCGGGCGCTGAAATAGGTCACGTACAAATGCATGCAATCGGCGACCGCCAGGGTGAGTATGATCGTCGGCACATTCGCCAGCAGCGGGGTGACTTCCATGCCCGTATAGCCGGCAAATCCCATGCCCACGGTGACCGAGGCCGCGATGACGACGATGGTCGCAAAGGTCGATGACAGCGCCATGGCCAGACTGCCGCTGGCCAGAAACATGTACAGGCCGATGCAGAGCAGGGCGGTGGCCAACGCAAGTGGAACCACATGGGTGAAGTCGTAGGTGGAGGCCTGGGTGAATTCGTAGTTGCCGATGACCTTGCCGGTGACCAGCACACGCAGCTCGGGATAGCGTTGCTCGAAATCGCGGCGCAACTGCCAGGCCGCCTGGTGAATCCTCTGCACGTGCGCAAAGCGGTCGCCTGGCGGCAGGCTGATCGAGATGTTCACCGCGGCCATGCGGCCATCCGGGGTGACGAAGCGGTCGATCAGCGTGGGTTCGGCGATGGCAATCTGGCGGATGCGCGCAATGTCCTGCTCGGACAGCGTCTGTGCTTCGCTGATCAGTGGCGCCGAGCTCAGTTCATCGCCGTGCGCTTCACTGTGCTGAAAATTGGCCATGGAATCCACCCGGATGGAGTGGGGCAGGGTCCAGGCGGCCTGCGTCAGTTCCTCCAGCGCGTGCAGATTTTCGCGGGTGAAGACCTGGCCCGTGTCCGGCGTCAGAACGAGAAACACATTGTCGTCACGGGCGTAGGTGTCGCGCACCAGGTCATAGGCTTCGAGATAGGGGTCGTCCGCGGAGAAAAAGACTTCCATGTCGCTGCCGGGCTTGAGCTTGGCCGCGCCGTAAGCCATCACGCCAGCCAGGGCGAGCATCACCAGGGCGATGAGGCCGCCACTGGGGCCATGGCGGCTGAGCAGTAAATCGGTCAACAGGTTCATCATGGCAGCGGGCAGGATGTGAGACGGTGGGTGGGTCGCGGGGTGGCGCAGGTTCGCCCCGCAGGCGGGGGACCAGGCCAAGGGCGTGCCGGTCGGTATCGGGCAGGGCTAGCATCTTGCTGTCCGTATTCCGGTGCATCCACCGTCTGGGTGAAGATCCCAAGGCAGCGAGCCGATAGCGTGCTGGCTTCGAGGGCGAGTTCAACGCCACCTGGCCGGCGCGCCTCACGGCGCCGCGGCAGGAAGCCGGGTGCAGGGCTGGATCCATTCGCCCGGGCAGGACGGTGTATTTCTCGCGGGATTCAAGGACTCTGACATGTCACACCGACTCAGCTTGCAGGACACCAGCTTTCTGCGGATGGAAACCGCCAACACGCCGATGCATGTGGCGGCGCTGCTCACCCTCGAGATGCCGGACGCGGCCGGCCCGGATTTCTTGCGGACAATCTACGCACGTCTGCGCCGGGCAGATTTCATCAGCTTTCCGTTCGACCACAAGCTGTCGGACACCGGGCTTCGGCCTTCCTGGATCAAGGCGGATTTGGATGTGGATTACCACGTCCGGCATTCCGCACTGCCGGCGCCGGGGGGCGAGCGCGAACTGGGGGTTCTGGTCGGCCGGCTGCACTCCCTGCGCATGGACATGAATCGCCCGCTCTGGGAACTGCACCTGATTGATGGTCTGGAGAACCGGCGCTTTGCGATCTATCTGAAGCTGCATCATGCCGCCGCGGATGGTCAGAGCGTGATGCGCATGCTGGGACACTGGTTCAGCGAAGACCCGGCCGAATTTGCCGAGCCGCCGCGGCGCAAGGCGAAGGCCGCTTCGGCGCCGGGGCGCCGGCCTCGTGTGCCGCTGCGGGAGCGAGCGAACAATGCGCGCGACCTGATCAGGCTGCTGCGGACGACCACCGGAGCGGGCATGGAGGGCGGGCTCGGCGGTTCCCTGCGGCCACCCAGGACGCTGTTCAATCAGGCGGTCACCGCCCACCGACGACTGGCCACCTGCAGCCTGCCACTTGAGCGGATCAAGCGCATCGCCAGGCAGCAGGAGGTCAGCGTCAATGATGTCATCCTCGGTGTGCTGGGCGGAGCTTTGCGGCGCTACCTGGCCGAACAGGATGCGCTGCCCGCCAAGACCCTGTTTGCCTCGGTGCCGGTCGGTCGCCAGCCCGCCCATGGTCGGGGAGAGAACGCGGCCTCGGGTTTCGTCTGTCCGCTGGGTACCGATGAGGCGGATCCTCTGGTCCGCCTGAGCCGGATTGCCCTGGTCACCCGCGAAGGCAAGAATGTATTCAGCGGCAGCAGTGACAGCGCGGTCGAGCAATACACCCTGCTGGGCCTGGTGCCGATGGTGCTTGGACAGATGAGTGGCCTGCTCGCCAAGGCGCCGCCCCTGTTCAATCTGACCGTGTCCAATGTCGTGGCATCCAGAAATCCGCTGTACTTTGCCGGCGCGCGACTGGAAGCCTTCTATCCGGTGTCCTTCCTGCTGGATGGCTACGCCTTGAACGTCAGCCTGGTCGGTTATTGTGATCGTGTCTGCGTGGGTTTCGTTGGCTGCCGCGATCGGATTCCGCATCTGCAGCGACTGGCCGTGTATGCCAGTGAAGCGCTGGAGGACATGGCCGGTCTGGTTGATGAGGCGATGCGATGAACACGCAAGCGTCGATCCAGAACACCCCGGCGCCGACGGCTGGCAACTTGCTGGGGCAGTTGGGGCCGATGCGCCAGCTCGGCTACGTGGTTAAAGACCTGGAGGCCAGCGTGGCGGCGTGGCAGACCACGCTTGGTGTCGGGCCCTGGACCCTCATGCGCGGGATCAGCCTGGCCTGTGAATTCGAAGGTCGACCCAGCACCCCGCAGATCGACATTGCGCTGGCCTATCGGGGTGACATGCAGATCGAACTGATCCAGCAGCGCAACTCGGAACCGTCGCCCTATCTAGCGCATATCGAGCAGGGCCACTTCGGGCTTCACCACAGCGCGTTTCTCAGTGAAAGGATTGATGCCGATGTGGAGGCCTTGGGTCGCGCCGGCCTGCAACTGGTGTGTGATATCCGCATGCCGCTGGGTGGCCGTTATGTGTACTTCCGCTCACCCATTGCCGAAGAACACAGCTACATCGAACTGCTTGAAGCCACCGCACTGATGAAGCAGATGTTTGCTGCCGGCATCCAGAGCGCACGGAAGTGGCAGGGTCCGGCGCGCCCCCTGGTCATCCAGCTGGCCTGGCCATTGAAGCTGGCCGCCCTGCTGGCCAGGCTTGGAAAAGCGCTGCAGCCATCATCACATTCCCGGAACTGATGTCCATGGGTGCTGAAATCGCCGCCCCGCCGGCCTTTGATGCCAAAGAAGCGGGTCCTCGTTGTCTGGTCACCGGCGGCGCCGGCTATCTGGGCAGCGCGCTGGTGCGTCGCCTGCGGCAGACCGGCTGCCAGGTTCGCAGTCTGGACCTGCGCCCGCATGCTCATCCCGACGGGGTGGAGACCCTCACCGGTGACTTGTGTGACGTGCAGGTTCTGGGACAGGCCTGTGCGGACATCGACAGCGTGTTCCACGCCGCGGCGCTGATCGACATTTCCAGCGTATACCGCCGCAAGCAGCGTGATCTGGTTTATCGGGTCAATGTTGAAGGCACCCGGCGGGTGCTGGAGGCCGCAAGGCAGGCCGGGGTCCGGACTTTCGTGCACACCAGCACCGGCAATACCGTGATGGATCGCGTGCTGGTAGAGCGGGACGAAACCACCCCCTATGGCACCCGCATTCGGGATCTGTACGGTCTGACCAAGATCGCCGCGGAAAAGCTGGTGCTGGCGGCTGATGATCCTGCCGGCATGCGCTGCTGCGCGCTCCGCCCCGGCGGACTCTGGGGCGAGGATGTGGACTCGATCATGATCCGCAGCTTTCTCGATCAGCTCCAGGCGGGGCGGTTCAAGGCGCTGATCGGTGATGGGTCATCGACCATGGACAATACCCACATCGAGAATCTGCTCGATGGCCAGTTGCTCGCCGCCCGGGGTCTGCGTGTGCGGCCGGAACTCGTCGGCGGAGAGGCTTTCTTCATCTTCGATGGCGAGCGCCTCAATCCGATGCAATGGTTTCAGCCCCTGACCGAAGCCCTGGGCTATGACTTTCCGCGCCTGCGCATTCCAGGCGGGATCGCCATCGCCCTGGCCTGGCTGATGGAGATGGCGCACTACCTCGGTGCGCCGCAGGGACCTTTGTCGGTGCGGGCGGTCCGCAACCTCACCCAGAGCACCGCGTTCCGGATCGACAAGGCACAGCGAGTTCTCGGTTATGTGCCGCGCTATTCTCGCGATAATGGCCTGCCCAGCCTGTTGCCTGCTGCCAGGGCCTATCTGGAGCAGTCCCATCCTTGATCGGTCGGCTGATCGATCAGCCGCCGGCCGAATGATTTTTCCTTGCCGCGTCGGCGCGGCAATGCCGGTCCCACCAATCCTGCAGGCGGCTGGCTTCGATGTCTTCATTGCCAAACAGCCGCTCCCGCACCGTGGCGGGCTGTAGCGAGAGCAGCCGGCACAGGGCCCGCGTCGGGCGCTTATCCTGCGAGCCGGGGTAGCGCGCCAGGTCATAGGCCCAGATTGGCGGATCCCGGTCCAGCTGTTCCGATGCCCAGAGCAGCAGTCTGGCCGCTTCGTAGCCGTGGCCGGGGTTGAGGCTGAGATCATCTTCGGCGGGGCGACAGGGCATGGTTCAGTCCGTTTCGTAATGGCGGTCAGACAGGCGCTCGACCAGGGCCCAGGTGAGGCAGGTCCAGGCGGGGAGTGCCGCGGTGTAGAGGATGAAGTTCCGCCAGCCCGTGCCCAGCAGCCCGTCGATGGCGGCGATGAGGCCGCCTGTGGCCGCCGTGAAGGTCAGCCAGGGCAGCGTTGCGTTCCTCAGCACGCCGGGCTCGCCGGTCAGTTGCCAGGCGGTACGCAGGGCGGAGCGGCGGGTAATGCCCACGGCCCGGGGGGTCTCCAGATCCCGTTCCACCGGCTGCAGATAGGGAATGATCCAGAAAGGCCAGAATCGGACCATCAATGCACCGAGCAGGATGCCTAGAGACAGCAGCGCCTGCTGGGTGCCCTCGAGCAGACCGGCGGCGGCGAGGCCAATGCTCAGCACCATGAACATCACGGCGAACAGGAGATAATCCCCGATCGCGCTCATCCGGTACCAGATGATCTGGCCCAGCGGCGCGCCGCTGATGCCGGAATTGCGCGCCACCGCGGCGCCATTGCAAACGAGCATCACGGCGCAGAAAAAGGCAGCAGCAATGACATTGTTGGAACTGCCCTGACTGTTGCCGACCGCATCGACGAGCAAGAAACCGCAGAGCACGGCCGGCAGATACGAGGTATAAGGCCAGAGCAGGGCCGCCACCCTGCGCGCGATGGATGCCCGGTGCCGATCATCCGCGCGGCCCTGGCCGCTGAGGGTGGCGCTGACCGGGATGGGGGCTTTGGGGCCGGGCACCGCCGGCATGGCGGCCTCTGCGGTCATGGACCTGGGAGCGTGGCGGCCGAAGCCATAGGGCCGGCTGCGAATGATGCCCGGCATCTGCAGCAGACGTCGCAACTGCTCGACATGACGTTTTGAGTCCGGTGTCAGGGCGCCCCAGGCCCTGGCTGAGTGGCGCAGCTTGTCGAGATCCTTTTCGAACCGGCCGGTGTCCTGCAGGCTCCAGCGCTGCGGCGCGGGTGGCCCGCCTTCCGGCTCCGGCTGCAAGAGCAGCGCCAGCTGACGCAGGATGATCGCCTGCAGTTCAGGGCTGACTTCGGGATGGCGCCAGGCGGCGATGAGGCGGTCCCACAGGGCTTGCGCGGGGGCGCTGATCTGTTGCAGCGCCGTCTCGGTCACCGCGTTGATTGGCGCCCAGGAAAACAGAGGGATCAGCACCTCATCCAGACTGGCCTCTGGCAACAGCGCGCGCGCCATGCCCCGAGGTGTCGGGTGCTGGTGATATCGCCGACTCACGGGGTCAGACTGCAACAGCCAGATCGCCTCGCATTCGCTGCAGGCGTAAAACGGCTTCGTCCATGCCAGCATCGGCCGGCCGAGATGGCGTTCGATCGGAATAAAGGGGCGGGGTGGGGCTTTGTCCAGCACCGCCTTCGCTGCGATTGGCGGACGACAAACCGCGCAGCCGAACTGCTCGGCTGGAGGGCGTGACGGGCTTGGCAGGATAGACGGCATGGTGACCTGGTGGTGGCTGCCGAAGACCAGTATACCCGCCAAGCCTGGAGCGGCGGTTCAGTGCCTCGCCAGGGGCTTTTCAACCTGGGTAGGCCGAGGCCGAGAGTCAGCCCAGAGTCAGCCCAGAGTCAGGACCAGGCTCCAGTAGATCAGTAGAAATGCGCGGAAAGTACGCTCAATACCGGCACATGCAGAAATTCGCCGGGCCGAGCGTCTGAGGCTCGCCAAGCACTGGCATGGCCGCGCGGCTTTGCAGTCCTGGCGAAAAAAGTGAACGGTGTCTGGCAGCTTTCGCGGTCCGTTTTCGATACCCCTTCAACCATCAATGAACCAGCCCGGCCATGGGGCTTGGAGGATCATCATGAAAATAAGCGCACACGCACTGGCTCGTCACTTTCTGTCTCTGATTCTGCTCGTGCCGCTGGCGGTACAGGCGGAAACCTTCACGGTGAATGCCACCGACGACACCGATGATGGCGCTTGCGATGGCACGCATTGCAGCCTGCGCGAGGCGATCGCGGCGGTCAATGGCAACGCTAATGCGCCCACGGTGGACATGATCAAGTTTGCGATTGGGATCGGCGACGGAACCGTTCAGACGATCGTGGTTAACAATGCAGACCCGCTACCGCGCTTGTTCGAACCGGTGATGATTGATGGTTACTCCGAGCCAGGTGCGAAGGAGTGGACGATAGACAACGGGGTAGAAGTGCCGCCAACGCTGCTGGTTTATGTCAATAGGGTTTCGGGTAGTACCTCGCCTGGGTTTAAGTTTGAGGCCGGATCAGGAGGAAGCACGGTGCGTGGCCTGGCAATTGGTGGTTTTAGCAGTCACGGCGTTCGCATTGCAGACACCGCTTTGGAAGTGGTGGTTGAGGGAAACTACATCGGCATAGATCCCAGTGGGGTGCATGCGAACCCAAATGGCTCCTACAGCGCCTCCGGCGTTGGCGTGATTAACGCGGCGAGCGTCAGAATTGGCGGCGACAATCTGGCCAGCCGAAATGTGATTGCCGGGAATGGTTCGGGGAGTATTCCCGGCTACGCTCAATCGTGGAGTGTATACGGGTCAAACATCCAGGTGAAAAGCGATTCCAGCGTCACATCCAATGTCAGCATAAAGAATAACTATATTGGGACTGACCCTACTGGTGCTGCTGTGCCCGCCGGGATTCGGGCCAATGCCGTGGGCGTATTACTTAACGGCTCCACAAATATTGTGGAAGTGGCTGAAAACGTTATGAGTGGCACCAAGTACGGGATCCTGATTTCGGATGCGGTCAACGCCACGATTCAAGGCAACTTGATCGGCACGCAGGCCAACGGCGTGGACCCATTGCCAAACGACACTTATGGGATTTACATGCCCGGTGGCAAAGCTTTGATTGGGGGTGATATGCCCGGTGATGGCAACACGATAGCATTCAACAGCAGTGATGGTGTCCGTGTCACCGAAGCGGGCGGCTCAGTGGCCATACATCGCAATAGCATCCATAGCAATGGCGGGCTGGGGATCAATACGTCGGCATTCCTTGATCCCGACCCGGGAATGGAAATCCTGGGTGTGGGTTCGCGGTCGGGGGGCATGCCGATTGTCTATGGCACCGCTCCCCACTTCAACACTACCTCATACGACTACGTTCTCGATTTTTACGTCAATGACAGCTGCGACTCCAGCGGGGCCGGTGAAGGGCAGGCCTATCTCGGCTCGATGAATTTCACGCCGAGTTACAAAGGGGAAAAGTTTCGCTTTGCCGTGGGTCAGGATATCGCGGCCAATAAATTCGTGACGTTCACGGCAACACGAACGGACAGCGTGACGACACGTTTTTCCAACTGCGAATCGCCGACCGTAGTGTCATCTGCAGAAGGTGTGGCCCTAGTCAATAGTGCAGACGATACGGATGATGGTTTTTGTAACGATGAGCATTGCTCTTTGCGAGAAGCTCTGAACCTTGCGAACGAGGCTGTCACACCGTTCGGTGATGACATCGTTTCGATAGAGTTCGAGATTCCCGGCGACGGTCCGCATGTGATTTCCCCGACGGAGCGTCTGCCCAGCATCACGGCCATGGTGACCGTCAACGGGTATTCACAGCCGCTGGCGCAGCCCTTCCGGCTTGCGGGTGATGCAAGCACGGTTCTGCCCCCTGATATTCGCATCGTGCTGGATGGGGCCAATAATGTGGACTACGGCCTGGTTGTGGATTCCACTGCTGAGGATACCCAGCTGATTGGTCTGGCCGTGGGTGGGTTCACCAAACAAGGCTTGTACGTGGATGCATCACGGACCTTGGTCAAAGGAAACTATGTGGGCGTCGCGGCTGACGGCGTGAGTGCCGCCGCCAATGCCGACGGCGGCATTTACGTAGACCACGGGCCCAATGAGGTGGTGATCGGTGGCAGTGAGCTTGCCAATCGGAATGTCATTGCTGCGAATGGAAGTTACGGCATCCGATTTGGCGGCAGCGGCCTCGGGCTAAACCACCTTGTGCAAAACAACTACGTGGGTGTGGCGGCCGATGGCGCGACAGCAGCGGGTAACCAAGGGGATGGAGTACGTGTCCTTCGCAATATCGATGACATCCAAATACTGAACAACAATATCGTCAACAACTCGGCGAACGGGGTTCAGCTCGCGCGTTACAACGACGGGGGAGGGCCAGCCCGCCCGATCATCAAAGGAAACCGGATTGGCGTGCTGGCGGATGGTACGCCTGCCGGCAATGCCTTGCGCGGGATTCTTGTCAGTGGCACAGCTGACGGAAACAAGCAAATAGGTGGAACCATGCCGGGCGAAGGCAATGTCATCGCCTATAACGGTCTCGATGGGATATACCTCAGCGCCGGGGATGCGAACCTTTTCTATATCCGCGGGAACAGTATTTTTTCCAATGGTCAGGCCGCCGGGGGAGGGGATTCAGGACTCGGTATACGTTTAAGTGGAAGCACCAACAATGCTTACTACGACCCGTTTTTCATTGACAAGGCTGCATACAATCCATCCGTGGGGCTGGTTGTTACGGGCACCAACGATTCCCCGACAAATTACGAGTTCGACTTCTTTGTCAACGCGAACTGCGACCCGAGTGGGTATGGCGAAGGTGAGCGTTATTTAGGCAGCTCGCCCATTGTTGCCGGAGGAGAGAGTTTCGAGTTCAGGTCCGATCAGCCGGTTCAACTTGGTGAGTTCATTACAGCAACCGGCACAAAGAGCGATGGAGATAGATATGACGGTACTGTCGGCGGGGTAACCGGCTCGATTGGCGATTTCAACAATGCATCTGGGCATCCAACGACGACCTATACCGGATTTTCCGCCTGCATAGTCATCGACCGGCTCTTAGAGCGCGGCCACATCCGCTTCAGCAGCGAGAACTTCTGGGTGGACGAAAGCGCCGGCATGGCCACGATTGCCGTGCAGCGCACGGGGGGCAGCGAAGGCGAGGTCAGCGTGAGCTATGCCACCGGCAACGGTACGGCTTTTGATGCCGAGGACTACACCGCCAGCGCCGGTAGCTTGACCTGGGCTGATGGCGAGGAGGGTACGAAGACCTTTGATATTGACATCACTGATGATGTCACCGAGGAAGGCGAGGAAACCATCACGCTGACGCTGTCCAGCCCCACGGGTGGTGCGGATCTTGTGGCGCCGTTGACGGCAACGCTGACCATCGAAGCCAACGACACGGCACTGGACACCACGCCGGACGATTTCAACTTCTCGGTGCTCACCGACCCGGTGGTGGCAGGTGAAGAAGCGCTATCCAGCGAGGTGACCATCACCGGTATCGAAACCACGGCAGAGACGGAGGTGTCGCTGGTCACTGTTGCTGGAGCTGAGGCGGGCGATGTCCGGCTGTTGGTCGATGGCGTGGCGCAAAGCTTCCCTTTCAAAATCAAGGACCAGCAAACCATTCAGCTGGGCGTGCCGGCCAGTGCGGAATCCTCATCCCGGTCGGTCACCGTGACGATCAGAGTCGGTACGCGGCAGAAGGAATTCGTGGTGGCGACACCGGCCGGGGACTTCAGCCCGGCGGCCTTCAGCTTCGCAGACGTGACCGATGCCGATCCGAATGAGCCGCACACGGCTGCGATCCAGCTCCAGGGCCTGGCCGACAAGGCGCAGGTGCCATTCGCCTTCAGCAACGCCAGCGCAGGCCGCACGGCCGAGTACTGTCTGGGCGATGGCTGCTCTGTGGAGGGCGCAACGTTCACGGCGGTCAGTGCCCAGGGATCTGGCACCCTGACCGGCAACGAAACCATCACCGTACGCCTTCAGGCACCTGCGGCCTTCAGCGCCGACACCCAGACGCAAACCAGCCAGCTGACCTTGACCGTGGGCAGTGATACCGGCGATCTGGTCGCGCAGAGCGATACTTATGAAGTCAGCACCCGGGTCAGCGATCTGACGCTTCAGTTCGAGCGCGCGAATTCCGGCGCGGTGGTGCCCGGCAACCGGGAGGCCAGCCAGCCGGTGGTGCTGAAGGACATTCCCGACGACACGCCGCTGAGTTTCGCGGTCAGTGAGGGCAATGCCTCGGCGGTCACGGTCAAGGTGAACGGTGCGCCGATCCAGTCCGGTGCGTTGGTGAAGGCCGACGACAGCGTGGTGGTCGAAATCCTGCCCTCATCCGATGGCGATGCGCCGACCACCCGCGTAACGCTCACGGTGGCCGAGGCCTCGGACAGCTTCAGCATCAGCGTCCCGGATGCGGCCTTCGAGCCAAGCGAGATCAGCGAGCTGTCGGTCGAGCCGGGCGACGGCACCACCGACCCGGACGGCTTCGTGATCTACCAGATCCAGGTGCCGGGGCTTTCGGGTACGGCACAGGTGCCACTGGCCATCACCGAGGTGAGCGGTGGTGGGACGGCCGGCTTCCGGATCAAGGATTCCGGCGCGGACTTCGTCTCCATGGGCCTGCGCGTCGCCAGCGATCAGCTCATCGAGCTGCGGGTGCAGGCGCCTTCTCAGTTCAGCAGCGGAACCAGCAAGGCGCTGCGGCAGACCAGCGCGACGCTGACGGCCGGTTACAGCGACCGCCAGCAGCTCAGCCGCGCATTCACCGCCCGCAGCCGCGAGGCGGATACCGAGCCGACCACGCTGGCATTCGAACCGCCCGGCAATGTGGTCGCGGGCCTGGAGGCCAGTTCCAATGTGCTGATCCTCGAGGGCATCGAAGCGCAGCCGGTCACGCCGGCGAGTTTCAGCGTCACGCCGGCGGGCGCGCAGGTCAGCGTGCTCAAGAACGGCAGCACGGCGCTGGCCAGGACGGCGCCAACGCAGGCCGGCGATGACAACTGGCTGAGCAACGGCGATACGCTGCAGATCAAGCTCGATGCCTCGGCTGATCCCGAGGCGCGCGAGATCCATGTCGATCTCACGGTTGGCGGCAAGCAAATGCGCTGGACGGTGACGACGCCGGCGAGCGACTTCGTGCCCGAGGCGTTCGAGCCGGCCAGCCAGCGCTTCGAGGATCAGGAACCCAACGCCGAGCAAACGGTGAATCTCGTGATTGCCGGGCTGAAGGGAGAGGCCACGGTGCCGGTCAGCTTCGCCGGCAGCGGCGGCTTCCGGCTGGCCGAAGAGGCGGCCTACGGCACGGCGCAGCGGATGCTGGGCAATGGCGCCCAGCTGGTGCTGCAGGGCCAGGCCGATGCCAATCTGAGCACGCCCGGCAACCCGCGGCAGACCAGCGCCACGCTCACCGTCGGCTCGGCGACGACGGGGCAGACCAGTTTCACGTTGACGTTGGTCACCCGCCAGCAGGAAGTGGCGGGCTTCGCGTTCCAGCCGCAGGGCGACATCGTGCCGGGCGGGGAGGTGGCCTCCAATGTGGTCACCATCGAGGGCCTGAATCCGGGAGCGAAGCTGCCGATCTCGCTGAGCGAGGACAGCTCCGGCACGGCGCGCCTTCTGACCAGCGCTGCCGACAATGCCGTCGGCAATGGCGATACGGTGCAGGTGTTCCTGACTGCGTCCGATGACCCGCAGACCCTGATCCGCAGCGTGCGGATCAGCCTGGGCGACCAGGAGAGCGCCCTGTACACCGTGGCGGTGAACCAGTCCGACTTCGAGGCGACCCTGGGCGCGGGATTCGGTGCCTCACCACGCATTCTCGATACGGTCAACGAGACGGTCGAGCTGCCGGTCACGATCGGCGGCCTGCGTGGCACGGCGACGGTGCCGGTCAGCGTCAATGACGGCCAGATCCTGCGCGATGGCGCGGTGGTGCCGAACGGCAGCCGCGTCGGCGCCGGCCCGCTCATGGTGCGGGCGACCGGGCCGGATCAGCTGAGCACGCCGCAGGCGCAGCAGAAGAAGACCGTGACGCTAACGGTCGGTCCCGCGGCCGATGGATTCGCAACGGCGGTCACGGCCATCGATCTGATCACCCGTCAGCAGAAAACGACGGTGCAGGGCTTCGAGCTGGGTGGACCGGTGTCGCGCGAGCCGGGAGGTGAGGCTGACTCGCAGATCGCCGATGTGACCGGGCCGGATGCGGGTGTGGCCGTGCCGGCGGGTGTCTCCTATACGGGAGGCGATGGTACGGAAACGGTGCAGCTGCTGCGGCGGCCGGCAGGAGCTGCGACATTCGAGGTGGTCGCTTCGGGCAGCGCGGTGATGAGTGGGGACGCGCTGATGCTGCGCGTTAAGGCCCCGAGCTCGGTCGGTGCGCCCGCCGTGGTGGTGACTCTGGATGTCGGGGGCACCAACGACAGTTTCGAGCTCAGCGTCACGGCGGCGGATACGGACGGCGAGCTGAGCCGTCTCGGCGCCGCCCGGCTCAATGGCGTGAGCGAGCTGGCCGAAAGCGCACTGCAGAGCCTGGAGCCCTCGGCGGGCAACGACTTTGTGGAATTCACGCTGCAGGTGAGCGGGATCAATGCCGCCGCACCGCTGTCGGTCAGCGGTTCGCCCGGGGTGAGCTTCGATACCGGCGTGGTGACGACCAAGGCGTTCCAGCCGGAAGGCACCACGGGCGTCCAGGTGAACAATGGCGATCTGGTGATCGTGCGGGTGCCGGTGGCGGAGAGCTTCGATCGCAGCATGTCGGCCTCGGTGCAGGTGGGCGACGGCGTGGCCTTGCCGCTCGTCATCCGCACGCGCGAGGGTCGGGCCGTGGAGCTCAGCATCCCCGCCAATCTGCCGGCGCGAGTGGCGCCCGAGGTCGAGGTCGTGTTCAAGGGCGTCATGCTGAACGTGCTGGATGGCGACGCGCAGGTCGGGGCCAGTTACAAGGCCGGGCCGAATGATGTCCCTCTGGACATCAGCATTGATGGCGGCGCGAGCTGGATGGCGGGCGAGCTGGATCTGGCCCCCGGCCAGACCGAGCTGTGGATCCGCGATACCGCCAGTGCGAAACGCGATGAGTTCAAGCTGATCCGTCTGCAGGCGAAGCCCGAATGGGCGATCAGCAGTTCCCAGTACACCGAAGATACGTTCTCTTACGCGACGACCAACGACCCGCTGCCGGTCGCGGTGGATCTCCCGCCGCAGACCGTGGCGCCCGGCAGCGGCCTGGTGCACTCCGAGCCCGTGCTCATGCAGGGCATCGATGGTCCGGTCGGCGTGCTGCTGCTGCGCGAGGAGCCGCTGGCCGAAGGTGAGGCCTTCTACCGCACCCTGAACCCGGCGCAGCGCGATGCGGTGCTGGCCGACCCGACCGCCGGCCCGGCCTTCACCGACGTGGACCGCGCCCAGCTGCTGTCACCCGAGCGGCCGTATCTGCAGATGGCGGTGCTGGCGGGCAGCGGATTCAACCAGCTCAGAACGGCCCGCTACCGGATCGGCGCCAAGGATATCGACGAGGCCCAAGGCTATGAAGAGGGCACCCAGAGCTACGGTCAGACCGGCGTGGTCAACAACAACACCTCCAATGCCTTCCGCTACGCCACTGGCGAATTCCAGGTGGCCACGGTGGCGATCGACACCACCCCCGATCCGTTCACGTTCGGGGAGCGTAGCGAGGTGAATCCCAACACCACGGTGACGTCGCCCGACTACATCACGCCCTCGGGCTTCAACACCACGATCACGGCCAGCCTGGCCACGGGCGCACCCGCCGGGGCCGAGATCGGGCTGGTGCGTGCGGGCGAGTCCATCAGGACCCTCACCTGGGCCACCAGCCACCAGGTCGATCCAGGCGACCGGCTGCGGGTGCGGGTGCCCGTGGGCACGGCGCAGGATACGAACACGCCGCTGGTGGTGAACGTGAATCTGGGCGGTGGGTCGCCGGCGACGTCGACCACGGGCAGTTTCACGATCAGCTCGATCGAGTTCGTGGTGGATGATCAGCCCGAAGCCGCCTTCATCAGCTTCAGGCCCTTGACCAACGTCGCGCCGCGGGCTTTGGTGCGCTCGAACTTCGTCAATGTTCGCGGCTTCAATACCCCGCTGGAGGTCACGGTGACCGGCGGTACGATCGCGCAGGGCTTCAGCTCGAACTACGCCTCCAGCCTGACATTGCAGCCCAGTTCTGCGCTGATCCGCCTGCGCACTACGGCGTCCATCATTCCCGGGCGGCAGAAGACGATCACGGTGGTTTTCCAGGGGGCGGAGCACAGACTGACCAGGACCTGGACGGTGACGACCGCGGAAGTCGAGCCGCTGCTGGTGGGAGAGACGGTCTTCGTAGAAAATCCAGCGGTCAGCTTGCAGAGCGGAGTTTCTCAGCTTTTCAAGAACACCACGAATTTCGTACAGACGATCCAGGCGAAATTCAATCGATCCAAAGCAGGCGATGCCCTGGCTGTTCTGTTTGAGGTGAATGGTTCCGGCGAGTTCGTTGAAGGGCCGGTGCAGGTCGCCCCTGGCGAGACCTTCCGCGTGAAGGTCGAAAACGTGCCCGAGGTCCGGAGCCTGGTGGTTCCGCTGCTGGTGGATGGTGAGGAGGTGAACCTGGTATTCGAGGTGGATTCCAGGGATGCCCAGCTCGTCGCGCGCACCAAGTCCGGCAGCGGGCTGCTGGATCTTTGGTTGGTCCTGATGGCGCTAAGCAGTTTGATGCGCGCCGTCCATGCCCGGGGAGGTCATCGGTGATGAATGCATCCACTTATTGCGTCAGATCGGCTGTCGTTCTGCTGCTCGCCACGATGGTGGCGAGCGTGTCCCGGGCGGCACCCGCACCGCGTTTTGCCAGGTCCGACATCATGGTTAATTTACGCGAGGCGGCGTCGGCCCCGACCGCAGACAATCGCATCACCGGCGTGCTGCGGTCTGGGCAGATCGTCGAAATCCTGGATTATGAAGGGGAATACGCCCTGGTGCTCAAGGACAACGGCCGCCATGGCTTCTTGCGTGCGATCTACCTGAATCTGCTGCCACCGGACGAGCGGGTGGTCATCATGCCGGGCTCAGTCCAGCCCCTGGATGAGTCGTGCGACTGCGCGTGCAGCAAGGCGGAACAGCAGGCCGCGCGCGTGGCCGAAGCCACGTTGATGGTCAACTTGCGCGAGCAGCCGCAGCCCCCCACACCGCACAACACGATCACGGCGGTTCTGAAGCCGGGGCAGAAGGTCGCGGTGTTGCGGAGCAAGGGGGAGTACAGGCTGGTTGAGAACGACGCAGGCAAACGAGGTTATGTCCGAGAGCGCTACTTGCGGTGGCAGCCAAGGCCGGCTGCGGCTCCGATCGAGGGAGTCGAAGGATCGGTGGTGGCGGTGGCTCCGCTCGAATCCAAGGCATTGGCGGAGCCGCCTGTCGACGAGCCGCTGCGAGCCCCTGATCCGGTGTCAGGGCCGTCCGTTGCCAGGGTTCCGGTGACGGGAACTCGCCAAGTCGAAGCGGACTCGGCTGAAGGCCATGAGATCACAGCCGCCCGCGCAGGGCCGGCCAGGCCGCCAGCCATTGAGGTGACTCGCCTCGGCCGGACCGCGTCCTGCTGCCGAGTCACCCTCCTAGGTGGCGCCAATTTCACCGCAGCCAGCAAGAGCGGTGTGCAGGCCGCGCTGCAACAGGTCGCCCCCAGCGCCACGGTGGCCTCAATGGATGACAGCGCCCCGAGTCTGGGGTTGGCCGCTCGCTGGCAGCTGCAGCGCTGGTTGGGCGTGGAGCTGAGTGTGGTGAACATGGGCCAATACGCTCTGGATTTCACCGTCAATCAGAGCGAACTGGACGCCATGCTCGCCACCCTGGCGGATCAGCATCCCGTCGGGGGGCTCTCCGCCGGGCTGAATCTCATGTTTGAATATGGAGTCCATGGCTGGCGTTTTGGCCTGGGCGGCGGCTACCTGCAAGCACTGGACGGAACGATCAAGACCAGCGTCAATGGGCAGACCATCACCCTGGACACCGAGGATCAGGGTTTCTCCGCCGTCGCGGCCCTGGATGTCGCGCTTGGTGGACGCTGGTTCGGCGGTTTGCGCTTCGATCACGTCCACCTGAATCAGGATTTGAACAGTGCCTACCTGACCGTCAGCTTCGCCCCTTGAGTTAACGGCATCGCCGTAAAAAACCGCTTGACGCATCGATTGATGGGTTCAGGAGGGGGCGTCGGTTCTGATTTTCGGATAATTGGCGCACAACGCGCCGCGGGCACTGGCCAAGAGTTGCAGGACATCCTTGTGCAGGCTCGGGTTGCCGGCCTGCAAACCGCGCAAATACTCGGTCCGTTGATCTTCGGGTAAGTCCATGGCGTGGCGGAGCACGGCTTCCAGAACGGGCCAGGGTGTCGATGCGCTTTTCGGAGGCATGTTCAGCTCGCAATTGGTCGATATGCTTCATATCGAAATCGAGCCTTCAGTGCGGCCAAATTTCATTCGCCCGAGTCGGCATGATGGCTGGTGGTGGGGATGGCGCCTAACTCTCGGGCCAGCCAGGCCTTGGCCATGACCCAATCCCGCCGCACAGTCCGAATTGAAGTTTCTAGCGCTTTGGCGGTTTCCGCATCGTTGTAGCCACCGAAATACCGGCACTCGGCGACTTGTGCCAGACGCGGTGAGACTTTGTTGAGCCGCTTGAGCGCCTCGTGGACCGCGAGGGTCTCTTCATCGTTCTCGATCGTAAATGACTCTGCGCCTGCCACATCCAGATCGACGCGCTGCTGGCCGCCGCCTCTTTTGGCGGCGAGCTGTGCCCGCACGCGATCGATGATCACATAGCGCATGGCGATCACCGAGGTGCGCAGAAAATGCTCGCGCGATTGCAGTGGGCCATCTCCAGACATCCGCAGATAGGCTTCATGGACCACGGCTGTGGTGTTCAGGGTGCCATAGGGTTGCAGCTTGCCCCGCTCGCGACGGGCCATGTGCTTGAGCTGTTCGTAATGTAAGGGCAGCAGCGTGCGCACCGACGCCGTCAACTCCGGTGGACAGTCATGGTTTAGCTCAAGCTCTCCGGCAGGGCTGAGAATCTCGTCGACGTTGCGCGTTTTGGTCATTGATTGAGTGTATCGAATCGTTTCAGTCGGTGGCCACGCAGGAAGCCCCCCTGTCGGTTTCGGTCTGGGGCGATCACCGAAGCATCGATCGGCCATTGCGAATCGTTTTGTGCTCTGTAGACGAACCGGTCCGCTTCCATGCTGCGCCGGGATCAGTCGCCCGCCGATGCATGTCTCGCTTGCCTCAAAGGGGCTTCGCGCGGACGCATGGCAGCATCGGCACGCATTTTACGAAAGCTGGAGGAAGACTACCGGGAGAAAAACATGCTTCATCATCGTATTCATTGCTGCGTGGCGGCCGTCTTGCTCGCGGCCTGCCAGGGGCCGACGCGCGGCCCATCGGCAGTTCAGGCGCTGGCCGGCCCGACGCCGACACTTGAGACCTTGGCCTGGGAACTGTTGAATTGCGAGGCGATTCTGACCTTGTTGCCGGCCACGGCGGCGGACCTGCAGCCGCATCTACCCGAGGGATTCAGACCGCTGCCGTTGGCGGATGCCGTGGCCGAGATGGATGTGCCGGTCGATGCCTTCGATGGCAATATCGGTGTCGAAACCTTCGTATGCGCAAGCGGCACGGGCCTCGCCGGCGAGCTCATGCCGATGAGCTATGGCAGTTACTACGTCATGGTTGAGCCGCCGGAGGCGTACCGCCGCGACGTTGACTTTCACTTCATCAAGTGGGATGTGCTGGTGCCCGACGCGCCGCGCCGGGAATGGTTGCAGGCGCACGGGGTGCCTGCCCTGGACGGAGACGTGACGACGACACTGTTCCAGCAGCAGGGCGATTTCAAAGTGGGAGATCAGACCTTGAGCATGGGAGGCAGCACGCACCGCTTGAGCGCCAACGGCGTCGCGGCTTACGCGAAGACCGAGGGCAGCATCAGCGAATTCACCATGACGCCCAACGGCCTGGTGGAGTGGCGGGCGGACTGGGTTTTCACCGGAGTCTCCAACGGCGCGGTCGTAGTCGATGTGGGTGCAGGCAACCTGCTTGCCGATGTCGTCGGCACCGGTCCGGTGGTGGGCGCCTCGTTCATCGGCAGTCTGTCTTTCGTCAATGGCGTGATCGTACTGCCGCCGGCAGCCGAGTAGCGAGCACCACGGCCAACCAGGGCCTTGGCCTTGTGGCCGACGGAGTTGCTCAGGGTTCTTGGCCTGCCCAGGCTTGGGGCTGATCCACATCGAGTGCTTCGACGGTTGTCGTGCCGTTGATCTTGAAGCTGGAGCCACGACCGGATCAGTTCTGGCGCCCTACGTGGAAGACCCGCAACAAGGCAAGATCCGACAAAGAAATCCCCTTGAACTTCAAACTCAGGCCAGGCGAGGATTTGATCTGTGTCAGGCCATCGGTCCGCTAAACGGAGCTAATATCGCAAAGAGATCTGGAGTTTGAGGGGAGTGCGCGCGTGCGCTTCAGCACCGGGCTGATACAAGGGCTGTTGCAGCAGATACGCCGGGCGCTGATTGGCGCCGCGGCGGCGACGAGTATGGCCGGCTTCGCTCAGGAACTGTACAGCATCGAATTGCCAGCCTCTGATGCTCCAATGGGCATGGCGCAGGCCACGTCTCTGGAAGAAATCGTTGTCTGGGCACAAAAGCGCCCGGCGGCCATGCAGCAGGTGCCGCTGTCCATTTCGGTATTGGACGAAAACACGCTGAGCCAATGGGCCATCACCGACATGCCCAGCGCGATGCGTTTGATTCCCAATGTGCGTATGAGCGAGGCGGGTTATTTCCTGCTGCCGCGCGTGCGAGGCTTCGGGGTCGATCAATTCAATAAGGGTTTTGAGCCACCGGCGGGTTTGGCGATCGATGGCATCGCCTACAGCCGCATGGACTATTTCGCCGCCGCATTGTTCGATCTGGAAAGAATCGAAGTTTATCGTGGCCCGCAAGGAACCACCTTCGGCAAGAACACCACCGCCGGTGTCATCCATTTGATCAGCAAGAATCCCGGCGATGAATTCGAGGGGCAGGCCAGCCTGCAACACGGTCAATGGGGACGGCAAAGATTGGAGCTTGGTCTGGGCGGCCCTCTGGGTGGCCGCGATTGGGGGTTGCGACTGGCGGCTTTGCGCGATGAACAGGGCGGTTACGTGCGGAACAGCGCGGTTTCTGAACGCAGCCAGGCGCCCAATCCCTTGCGGGCGCTGGAGCGCGAAGGCCTGCGTTTGAAATTGTTGGGCCGAAATGTGCTGCAGGGAGAACTTCTGCTCAAAGCCGAACACATGCGTATCGATGTCGCAGGAAGCGGTACGGAAATTTTCGCGGTGAAACCCGCGCTTCAGCAGGCCTTGGCGCAACATGATCCGGGCTCGGATTTTCAACGCGGCAACTATGTCGGCACCATCGATGCGCCGGATTTCCGCAAGACGCGGATTTCCACCTTCGGTGCCCACTGGAACTCAACACAGGCGAACTGGGAACTGAACGCCGAATTGGGCTACTCCCTGCTGGATAACGCCGCGGCACTGGATAGCGATCAAACCGCTGCACGCGCAATATGGGGTGATGATGGGGATCGATCGCCGAGCCTGAGCCTGGAGTTACGCGGGCTGAGTCCGGTTCTGGAGGGGGTTTTCGGTTGGGGGCCAGGATACAGTCGCGTGCTGCTTGGTTCTTATCTGCAGCGTCGTGACATCGACGGCAAGGGCAGTGCCGCACGCTTTGGAGCGGATCTGGTCGAACTGGTTGCCTTGGGAGAACTGGATGAAGCTTCGCCACCACCGCCTGATCTGGCCGAATATGTCAGCCCGCTCCTGGGGGTCTCCGCCGCCAGCCTGGAACTCGGCATGCAGGGTGAACCCGAGGAGGCCGTCCGCGAGTTCAATCAGCAAGCCAAAACGCAGGCCTTGTTCGGTTCGCTGAACTGGCAGTTTCTACCGGCGTGGTCAGTGGATCTCGGCCTGCGATTCAGCCAGGAGAAAAAGTCGGCGCAGCTGCGGCAATCTCACAGTTCGGCGCCGCCCAACCCCTTGCTCACGGTGTTTAATATCGAGGAATACGAGCGCCAGGACTTGCATCGTGACGAATCCCAGTTGGCGCCGCGCATCGCGCTGTCCTATCAGGCGCAGGATTCTTTCGCCGCCTTCCTGCATTGGGCCCGAGGTTTTCGCGGTGGAGGCTTCAATGCGTTTTCCTTTCGCGACCGCGACGAGGAGTTGGGTTTTGGCCCCGAGCAAGCGACGGATTGGGGTTTGGACCTGAAATTTCACTGGCCCCGCAGCCGGCTGAATCTCTCCCTGTTTCGTCTGGCCGTGCGTGATTTTCAGGCGCTGACCAGGATCGCGCCGCCAAGTGGCGTGGGCCTGGGGGGAACCCAGGTGGAGAACGCGGCCAAAGCCATCGCCCAGGGTTTTGAGGCTGACCTGTACTGGCAACCACGCGCGTATTTTCGCTTGCGGGCCGCCCTGGGTTTCATACACAGCCTTTACAAGTCCTTTCCCAATAACAGCTGCTTTCTGGATAATCCCAATACCGACGGTGACGAAGATGAGCGCTGTGATGCCAGCGGCAAAGCTTTTGCCTTCACGCCGCGTTGGGAGGGCAGCTTGCTCGGCTTATGGACGTCCTCGCTGCCTGCCATCGGGGGAAAACATCCCCGCCTCGAACTGGGCCTGGGCGCTGATTATCAATCACGGTTGATCCCCAATCTCAGCCTGGATGAGCGTTACGCTCAGGATGCGGTATGGCGTTGGCGGGCAAGTCTGGGCCTGATCCATTGGCGCTGGTCCCTGCGCATCCATGGTGAAAACCTCAGCGACGAAGCCGTGGTGATGTATCAGGACCAGGCACTGAAAGGGTATGTGTTCGAAATCCTGGAGGCGCCCAGGCGCGTATTTGCGGAGTTGCGTTACCAGTTCTAGGGCTTATTGACCCGAAATGTATCGCGGCGTTGAAGCACTAGGCACTTAGTAGTGATATCTAAGCTGGGCAATCAGCATCGAATCGTCCTGCGCTTTATAGACGAACCTGTCCGCTTCGTTGATGCGTCGAGACCAATATCCGGCCAGCGCGTGTTTAAGTGGCTCGGGTTTCCCGATTCCTGCAAAGGGGCTTCGGACAGAGTCCTGAATCAGCGCATTGATGCGTTTAAGGGTTTTTTTGTCTGTCTGTTGCCAGTAAAGGTAGTCTTCCCAAGCCTGTTCAGAGAACACAAGCTTCACTCAATCAATTCCTGGGTCGTTCCCTTGCCTGATTCAAGTTCATTCATGGCAGTGAGCAGTCGGCGCATGTTTTTGGGGCTGCGGAGCAAATAGGCAGTCTCTTCTAGAGCTTGGTAGTCTTCCATTGACATCATGACAACAGCACCTTCTCCTTTTCGGGTGATAGCTATTGGAGCATGGTCATTGCATACTTTTTCCATAGTTTTGGCGAGATTGCCTCGTGCGGAGGTGTAGCTAATGCTATCCATGGTATTGCCTCATGGTTTGAACGGTTTATTGTGCATTATATGTACAACTTTCTGTACGTACCAGTGCATGCCTAACAAAGCGTTGTCGCGAGCATTTGACCCGCCCCTGCTTTTACTGTCGCAAAACAAGGCCTCGCCTCAAATGCCGCTGAATTCAGGCGTTAGCAAGCCCCAGAGAGCATTCCTGATGCCCTGGACTCTATCGGTTTTCAAACGCCAATAACTCGCCCAGCAAGCCTTGCGCGGCTTTGATGTCGGGGTGGTCAAAAGCTTCGCTGATGCCGCTACAAGCGGCTTGCAGAACGCTCAGGGCTTGTCGGTGCTGGGCCTGCGCGCGATAGAGTTTGGCCAGGCTGCTTGCGGCGCGAAGTTGCAGCATGGGCGCATGCTGCTGCTTGGTGATCTCCAGGGCGAGCTGGAACTCTCGCTCGGCGCGGTCCTTGTCGGATTGAGCCAGCAGTAACCATTCGCCTTGGGTGCGGTGCAATTCGGAGACGAAAAATTGCTCGTCACTTTCCGTGACGAAGGCAAAGGCTTCATCCAGTGCACGGGCCGCCAGCTCAGTCAAACCCTGAGAGAGCGCAATGGCCGCCGCGCTACCGAGCACCTGGCTGCAGCCTTCGCGCATGCCGCGTTGCTGTTGCAAGGCCAATTGCTGAAATAACGCGTCGTAATGTCGCGGCTTGCCCTGGCCCAAGCATCGGGCCAATGCGCAATGGGTCTCACCGAAATTGATCAGATCCGGTGCTTCAAGAATCCTGCCGTTGGCACAGATCGTCTCGCCTGCTTGAGCCAAGGCGGTGGCATCGAAATTCAGCATGGCCAAAGGGGCCTGCGCCATGGAAGCGGCGAAGATCCGGGCAAAGGGGTGGGCCAATTCATCCAGGTAGCGTTGCAAATCATCCAGAGCCTGGTGCGCTCGCTCGGGCTTGCCTTCCAGCCATAACAGCACGGCGTCCAGGCTGCGCTGGGTGCTTTGCGCGTCCAGGCCGCCGTAGAACTGCATGAGTTGCGGTGTGGCATCGGCCGGCATGCGCTGGCTGCAGGCCAGATTGGCTTCACGCGCTTGCTGAAAGCGCCCCAAGCCGTGCAGGGCATGAGCCTGTTGCGACAAACTCATGGCCTCAATCCACGCCAGGTCAAGCTGTTGGCCCAAAGCCACATTGCTGCTGGCGGTGGCGAGAGCGTCTTGGTAGCGTGCCGCGGGGAACTGGCTCATGAAAATCTGCCCCTGACATTGCGCCACCGCCAAAGCATCGCCGCGCTTTTGGGCCAATGCCAAGGCCTGCTGATAGACCGATGAGCGTTCTTCGGTGTCATAACCCTCGATGTATATCAGGGTGGCACTCAGTCCCATCAGGGCCTGAAATTTCAGGAGATCGCGTTGTTCGCTGTCCGCAGCCTTCTGAATCAGTGCCAATGCGCGGCGGGCGAAGCCGGCGGCATCGCGGAGGGCCAGACGATTGGCGGCCTGGGCGAGCGCGGCCAACCAGTATTGCGCCGCCCGCAGGTGGTCTCCGCCGATTTCCAGATGCTGTGCGACCACCACGGGGTTTTCGCGGGCGTACGGCGGCATATGCGCGTGCAGGGCGTGGCCAATCTGGTGATGCAAACGCTGGCGCTGCTCCGCGGGGAGTGATGCATAGGCCGCTTCCTGAATCAGTGCATGGCGAAACAGGTAGTCGCGATCCGGGCCCAGCGCTTGGCGGCTCAACAATTGGCTACTGATCAGCTGTTCCAACTGGCTTGTGATCGGAACGCCCACCAAATCAGGTAGATGGGGCAACAGCGTGGCCGGGACATGCCGTCCCATCACCGCGCAGATTTGCAATAGCCGCTTCGCCTCGCCCTGGCGATCCATGCGGGCGCTCAAAGAGTCCTGCAGCGTCACCGGAATGTCCAGTGTTTGCAGGCCAGGGGCAAGGTCCAGCCCGCCCGTGTTGGCGCTCAGATCCCCGGATTCCAGCAGCTGATTGACGATCTCCTCAAGAAACAGCGGCACGCCATCGGCGCGTTGCAGCACTTGGGCGCCGAGCGAGCGGGGCAGTGCTCGGTGCTGCAGCAGCGCTTCCAGCAAGCGGTCCGCATCAGCAGCACTCAAGGCGGCCAGCTTGATCAGCTCAAGCTTGGAGCGGCTGGGCCAGCTGGGTGAGAACTCGGGACGCGCCGACAAGATCATCAATGCCGCGTGCTGACTCATGTGATCCAGCAAAACGCCAATAAGGTCCAGACTGGAGGGATCAGACCAATGCAAATCCTCGATCACCAGAAGCAGTGCATCATCATGGCTCGTCGCCAGCAGGCAATCCGCGATCAGCTGGAGGGTTTTTTCGCGCCTGAGTTCCGGTCCGAACGGAGCCGGCGGGTAAGTATCATCCAATTCGATGCCGAGCAAAGGCGCCAACAAGGGCATGCTGCTCGGTAAATCCTGGTTCAAAGCAGCCAGGCGCTGTTCCAGCTCGGGGCGTGTTTGATCCATACAAGCGGAGGGCGCAAGCATCAGCGTTTGACGCAACAAGTGCACGATCGGTGCAAAAGCGCTGAGGCGGTCCATCGGCGCACAGCGGGCTTCCAGAGCGTGGTGGCGCCCGATTTCGCGTTGATCCATGAACTGCCGGATCAAGCGGGATTTGCCGAGGCCCGGTTCTGCCTGGATCAGCAGGCATTGAGCCAGTCCATGGCGAGCCCCCTGCCAAGCTTGCGTGAGCTGGCTGAGTTCGGCTTCACGTCCGACAAAGTGGCTGAGTTGATCGGCGGCATCCAGGCGGGTGTCGGCCGTGCTGGGGCGCAGCAGCTGATAGACGGGCAAGGGTGCGAAGCCGGGGAAGGCCTTTTCACCCAGATCACTTGCGACGAACAGACCTTTGACCCGTAGCCAGGTGGTGGGGCTGATGAGCACCTGGCCGGCCTGCGCGCAGCCGGACAACTGCCGGGCGAGGCCCAAAGTGCTGCCGGCCAGCTCCTCGCACAGTCCGCTGCCGGTCGGCTCGCAATCGATCAACACCGGGCCGGTATGAACGCCGATGCGCGGTGGCGTCTGGCCCAATGAACTGACATCAGTCAGCCTGTCCACGATCGCCAAGGCGCAGCGCAGCGTACGCTCCGCGTCGTCATCACGGGCCTGGGGATAACCAAAGCAGATCAGCTGGCCAGCATCCGGGCTGGCCAGCGGAAAACCCTCGTAGTCGCGGATCAGCGGCTCCAACTGCGCATCCAGCTCCTGGCGTAGGCGATGGCGTTCGTCCGGCTCCATTTTCGCGTTGAGATCAGCGGGAAAACTTAAATCCCAGCTCAATACGGTGATATGACGCCGTTCGAGCTTGCGCTGCACTCGAACAGGCGGGCGTGATCGGCTTGGCAGCGCTTCCCCGCGGCGAAAACGCGCCAGATCGGCGGTGAACTCGGCGACCGAGGAATAACGCTTATGCGGTGATTTGTGCAGGGCGCGCTGCAGAATCCGATCCAAATCCCCGCTGAGCAGACCAGGTTTCACCGGGCTGCGCCCGCATTGTTGCGCTCTTAGACTCGCCAGCGGGGCGGGCTCATGCAGGATGCGCTGCATCAATACCGCCAGGGGGGGGTGTTCGGATTCATGCCAGGGCAGAACGCCGGTCAGCAGCTCATACAGCATCACGCCCAGGGCGTGAATGTCCGTTTCGGCGCTGGGGAGTTTGCCCTGCAATTGTTCCGGGGCCGAATAGGCCAGTGTCATCGGCGCCTGGGTTGAGGTGGCCTGGCTGGTGTCGGGTGCGATCAGTTTGGCGATGCCAAAATCCAGTAGTTTGCTTTGGCCAAGCGGTGTCACCAGCACATTGGCGGGTTTGAGGTCGCGGTGAATCACATCCTGCTGGTGGGCATGAGCAACCGCATCGCAGACCTGTTCGAACAACTCCAGCAGGGAATCCAGGTTCAGCGCATGAGTTTGGGCATAGGTCTGCAGTGGCTGGCCCTGC
>JBFKDQ010000026.1:0-49121 GCA_041619555.1 Oceanococcus sp. | reverse complement strand
GCTTTCGCGCTGCCGGGCGGCTACATCGGCATCAATGCGGGCCTGATCGTGGCCAGCAGCAACGAAAGCGAACTGGCCGCCGTCATGGCGCATGAAATCGCCCATGTCACCCAACGCCATATCGCCCGCAGCATGGACAAAACCAGAGGCTGGGACCTGGCCTCCACAGCTCTCGTCATTGCCGCCCTCATTGCCGGGGTCCACGACCCGGAAATGGCGCAGGCAGCCCTGACGCTGGGCATGTCCGCCGCAATTCAGCAGCAGATCAATTTCACCCGTGCCAATGAACTGGAAGCCGACCGCCTTGGCATCCGTACGCTGGAGTCTGCCGGCCTGGATCCTCAGGGCATGGCATCGTTCTTCCATCGTTTGTCGCAAAAGGCCCAACTTTACGGCGAAGGTGTGCCCGAACTGTTGCGTACCCACCCGGTCAACACCACCCGCATTGCAGAGGCGCAGGCGCGCGCCGGCGCGCCACGCCAGAACGCCGCGCCATCAAGCAACGCCTATCTGCTGATGAAGACCCGCGCACAGATTCTGATGACGGAGCTGTCCAGCGAAGCCCTCGGCTATTACCGCGCAATCGGCAAGAATCAACCAGGCCTGAGCTCTGAATATGGCCTGGCCCTGGCCCTGATTCGGGGGCGTGCGTTCGGCGAAGCCGAGCAGGTCCTCACACGTCTACTGCAGGCCTATCCGGAGGAATTGAATCTGCAACTCAGCCTGGGCGAGCTCTACTCGGCTGCCGGACAGGAAAAGAAGGCCATCGCCCTGCTGACCGAAACCAGAAAACGACACCCCCGCTCACGCCCGGCCACGCTGGCGCTGGCGACCACCCTGCTGCATGCAGGCGAGGCCGGCCGGGCGCGCCAGTTGCTGCTCGAGAGCGACTTGTTGCTGGCCCGGGATGCGGAAAGCTTCCGCCTCCTGGCCATGGCAGCACGCGACATGGGGGAACCTGCGGAAGCCCATTTCCAGATGGCCGCCTACTCCCATAGCCGCGGGGACTACGTGGATGCGATCCGGCAGTTGCGCAATGGCCTGGCACTGGAAAAGCTCTCGGCCCATGATCGTCAGCGCCTGCAGGGACGAATTGAGCAATACCTGGAGCAGGCACCGGACTCCGAACGCAAACGGGCCCGCCAGCCGCCGTCCCGCCAGCGCTAAGTGACGCTAAGCGACTCCGGCTCGCGATCGAGGGCGGCGTGATCGATATCGGCCAGCGGCAACGTGCTGTTCCAGTTGTGACAGGTCGGACATTGCCAGTTCAGGCTGCGACTGCTGTAACCGCAACGAGAACAGCGATAACGAGCAGAGCGCTCCAACGGCGCCTCCAGCGCGCCGGCCACGCTCTGCAGCAATGCCGCGACTGCCGGGTCCAGTTCAGGCCAGGGCTGATCCAGCACGGCGTGCAGGCCAACCCAGCTGGGCTGCGCCTGCAGATGAGCCAGCAACTCATCACGTAGCTCCGCCCCTGCCATCGACAGCGGTTGCGCGGCCTTGATCATTGCGGCCAGCAGGCGCGGATGGGGCTGCCCCTGACAATGGGTCCGCATTTCCTGCGGCCAGTTGACCTCGCCCTTGCAGGCCACGAACGCCGCATGCCAGGCATCCAGAATCTCCGGAATGAAAGCCGCATCGTGGTGGGCGATGTGCTGAAAGATGCGCAGGGCCTTACCGGCTTGCGAATCGGCCAAGGCCTGGTGCGCGCGAATGAGTTGGGCACGAACACAATGCCGATCCGCCTGCAGCGCCTTCTTGATGCATCTCTGCTGCTCCCTGGCATCGGCCTGTCGCTCCGCCGTCTCCGCCATTTCACAAAGATACTGGGCAATCAGCGCGCCCATGTCGCGCCCCTGGGCGCTGCCCAACCAGCGTGCGGTATCCATCGCACGGTCCCACTCCCGCTCGCGCTCATAGATCCGCAGCAGATGCGTCAGGCAATCCGCCAGAAACATGCCCTGATGGGCCAGTTCCAGGAAGATCTCTTCCGCCCGATCCAGCACCCCGGCGGCCAGATAATCACGCGCCAGTTCATAACGCGCCTGATTTCTGTTCAGTGGCTTGAGGCTCTTGCGCTCGACCAGATTCTGGTGGATCCGTAGCGCGCGCTCGACTTCACCGCGCCGTCGATAAAGATTGCCTAGCGCCAGATGCAGGTCAATCGTGCCTTCATCGGCGTCCATCAGGCCGATGAAAACCTCGATCGCCTGATCCGTGTCATTGTTGACCAGATGGCTGATCCCTCTGACATAGTCCGGGTTGAGGCCGCCAGCCTCCTGCTCTTCGCGGGGATGACTTTGCCTTGCGACGAACCAGCCGGTCGCCGCTGCCAGCGGCAGCAGCAACAGGATCAGGCCGGAAAAATCACCCATCCTGCAGCGGCAGATTCCGCAGATTGACCAGTTCGGACTCGGCTTTTTCCAGGCGTCGACGCAAACGAGCCAGTTCCGCCCTGCGCGGCACACCGAGCACGGCATAGATCAGAACCATCAGACCCACGGTGCCGGCAACCACGGCCATCAGCAGCGCACCCAATGGCGGGCTGAAATTCCCCGCGAGGTAATTCAGTTCTACGATTTGCGGATTGTGATAACTGAACGCCGCCCCCAGACAGAACGTCGCAATCAGCAGAATCAGGATCACTATGCGTCGCATTTCAATTCCTCAATGGCCACCATTGACCCGCTCACGCAATTCCTTGCCAGGCTTGAAATGCGGTACGCGCTTTTCCGGTATCGCCACCGCTTCGCCGGTTTTCGGATTGCGGCCGGTACGCGAGGGCCGATGATGCAGCGAAAAGCTGCCGAAACCGCGAATTTCAATGCGCTCGTTCTGCGCCAGGGCATCAGCCACCGTATCCAGCAGGAGCTTGACCCCCAGTTCGACATCCTTGTGCGACAGATGGCGCTGATGCATGGCCAGGCGATCAATCAATTCTGACTTGGTCATTCTCAACCTCAATGGCTTCAACATGAAGCGGGGGCAATGATCCGGAACCGCCGCCTCCGGACATAATAAAGGCCCGGTTGCGAACAACCGAGCCTACCTAAATTTTTCCTGGACTTCCAGAGACTTGGCCGCGACCTTCGTGGTCGCGGCCAGTTTCGGCCCGGCCGCCTGAATACCGCTTCAGGAATTCCGGTTTTCGATCTGCTGCTTGAGCAGGTCGCCCATCGTCGTTGCCGCAACCGACTCATCCGAAGATTTGTTGTATTCCTTCATGGCCTGATCTTCGTCGTACATTTCCTTGGCCTTGATGGATACACCCAGAGTGCGGTTCTTGCGATCGATGGTGACGATCCGAGCTTCGACTTCGTCGCCGACGTTCATCATGGTGCGTGCATCTTCCACCCGCTCGCGGGCGATGTCCGAAGCGCGCAGAAAGCCTTCGACGCCTTCCGCCAGTTCCAGCTTGACCACCCGCTGCTCGACTTCGATCACCTTGCCGGTGACGATCGAACCCTTGGGATGTTCGGCCATGTAACTGGTCAGAGGATCGGTCTGCAACTGCTTGATCCCCAGGGAAATCCGCTCGCGACCGGCTTCGATCGCCAGCACCACGGCGTCCACTTCTTCGCCTTTCTGGAACTGGCGCAGCGCATCTTCGCCGTCGAGATCCCAGGCCACATCGGACGCATGGACCAGACCATCGATCCCTCCATCCAGACCGATGAATACACCGAAATCGGTGATCGACTTGATCGTCCCGTGAACGCGATCGCCCTTCTGATGGTTCTGCGCGAACTCTTCCCACGGATTCGGCACACACTGCTTCATGCCGAGGGAAATCCGGCGACGTTCCTCGTCGATATCCAGGATCATCACTTCCACTTCCTGGCCGACGTGAACCGTCTTGTTCGGATTGCAGTTCTTGTTGGTCCAGTCCATTTCGGACACGTGAACCAGACCTTCCACACCATCTTCGATTTCGACGAAGGAGCCGTAATCGGTGATGTTGGTGACCTTGCCGAACATCCGGGTGCTTTCCGGATAGCGGCGCGCGATGTCGATCCAGGGATCATCACCCAGCTGTTTCAGACCAAGGGATACGCGCATGCGCTCACGATCAAACTTGAGCACCTTGACTTCAACTTCCTGGCCGACCTCGATGACTTCGGCCGGATCCTTGACCCGCTTCCAGGACATGTCGGTGATGTGCAGCAGACCATCGATGCCGCCGAGGTCAACAAACGCACCGTAATCGACCAGATTCTTGACCACACCGGTCAGCACGACGCCTTCCTGCAGACGCTCCAGCAGCATCTCGCGTTCCTGGCTGTATTCAGCCTCCAGCACTTCGCGACGCGAAACCACCACGTTGTTACGCAGACGATCGAGCTTGATGACCTTGAACTCGAGCGGTTTGCCTTCCAGATAGCTGGTGTCGCGCACCGGCCGGATATCGACCAGGGAACCTGGCAGGAAGGCCCGCACGCGATCGACGTCGACCGTGTATCCACCCTTGACCTTGCCGGAGATCGTGCCAATCACAATGGCCTTCTCTTCGTGCGCCTTGTTCAGGCGGTCCCAGGTACGGATACGCTCGGCTTTTTCCTTGGACAGCTTGGTTTCGCCGAAACCGTCTTCGACAGCCTCCAGCGCCACTTCCACGGACTCACCCGGCTGGATGGTGATCTCGCCATTGAGATTCTTGAATTCATCGAGAGGAATGACACCTTCCGACTTGAGGCCCGCATCAACGATGACAACATCGGGTTTGATTTCAAGAACGGTGGCGCGGACGATGGCGCCAGGCTGCATGCTCTGGCCAGCTAATAAACTCGCTTCAAAGAGTTCGGCAAAACTTTCGGTCATTAGTAAAGGTCAACCTAAATAAATTTTTCAAGTCACAGCGATCCGTGCCGCAACAGTCAAAAACAATAAATCCGCCTTCCCTGGCGGATTTCCCAAAACTCTGATCCCACGTAACCCCGCGCCGATGGACTAGCGCGTGAGCCCGACTTCTCGAACCCAGGTCTGCGCCAGCTGCAGAACCTCGACAGCGCTCTTGCCGCTGCTGTCCAGCAGGCGCGCATCTTGCGCAGCCTTCAATGGCGCGGTGCTGCGCTCTCGATCACGTTGATCGCGCGCGCTGATGTCACGGAAAATCTTTTCAAATATAGCCTCTTTTCCTGCGCCTAGCAATTCCCTTTCGCGCCGTCGGGCCCGCTCCTCGGCGCTGGCATCCAGAAAAATCTTGAGCTGCGCTTGCGGAAACACCACCGTGCCCATATCTCGACCATCGGCAATCAGACCTGGATGACGGGCAAAGCTGCGCTGTTTTTCGAGCAAGGCGGCACGCACATCCTTGCGCGCCGCAATGGTCGAAGCAAGCGCACCAAGCTCTTCGGTGCGGATCCGGTCCGCCACCGCCTCACCATCCAGCCAGACCTGATTGTCATCCAGGCTGAAGACGATATTCATGTCGCCGGCCAGACCAGCCGCCTGCTCTGGCTGCTCCCCCGCTTTCTGCATGCGATACGCAAGCAGGCGATACAGGGCGCCGGAATCCAGATAGTGCCAGCCCAGTGCACGCGCCAGACCGCGGCACAAGGTGCCCTTGCCGGCGCCGCCAGGCCCGTCAACCGCGATGACCGGGGAGTTCATCGCAGCGCATCCACGTTCAGGCCCAGACGCCTGGCACAGTCGAGAAATCCGGGAAACGAGGTCGCAACATTCGCACAATCGCCAATCTCGATCGCCGCATCGGCCACCTGGGCAGCCACCGCAAAGGACATCGCAATCCGATGATCGCCATGACTCTGAACGCGGCCGCCACGCAGACATCCACCCTCGATGCGAATGCCGTCCGGGCGGGGTTCGGCAACAATGCCCAGGACGTTCAGGCCCGCCGCCATGCTCGCCACCCGGTCACTTTCCTTCACCCGCAGTTCCTCGGCACCGGTCACCACCGTCTCCCCCTGCGCACAGGCCGCGGCCACGAACAACACCGGCAGTTCGTCGATCGCCAGAGCCACGAGTTCGGCGTCGATTTGAATTCCACGCAAAGGCGCGCCGGTCACGCTGACCGAAGCCACCGGCTCGCCCATGGCCAGCCGTTCATTGCTCACATCCACCAGCGCGCCCATCAATTCAAGCACGCGCAGCACGCCGATGCGCGTCGGGTTCAGACCGACATCATGAATCGTAATCCGCGCCCCGGGCTGGATCGCCGCGGCAACAAAGAAGAAAGCCGCCGACGACAGGTCGCCCGGCACCTGGACGGTGCTGGCATGCAATCGACCGCCGCCGACCAGCGAAATCGTACCGTCGAGGGTATCGACCGGGTAACCGAAACCCCGCAGCATGCGTTCGGTGTGATCGCGCGTCACTTTCGGCTCCTGCACCCGCGTCCGGCCGGTGGCGTAAAGACCGGCCAGCAGCAGCGCGGATTTGACCTGAGCACTGGCCATTGGCAGGACATAGTCAATCCCGTGCAGCAAGGCACTGCCGGTCACATCCAGTGGCGCGGTCCCGGCTGCCGTGGTGCGAATCTGCGCCCCCATCCGACTCAAGGGCTCGGTCACCCGGCGCATGGGCCGTGCGCTGAGCGAGACATCACCGGTCAGCCGCGAGGCAAAGGACTGACCGGCAAGCAGCCCGCAGAACAAGCGCATGGAGGTGCCGGAGTTGCCCAGATACAGCGCATCGTCGGGCGCTTGCAAACCGTCGATCCCGACGCCATGAATGCGCAGATGATCCGGCGCCAGTCCCTCGATCTGCACGCCCATCGCCTGCATCGCCCGTGCCGTCGCGCGACAGTCTTCGCCGGGCAGAAAATTGTGCACCTCGGTGATGCCGTCGGCCAGGGCACCCAGCATCACGGCGCGGTGGGAGATGGATTTATCACCGGGCACCCAGGCTTCTCCGCCCAGATCGCGACTGGGACGCGCCAGCCAGCTTTCAGATTGTGGCGTGTTCATCGTGTCGCCTCTGCGGTATGGATCCACCGATCACGCGCGGTCTTGGCGGCCTGAAAATGAGAAAACAGCGCATCCTGATCCGCCGCTTCCAGATCGGCACGCAGACGCGTCATGTCCGCCATGTAGCGATCCAGAGCGGCCAGTACCGCGGTACGGTTGGCCAGCATGATGTCCGACCACATGCGCGGACTGCTGGACGCGATCCGGGTTAAATCTTTCAGCCCACCAGCGGCGAATTCGAACAGCTCGCGCTGATCGTTCACCCCGGCCAGGGTTTCGATCAACTGATAGGCGATCAGGTGCGGCAGGTGACTGGTCAGGCCCAGCACTTCGTCATGATGGGCCGGGCTCATTTCATGCACCAGGGCCCCCGCCGCCTCCCACATCCAGCGCACGGTCTGCAGGGCTTCGGCGGCGGTGTCCTCAGTCGGCGTCAGAATCACCCTGCGGTGCTGGAAAAGATCCGCAATCGCGGCCGCGGGGCCGCTCCGCTCGGTACCCGCCACCGGATGGCCCGGCACAAAATTGGCCGGTACGTGACCCAACACCTGGCGCAGATCGGCCAGCACGCTGGCCTTGGTCGAGCCGGCATCGGTCACCACCGCGTGCGTCGGCCAGCGGTCCTTGAGGGCCTCGAAAACGCCCACATAGCCACCCATCGGCACCGCCAGCACGATGACATCCGCGCCTGCAATCGCCTCGTCGATGCGGGTGCTGCCAGCGTCAATCAGATCCAGATAACGCGCCGTATCCAGCGTATCCTGGCGCCGTGCATGACCCACCACGCGCTCCACCACCCCGGCACGCCGCAATGCGGCGGCTAGCGAACCGCCGATCAGACCGACACCAATGATGCTGAGTTGGGCGATGCGTTTCATACCGCCTCCCCTGCGATCCACGAGCGTCCTGCGGCACTTTGCCGGGCAGCCGCCCGGGCCGCGCACCAGTTCCGCACCATGCCTAAACCACCGCCTTGGGATAGGAACCGAGGAACTTGAAGAAGGCCGCCTTGTCCTGCATGCCCTCGAGCACGGTCTTGATCGCCTCGGACTGCGCATGCCCTTCGATATCGACAAAGAAGTTGTAGTCCCACTGCGCGCGACGTGAAGGCCTGGACTCGATCCGGGTCAGATTCACACCGGCGTCGGCGAACGGCCGCAACAGATCGTACAAGGCTCCGGGCTTGTTATGCGAAGACAGTAAAATGGATGTCATGTCGCGTCCACTTGGCGGCACGATTTGCCGCCCGATGACCAGAAAACGCGTGGTGTTATCAGGTTCATCCTCGATATTCGCCGCGATAATCGACAGTCCGTAACGCTCCGCGGCAGGCTTGCCGGCGATCGCGGCGCCATCGGATTCCGCCGCCATGCGCGCGCCCTCGCCGTTGCTGGCCACCGTGATGCGCTCGGCCTTGGGCAGTTTGCGATCCAGCCACTGCCGGCACTGGGCGAAGGACTGGGAATGACCGAACACCTGGGTCACGGAATCCAGGTCGCCTTCCCGCTTCAGCAGGTGGTGATGAACAGGCAGACTGACCTCACCGCAGATCAGCAAAGAGGACGTCGCGAACATGTCCAGGGTGTAATTGACCACGCCTTCCGTGCTGTTCTCGACCGGCACCACGCCATAGTCGGCATTGCCCGCTTCCACATCGCGGAAGATTTCATTGATGGCCGCCAGCGGCCGGGCCTTCACCGCATTGCCGAAATGCTTGTACACCGCCGCCTGGGTGTAGGTGCCTTCGGGCCCCAGATAGGCGACTTCCAGCGGCGACTCCAGCGAAAGGCAGGCCGACATGATCTCCCGCATCACGCGGACGATGGCCTGATCGGTCAGCGGACCGCGATTGCGTTCCATCACCCGGCGCAGCACATCGGCCTCGCGCGAGGGCCGGTAGCAATCCGCGCCGCCGCCCATGGCCGCCTTGATCCGCGCGACATCCTGGGCGATCAGCGCACGCTCGCTGATCATCGCCTGGATCTGCTCGTCCAGCGCGTCGATGCGCTGGCGGGCGTGCTGCAGTTTGTCGTCGCTCACGCCGCGCGCGGCGCGATCAGGCGGACCACCTTGACGCCCTCGATGGCCTGCAATGCAGTGATGATTGCGGCCGCCGGCTCCGAATCGGTATCCACCAGGGTATAGGCCAGATCACCGCGTGACTTGTTCAGCAGGTCGACGATGTTGATATCGTGCTTGCCCAGTTCGCTGGAAATCTGCCCGACCATGTTCGGCACATTGGCGTTGACGATACAGAGCCGCCAGACACCCTGGGCAAAAGGCAGATCAGCCTCCGGAAAATTGACCGAGTTCATCACATTGCCGGTTTCCAGGTACTGCTGGATCTGATCTGCGACCATCACCGCGCAATTGTCCTCAGCCTCGACCGTGGATGCGCCCAGGTGCGGCAACGCGATCACCTTGGCATGGCGGCGCAGACGATTGGTCGGGAAATCGGTCACGAAACAGCCCAGACGACCGGCATCCAGGGCCTGCTCCACCGCCGCCTCGTCAATGACGCCGCCACGCGCGAAATTCATGAGCACCGCATTGCGATCCACCAGTTTGAGGCGCTCGGCATTGATCATGTTGCGGGTGGCATCCACCAGCGGCACATGCAGGGTAATGAAATCGGCACGCGAGAGCAGGTCATCCACGGACACGGCCTGTTCCACGCCGGCCTGCAGCTTCCAGGCATTGCGCACGGTGATGCTGGGATCGAAGCCGAGCACCCGCATGCCCATCGCCAGGGCGGCATTGGCCACCTTGACACCGATTGCGCCGAGGCCGATAACGCCCAGGGTCCGGCCGGGCAATTCATAACCGGCAAACTTCTTCTTGCCCGCTTCGACCTGGGTCTCGACAGTTTCGTCATCGCCTTCCAGTTCGCGGACATAGCCGTAGGCCTGGCAGACATTGCGTGCCGCAACCAGCATCCCCGCCATGACCAGTTCCTTGACCGCATTGGCATTGGCGCCAGGTGCATTGAACACCGGCACGCCGGCCTCGCTCATTCGCGCCACCGGAATGTTGTTGACCCCGGCACCGGCGCGACCGATCGCCTTGACGCTGCCAGGAATGTCCATTTCGTGCATGTTGTAGCTGCGCAGGACGATCGCGTCCGGGGCCGTCATGTCCGAGGCAACCTCATATTTGTCGCGCCCGAATCGCTCCAGACCCACTACAGAAATATTATTTAAAGTCAGTATCTTGTACATTTTTCGATTCTATTGAGAAGCCGGCAAGCGGTGCCGGGCAGCCGGAACTCAGGCGCGACGGGCGAATTCCCGCATGAAGGCAATCAGAGCATCCACCCCGGCATCCGGCATGGCGTTGTAAATGGAAGCACGCATGCCACCGACCGAGCGATGCCCTTTCAGGGTCGACAGGCCGGCGGCTTCCGCCTGCTGCAGAAAAGCGCCATCGAGCGCGGCATCGGCCAGCGTGAACGGCACGTTCATCCGCGAGCGCGCCTGCGGATCGACCGGATTGGCATACAGATCGATCTCGTCGATGGCGGCATACAGCCGCGCGGCCTTGGCCGCATTACGATCCGCAATCGCCTGCAGCCCGCCCTGACGCTGCATCCATTGAAACACCAGACCGGCGACATACCAGCTGAAACAGGCGGGCGTGTTCAGCATCGAATCCGCCGCCGCCTGCTCGGCATAGTTGAGCACCATTGGGGTCTGCGCACTGGCTCGATCCAGCAGGTCTTCGCGCACGATGACCACGACCAAGCCGGCCGGACCGATATTTTTCTGCGCGCCGGCGTAAATCAGACCATAGCGCGACACATCAATGGGCCTGGACATGAAACTTGAGGAAAAATCCGCCACCAGCGGAACCTCGCCACTGTCCGGCACCCAGTGATACTCCACCCCCTCGATGGTTTCGTTCGGGGTGTAATGCAGATAGGCTGCCTGCGCACTGGTCTGCCAGCTGTCAAACTCCGGAATCGAAGTAAATCCAGCGGCCGGCTGCGCAACGGTCACCGCCTCGCAATACTTGGCCGCTTCCTTCGCCGCCTTCTTGCCCCAACTGCCGGTCACGACATAGTCGGCCCGCGTCTTCTCACCCAGGAGATTGAGCGGAATAGCCGCAAATTGGGCGGATGCGCCACCTTGCAGGAACAGGACCTTGTAGTTGCCGGGCACCCCCAACAGGTCCCGCAGATCCGCCTCGGCCTGCTCGGCGATCGACACGAAAGCCTTGCCGCGATGACTCATCTCCATCACGGACATGCCCGTACCCTGCCAGTCCAGCATGTCGGCCTGGACCTGCTGCAGCACCTCTTCCGGCAATGTCGCCGGCCCTGCACTGAAGTTGTATACCCTACTCATGTCTAACCCGCTGATATGGCTGGCGTACCAGCCCTGGTAAATGAAATTGACGCCGCGCGGCTACTCGGATTCGGCGTCCGATTCCGGTTCCGCCAGATCCTCGTTGTCGATCAGATCGGCCGCAATCCGGTCCAGCCCCACCAGCTTGCTGTCCCGCAAGGAGATCAGCTTGACGCCCTGCGTGTTGCGGCTCAGCACCGAGATCTCGCCGACTTTGGTGCGGACCAGCTGGCCGCTGTTGGTGATCAACATGATCTGATCGTTCTCGCTGACCTGAACGGCGCCGATCACCTCGCCGGTCTTGTCGCTTTTCTTCAACGACAGCACCCCCTGGGTCCCGCGTCCGCGCAAGGGATAGTCGTCGCTCGGCGTGCGCTTGCCATAGCCGTTCTCGCTGACTGTCAGGATTTCTCCGTCATTGTTGATGATCAGTGCGATCACCTGATCATCGCCCAGCAGCCGGATGCCGCGCACACCCAGGGCCGTTCTGCCCATGGCCCGCACTTCCGACTCCTTGAATCGCACCACCTTGCCCTGACGCGAGAACATCATGATGTCGCACTGACCATCGGTGATGCCGACATTCACCAGCTGGTCATCAGCGCGTAGATCCAGCGCGATCAGGCCATTGCTGCGGGGCCGGGAGAACTGCTCCAGCGGCACTTTCTTCACCGTGCCGCGGCGCGTGGCCATGAAGATGAACTGATCTTCCGGATAATCCTTGACCGGAAGGATGGCGCTGATTTTTTCCCCTTCTTCCAGCGGCAGCAGATTGACGATCGGGCGACCGCGCGATTCACGACTGCCGCGCGGCAGACGATAGACCTTGATCCAGTAGACCTTGCCCACGCTCGAGAAGCACAGCAGGGTGTCATGGGTATGGGTAACCCACAGCCGGTCGACGAAATCCTCGTCCTTGGTCTTGGCCGCGCTCTTGCCCACCCCGCCGCGGCGCTGGGCCTGATACACCTCCAGCGGCTGAGACTTGATGTAGCCCTCATGCGACAGCGTGACGACCATGTCTTCCGGCGTGATCAGATCTTCGACTTCCAGATCTTCCTGCGTCGCGACAATCTCGGTCCGGCGCCCATCGCCATAACTGTCGCGGATGCTGATCAGTTCCTCCTGGATCACTTCCAGCAGCCGCGCGCGGTCGCCCAGAATCGCAAGATACTCGGCAATTTGAACCAGAATCGCGTTGAATTCATCGCGCAGCTTGTCCTGCTCCAGACCGGTCAGGCGATGCAGCTTGAGATCGAGAATGGCCTGCGCCTGGGTCTCGCTCAGGTGGTAGCCATCAGACTTGAGGCCATGGTCTGGATGAACTTCAGCCTCGGCTCCCGCACGCTCCAGCAGGCTGACCACCTCACCCGGTGGCCAGACCTTGGCAATCAGCGCCGCCCGCGCTTCGGCCGGCGACGATGCGGCTTTGATCAATGCGATGATTTCATCGATGTTGGCCAGCGCGACCGTCAGACCTTCCAGAATGTGCGCACGTTCACGCGCCTTGCGCAGCAGATAACGGGTGCGCCGGGTGACGACCTCGCGCCGGTGGCGCAGGAAGGCTTCCAGAATCTGCTTCAGGTTCATCAGCTTGGGCTGACCGCCTTCAAGCGCGACCATGTTGATGCCAAATACCGACTGCATCTGGGTCTGCTGATACAGATTATTCAGGATCACATCGGAATTTTCGCCGCGGCGCAGTTCAATCACGACGCGGTAGCCATCCTTGTCGGACTCGTCTCGAATTTCGGTAATGCCTTCGAGCTTCTTCTCCTTGACCAGTTCGGCGATGTGCTTGATCAATTTGGCCTTGTTGACCTGGTACGGCAATTCGGTGACGACGATGGCCTCGCGCCCCCGATCGAATTCCTCAAAGATGGCGCGCGCCCGCATGTACACCCGGCCACGGCCGGTGCGATAAGCCTGCAGAATGCCCGCGGCGCCATTGATGATGCCGGAGGTGGGGAAATCCGGCCCCGGCAGCAATTCCATCAACTCATCGATTTCAGCTTCGGGATTTTCAATCAGACGCAGACAGGCCTGGATCACCTCGGTGAGGTTATGCGGCGGAATATTCGTGGCCATGCCGACCGCGATGCCGGTGCTGCCATTGACCAGGAGGTTGGGCACCCGCGTCGGCATCACCGCCGGCTCGGTTTCCGATTCATCGTAATTCGGCGTGAAATCAACCGTGTCCTTGTCGATGTCGGCGAGCAGTTCATGCGCCAGCTTGGACATGCGGACTTCGGTGTATCGCATGGCGGCGGGGGAATCCCCATCCACCGAGCCGAAGTTGCCCTGCCCGTCCACCAGCATGTAACGCATGGAAAAATCCTGCGCCATGCGCACGATGGTGTCGTAGACCGCGGTATCGCCATGTGGGTGATACTTACCGATCACGTCGCCAACCACGCGCGCGGACTTCTTGTACGGCTTGTTGTAGTCGTTGCCCAGTTCACGCATCGCATGCAAGACCCGCCGATGCACGGGCTTGAGCCCGTCCCTGACATCCGGAAGGGCGCGTCCGACAATGACGCTCATCGCATAGTCCAGGTAAGACTGCCGCATCTCATCTTCTAGATTGATCGGCAAAACTTCCTTGGCAAATTCGCTCATATATTCTGTTGCTACTTCGCTGAGCTGCCGGCTCCACCCTCCCCCCGTATCACCCCCGGGAAAGCAAGCACTGGCCGCGTGGAAAAGGAAACAATTCTACCATGTGCGCCCCGCCTGGCGCTGGCCACGGCCAGAGATGAAGACACGCCTCTCACGGCAGGCCGCTCATCGGTACAATGCGCCTGCAATTGCCAGACTGGACCGCATGCCCACCCACGCACCCGAACTCATCATCAGCCCGCGCTGGATCATCCCGGTGGTCCCCCACGCCACCGTGCTGGAGCACCACAGCCTGCTGATCGCAGATGGTCGCATCCTCGACATCGTGCCAAGCGACGCACAACACTATCCTCAGGCGAACGAGATCCGGCTGCCCCAACACGCCGTGATGCCCGGCCTGATTAATATGCATACCCATGCAGCGATGAGCCTGCTGCGCGGCATCGCCGATGACCGACCCTTGATGGAATGGTTGGAGCAACATATCTGGCCGCTGGAAGCAGAATTTGCCGACGCGCATTTCTGCCGCATCGGCGTGCGCCATGCCATCAGCGAAATGCTGCGCGGCGGCGTGACCTGTTTCAACGACATGTACTTCTTTCCCGAGGCCACCGCGCAGGAAGCCTCGGCGAGCGGCATACGCGCCCAGATCGGCATGATCCTGGTGGATTTTCCCACCCGCTATGCCCAGTCCGCGGATGAGTATTTCAGCAAGGGCCTGGCCCTGTATGACAGCTATCAGGGCCACCCGCTGATCCGCAACAGCTTTGCCCCGCATGCACCCTACACGGTGGGCGACGAGAACCTGCGACGCTGCCGCATGCTGGCGGACGAACTGGACCTGCCGATCCACATGCATGTGCATGAGACCCTGCACGAAGTCAGCCATGCCGAGGATGGTCAACGCCCCCTGCAACGCCTGCAGGAACTCGACCTGATCAATCCCCGTCTGCAAGCAGTGCACATGACGCAACTCGAGGACAGCGAGATCGCCCTGCTTGCCGAAGCCGGCGCCCACGTCGTGCACTGCCCGGAATCCAATCTGAAACTCGCCAGCGGTTACTGTCCGGTCGACCGCCTGCTGCGCGCCGGCGTCAATGTCGCCCTGGGCACCGATGGCGCGGCCAGCAACAATGATCTGGACATGTTCGGCGAAATGCGGACCGCCGCCCTGCTCGGCAAGGCCGTGGCCGGTCGCGCCGATGCCCTCGCGGCGGCCGATGTTCTGGCCATGGCCACGATCAACGCCGCCCGCGCCCTGGGCCAGGCCGAGCAGATCGGCTCGCTGGAGCCGGGCAAATGGGCAGACCTGTGCGCCATCGACCTGTCCGCACCGGAGCAGCAGCCCATGTACGATCCCATATCGCAAATTGTCTACACCAGCGGCCGCCATCAGGTGACCCATGTCTGGGTCGCCGGCCGCTGCCTGCTGCGGGATCGCCAACTGACCTCGATCAACAGCGCCGACCTCGCCCGCCAGGTGCAGGATTTCCAGACCCGAATCGCCGGAGCCGATCGTGAACACCAATAACGCCGACCCCGCAGAGCTCGCCAAATTCAGCGCCCTGGCGCGCCACTGGTGGGATCCGCAGGGCCCCATGGGCCCGCTGCATGCGATCAACCCCTTGCGCATGGATTTTATCGAGCAGGATGAAGAACTTGCCGGCCTCAAGGTGCTGGATGTGGGCTGCGGCGGCGGGATCCTCAGCGAAGCGCTGGCCCGCGCCGGCGGCCGCTGTACCGGCATCGATCTGGCCAGCGACGCGCTGGCAGCAGCCCGCGCCCATGCCGACGAACAGGGTCTGGACATCGATTACCGGCTCTGTCCCGCGGAGCAGCTGGCGCGCGAAATGCCTGCACAATTCGATCTCATCTGCTGCATGGAAATGCTCGAGCATGTCCCCGATCCCGCAGCGATCATTGCGGCCTGCGCCAGCCTGCTCAAACCCGGAGGCCACCTGTATCTCTCCACCATCAACCGCAATCCCAAAGCCTTCATGCTGGCGATTGTCGGCGCCGAGCATGTATTGGGACTGATCCCCAAAGGCACGCATGACTACGCCAAGTTCATCACCCCCGCCGAACTCGCCGCCTGGTGCCGCCAGGCCGGCCTGAAGGTCGGCGCGATGCGGGGACTTCAATACAATCCACTCAGCCGCTCGCATCGCCTGAGTCGCGATGTCAGCGTCAATTATCTGATGCATTGCAGCAAGCCATGCTGAGGCGCCCGCATCGACATCGCGCCGTGCTGTTCGATCTGGACGGCACGCTGGTGGATACCGCACCGGATCTGGTCGCCGCCCTCAACCAGGTGCTCACCAGCGTCGGCCGGCCAGCACGCACGGTCGCCGAGCTGCGCCATGAAGCGTCCAATGGCACGCGCGGCCTGCTGCGCGCCGGGCTCGGCCTGAGTCCGCAGTGCGCCGATTTCCCGCAGCGCCAGGCCGAGTTTCTCGACGCCTACCGCGCACGCCTGTGCGAGGCATCACGCCCCTTCGCCGGCATCAACGAACTCATCCGGCAGATGCAGCACGCCGGCCTGGCCTGGGGCGTGGTCACCAACAAGCCGATCGCGCTCGCCCGCCCGCTGCTGGAAGGACTGAAGCTGCAACCACAGGTGCTGCTGGGCGGCGATTCCAGCCCACGCCCGAAGCCGGCAGCAGATGCGTTGCACCTAGCCGCCGCCCATCTGCGCCTTGACGCCCGCCAGTGCCTGTATGTCGGCGATGCCGAACGTGACATCGCCGCCGGCCGGAATGCGGGCATGATCACCATCTGTGCCGGTTTCGGCTACATCGCCAATGAAGAGGACCCCGCCACCTGGGGTGCCGACCATCATGCGGCGCAGGTCGAATCCCTCTGGCCCATCATCGCCAACTATCTTCATTAACAAAACACTCATGACTAAGACCTCCCCGTTTGCCGGCCGCCGCATTCTGCTGACCGGCGCGACCGGCGTCCTCGGGCGCGCCCTGGCCCTGCAGCTCGCCCACCAGGGTGCCGATCTGATCCTGCTGGCGCGGCGCAAGGCGCGTCTCGAAGAACTGGATGACGAGATCGCGCAGGACCCCTGCGCAAGCCGACCGCTCCTCGTGGAACTGGACTTCCTGCGCGCGGAAGAAGGCCACTACACCGAACTGGCCCAGGCCCTGGCCGCCGACGGCCTTGACGCCCTGCTGCTGTGTCACGGCCTGCACACCGGCCTGCACCCCCTTGAGCATCTACCCGCCAAGCACTGGCGCAAGATCATGGACGTGAACCTGCACGCCTCCTTCCTGCTGCTGAAGAGCCTGCTGCCCTTGCTCAAAGCCAACCGGGGACAGGTCATCGGCGTCAGCGATGCGCCAGGCCGTGAACCTGGCGCCTACTGGGGCGCCTACGCGGTCAGCAAAGCAGGCCTCGACGCCCTGCTGCAGGTCTGTGCCGACGAAACGGAAAATCAGGTCAGCGTGCAGCGTTTCGAGCCCGGACCGATACCGAGCCCGATCCGTGCCGCCGTCTACCCCGGCGAAACCAGGGACCAATTGCCGCCGGTCGACACCAGCGTCGATGCCCTGCTGCAATTGATCCTGCGCGAAAGCCTGCGTGCCTGAGGTCGGGATTTTGCCCGCCGGGACGCGGAGGCAAATGTCGGCAAGCGAGCAAACACAAGCAATTCTCTGCCGGCGCGGACGACTACGCGCAGGCATTTTGTGATGCAATGATTAACTCAGACATCAAGTCCGTGTAATCTTTACGAAAAATTCAGCCGAGTTAAGCGATGTCGCTGCGTGTATTGATCATTGATGATGACCCCGATATTCAGGATCTGCTGTTTGCGGCCCTGGACGAGGAGCAGTACATCCTTGATGCGGCCAGCGACGGTCAGAGCGGACTGAATCTGGCAACGACCAACGAATACGACGCCATCGTGCTGGATATCAACATGCCAGGCATGAATGGCTTCGAGCTGTGCAAGCAGTTGCGCCAGCACGCCCACATTTCCACCCCGATCATGATGCTGACCGCCCGCACCGAAATCGCCGACCGCATCACCGGGCTGGATTTCGGCGCCGATGACTATCTGGCCAAACCTTTCTCGGTCGAGGAACTGGAAGCCCGCATCCGCGCCATGTTGCGACGCGGACGCCCGGTACTTGGCAATCGCCTGAAGGTCGGCGACCTTGAGCTCGACATGGAAAGCAAATCCGCCTCGCGCGAAGGGCGGCAAATCGCGCTGGCACCGATCCACATCAAGATCCTCGCGATGCTGATGCGCGAGTCACCGAATCTGGTCAGCCGCAACAAGCTCGAGGCCGAAATCTGGGGCGATGAACCACCGGATTCCGATGCCTTGCGCGCGCACATCTATGCCCTGCGCACGGCGATCGACAAGCCTTTCAAGACCAAATTGCTGCAGACGGTCCCCAAGCTCGGATACCGTCTGTCGGAATCATCCGAGTAAGTCAGACAGCCGAGCCCGGCTCGGCAGCAGACAGAACCTTCTGCAAAGCTTTGAGTTCGGAGGCGCTGAGCGGCCTGCTCTTGCCACTGGCGAGATTCTCCGGCAGCCAAATGGGTCCGAAACGCACGCGGATCAGCCGGCTCACCTGACAATCCACCGCCTCCCACAGACGCCGGACAATCCGATTACGCCCTTCACGCACGGTCACGTGATACCAGTGATTGGCGCCTTCGCCCCCCATGTCGACAATGCTGTCGAAAGCGGCCACGCCATCTTCCAGGTCGATGCCGGCACGCAGGCGGTCCAGCGCGCCGGGCTCGACCGTGCCAAGCACGCGCACCGCGTATTCACGCTCGAGGCCGGTCGAGGGATGCATCAGCTTGCGCGCCAGTTCGCCATCCGTGGTGAACAGCATGATGCCCGAGGTATTGATGTCCAGGCGACCGACCGAAACCCAGCGCCCGCCGGCAAGCTTGGGCAGCCGCGCAAACACGGTTGGCCGACCCTCGGGATCCTTGCGGGTCACGATCTCGCCCACGCGTTTGCGATAGAGGATGGTCTGCGCCTCGACCTTGCTGAACTTCAGCCGGCGCCCATCCAGGGTAATGCGGTCCTCCTCGCTGACTTTCTGCCCCAGCTCGGCGGTCTGACCATTGACCTGAACCCGCCCGCTGCGGATCCACTCCTCGGCCTGCCGACGCGAACCATAGCCGTGCTGGGCCAAATACTTCTGCAGGCGCTCCGGCCCCGCAACCGGCTTATCCCGACGCGCCGTTCTCGGGCGGGCTTGATAGGCTGATGTCCTCGGCCGTGCTGGCCCCTTCTTCTTCATGCGCGTTTTCCGCTTCCTGATTGCCCTCTACGGGCGGGGCCATCTGCAGGCTGATGGCCAAAGCCTGGTCTTTCGGGGCCAGCCGCACCAGCGCTGCCTCGAGTTTCTCCGGGTCGGTCAGTTCCGGCAGGGCCGGAAGATCCTCCAGAGAACGTAAGTTCAGATCATCCAGCAATTGCCGGGTGGTCGCGAGCAAGGCGGGACGTCCGGGGCCCTCGCGATGCCCGACCTCCCGCACCCATTCGCGCTCGAACAGGGTTTTTAGAATCCCGCTGGACAGGGTCACCCCGCGGATCTCTTCGATATCACCGCGGGTCAGCGGCTGGCGATAACAGATCAGTGCCAGTGTTTCGAGAAGGGCTCGAGAATATTTCTGCGGTTTTTCATCCCACAGGCGGCTCACCCAGGGCGCGGCCTCCTTGCGCACCTGCAGCCGGAATCCGCTCGCCACCTCGACCAGTTCCACGCTGGTCTGCGCCAGTTCGTCTTTCAGATCCTGCAGCGCCTGGCGGATGTCGCGATTGCTCAGCTGGTGCTCCGGATCGAGAATCTGTTCGATTTTGCGCACCTGCAAGGGGGCGTCGGACACCAGCAGCAGCGCGCGAATAATTTCCTTGTGACTGATTCTGTTCATTCCTGCCCCGCTCCGGCCAGGCGGATATGCACGGCCGCATAAGGCCCATCCTGATGCAACTGCAGCAAGCCGTTGCGGACCAACTCCAGGGTCGCCAGAAAGGTCACCAACAGACCTTTGCGCCCCTCGCTCACATCCCAGATCTCGAGCAGGGTGGCCCGTTTCAGCTCGGACATGCGCTCGATCACCCGGCTCATCCGCTCGCGCACCGACAGCGGCTCCGCCGTGATCTTGTGCGATTGCAACAATTCGGCACGTTGCAGCAAGTCACTCAGGGCGAGCAACAGATCCCGCAGTTCCGGCGGCGGCTGCAGGGGCGCCTCGAACTCCATCGGCTGCGCCTGCGCCGGGAAAACGTCCCGATGCATGCGCGGCAGCGCATCCAGATTCAGTGCCGCCTGCTGAACTTCGGCATAGGCCTGCAGTCGCCGCACCAGTTCGGCGCGCGGATCGGCGCCGTCCTCGTCATCGGCCGGCGGCTTGGGCAGCAGCAGACGCGACTTGATCTCGGCCAGCCAGGCGGCCATCACCAGATACTCCGCCGCCAGATCAAAACGCAGCTGATCCATCAGCCGGATATAGTCCAGATATTGCTGGGTGATCAGAGCCACCGGAATGTCCAGAATATTCAGATTCTGCCGTCGGATCAGGTAAAGCAGCAGATCCAGAGGTCCTTCGAAGGTATCCAGGATGACTTCCAGCGCGTCCGGCGGAATGTAGAGGTCTTGGGGCAGATCGGTATAGGGCTCGCCGCGCAAATGCGCCACCCGCGGCGGCACCGTCGCCGCGTCCACGCCGCTCAGAGCAGGAACCCCAGGGCGTCATGCACCTGGCGCAACTTGGCTTCGGCGCGGGCATTGGCGTTCCGCGCACCGGCCGCCAGCACGCCGTCCAAATAGGCTGGGTCGGCCTGGAGTTCACGATATCGGGCCTGCACCGGTTCCATGAAGGCCACCACGGCATCGGCCAGATCCGTCTTGAAGCGACCATAGCCGCTGCTGCCGTAGTCGACCTCCAGATCGGCGACCGTACGACCGCTGACGGCCGCAAAGATGCTTAGCAGGTTGCTGATGCCAGGCTTGTCCGCCGCCGCCCGCACCTCGGCACCGGAATCGGTGACCGCACGTTTGATCTTCTTGATGATCCGCTTGGGTTCATCCAGCAAATAGATCGTGTTGCCTTCGTTTTCATCGGATTTCGACATCTTCGCCTCGGGGGTCTGCAAGCCCATGATGCGTGCGCCCACCGGCGGGATAAACGGCTCAGGAACCCGGAAGATCTCGCCATGCCGGCCATTGAAGCGCTGGGCGACATCCCGGGCCAGCTCCAGATGCTGCTTCTGATCATCCCCGACCGGCACCAGCGCACTGTCGTACAGCAGGATATCGGCCGCCATCAGGACCGGATAGGAGAACAGACCGGCGTTGATGTTGTCGCTGTTCTTGCGCGACTTGTCCTTGAACTGGGTCATCCGGTTCAATTCCCCGATCATGGTGTAGCAATTCAGTATCCAGGCCAGCTGCGAATTCCCGGGGACCTGCGACTGCACGCACAGGATATTGGCCTGCGGATCAATCCCGCAGGCGATGTACAGGCTGAGAAAATCCCTGCAGCGCTGGCGCAGCACAGCCGGATCCTGGCGCGCGGTAATGGCATGCAAATCGACCAGCAGGAACAGGCAGTCGTAATCCGCCTGCAGACTGACCCAGTTGCGAATCGCCCCGATGTAGTTTCCGAGGGTGAGCTGGCCAGAGGGCTGGATTCCGGACAGTAGAACAGGCTTGGCTGAAGTCGACATCGCGCTATTGAGATAAAGAAACAGCGCGCGATTATAGACCGAGCGCGCCCAAGGCCCCCTTTCCGGTGCGAATAACTTCAGGCTGATCACCGCTCAAATCGATCACCGTTGTCGGCTCGAACCCGCAGCTACCGCCATCGACGATCAGATCGAGCTGACGATCCAGCAGTTCAAGAATATCGTCGGCGGAATGAAAAGGATCCGTTTCGCCCGGCAACTGCGCGGTACAGCTCAGGATCGGCTCTCCGAGATGCTCAAGCAGCGCATGCGCGATGGCGTTTTCCGGCACCCGCACGCCGATGGTCTTGCGCTTGCCGGTCTGCAGACGACGCGGCACCTGATGGCTGGCGCGCAAGATGAAGGTGTAGGGTCCCGGCGTGGCGTGTTTGAGCATGCGAAACTGCCAGTTATCCAGCTTGGCATAGGCCGAAATCTCGGCCAGATCCGCGCACATCAAGGTCATGTTGCGGCGCTTGTCCTGGCCGCGAATGCGCTCAATGCGCTCAAAAGCCTGCTTATCCCCGATCTGGCAGCCCAGCGCATAGCAGGAGTCGGTCGGGTACGCCATGATCGCCCCGCCACGCAAGCGTTCGACGATCTGCCGGATCTGTCGAACATTGGGATTGACCGGGTGGACTGGAAAAAATTCAGCGGACATGTTGGCAGGATGCAGGACTTCGTCAGTTGACGGGGCAGGCAGTATAATGGGCGGATGAACAAATGGATTGATTCTCTTCCCGCCCTTGCATTCCTGGGCGCCGTCCTGTGGCGCGACATCTATTTCGCCACGATCGTCCTGATCGCCGCGCTTTTTCTCCTGGTGCTGTGGTATGGCGTGACCGAAAGACGCCTGCATCGCATGCACTTCGGCACCGCCATGGTCGCCCTGATCCTGGGCGGCCTGACCTTGAGCATCCACGATCCGCTCTTCATCAAGTTCAAACCGACCGCGGTCTACCTGATCTTCGCCGTGGTGCTGGCCGGCAGCCATTTCATCGGCCAGACGGTGCTGATGCAGCGCATGGGACATGCGGCAATCCAGCTGCCGGAGACCCTGTGGCGGCGCATCAACATCGCCTGGGCTCTGTTCTTTGCGTTTTGTGCCGGTCTCAATATCGTACTCGCCCTCAAGCTCAGCGATGAAATGTGGGCCCTGGTCAAGACCTTCGGTTTCACCGGCCTGATGTTCGCCTTCATGCTCGCCCACCTGCCCTTCGTCTCCTCGCATCTGCCCAAGGAAAGCCATTGATGTGGTACGCCTTCTGGGCCACGGACGTGCCCGAGAGCCTGGCGCAACGCCTCGCGGCACGCCCCGCTCACCTGGCCCGCCTGGAAGCCTTGCGCGATGAGGGACGGCTGCTGCTGGCCGGCCCCTGTCCGCACATCGACGCCAGCGATCCGGGGCCGGCCGGATTCAGCGGCAGCCTGATCGTGGCCGAGTTCAGTGATCTGGAAGCAGCGCAAGCCTGGGCGGCCGATGATCCGTATCGCCAGGCCGGGGTCTATGCACGGATTGAAGTCAAACCCTTCAAGCCGGTCCTGCCATGAATCCCCGGATCGAATCCATGCGGCAGAAGCTGGAAGCTGCCTTTGCCCCCAGCCAGCTGGAAATCCACGACGACAGCCACCTGCATGTCGGCCACGCCGGCGCACGCTCTGGAGCAGGTCATTACCGGGTCGAATTGCGTGCCGCCAGCTTCGCCGGCAAATCGCCAGTGGAATGCCACCGCATGGTCTATGCCGCGCTCGCCGACATGATGGGGAGCGAGATCCATGCCCTGTCCATTTCCGCGCGAGCAAGCTAAGCCGGGCACCTTTGCGCATCTCATCTCCCAGATCCCTGCTGCTCGGCGCGGCGCTGGCCTGTCTCAGCACGCCGCTGCAGGCCAAGAGCTTTGAGTGGGATGCGGGCGTTGGCGTGGCAGCGCTGGCATTTACGGCCTATCGAGGATCCAGCGAGGACAGCAATCTCATCCTGCCACTGCCGACGCTGTCGATCACCAGTCGCGACTTCAATCTTGGGCGCAATGGCGCGGAACTGGCGCTGAACAAGTCCAGCCGCTTCAAACTGCGCCTGTCCGCCAGCGGCTCGCTGCCGGTGGACAGCGAGGGACTGACCGTCCGCGACGGCATGCCAGACCTCGACTCCAGCATCGAAATCGGTCCGGCATTGCAATGGCGTCCGGCACCCTGGCGAGGCTGGGCATTTGGCCCGGAACTGTTGATCCGACGCGTCATCGCCGCTGATTTCAAGCAGCTCAATTCGATTGGCTGGACCGCCCAGGCGCGTCTGCATGTGCGCTGGCAACAGCAGCTCACTCGACACAACCGTGCGGACTGGAAATTCACCATCGGCCCGGTCTTCGCCAGCCGCCATTACCACGATTACTTCTACTCCGTGCCCGCCGAACTGGCCACGGAATCGCGACCGGCCTTTCAGTCTCACGGCGGCTACAGCGGCTGGCGCACGAAACTCTCGCTGGCCATCGTGCGTCAGAGACTGGGGCTTTATGGCTATCTGGCGCACGACAATCTGCGCCACGCGGCCTTCGCTGCGAGCCCTCTGGTCCAGCAGGAGGACTATTTTCTGGTTGGCCTGATGCTGAGCTGGCGCCTGTTCGGCCCGCACAAGGTAGAGATCTGAATGCTCAGCTCGCAGACTCGAGCATACGCATGAATGCGGCCTGATCCAACACGGCAACCCCCAGCTTTTCAGCCTTTTGCAACTTCGAACCGGCTTTCTCGCCGGCCAGCAGGAAATCGGTCTTGCCCGACAAGGCGCTGCTGACACGCCCGCCGGCCTCAAGAATCAGGGCCTTGGCCTGATCTCTGCTCATACCGTCCAGAGTGCCGGTGATCACAAAGAGCTTGTCTTGCAGCGGACCGCCCTGCCGCCGTTTCTGCGCCTTGGGCCAGCGCACCCCGAGCTCGATCAGTTCATCGAGCAGATTCCAGTTGGCGCTGTCATCGAAAAAATGCCGGATTCTTGCAGCGACGATCGGGCCGACATCGGGCACCGCCTTGAGTCGCTCCTCATCCGCCTCTCGCAGCGCCGCAAGATCGCCGAAATCCTCCGCCAGCTGCGCCGCGGTGACCTCGCCGACTTCGCGAATACCCAGGGCGAAGAGAAATCGCGCCAGTGTTGTCTGCTTGCTGCCTTCAATCGCCTGCAGCAGGTTGAGCGCAGATTTCTCCGCCATTCTTGGCATCGCCACCAGGGTTTCCAGCCCGAGCCGGTAGATATCGGCGGCGGTGGCCAGGGCACCGCTGTCCACCAGCACATCGATGAGTTTCTCGCCCAGGCCATCGATGTCCATCGCCCTCCTGGATGCGAAATGCCTGAGGCTTTCCTTCACCTGGGCCGGACAGCGAAAACTGGCGGAACAACGGGCGATCGCCTCGCCTTCAATCTGCTCGACCTCGGCGCCGCAAACCGGACAGGAGGCCGGCAACTCGATGCAACTGGCGGTAACCGGTCGCTTCTCCAGGTCTACACGGACCAATTCGGGTATCACATCACCGGCCCGACGCACGATCACGTAATCGCCGATGCGAATGTCCTTGCGCCGCACCTCGTCCATATTGTGCAGGGTGGCATTGCTGACCGTGACCCCGCCGACAAAAACTGGTTGCAGGCGTGCCACCGGTGTCAGCGCGCCGGTACGCCCCACCTGGAACTCCACCGCATTGAGAACCGTGCCAGCCTCTTGCGCGGGAAACTTGTGCGCGATCGCCCAGCGCGGCGCCCTGGCAACCTGGCCCAGTTCTTCCCGCAAGGCCAGGTCATTGACCTTGTAGACCACGCCGTCGATATCGAAGTCCAGCTCCGGCCGCTGTTCCATGATCTGCGTGTAGTAGCGCACGCAGCCTGCCCTGTCGACACAGCGGTCAATGCGATCGCTCACGACGAAACCCCACTCTGCCAGAAGCTGCATCAGCGCCTGATGGGTGCGCGGTGATGCCGGCGCTTGCGGCCAGCCCTCCACCGCGCCAATGGCATAGGCGAAGAAACGCAGGGGGCGCTGCGCCGTCACCTGTGGATCCAGCTGGCGCAATGCGCCGGCTGCCGCGTTGCGCGGATTCACGAAAGCCTTGAGGCCCTGAGCTTCAAGGCGATCATTCAGGGCGGCAAAACCGGCCCGCGGCATGACCACCTCACCACGCACTTCGATCAGCCCCGGCGGCGTCTCGCAGCGCAGTTGCAGGGGCACGCTGCGCATGCTGCGCAGGTTGGCGGTGACGTCCTCACCGACGCGACCGTCGCCACGCGTCGCTCCGCTGTGCAGACGCCCCTGCCGATACACCAGGCTCACGGCCAGACCGTCAAACTTCGGCTCCGCCGTCAGTTCCGGCACCTGTCCCAGCGCGCGATGCAGGCGTCCCAGAAACTCGTCGAGCTCTGCTTCTGAAAAGCAGTTGGCCAGGGAAAGCATGGGCTGACGGTGCGAGACCGGCGCAAAGGCGGCATCGCGCGGTGCGCCCACCCGCTGGGTCGGGGATTGCGGACTGATCAGGCCGGGGTGCCGTTGCTCCAGGGCCTCGAGCTCCCGGCGCAAGCCGTCGTATTCGGCATCACTGATGGCCGGATCATCTTTCACATAGTAGAGATAATCATGCTCACGCAGTTGCCTGGCGAGTTCCGCCGCGCGGCTGCGCGCTGACGCCGGAATCACTTCGCCGCGTAGCTCGCGCACTCTGCGCGCATTTTCTCAATTCCATCGACGGTCAGCGGCTGGCGTTGGCGATCCAGAACCGTGCCATCCCAACGTTGCGCGAGCACCTGCGCGGTACCAAGCAGATCATCGAAGGCCGTGGCGCCATCCATACAGCCCGGCAACTGCAGGAACATGCTGACCCCGGGCGTGCGCAGCTCGTCCTTATCGGCCGGCACAAGGAAACCCGGCTTGATCATCGATGCCACCGAGAACACGATCTCTCCAGCCGGACTGAATCGGTGATAGATCTCGTGCGCGCCAAACTGCAGGCCACAGCTCTCCAGGCTCTGATGCAATTGATTCCCCGGCACCAGGCTCAGATCATTACGATGCACCGACAGCACGAACAGGCCATCACCTCTCGGCGCAGCCTTGCCCCCCTGGTCGGACTTTGCGCCCTCGGCCAGCTTGGGCGCGCGCCGCGCCGAGCGAGGCTTGCTCACACCGAACTCGTCGAATCCGCCGTCTTCCTCCTCCTTGAAGAAATCCAGCTGATCCTCGTCCATCCCTTCTCGTTTGTGCTTGTTGTTCCAGACGGCCTGCTTGGCCGCCTGCCGACGGGCGTGGAAGTACACGCCCAGCACAACGACGACACCGCATACCAGTAACGCCCACTGCATCTCATTCATGGTCACTAATTCCTTAAGGCCCCTCGTCAGCCCGCCATGGCCACGGCTTCCTGAACATCCACGCTGACCAGACGCGAGACGCCCGGTTCCTGCATGGTGACTCCATTGAGTTGATTCGCCAGTTCCATCGTGACCTTGTTGTGGGTCACGATAATGAACTGAACGTGTTCGGACATTTCCCGCACGACTTCGCAATAGCGTACGACATTGGCGTCATCGAGTGGCGCATCAACCTCATCGAGCATGCAGAATGGCGCCGGATTCAGCTCGAACAGGGCGAACACCAGCGCCACTGCGGTCATCGCCTTCTCACCGCCGGACAGCAACTGAATCGTCGCATTGCGCTTGCCCGGAGGCCGCGCCATCACCCGTACACCGGCATCCAGCACGTCTTCTCCGGTCAGTTCGAGGTAGGCCTCTCCGCCACCGAAGAGCTTGGGGAATCTGGCCTTGAAGCGCGTGTTCACCGCCTCGAAGGTCGCCCGGAAACGACTGCGAGTTTCCTTGTCGATCTGACGTATCGCATCCTCCAGCTTATCCAGCGCACTGTTGAGGTCGGCCTGCTGCTCACGCAACTGATCGGCTCGCAGCTTTTCCTCCTCGTATTCCTCAACTGCAGCCAGGTTCACCGCGCCGAGGCGCTGAATGCGCGTCTCCAGACGTTCCAGTTCCTGCTCGCAGGCCTGCGCATCGAGCGCAGGATCCAGCTCATCCAGGATCTCGTCCAGCCGCGCCCCGGCTTCGCGCAGCTTCTCTTCCAGCCCCTCGCGCCGCGCCAGCAAGCGCTGTTCACCCAGCCGCTCCTGCTGCAACCGCTCCCGCGCCTGCTGGGACTGTTGCTCGCAATGCAGAACTGCATTGGCCGCCTGCCGAGCCCGCGCGGTCAGCTGCTCCTGCTCCGCTCGTGCTTGCTTGAGCGCATCCGCCGCGCGCTCGGTCTGCAGACGGGCGGCCTGGACGGCCTGCTCCAGCGCCGGCAGAGGCGATTGCAACTCAACCTGGCTGGCCTGAGCATCCGCCAGGCTGCGCTCAATGTCCTGACGCCGAGCGGCCAGCGCTTCGCGCGCCGCATTCGCCGCCGCCAGCTCGCTGCCCAGCGCGGCCCTTCTTTCCCGCGCCGTGTTCAGCTGCCGCTGCAGGCTCTGCTGTCGATGCCGCATGTCCTGCAAGGCCTTGCGCGCGTCGTCCGCGCGCGCCATCTGCTCGCGCTCTCTTTGTTCAAGTTCCTGCAATTGCAGCTGACTTTCCTCCAGCACGGCCTGCGCTGCGTCCCGATCCTGCTGCAGTTCGGCCTTGAGTCGCTCCGTTTCCGCTAGTTCCTTGCGGCTCTGTGCCAGACGTTGCTCCAGGCTGTTGCGGCGTGTTTCCAGCGCATGACCGACACTCTTGGCCTCGGCATGCTGACGCCGCGCCTGATCCAGGCTGCGCATTGTCTCCTGCTGCAATTGCTCGGCTTGTTTGAGGGCTAGCACCGCCTCCTCCTGCCGCTGTTCCGCTTGCCGCAGTTCGCCCTGGGCGGCCTCGTGCTCCAGCTTGACCTCGGCCAGCAGGCGCTCGCGCAGCAGAACACCATCCTCCCGGCCTTCCCGCTCCAGCTGGCTCATGCCCGCCCAGTGCAGATGCCCCTCCTGGGTGATGACCGCGCCGCCGTCTCCATGCTGCCGCAAGGCGTCCGCGATCTGGCCTGGCATGGCGGCGCGAATCGAAGCGAGCATCCTGCGCACCGCAATCGGCCCCTCGACATGGTCAGCAAGACTGCCCGCCGGCGCCTGCCACGCTTCCTGCCGGGCTTCGATGAGTTGCAGCGGACGATCGGCATCCTCGCTCAAACCCGCCAATTCCCCATCAATGCATGGCGCCTGCAACCAGGGTCCGAGCACGACTTCGACCGCCTTTTCCCAAGCCGGCGCCACCTTCAGCAAGCGGCCCAGAGGCTGCGCCGATGCCCAGCCTTTGCGCTGCAGCCAGTCCCTCTGGCCGCGATCGTCCTCTCCCAGCGCCCGCACCTGCTGGGCGCTCAGCGCCGCCAGGCGTGCATGCACGGTCTGTGCTTTCTGCCTGGCCTCATGCAGGGTCCTGTCGCTACTGCCACGGGTCTTGCGGGCGTCCTCGACGCGGATGACCGCCTGGGCCGCAGCAACGTCGGCGTCCTCCAACACCTTGGCCGAGGCCTCCAGTGCCTGGCTGGATGCGCTGAGCTGGGCCTCGAGTTCGGCCAGATCGATTGCCGCCAGTTCCTTGCGGCATTGCGCCTCGCGCGCCGCGCTGCGATCCAGCTGCCTGGCCAGTTGCTCCAGCCTCACCTTCTCGGTGGCGGCGCGGGTGCGCGGCTCCTGCAGCGCCTGGCGTAGCTGCTCGAGGGCTCCGGCTTCTCGACCCGCGGACTCCTCCGCTTCGCTCAAGCCATTCTCCACCAGTTCCAGCTCTTCCTGGGCGCTGGCCAGGCTTTGCTGCAGAAGGTCCAGCTGCGCTTCAATCGAATGACTCTGCTGACTGCGCTGATCCTGCTGCGCCTGCAGGCGTTGTTGCTCGTTGCGCAAATCGCTGGATTCCTTATCGCGCATGCGCAACATCTCCTGCGCATGCTTGAGCTCCTGCTGCGCCCGGCCCTGCCCGGCTTCCGCCTCGTAATACCCACCCTGCAATTGCTGCGTATTTTCCTGCGCCTGTTCGGCCGCTTCCTGGCTATGGCGGCGCTCGACAATGGCGTCCTTGAGCTGCTCATCCGCCTGCTCAAGCTGCGCCTGCAGATCGCCTAGCATCGCCTGCATGGCCTGATGTTCACGCTCCTGTTCACGCCATCGCAGGCCCAGCAGTTGCCGTCTGAGACCTCGCTGCTCCTGTTTGTAGCGCTTGAAACGCTGCGCGGCCTGAGCCTGACGCTGCAGGCGGGCGAGGCGCTCATCAATCTCCGCCAGCAGGTCGTCCAGCCGCTCCAGATTTTCCCGCGTATGCCGAATTCGAATTTCGGTTTCCCGCCGCTTTTCCTTGTAGCGTGAAATCCCTGCGGACTCCTCAAGCATCTGGCGCAATTCTTCCGGCTGCGCCTCGATCAGCCGGGACACCGTACCCTGTTCGATAATGGCGTAATTCGACCGCCCCCCCAGGCCGGTTCCCAGAAAAAGCTCGGTGATGTCCTTGCGGCGGCAACGTGTGCCGTTGATGTAGAACTGCGAACCGCCATCGCGCGAGAGCTCGCGCCGAACCGCGATTTCTCCGTACTGGGCATATGGCCCTTCGATGGTGGCATCGCTGTTGTCGAAGACCAGTTCGATCATCGCCCGACCCACCGGTTTGCGGGTCCGCGACCCGTTGAAGATCACATCCGCAAGCGCTGCGCCACGCAACTGCTTGGCGCTCGACTCACCCAGCACCCAGCGCACGGCGTCGATCAGATTCGACTTGCCACAACCATTGGGTCCAACCACCGCGGTGAGGTTGCTCGGCAGGTTCAGTTGGGTCTTGTCGACGAAGGACTTGAATCCGGCGAGCCGGATTGCGCTCAGGCGCATTCTTGATCCATGGGCAAAACGCGCTAGTGTAAATTATGTCTTCCCCGGCAGACAGCATTGCCGCCCTATTCTCTCTCTTGAAGACCAATCCTCGATGTCCACCAAAGCCAGCAAGACCCTGGAAACCTTTCCCAATCCTCGCCCGCAGCGCGACTACAGAATCAGCATGCGCATGCCGGAATTCACCTGTCTGTGCCCCAAAACCGGACAGCCGGATTTTGCCACCTTGTACCTGGACTACGTTCCCCATGAAAAATGTGTGGAACTCAAGGCGCTCAAGCTGTACCTGTGGTCCTATCGTGACGAAGGCGCTTTTCACGAAGCGGTCTGCAACCAGATCGCCGACGATCTGGTGGCGGCGGTGGCACCACGGTATCTCAAGCTGAAAGCCGAGTTCTATGTCCGTGGCGGGATCTACACAACGGTGATCGCCGAGCATCGGGCGCCAGACTGGCAGCCCGACAATCCGGTACAACTGCCGGACTGATCAGGCCTCAATCGATTCCGGCAGATCAAGCAGGAGATTCAATGCCGAGGGGGTTGCCCAGCGCGCGCCATTGAGACGACCGCTGTCGCGGATCACATTCCAGGGGTTCTCCGGCTCTCCCAGACCGGAGACCACCGCGGTGGCGGCGGTGAAATCATGTTCCAGAGTGTCCGAATTCATCGTCACCAGAACACGGATTCCTGCCGCGACCGCCGCACAGAGTCCCATCGCCGAATCCTCGATCGCCAGACAGGCGTCCGTCGTCATGCCAAGCCGGCTGAGCGCCTCGAGATACAAATCCGGCGCGGGCTTCTTGTGCTCGACCTGCTCACCACTGACGATGAATTCGAAACACCTGAGCAGATCCTGGCCGAGGGTATGATTGAGGAAAGGCGCGAGACTGCGTTGACTTGCATTGGTCACAAGGGCCAGCTTCAGCCCATCGCTGTGGGCCTGGACGATCAGGCGCCGGACACCGGGGCGCAGCACCACTTTGCCGGCCTCCACGCGGTGACGAAACCAGCGGGATTTCGCCGCATGTACCTGATTGACCCAGGCGCAGAGATCACGCTGTATCGCTGCGCCATGGGAGCCCAACTGCGGCTTGTGCTTGAGCAGATAGTGGCGGATGCGCTCCCTCCCGCCTGGCAGCAGCAGCAACTCCTGCCGGTACAATTCCTCCGACCAGTGCCAGGGCAGGCCCAGTTCGCCAAAAGCGGCATTGTAGGCCGGCAGATGTCCCTCTTGCTCGGTGTCCGCCAAGGTGCCGTCGACGTCGAAAAGCAGGGCCTTCAGGCGCATGGGCGCGGGCCTAGCAGACCAGTCGGCAAGCTGCCTTTCCAGCGTAGGAGCAAGCTTGGGTCCGCTGCAGTCGGGACGTTCATTCAGTGCAGAAAACTGTTTTTTCCTTGGGTTACCAAAGCATAGCGCATTCACCGCGATTTGCGTGCAGCCATGGGCATTTTTGCTGCCCGGCTCTCCGACCATTGCCGAGGCTGGTCGATTCTGGTATCACTAGCCGATTTCCAAGCTCAAAAGACATCATGCCAGGTTCAGTGGACACCCCAGTTTCCTCCCACGCCGATTTCAAGCCGTACGTGCTGAAAGACGGCGAGGAGTACATGAATGAAGCTCAAATTGAGCATTTTCGGAATATTCTCAAGCAGTGGAAAACTTCCTTGATGGAAGAAGTGGATCGTACGGTCCACCACATGCAGGATGAGGCCGCCAACTTTCCGGACCCGACCGATCGCGCAACCCAGGAATCGGAGTTCAGCCTGGAACTGAGAACCCGGGACCGGGAGCGCAAGCTGATTCGGAAAATTGACAGCTCGCTGCGCAGGCTCGAAGAACATGACTTCGGCTACTGTGATTCCTGTGGCGCGGACATCGGCATTCGCCGCCTTGAAGCGCGCCCCACTGCGGACCTGTGTGTGGACTGCAAGAGCCTTGAGGAAATCCGGGAAAAACAGCTCGGCCGCTAAGGCGGGCTGAAGGCACCCGACCAGCAGCCACACGCGAAGAGGCGGCAGCGCCGTTGTTTGCGCAGCACACCGCTCAGCTGGCCGGGTGATCCGGCCCGTTGAGCCTGTGGCGCAGGGCAAAGATCGAGTGTGAACAACAGATTCCTGATAGACCCTGTATCGCCAGGCGCCCCCACCTACATCGGCCGCTTTGCGCCCTCACCCAGCGGCCCGCTGCACGCGGGATCACTGATCGCTGCACTGGCGAGCTGGCTCGATGCGCGCGCCAACCAGGGCCAATGGCTGTTGCGAATCGAAGACATCGACATCCCGAGATGTCGTCCGGAGCATGCCGATCGCATCATCCGCAGCCTCGATCACCTCGGCTTGCACTGGGATGGTCCGGTCAGCTACCAATCCCGCCGGCAGGCGCGCTATCAGACCGCCTTTGAACGCTTGCGTCACACCGATCGGGTGTTCCCCTGCGCCTGCAGTCGCAAACAGCTGCGCCGAGCGCAGCCTGGGCTACAGGAAGTCGTCTACCCCGGCACTTGCCGCAGGGGACTCGCAGCCGGCCAGATCGGCCGCACCTGGCGATTTTCCATCCCCGCCACGACCGTCTGCTTCAAGGACAGACTGCACGGCCCCCAGAGCCAGATCCCGACGCAACAATGTGGTGATTTTGTCGTTCGCCGGGCCGATGGGCTGTTCGCCTATCAGCTCGTCGTCGTGGTCGATGACGCCGAACAGAACATCAATCAGGTCGTCCGCGGCGCCGATTTACTGGAGTCCACGGGCCGCCAGATCCTGTTGCAGCGTGCCCTGGGCTATCCGCAACCTCGTTACCTGCATATTCCTGTGCTGCTGGACGAGCGCAACCACAAGCTCAGCAAACAGAATGGCGCCCTGGAGATCCCCTGGCAGACGCATCCTGCCGACTGCCTCAATGCCGCCCTCGCCGCCCTAGGCCAACCACGCCAGACCGGCCCGTCCGCCCGTGTGCTGGACTGCGCGATCGAGGCCTGGGACTGCGGAAAAATCCCGCATCGCCTGGAGATCCCGTCCGCTGGGGGTATGCCCGATCTGCCACATCTGGCAAACTAGCTTTTTCGCAATGCAGCAAAACTGAACGCTTGTGACTCGACGCCACTCCAACTCCGAACCGCGCATCATCAACAAGTATCCCAACCGGCGTCTTTATGACACGGTCATCAGTCGATACATCACCCTCGACGAGATCAGACAGTTGGTGCTGCAGAATGTCGACTTTCAGGTCATCGACAAGCGCACCAAGGAAAACATCACCCGCAGCATTCTATTGCAGGTGATCATGGAACGGGAAGAAGCCGGCACACCGATCCTGCGCGAGGAAGTCCTGCTGAATATCATCCGTTTCTACGGTGACAGCATGCAGCACAGCGTCAGTCACTACCTGGAACTCAGCCTGCAGCTGTTTACCGATCAGCAGGCCCAGTTCAAGGACCAGCTCAAGCAGATGCTCGGCTCAGCCGGCAATCCCCTGCATGCCCTCAAAGAGCTCGCGGATCAGAATCTGCCCTTGTGGAAGAGCGTGCGCCAGGAACTGTTGCGCAATATCGGCAGCCGCCGGGAAGCCAAAGAACGCCACAACGAAGACAGCTGAGTTCACGCAGCTGGCGCCTATTGGGTCGCCCTGGAAATCATGCCTGCACCCAAGCGTTTGAAGCTTTATGTTCACCCGGCTGTTGCCGGCCAAAATCAATTAGTGCGCCGCAGCAAAAAATGGTTGACGCATTGCAACATCAAGTTTATACTGCGTCGCAACATGAGCAGTTGCTCAAGGAGCCGGGCGCCGCAGGCGCCGCGACTCAAACCATGTCTCCTCCAGAAAGACCTTGTGTCTTTCTAGCACCTTGGCCCCCTGTTCGCAGGGGGCTTTTTTTTTCACCGGTCACGGCATTCTTGCTCTAATTGACCGAGTCTCCCCACCGCGGCCTCATGGCCACCAGCACCCTGGCTTGCTGATCTCATGATCAGGCGCGGACCGCATTCGATCCGCGCCTGCAATACCTGCTAGCAAAAGCGTGGCACTTACTCCGGCTTGGCAGCTTCTTCCGCACCACCTTCATGCAGGGCCTTGATGCTCAGACGGATGCGTCCCTGCTTGTCGACCTCAAGAACTTTCACCCGCACACTGTCCCCCTCGCTCAGCACGGAAGACACGTTCTCGACTCGCTGATCGGAAATCTGCGAGATGTGAACCAGTCCATCCTTGCCCGGCAGAATCGTGACGAACGCACCGAAGTCCATGATGCGCGCAACCTTGCCGTCATAGATGGCACCGACCTCGACATCCTTGGTGAGTTCCTCAACCCGCTTGATCGCCGCATCGGCAGCGGACTTGTCGACCGCGGCAATCTTCACCGTCCCATCGTCGTCAATGTCAATGGTGGTGCCGGTTTCTTCCGTAATGCTGCGAATCGTGGCGCCACCCTTGCCGATGACATCCCGGATACGATCGGGATTGATACGGATGGTGGTGATCTGAGGCGCCCATTCTGACATCTGCTGGCGCGGCTCGGCCAAAACCTTGCCCATCTCCGCCAGAATATGGAGCCGAGCCTCACGGGCCTGGGACAGGGCCTGCTCCATGATTTCCCGGGTGATGCCGGTAATCTTGATGTCCATTTGCAGGGCGGTCACGCCGGCTTCGCTGCCGGCCACCTTGAAGTCCATATCGCCAAGATGATCTTCATCACCCAGGATATCGGTCAGCACCGCGAATCTTTGTTCGTCCTTGATCAGGCCCATGGCCACACCGGCCACCGGAGCCTTCACCGGGACACCAGCATCCATCAGCGCAAGACTGGTACCGCAGACACTCGCCATGGAGCTGGACCCGTTGGACTCGGTAATTTCCGAAACCACACGCACCACGTAGGGAAATTCCTGCTCAAGGTCGGGCATGATCGCCATAACCCCGCGTTTGGCCAGACGGCCATGGCCGATCTCACGGCGCTTCGGCCCCCCCATGAATCCAGCCTCACCCACGCAGTACGGGGGGAAGTTGTAGTGCAGCATGAAGGGTTCCTTGTATTCCCCTTCGATCGCATCAATGATCTGACTGTCACGCCCGGTACCCAGGGTCGTTACGACCAGAGCCTGGGTTTCGCCCCGGGTAAACAGGGCCGAACCATGGGTTCTCGGCAGCACACCGACTTCAACATGAATCGGACGCACCGTGCGGGTATCGCGCCCATCGATACGGGGCATGCCATCGAGAATGCGATTGCGCACGATGGATTTTTCCAGCCGCGAGAATTCCGACTTGACGTCTCCTTCGGAAGGCCCGTCCTCGCCCTGACACAGCTCAGCACAGAGCTGATCGCGCAAGGCCGCCAGCTGATTCTGCCGATCCAGTTTGTCGGCAATACCGTAAGCCTCGGTCACTGCGCCTTCTGCCTGGGCCTTAACCTGCTCGCGCAGGCTCAGATTCTCTTCCGCCGGAACCCATTCCCATTTGGGCTTGCCCACCTCGGCAACCAGTTCATTGATGGCGGCGATGGTGCTCTGCATTTGCTCGTGACCGAAGAGGACCGCACCGAGCATCACTTCTTCGGACAGCACATTGGCCTCCGACTCCACCATCAAGATGGCATCGGCCGTACCGGCAACCACCAGATCCAGTGCGGATTCCTTCAACACTTTGGCCGAAGGATTGAGCAGATATTCGCCATCACGATAGCCCACACGAGCCGCGCCGATGGGACCGGCGAAAGGCGCACCCGACAGGGCCAGGGCCGCCGAGGCGCCGATCATCGCGGGAATATCCGGATCGATCTGGGGATCTACTGAAATCACCGTCGGGATGACCTGAACCTCGTTCATGAATCCTTTCGGGAACAGCGGACGAATCGGCCGATCAATCAGGCGCGATGTCAGCGTTTCCTTCTCCGTAGGACGGCCCTCGCGCTTGAAGAATCCACCCGGGATTCGACCGCCGGCATAGAATCGTTCCTGATAATTCACGGTCAAGGGGAAGAAGGACTGCCCCGGATTGGCCTCGCGGCGAGCCACCGCGGTGACCAGCACGACCGTGTCTCCTATGCTGACTTTCACGGCCCCTGTGGCCTGACGGGCGATCTGCCCAGTTTCGATTACGACCGTTTGGTCACCAAATTTGAATTCTTTACTTACCGGCGTCACTATTTTTTCCATACCCTACAAATGCAAAAGCCCCCGCGGGTGCGGGGGCGATATTGATGTTCGCTTAACGGCGCAAACCAAGCCGGGCGATCAGCGCTTGATACCGCTCGGCATCTTCACGCTTCAGATAGTCCAGCAACTTGCGGCGCTGGTTGACCATCCTCAGAAGGCCACGCCGGGAATGATGATCCCCTTTGTTACCTTCGAAATGCGAACCCAGACCGCTGATGCGCGCAGACAGAAGTGCTACTTGCACTTCAGGCGAACCAGTATCAGATCCAGTTCGCTGAAACTCCTTGATGACTTCGCTCTTTTGAGCGGCAGACAAAGCCATTGACACACTCCTGATATAAATAAAACCCCATCCACTATTCACGTATGGGGCAAAAAGATTTCGTATTCTAATTCTCTTTCTGTCGTAACTCAAGCAAGCGACGTGGGGCAACCCGTCCGTCCTGATCAATTTCCGCCAGACCTAGCAGCAGACCATCCCCGTCATAGACCGCAAGCCGGCCACTGAGAGGTGCGCCGCGCCACTGAATGGCCTGCCCGCGGCGAAAATAGAAACTGGCGTCCGCATCAAACCGCACGGCCGGCCAGGAACGCAGCGCGGCGTCCGGCGGCAGGAGCAATCGATCCAGCGCTTCGGTACCGCCTTCCTCGGCAATCCGTTGCAAGCGCCCCTCGTCAATCATGACCTGATCAAATGGACCGACCTCGGTACGCCGCAGGGCGGCCACATGCGCACAGGTTTCCAGGGCGTGGGCCAGATCCTCGACCAGGCTGCGAATATAGGTGCCCTTCGAGCAGCGGACTTCAAGCTCGGCGCTGGCTGACTCGAAGCGAATCAGACGCAAGGCGTGAATGGTCACGCGCCGAGCCGGACGTTCGACTTCCAGACCCTGCCGAGCCAGTTCGTAAAGCCTGCGCCCTTCATGCTTGAGTGCCGAATACATCGGCGGCACCTGCTCGATTACACCGACAAACCTGGGCAATACCGCTTCCATCGCCGCGCGATCCACGTGCGTGGCATCCAACGTGCGAATCACCGTACCATCCGCATCTGCGGTGTCCGTCGCCTGCCCCAGCAGCATCCGGACCTGGTAGCACTTATCCGCGTCGAGCAACTGCGCCGAGAGCTTGGTCGCTTCACCGAGGCAGATCGGCAACATGCCCGTCGCCAGGGGGTCCAGACTACCTGTATGCCCTGCCTTGGCCGCGCCGTACAGGCGTTTAACCCGCTGCAGCGCCTGATTGGAGGAAAGGCCCGAGGCTTTGTCCAGCAGCAAAATGCCGTGCACCGGGCGACCCTTGCGTCGCCGCGCCACTACTCCTCTCCGCGACGCTCGGCCGCCTGCCGATCCTGCGCCCTGGCCTCACGGATTTTGGTTTCCATGTCTACGGCTTTGCGACCGGTATCGTCAGCGATGAACTGGATCCGGGGCAATACGCGGAACTTGATCTTCCGCCCGAGCCCATGTCGCAACAGAGCGGCAGCCCCGTTCAGGGCCTGCACGCTGGTTGAGGTATCTGCGCCCGCCATTTCCAGGGCGCTGACGTAGATCCGGGCATGCGAGAGATCACGCGTGACCTCGACACTGTTGATGCTGACCATGCCGATGCGCGGATCGGACAGTTCGGTCCGGATCAACTCCGCCAGCACTCGGCGGATTTCACCGGCAACCCGGTCGGTTCGCGAAAATTCGTTGTGCAAGGGGCAGCCCGGCCTAGCTCACGGCATCCAGCGTACGCCGCACTTCGATACGCTCGAACACTTCGATACGGTCATTGGAACGCACGTCATCATAGTTTCGCACCGCAATACCGCATTCGGTGCCGGCCTCGACCTTGTTGACGTCGTCCTTATGGCGTCGCAAGGATTCCAGCTCGCCCTCGTAGATCACCACATTGTCGCGCAGGACCCGGATCGGCAAGCCACGACGCACCTGACCTTCTTCCACCAGACAGCCCGCCACCGCTCCGAACTTCGATGACCGGAAGACATCTCGAACCATCGCCACACCGACAATTTTCTCGGCAGTTTCCGTACCCAGCAGACCGGACGCGGCGGCATGGACATCATTGATCACATCATAGATGACGCTGTAATAGCGCAGTTCCAGACCGGCCTCCTGTGCCCGACGACGCGCCACGCTGTCAGCCCGGGTATTGAAACCGATAATCATCGCATTGGAAGCCGCCGCAAGATCCACGTCGCTTTCGGAAATGCCGCCGACTCCATTGGACACGATCTTGATATCCACTTCCTCAGTCGACATCTTGACCAGGGCATCGGCCAGGGCCTCGGCACTGCCACGCACATCACACTTCAGCAGCACCGGCAATTCGCGCTTCTCGATCCCTCCCAGTGAACTCATCCAGTCACCGGAGCGACGATCACGCGCCTTCGAACGGGCATCCCTGGCCTTGGTCTCGCGCACGCTGGCCAGATCCTTGGCCTTGCGCTCATCCGTCACCACGATCACCTCGTCGCCGGCTTCGGGCGTCCCATTGAGACCCAGAACCTGGACCGGACAACTCGGCCCCGCCGCCTTGACCGGCTGGCCGTTCTCGTCAAACATCGCCCGCACGCGACCGAAGTACTGCCCGGCAAGAATGACATCGCCCTTGCCCAGGGTGCCGTTGCGGATCAGTACCGTCGCGACCGGCCCACGTCCGCGCTCGAGACTCGACTCGATTACGACCGCATCGGCCGGCCCCGTGGTCGGCGCCTTGAGCTCCAGCAGCTCCGCCTGCAACACCAACACCTCAAGCAGATCGGCAACCCCCATCCCGGTAATCCCGGACACCGGAATGAAAGGCGTATCGCCTCCCCAGTCCTCTGGAATCAAATCCAGCTTGGCCAGTTCGTTCTTGACCCGGTCGATGTCGGCATTTTCCCTGTCCGCCTTGGTCATGGCGACCACCAGCGGCACGCCACCGGCACGTGCATGCTTGACCGCTTCCTCGGTCTGCGGCATCACACCATCATCGGCCGCAACCACCAGAATCACGATATCTGTGACCGCGGCACCACGTGCACGCATCGCGGTAAAGGCGGCGTGGCCTGGCGTATCGAGGAAGGTCACCAGACCCGAATCCGCTTTCACCTGGTACGCGCCGATATGCTGCGTAATTCCACCCGCTTCACCCGCCGCGACGCGCGCTTTGCGGATGTAGTCGAGCAACGTGGTCTTGCCGTGATCCACATGCCCCATGATCGTCACCACCGGTGGCCGGGGCTCCTGATCCAGTGTGGACATGTCAACATCACGCACTTCCTTGAGCAGATTCTCCTCGTGATCCGCGGAACCCACGGGGCGCGCATTGTGACCCATCTCTTCGACCACGAGCTGTGCCGTGTCCTGGTCCAGGGATTCATTGATGGTCGCCATCATGCCCATGCCCATCAGGACCTTGATCAGATCGGAGGCCTTGACCGCCATGCGCTGGGCAAGATCGCCCACCGTGATCGAATCCGGCACTTCCACGTCGCGCACGACCGGCGCGGTGGGGCGCTCGAAACCATGCTGCGTGTCCACTTTAACCGCGGTGCGCGATGAAGGCCCGCCTTTCTTGCGGCGCTTGCCACGCTTGTTCTCGGCCACATGCAATTGCTGCGTCTTGCCGGTTTTCTTGCGCACTCGAGCAGCACGCTCGCGCTCCTCGCGCTCCTGTTTTTCACGCTCTTCGCGGGATTTGTTGAGCTCCCCTTCCTGCTCCTGTGCACGGCGCAGATTTTCCAGCACGCGCCGGCGCAGATCGGATATCTCCGTCCGCAAATGCTCGGGTTCCGCACTGTCACGGGACGCCACATGCGCCTGCTTGCCTACCAGCACCGGCTCGATCGGGGGCTTTTCAGCCGGCTCGTCCGCTTTCTCGGCGACAGCTTCCGGCTCGGCCTTCACTTCAGGCTCGATCTTGGTCTTAGCCTTCGCTTTCGGCTTGGGCTTGGCTGCGACCTCTTCCTTGGCCTGCGGCTCCGGCTTGTCAGCAACCGGCTCATCCTGCGCTTCAACGACAACTGGCTCCGCGGGCTTCGGCGGCGCCTCTGCCGTCGGCACGCTGACTTCCTCGGCAACCGGCGCGGGCGGCTCGACCGGAGCGGGCGGCTCGGCCGGCTTGACCACCGCTGGCTCGGGCGCAGCTTTTTCCACGAGCTTCGCCACTGCTTCGGCTACCGGTGCCTCCGCAACGGGCGGCGGCTCAACTGGCGGAGCAGCAACAACAGGCGCTTCTTCCGGCAGCTCGTCGCTCTTCAGATAAGTCCGCTTCTTGCGGACCTCCACATTGATGGTCTTGCCCTTGGCGCCACGACTGGGAGCCACCTTCAGCTCGCTCTGCTCTTTGCGCTTCAGGGTGATTTTCTTGGCGCCGCCCAGACCGATGGCGCTACGCTGGGGCTTGCCTTGCAGATGTTCCAGCCAACGCTTCTTCTCATCCGCGCTGATCGGCGCATCGGCATCGGCCACGCTGACGCCAGCTTCTGCCAACTGGGCGAGAAGCCGCTCAACCGGCATCTTGGTTTGTTCCGCGAGTTCACGAACGGTGGTAACCGCCATTACGATGACTCTCCCGTTTCCTTGTTTTCAGCATCCGCGAACCAGTGCGCCCGCGCGGCCATGATCAGTTTTCCGGCCTGCTCTTCATTCAGACCACCCATTCCTACGATTTCGTCCGTGCCCATCTCGGCCAGATCCTCACGTGTGACCACGTTGTTTCGCGACAATTCATCCGCAAGCTCGGGCGTCATGCCTTCAACGGCCAGCAGGTCTTCGGCCGGCTCCGGCGCGTCACCGCGCTCTGCAGTAACGATCGCCTTGGTGAGCAGGACATCACGTGCACGGCTGCGCAGTTCCTCGACAATGTCTTCGTCAAACTCTTCGATTTCCAGCAGCTCTTCAGTCGGCACATATGCCACCTCTTCCAGGCTGGAAAAGCCTTCCTGCACCAGAATCGAGGCGACTTCCTCGTCCACATCCAGCTGTTCCACGAACATCTGCAAGACCTTTCCAGACTCTTCCTCCTGCCGCTCATGAATCTCTTCGGCAGTCATCACGTTGAGGCTCCAGCCGGTCAGTTCGGAGGCCAGGCGCACATTCTGCCCACCACGCCCGATCGCCTGAGCCAGCTTATCCTCGGCCACCGCGATGTCCATGCTGTGGTTTTCTTCCTCCACGATGATGGACTCGACATCGGCGGGCGCCATGGCATTGATGACAAACTGCGCCGGATTCTCATCCCACAACACGATGTCCACCCGCTCGCCTGCCAGCTCGTTCGATACACTTTGCACGCGGGAGCCCCGCATGCCGACACAGGCCCCGACCGGATCGATCCGCTTGTCCTTGGCCTGCACCGCGATCTTGGCGCGCGAACCAGGGTCCCGCGCGGCTGCCTTGAGTTCGATCAGGCCCTGGCCGATCTCCGGCACTTCAAGCTTGAACAACTCGATCAGCATTTCCGGAGCGGATCGGCTGAGAAACAGCTGCGGCCCACGAGCTTCCGGACGCACTTCCTTCAGGTATCCCCGAATACGGTCACCGGGGCGCACCGGCTGCCGGGGAATCTGCCATTCCCGCGGGATAATCGCTTCTGCATTGCCGCCCAGATCGAGAATGATATTGCCACGTTCGACCCGTTTGACCATGCCGGAGAGCAACTCGCCCACGCGGTCCTGAAAAGCCTCGACAACCTGGGCACGCTCGGCTTCGCGCACCTTCTGCACGATCACCTGTTTCGCCGCCTGGGCTGCGATTCTACCGAACTCCACCGAGTCCACTGGCTCTTCGATGACCGAGCCCACGGTGAGGCTTGGATCACGGGCCTGGGCCTCGGAAAGCTTCAGGTGGCATTCCGGCGACTCAAACTCTTCATCGTCATCGGCCAGCACGGTCCAGCGTCGATAGCTGTCGTAACTTCCCGTCTTACGATCGATCGAGACCCGGATATCCCAGTCATCTCCATATTTCTTGCGGGTAGCCGAGGCCAGTGCTGCCTCAAGCGCATCAAAGATGATATCCGCATCGACACCTTTCTCGTTGGAGACGGCATCAACTACGAGCAGGATATTTTTACTCATGCACCAGCCCTAAAAAATCAGTCAAAAGTAGGAACGAGCCGTGCCCGTTCCAGATCAGAAAGAGACAACTCGAACCGCTCGTTATCCACATCCAAATGCAGAAAACCATCTTCACAGCCAAGGATTCGGCCACGAAAATTGCGCCTTCCACCCACTGGAAGTCGCATGCGGATCTTGGTTTCCTGGCCAATATAGGCTTGAAAATGCTCAGCCTTGACCAAGGGACGATCAAAGCCAGGCGAAGACACCTCAAGCCGATAGGCCCCTTCAATCGGATCATCGACATCCAGCAAAGCGCTCACCTCACGGCTCACCGCCTCGCAGTCTTTGATGCCGATGCCGTCCTCGGAGTCGATGTACAATCGCAGCACCGCATCCTGGCCGGTACCCTGCAGTTCCACGCACAACAGTTCGTAACCCAAGCCGCTCACCGCCGGCTCAAGCTTCTGCTCCAGTACGCTCTGACTGCTTCCCATGTTCACCTCAAACCAAAAAGCACTCCTTATATAGACCTGCATCCAAGCGGCCGGAAGTGCTTTTATCGACGCCTACGACGTCTCCTGCATTTCTTTGGCGAATAAAAAAGCCCCATGAATGGGGCCGAAAAATCCTCCAAAATGTTTGGTAGCGGGGGCAGGATTCGAACCTGCGACCTTCGGGTTATGAGCCCGACGAGCTGCCTGGCTGCTCCACCCCGCACCAGAGCTGCGCAGTATAGAGAGGCTCGCAACTCAACGCAACCTCGATGGGTATTTTTATTTACCTTCAGTACCTTACGAGAACCTCTTCAAATCTGCGCCCGCTAAATCCATTCCTTGCCCACCTCAACTTCTAATCAACTGGACGTTACGGTGACAGTATTGTGTCAGATTGGTGCCAACCCCCTCACCAACGACCTGCTCTATCCACCTACGGATGACCGTCGGGCATCTCTTCATCAGGAACGTATTCGACAAGATCACCGATCGGACAAGAAAAATATTTGCACAACTGATCGAACGTATCGATGCCCACGTTGGGCGTTATCAAACCAAAACCCCTTATCCGTAATGAATCCAGTACCGCCATACTTCTGGCGCAACACTCCTGCCAAATCTGCAGTGATCGACTCCGTGCGACCTTGTAGTCTTGGCGACGAATACGGTGGCGTTCATGGTTGAATTGATTGTGGGTTTGAGCGTGGATTGCAACGAATTTTTGCCATGTCGCCATTGATCGAAATCTCTGCATCGCCCTTTCGCGTCGACGGATCGGTTGGTGAGAATTTTCAGCCCGGTTGTTGGCCCACTTATCCGTACAGTGGTCGCCCAAATACCCCAATTCACGCAACGCCGCAGGATATGAACGCAGCTTATCCGTCACAATCGCCGACGGCGAGCCGTTTCGCTTCAGCAATTTTCGCGGGAGCCGAAACGCAGCGGCTTTGTCGCGCTTTACAGTCACTACGCAATCAGGGACCTCACCCTCGTGATCGACAGCTCGCCATCAATAACGTCCTTGTCCATTGAGCCGAACAAAAACCTCATCCAGCATCCCCAATGTGAACCTGCTTGGCGTCGAATTCGAATCGTCTTGGCAATCTCAGGACCGAATCGGTTCCACCATAAGCGTACCGTTTCGTAGCTGACCAATGCCCCGCTCAGCCAGCAAATCCTCCACCTGGCGCAGCGACAAGGGACAAGGGACAAGGGACAAGGGACAACGAACGTACAGCAGAACTGCCCATCGAATCACGTCTGCTGGATAGTTGAAATAGCGCGTGTTCATTTGGCCACCCTAGCCTGACACGATTTGCTTTTACATTGCCCGCGGCAGACCAAGTTTTCGGCTCAAGTGTCGGCCAGCGCACGCAGTTCCACAAGCAACCGGTCAAGCAAATGTTCACGAACACGGGCGTGCACTCGTTGCTCAGGGTAGCAGCGCAGCAATTCGGCGTGAGCGATGTCTTCGGCTGCGGCAAAGGAGATGTTCTCAACCCTTCGCTGGGGTGACAGGTGGTGGGCGAGGTTGCGATCAAAACGACGGTCCGTTCCCAGCTGGTCGCCGACCGCAAAAAAGTTCAACGCGTGACCCACATTGGGCGGAATCTTTCGTGGATCAAAACCCCACTGCCAGGGCAGCCATCGACCCATGCCACCGGCGGCGATGGTCACCAGCAGTGGAATTTCACGACCGCGTTTACAGAATTCCTGTGCCAGCCGAATGGCCTGAAAACCGCCCTGACTAAAGCCCAGCAGCACGATGGGTCGGTCAGCAGCGCGCGCCTGGATTTCCCGCGCCTGATTGCGAATGGGCCTCAGGTAGGGATAGACCTGCACATCCCTGAATCCTTCCTGCTCCATATAGCGCGCAAAATGCCGCTGCATGAAGTCCCGGGCGAGCAAGCCATGAACCGCTGCAATATGTAAGGGCGCCTGATTCCGTTGAGCCATGGGGTGGATTATCCATCACTGGGAACCGCGGAGGCGTCGGGTTTACCGCAATACGCTGATCCATCGCCAGATGCTCAGCGTATTGGCCAAGGCTCCTGCAACATAGGTGAATGCAGCAGCCTGCAATACCTGACGGGCGGCCGGCATCAGTTCCGGTGGCAAGTAGCCCTGCTCCAGAATGGGCAAAGCCTTGCCAAAGCTGGCGTCGAACTCTTCGGGCAGCAGCATGGCGTGCAAGACCACAGCGCCCAGCATGGCCATTACACCGGCGATCATCAGGAACACAACGACGCCTGGGGAACGTGTCGCAAGTCCGAGCACAGGAAGCAGACTGAGTATCGCGATACCGATGCGTTGCGCCGCAATCGCCGGACCGGTGTAGCGCGATCTCAAGCGGCTGGTGGCTTCATTGCGGTGATACTGGATCGCATGGCCAAGTTCGTGCGCGGCAATCGCCACCGCCGACACCGACCGGCCCTCAGCGACCAGTGGGGACAATGCCACGGTCTTGTTTTCCGGCGAATAGTGGTCTTCGCCGGGGCCGCATGTCGTGACGGTCACATCCTGCAGTTGAAAGCGCTCGATCAAGTGATGGGCCAATTCCCCACCCGTCCCGGGCAGGCTGTCGATGGGTTTACTATGCCGATGAATCACATAGCGGACCCACAAGCTGGGACCATAGATCAAAAGCAGAATGAAAAACGTGGGAAGAAGCACATGCATCGGGGAATTATACGGTGCCTGCGCGGGGAAATGAGACAGTCGAGGCACCCTGACAAGGCGGTCGCCAGGTCTCAAACATGCAGGCTTGGCCGATCTTGCCCTATGGATGTTTGGCGGCATCGCAATCTATGGTAATGGCCAGAGAATTGTCGTCACGCCGGACTCATCCCGAGTGAATCCGCACTGACCTGCCCGGGCGCGTTTTCAGTCATTAGCGAAGTACCAAGAGTTCGGACAAGCTCGTGGTGTACGCCGGCGACAGTCGTGCCCGCTTCATATGCCAAGCTTTCCCGCCCGCCGCACGCCCAAGGCATAGGGCATGCCGCCCGAACTTTCGATTGATGTGATCCAGCGCCTCGTTGAGGCGATCTCGACGCTCCAACTTCGCCTGATCTTCGAACAAGCTGATCTGGCCAGTGGCCTTGGATTCCAGCTGCATCAAGTTCACGCCAGCCTTCTTGTAGGTGTATCCCGGCCGGTACAAGGCATCGATACCGGCCACCGCAAATTTCGCCAGCGTCAGCGTGTCATCCGTGGCGAAGGGAAGTTTGATCGTAAGGCTATTGCTGTACTGCGGCTGGGCGGGCTTGAAGATGTTGGTCGCAACGAAAACATTGAGTGCACTGGCCGTGCTCATCTGAGCCCGCAACTTCTCGGCCGCCCGTGCCACATAGCTGACCACGGCCTCCTTCAATTGATCGGATTCCGTCACCTTTGCACCGAAAGAACGGCTGCTGCGGATCTGTTGCCGTGGTGGTGTCAACATCTCCAGTTCCAGACAAGACACACCATTGAGCTCTGCGACAATTCGCTCAACGACCACGTTGAAGTGCTCGCGCAGGGCTTTGGACGGTGCGGTTTTCAGATCCTGAACCGTGTGAATATTCAGGCGGTTCAACTGTTGGGTTAGTCTTGCCCCCACACCCCAGACCTCAGCCACGGGAATTCGATCAAGCCAGGCGCCCTCCTCCGCTTGCGTCAGGGCTTCCAGGTCAAAAACACCGTCGAAGCCGGGATGCTTCTTGGCGATGTAATTGGCCAGCTTGGCCCGGGTCTTGGTGTTCCCGATTCCCACACACACGGTCAAGCCGGTCCACTGCGCGATGCGTTGCCGGATCTGCCGGCCATGAGCATCCAGCTTTGGAATGCCCGTCAGATCCAGAAATGACTCGTCGATGGAGTAGACCTCCTGATGCGGGGCCATCTCACGCAGGATCTTCATGACCCGCTGAGACATGTCGGCATACAGCGTGTAGTTGGAACTGAAGGCAACCGTCTGCTTTCGCACCGCCGGCGGCACCTCATGCCACGGCTGCGCCATCTTGATCTTCATGGCCTTGGCTGCGGCGGAGCGCGCCACCACACAACCATCGTTATTGCTCAATACAACAACCGGGCGCCCCCTCAGGCCTGGATCGAAAACCGTTTCGCAGCTCGCGTAGAAGTTGTTGACATCAACCAGCGCGATGCGACGATCAGAGCTGCCGGACAACACTGGTCACCACCCCCCAAATCACATGATCCGGGTCCTCATCAAGATACATCGGCGGATACGCCTGCGCCTCTGCTGCATTCTCGGAGCACAGCGCCAGACGGCCGTCGATCTCACCGAGCACCTTGATGAAAATGCTGCCCTGGTAGACCGCCACCACCACCCGGCCCCGACCAGGCGCTCTGGAACGATCGACCGCCACGATGTCATTTTCGAAAATGCCACGATCCACCAGGGACTCTCCGCGCACCCGAGCAAAGAAAGTGGCCGGCGGGTTGTCGATGAGCAGCTCGTTGAGGTCCAGGCCCTCTTCCACATAGTCCGCCGCAGGCGATGGAAAGCCGGCCTGAGGCCGGGGCGAAGACACAAAAGGAATCCCCACACGCGGTGGCTCAATCGCGGCACGTACCAGCGCTTGAGCATTGCCATCATCGCGGCTTGATTTCATGGCCGCGTAGTCCTCCAGATACGACACGATACGCCCGGCCTGACTCACCGGCACCCGAAGGGTCTGCGTCGGCTCACGGAATTTTCCGGTGCCCGCAGGGCGACCGGGGCGGCGAGGAGTTGGTGTCATCGTGCTCATAATTATTGTCACAATAATTCAAGCGGGACACCGAACGCCAGCAAAGATTGCTTTCCGAAGGTCAAACCCTGCCCTGCTGCGGATCGCGTGATTTCAGCGAGCGATCCCTTTGCTTGAAATCCGCGGTGGCCAGCGAACAATCGGTGATGACTCAGCAGTCCAATTCGATCATACGGCTTGTCACAACTTCTCGCCTCTCCGGACGGCGGCTTGGAGTGTTCCCGCGCAATAAAGATTGACCATGCACGCGCGGCAATAATTTGACCCGACGATTTCCCCTTGCAATCGACTCAAACAAGGAAGCAGGACCCCATTCTGCTTCTCAACAATGGACGCGGAGGCCAGACGGCATCTGGTCAATTTTCAGCCCGCGAGAACACTCTGGATTGCCTGAGCAACACTCACTTACTTCGCGCAGATCCATCGGAGTCCTCTTGGTCCCGAGATAGACATTCCGGCCGCCAAAGCTGTTGCCTGGCACACGAATAATTCGCTCAACAAGGCGTCGAATCGCCGGGGCGATTGAGTTTTTCGCCGACCCGCTGGTCGCTGTACGCAACGACAAGATCGCTCGCCCGGAGTTGCGAAGGCCGTTCGTCTGGACCTGCGTCAAAGTTCGTGAGCTGATGGACGCCATAGATATAGATAAGGAGTATCCCGTCGGGTCCTTGATCACATGGCCATCGGCAGAAGCCAAACTCAAGGGTGGCAACACACCCTTCCGTTGTTGCGATTCATCAGGCAGGTCATCGACCGCCATCCGGAGGCCTGTTCACCTTCATGGGCGGCTGCTCGTATCACCACAACCATCCTGTGGGCCTGCTGGCGCACCGCGTCGGCCTCACCACAGCTCATGGGTGCCGTGAGGAACCTAGCAATGGCGCTTGTGATGCCAATAAAACATGGATCTGTTCCGCCGGCAACGCCCGACTGAAATAATAGCCCTGGCCTTCATCACAGCCCTTCGCTTTCAAGAAGACGACATGAGCTTCGGATTCAACGCCCTCCGCGATGACGGTCAATTTGAGTGCCTGAGCCATGGCGATCACCGTTTCGCAGATTGCAATATCTTCCTGATCTGTCGGAATCCCCCGCACAAACGACTGATCAATTTTTAATCGGTCGATCGGCAAGCGTTTCAGATAGCTCAATGAGGAATATCCGGTCCCGAAGTCGTCGATGGAGATCTCGATCCCAAGCTGGCGCAATTGATTCAAGC
>JBFKDQ010000025.1:0-55216 GCA_041619555.1 Oceanococcus sp. | reverse complement strand
CATCGGCCTGAACGTGATCCAGGGCGCGAGAATGGTCGGAGCAGACCGCATCATCGGAGTGGATCTGAATCCGGCCCGGGAAAAACTGGGCCGGCAGTTCGGCATGACCGATTTCGTCAACCCGGCCGAAGTGGACGATCTCACCCAGTTCATCATCGAGATGACCGGTGGCGGTGTGGACTACAGCTTCGAATGCATCGGCAATGTAAAGGTCATGCGTCAGGCCCTGGAGTGCGCGCACAAGGGCTGGGGCCAGAGCTGCATCATCGGCGTGGCCGGCGCCGGCCAGGAAATCAGCACCCGCCCCTTTCAGCTCGTGACCGGGCGAACGTGGCGCGGCTCGGCTTTCGGCGGTGCACGCGGTCGCACCGATGTGCCGAAAATCGTCGACTGGTACATGGATGGCAAGATCGACATCGACAGTCTGATCACCCACACCCTGCCGCTGGCGGACATCAACACCGCCTTCGACCTCATGCATCGCGGGGAAAGCATCCGCTCCGTGGTGCTCTACGACTAAAGAGCCGTCCATGCAAGAGATTGCCCGCAATCGCTGCTTCGGTGGCGAGCAACTGCGCTACACCCATCCGGCGACCAGCCTGTCGTGCAGCATGAATTTTTCCATCTTCCTGCCGCCGCAGGCGGCAAAAACCCAGGTGCCGGTGCTGTACTGGCTGTCCGGCCTGAGCTGCACGGATGAGAACTTCGTCATCAAGGCAGGCGCGCAAAGGGCGGCGGCCGCACGGGGCGTGGCGCTGGTCGCCGCCGACACCAGTCCGCGCGGCGCGGACGTGGCGGATGATCCAGATGCCGCATTTGATCTCGGCCTCGGCGCGGGTTTCTATCTCGACGCAAGCCAGCAGCCCTGGGCGCAGCACTACCGCATGGAAACCTACATCAGTCAGGAGTTACCGGCCCTGATCGACGATGCGTTTCCGGTGGATGGTCAGCGCAGCGGGGTGTTCGGTCACTCCATGGGCGGGCACGGCGCGATCACCCTCGGCCTGAAGTACCCCGACCGTTTCCGTTCGATCTCCGCGTTCGCCCCGATCAGTTCCCCCACCCGCTGCCCCTGGGGACAAAAAGCCTTGCGGGCCTATCTTGGCCCGGACACCGAAACCTGGCCGCGTCATGACAGCTGCCGCCTGATCGAGCACGGCCAGGCCTCGACACCCTTGCTGGTCGATCAGGGTGATGCGGACAGCTTCCTGCGTGAACAGCTCAAGCCGGAACTGCTGCAGGAGGCCGCGCGGCAAGCAGGTCATGCTCTGGATCTGCGCATGCAGCCTGGCTATGACCACAGCTATTTCTTCATCGCCAGTTTCATCGATGAACATATCGACTGGCATCTGCGCCAGCTCAATGCCTGAAGGTCGCGCCGATCGGCTTTTCGGCCGGCACGGCTGCCCACCTCATCAGTTTGCTGACGGCCGACCCGAATGGCCAATAGGTTGGGGCGCAAGTGAGCACGCCCATCACTGACTGTCCTTAATTGTGGTGCGTCCCCACTTCTTCTCACTGGTGCGGGTGAAGCTTGGTCCAGGCAGGGCAACAAATCGTCCTGCTTATCCGTGTTTGAGGTTTCGAACTGGAAATCATTGGGGTCACTGGATGAACAAGATACTTCCGCCTCTTCTCGGTGCGCTGACGCTCGGCCTGCTCGGGGCCTGCCAGGGCGGTCGTGACGGAACCGCCAACGCGCCTGCTGCCGCCGTGCCGACGCTGCCCGCCCGCGCACAGGAGCAGAATCTGCGTCTCAGCGGCCAGGTCATGGGACCAAACGGCGCGCTGGCCGGCGCCCTGATTTCGGTACGCGGCAGCGAATCGGCCGACACGCTGAGTGATCTCAATGGACGGTTTGCCCTGAGCCTGCCGGCGGGCAGTTATACGCTGACCGCGAGCGCGGAATGCCACGCCAACGCCGCCCAGGACATCGCGCTAACCGAGGACCTGCAACTCGATGTGACGCTGGCGCAGGGCAAATTGCTGCCACCGGGCGCACCATCTGGCCTGCGCGGCAATTCGGGGCCCGGCATTGCCCAGGCCACCGTGGCCTGGTCCGCGCCGGACGCTGCCGGCAGCGGTGAAATCATCGGTTTCGCCCTGTATCGTGACGGCGAAGCCCTGGCCCGCTTCGGCAATACCCTGGCCTATGGCGATACCGGAGTCAGCGGCACCCACAGCTACGCGGTCGCCGCGATCAATTCCTGTGGTGTCGAGGGTCCGCTTTCTACGGACCTGAGCGTCACCGCCCTGCCCGGCCAGTTGCTGGAAGCGCCGGTGACCCCGGCCAGCGAAGCCGAGGTTTCCCGCAATACCTATACGGTACTGGATGCGCGCGGCAAACCGGCCGGTCAACGCGTCTGGCGCACGGTCAGGGGCCTTGGCAACTGCTGTGAGACCTATGTCGCCACCGATGCCTACGGCAAGCTGTACGAGTATGGTGGCAGCTATATCTTTGTCTCGGAAGATGAAGGACGCAGCTGGCAACGCGTCAGCAATGTGCTGCCAACCGTGAATGCCGAAGGCGCCGCCGCCGGCGCGCCTGGCGGCGACATGGTGGCGGTGAACTGGGATCCCTACACCGGCGACCAGCTGTTCACGCACAAATACGTCCGCGCCACTGACACCTGGTACACCGCGCGCACGCCTCTGCACCAACCCTTGTTCGACCGCCCCTGGGTCGCGACGGTGGAGGGTCCTTTCGAGTTCCAGGGCATGACCGTGCCCTACGTCAGCTTTCTGATGAGCAACTACGTGCATGGGGATGTGCTGCTGATGAGCCTGGATGGCCTGCAGTACCAGGCCCCCAATCTGCGCGAACTGACCCAGGGCAGCACACCGGTCTCACTCGATTTCCTGCGTGATCCCGAACGTGACTGGACCCAGGCCATGCGGCAGGCCAGCATGAGCACGCTGGACAACGGCCTGGGCCTGCGCGATCGCCATCTGCGTGCGGGTTGCGCGCAGGCGGTGCTGAGCGGGGTCATGGACTGGTCCTGTCCGGACTGGGGCCATCTTGAAGAGAACGAACCCAAGGCCAATGAGGTCGTGCGCATCGATTCGGCCGGCAATGCCCATGTCACCACGATCACCACCGGCGATGTGGTGATCGCGCACCGCTTGAGCACCGATGGCGGCCTGAGCTGGAAACGGGCGCAGACCATCGTGCCCAATCGCATGTTTGTCGAGGACTGGGATGTGCAGGTGAATGCGGCCCTGGACCAGGTGGTGATCGTGGTTCACGCCAAGCAGGCCGGCGGCGTGAACCCGCAGACCAATCAGGACATGGTGTTCCGATTCGTCGATTTGAACGGCGATTTCCGCCTCAAGGAAATCCTGTTGGTCGGCAACGGCGACCACGTATTCGGCGAGGGATTGGGGGCTGCGGATGACCGCTTCGATTTCACCACGGTGGCCCTGCTACCCAGCGGGCATGTGGCGCTGAGCTTTGGCGATGCCGCCCATGTGCCGCCGGCCATCGCCATCGAAACGGATCTGCCGGCGGACTAAGCCGGGCCAGGCGAGCGCAGGCCGGCCGCCGATGCAGGCGCACGGCCTGCGCGCGCATGGATCGCAATCCCTTGTGAAATCCGCCTCGGATCAGTGCTGATGACCACCGGGCCCATGCACATGGCCATGGGCGATCTCTTCGGCACTGGCCGCTCTGACCTCGAGAATTTCCACCTCGAAATCCAGATGCAGGCCGGCAAAAGGATGATTCATGTCGACATCGGCGGAAAAGCGTCCAAGCTTGATGATGCGGACGTCACGCGGTCCTTTTTCCGTCTGCACGCGGGCGACCACGCCCGGCCTCAGCCTGCCCTTGTAGACCAGGTGCTTTACAGGCACGCGCTGCTGCAGGCCGTCACGCCGGGGGCCATAGGCCTGTACCGGCGTCAGGCTCACGCTCAGATGTTCGCCGCTGACATGCCCACTCATGGCCTGTTCCAGAGCCGGCAGAATGTTGCCATGGCCGTACAGAAAGACCAACGGCTCACCGTTCATCGAACTTTCGATCTCCGCCCCGCCCGCCTCGCTGAGCCGGTAGTGAAATCGCACCACAGTATCCGGACCGATGTTCATCAGTAATGCCATCCGTAGAAAAGGCCGCCATTCTACTGCCAGCGGCTTGAAGCGACAGTGCGCTGTCTGCGCGGGTCAGACACGGGCGCACGACCTGGGTGATAATGCGCGATCACAATAATGATGTGGTCGGTGCGCCGACCTCGGGAGATTCCATGTCTGCACTGCAAAGACCTGTTCCTGGCCTGTGCCTGTTCACCGCCAGCCTGCTGCTGGCCGCCTGTCAGGGGGGCGTGCAGAACGCCGGCCGCGCCGACGGGGGCAAAGCCGCGGCAATGGCGAGCTGTGATCATTTCGCCCCGGACCCCTTCGTGGCGCGGGCCGATCTGGCCCCGGCCATGCTGCAGCCGGATGCGCAGCTGCTGCTGCGTTTCATGCACATGACCGACACCCACATCACCGACGATGATGGCCAGCTCACCAACGGCGCCAGTGTCATCGATTCGGCCTATCCCAGCGCGCAGCGCCTGCACGAAGAATACTCCGACGAACTGCTGAACGATTTCATCCGCCTGATGAATGATTGCGATGAGCAGTACCCCTCCGAGTTCGTCGTGATCACCGGTGACATCACCGATCTGACCACGATCGCCGAAACCCGGCGGGTCATCGATAACTTCGATGGCACCTACGATGCCCCGAGCGCCTTTGCGGAAAACTGCGTCGCCACCCTGGGGAGCGCTGCGCCACCCGAAATGCAGCAGGCCGAATGCCTGCGCCACACCGGTCACGGCCTCGCCGATACCGAGTCGGTGATGCCGGATCCCGAAGACCCCGCCTATCAGTTTCAGGTCACCCGTTCGCTGCAGCAGATCCGGGACACCGAGGCGGCAGCCGCCAGCGGCCGCTGGGCCGATGGTTCCACCGACCCGTCCCGCCAGACCGTGACCCGCTCGCCAGGCCTGCCGCAGCACCTGCGCTGCGAGGCCGGCACTGAGGCTTGCGCCAATGTCGGGTTCCAGGTGCCCTGGATGGCGGCATTTGGCAATCACGATGGCTACATCCGCGGCACCGTCGCCGGTGGCACCGGCTTCAACGAGGCCAGCCAGTCCACCGGGCGCCATTTCATGATCCATCAGCATGAATTCATCGATGAATTCTTCTACACCAGGGCCTTTCCGGGGCCTGTCGGTCATGGCTTCAACTACGCCGATGAGGCGCGCCGGCAAGATGAGGACACCCGCAACGACGGCTATTACGGCTTCGATGCCGGCAGTGGCCGCTTCCGCATGCTCGTGCTGAACACCATGTTCGACGGGATTGACGACCGCCTGCCCAGCGACGCGGTGCGCAACCCGGCCGCAGTGGCCTCGGGCTGGCTGGACAGCGCGCAGTTCGCCTGGCTGCAGGATGAACTGGCGGCGGCCTACGCGCGTCAGCAGTTGGTCTTCGTCTGGTCGCACCATCCGGACTACAGCTTCGCCGGCGCCACCGCCGAGACCTTTCAATCGAATGTCAGCGCCCAGGAACTGAATGCCGAACTGGCCAGCTGGCCGCACATGGTGGCCTGGATGGCCGGGCACACCCATCGGCACAATATCCGGCCATTCATCGTGGAAGACGGCATCGGATCCAACGATCGTTTCGAAATCGAGGTGGCCTGCAAGATGCCCGGCCAGTGCCGCGGTTACTGGCAGATCGAAACCGCCGCCTTGTTGGATCATCCGCAGGAGCAGCGCATGATCGAGGTCTACGACAATGGCGATGGCACCGGCATCCTGCGCACGCCGGTCTTCGGCCACAGCCTGGAGGCGATTCGCCGCCTGGCCGAGGTTGATCGTGGCTGCACCTTCTTCCCGCTGGGGGTGGAGGATCTCACCACCGCGGCGGCGCAGCTGGCAGCCGGTTCCGGGTGTCTGGGCGGCGGCGTGGCCGCCGGGGATCCGGACGACCGCAACGTGGAACTGGGTTTCTACTTTCCGCCGTTCTGACGCTTCGTCCGGGTCTTGGAAACGGTCACCCACCACCCGATCCAGCTCTCCATCAGTCCCCGCGCCAAGCTCGACAGGCACCGCGGGTGATCAGGGCAAACTTCTGCGATCAGAGACCTGCGTGAGCAGGTCTCTGCAGACGAGCCTCAGGCGTAAGCATCAAACAGGCTGCCCAGAGCTTCGTTGGCGGCCTCGATCATTTCGATCCCGGCGGTGACCTGAAGGCTGGCCTGCTGGGCCGAAACCAGGGCCTGGGTGAGATTCTTGGCGTCTTCCACGGCCACTCTGGCCACCTGCTGGGCCGATTGACTCAGACGATGTTGACCACCCTGGATCGCACTGAGGGCCGAGGCGCTGACGCTGCTGATCATGGGCATCTCCGAAAGAACTCATCCCTTCATCGGCTACGATCCTGCTCACTTAAGCGCGGCAGCATCCGGTTACTGCAGCCGCGGTCTTTTCAGGCTCTGCAGATCGCGGAACGAGGCCGTACTCGAGCCGACTTGGGCCAGGAATACGGAGCCTTCAGACCTGGCGCCGGAGCGAGTCACCCTACACATGTCGCTGCCCGCCCGCGTACCCTCGCGCCCCCGCAAGCAGCCGCTGCAGCTCGTGTCCATGGTCCAGCCAAACGATGCAAGCCTCGGCGCCGACAGGCGGCTGCAACGGGCCCTGAAACAGGAAAAGCAACGCGATCATCCGGCCGATCCACGCGCGAATCCACCAAGCACGAGTACAGAAGCCATGAGCGCGCGACTTCAGCGACCCGCCATCCAGTCCAGACCGGCCTGCCACACGCGAGCCGATACCTCGGCATCGGCCAGGGCGGCCGCGGGCCGGGCCGGTCGGCAATTGCGGTAGTAGCCACCGGCAAGCGCCTGTGGGTCGACCGCACAATGCACGCTGGTCTGCGCCCCTTCGTCGATGTTCCGCAGGAAGGCTCGCTCCAAAGGCGCGAGGCCCTGGCGCAGCCGCAGCAGACGATCGGCACCGGCCAGGCCCTTGTCCGCGATGCCGCTGTAGACCGCGCCAGGATGCAGGCTGGTGCTGCTCAGTCCCTGGGCCAGGTAGCGCCGGTGCAGTTCTGCGCTCATGTGTTGCAAGGCCAGCTTGGACAGACCATAGGCCACCCATGAGTTGTAGCGCAACGGCGGCCGGAACAGGCCCGGATTGCTGCCCTTTCCGTGCAATTGGGAACTGACATTGACCACCCGCGCGTCACCGGTCTGCGCGGCGCTTTGCAGCAGTAGCGGCAGCAAGGCCTGGGTCAGATGGAAACTGCCCAGGAAATTAACCCGCCAATGGCATTCCTGGCCATCCGCGCTCAGATTGGGCTCGGTCCAGCGCGACAGCAGATCCAGGTGGATGCCGGCATTGTTGATGAGCACATCCAGCCGGGCGTCAGGGCGGGCACGGAACCAATCGGCAAAGGCATCGACCGATGACGCCTGCGCCAGGTCCAGGGGATACCCACACACGCCACCGGCGGCCGCGGGCAAGCGGTGTTGCAGTGCCTCCACCAGCCGGTCGGTGTGGGTACGGCTGCTCACCACCACATCCGCCCCCCAGGTGGCGAGGATCCGCGCCGTAGCGAAGCCCAGAGACCCGGGCGTCGCCCCAGTCACGACGATGCAACGCCCCCGCAAATTGCGTGGACAGGCCCGCCTCAGCGGGACCATCACACGACGCCACCAGGGTCTTTGCAATGATGCTAAAGTTTCTTCGGCCATGTTCATCTCCGTTGCATAAGGAACGGCTCCAGGCTTGCCGGCAGGCCTGACTGCAGCACGGCATGCCGGTCGATCTCGTCAATCAGCGGCATGATCCGCAGGGTTTCCCGCGCATCGGTGATGAGCTCGCCCTGCCCCCGACACGCCGACACGAAGGCACCGGTCCGCGCCCGCATGTCGCGATCCACCCGGGTGTTCCGGCAGCGGGCCTCGGCTCCAAGCAACAGCGACTTGGCCGCGGTCACCGGTCCTGCAGCCACCGGTCCCGCTTCAGTGATCGACAATGTCCCGGATCAGCGCACCTGAAATCACCGAATTGAGCTTGCGCGGCGAAAAGCGCATTACGAACACGAGCAGATTGTTCAGCACGCCGGCCACCCAGGTCCGGCGCCGTCCCAGCGCGTTCAGGGCGCCCTCGACCACAGGATCGGGCTGCATCGTGACCAGCCCGGACAGCCAGCCTGAGTAGCTGGCAAATTCCGTGTGCGTCGCCCCCGGACACATGGCCAGCACATCGACATTGTGCGGTTTCAACTCGTTGTGCAAGGATTCCGCCAGCAACAGGTCATAGCCCTTTGAAGCCGAGTAGTTGGCCCAGAATGGAATGGCCGAATAGCCGGCAATCGAAGCCGAGAACAGGATGCCGCCGCGCTTGCGCGCGCGCATCAGGCCGCCGAAATGATGCGCGAGCATCATCGCGGCGCGGCAGTTCACGTCCACCAGGCGGACTTCGGCGGCCAGTTCATTGTCCAGAAAATCACCGCTGTTGGTGAATCCCGCATTATTGATCAGCAGGCCGATCTCCAGATCCGCGGTCTTGTCGACCACCTCATCGAGAAAACTTGCCGCCGACAGATCGGCGGCCAATGCGCGCGTTTGGATGCCGTATTGCGCGGCCAGTTCGCTTCCAAGTTCCTCCAGCCGATCCTGGCGCCGCGCCAGCAGCACCAGATTCATGCCACGCTGCGCCAGCTTGCGCGCAAACAGCTCCCCCAGGCCGGCCGAAGCACCGGTTACCAACGCCCATGGACCGTACTTGTCCTTGAATTCCATCCAATCTCCCCCTTGGTGATGTTCTGATCAGCCGCCCGCTGCGCATGCCGGAAGAACCGACAGCTCAGCCAAGATGAACCGCACCCCAGCCGGCCTGCCGTCATTGTCACCCAGTCCGGGCCCGATTGTCGCCGGACGCCGCCATTCGGGCCACCGGCATAGCCGCGCGACGCGGCCGCATGCGGAGACCGCAGGACGGGGGTCTCAAAAAGAATCCGGCAGCCGCTAGCCCGGTTGCTGCTCCGCCACGTGGGTATGGACCGTGTGGGTGCGCCCCAGGGCTCGATACAGACGCTCTCCGAGCACCAGCAGGCAGGGCGTGAGCACCAGGGTGAGCACGGTGGCGAAAATCAGGCCACCGACGACCGCCGAAGCCAACTGGGCCCAGTACTGGGTGGACGGCGCGCCGAAGCTGATTTCACGCGTGAACAGATTGATGTTCATCTTCATCACCATCGGCAGCAGACCCAGCACCGTGGTGGCGGTGGTCAGCAGCACCGGCCGCAGGCGCTCGGCGCCGGTCTGCAACACCGCATCGATCACGTCGCAACCCTCGGCACGGTGCAGATTGTAGGTATCGATCAGCACGATGTTGTTGTTGACCACAATGCCGGCCAGCGAAATCACGCCAATCCCCGACATCACCACCCCAAAGGGCTGACCGGTCACCATCAGGCCGATCAGAACGCCGATGGTGGAGAACACCACGGCGGTGAGAATCAGCGCGGACTGGTAGAAGCTGTTGAACTGGGTGAGCAGGATCACCGCAATGAAGGCCAGCGCCGCGAGAAAGGCCTTGGACAGAAACGCCTCCGCCTCTCGAATGTCTTCGTCCTCCCCCTTGAAAACCACGCGCAGACCCGGATGCAGACCGGCCTGCGCGTAATTGGCCTCGACCCAGCGATTCAGGCGCGCGAGTTGCGTGGCGACGACCAGATCTTCGGCCACATAGGATTCCACCGCAATGGCGCGAAAGCCGTCGATGCGATTGATATTGGCGACCTTGTAGGCCGTCACCCGCTGGGTGAAGTTGGAGATCGGCACCAGACCCTGGTCGGTGCTCACCTGCAGACGGGCAAGGCTGTCCAGATCCCGCATCGCTGCGGGGAACCGCACTCGGATATCCATCTCTTCCAGCGCATCGGTCGCGCGATACTCGCCGACCTTGATGCCCTGGGTGACCAGTTGCAGCACCTGACCGACGGTCGCAATATCAGTGCCGTAACGCGCGGCCTCGGTGCGATCGATGTCCATGCGCCATTCCAGGCTGGGGTGCGGCAGGGAGTCCGTCACATCCACGAAGCCCCCCACCGCCCGCATGCCGCCACGCAGCCAATGCACCGCCTTGCTGAGTTCAGCCAGAGAGGGACCATAGAGCTCGATCTGGACCGGTTTGCCTTCGGCCGGACCGGCCTGCGGCTCGACCACCTCGACGTCCAGGCCCGGGGTGTCTGCGAGGCGTTCACGAATCTGTTTCAGCAACTGTCTGGCCGGCGGCCGCTGATTCCAGTCGACGAACCCGATCTGGATGATGCCGATGGTGTCATCCTTGTTGTTGCCGCGCCGAAATGCCAGTCCGCTGCGGGTATAGATCGATTCCACCCCTTCGATGCCCTGCAGTCGCTGTTCGACGCCATCGACCAGGCGATCGATTTCATCGATGGACAACGGCCCCCGGGCGTGCACCTTGACCACGGCGTTGTCCATGTCCACGTCGGGAAAGAACTCCACCCCCTTACCGAGCACACCATAGAGGCTGAACGTTCCGATCAGCACCACGAACGCCAGAATCAGCACCTTGCCCGAATGCGGCAGCAAGCGCCGGACCACCGCGACATACCGCCCGGTCCAGCCACGCAGAGGATCGCCCGGCTTCCAGGCCGTCTGGCCGCCCGCTGGCGGCGTGCCACCGATCAGGGCGCCGAGGTTTGGAATGAAGAGCAGGGCCATGAACAGCGAGGAAGCCAGCACACAAATCAGGGTCAAGGGCAGATAACGCATGAATTCGCCCATCACCCCCGGCCAGACCAGCAACGGGATGAAGGCCGCCAGCGTAGTGGCGGTGGATGCGATCACCGGCCAGGCCATGCGTTGTGCGGCATGCAGGTAGGCGGCGCCGCGGCTCTGGCCTTCGGCCTGATAGCGGTCGGCCAGCTCCACCACGATGATGGTGCTGTCCACCAGAAGCCCCAGCGCCAGGATCAGACCGAACAAAACCACCATGTTGATGGTCACCCCCATCGCCCCGATCACCATGATGCCGAGCAGGAAAGAGCCCGGTATGGAAATGCCCACCAGCGAACCGGCACGCAGGCCGAGGAAGGCCACCACCACGATCATCACCAGCAGCACCCCTGAGAGCACGTTGTTCTGCAGATCGTCGAGATTGCGCTGGGTGCTTTCCGACTTGTCCTGGGAATAGATCACCCGCACTGCCGGCGGCCAGGATTTCCGCACATCCTCGACCACCGCCCGCACCTTGGCACTGGTTTCGATGATATTGGTGCCGACCCGCTTGGAAACTTCCAGGGCGATCGTCGGCTTGCCGTTGAGCCGGGCATAGCTTTCTCGATCCAGCCAGGTGCGGCGGACGCTGGCGATGTCGCGAACCCGGATCACCTGACCCTCGGCCCGACGGACGACCAGATTCAGCAACTTGTCGACCTCGTCGATGATGCCAGGCACCTTGAGGGTGAAACGGCCACTGCCGCTGCTCAGAGCGCCCGCCGCGATCAGCTGATTGTTGTTCTGCACCGCATTGAGCACATCTCCCATCACCAGCTGATAGGTCTCCATGCGCACCGGATCGACGATGATTTCCACCATCTCGTCGCGATCACCGACCACTTCGGCCTCCAGCACCTCGCTTAGCGCCTCCAGCCGGTCTTTCAGATCCTGGGCGATCGTGACCAGGGTCCGCTCCTCCACATCGCCATACAGGTTCACCACCAGCATCGGCAGCAAGGCGATATTGACTTCCTGGATGGTGGGCTCCTCGGTTTCCTCCGGCAATTCCGGACGCGCCAGATCCACCTTGACCCGCACATCATCCATCGCCCTGTCGATATCCGTGCCGGCCTCGAATTCCAGCTTCACCGTGCCGTAATTCTCCGCTGCGGTGGAACGCATTTCCTTCAGACCTTCAAGCGAACGCAACTCCTGTTCCATCGGCTTGATCAGCAGGCGCACCGAATCTTCCGGCGTGATGCCCTGGTGCACCATGGAGACGTAAATGGTCGGGAAGCTGACGTCGGGCTCGGCCTCCTTGGAGATGTTCAGATAGCTCATGCTGCCGGCAATCAGAATTGCCACGAGACCGACAAGCAGCGTGCGCGGCCGGCTGAAAGCCGAATCCAGCATGCCGTTCATGGCCCCGTCACCGCATCGACCTCATCGCCGGCGCTGACAAAGCCCTGGCCGCGCGTGATCAGGCGCAGGCGCTCGGGCAGGCCGCTGAGCCAGACCTCCTCCTGCCCGCCATGGACGATGCTGGCCGGATGGAAAACCACCTGGTTTCGGGCATTGACGCTCTTGACGCCGAACTCGCCGCGTTCATCCAGTGACAGAATATCCGGCTTGAGCACATGCACCTGCAGTTGCTCCAGGGGCAGGATGACCACAGCCGAGCGCCCCGCCGCCGGCGCCAGCGTCGGCGCGTTGATCAGCAATTCCACCGGAAAGGTGCGGGTTGCGGCGTCAGCCTCGCGGGCAAGGTAATGCAGCACCCCTTCGACCTCGCTGTCGTCGGCCAGAATGGCCCGGGCCGGCTGACCGATTTCCAGCAGGCCGATCACATCTTCGGTGACCTGGGCGCGGACCACAAACGGCGTCATCTGGATCAATCGACCCAGTTCATCACCGGCCGCCAGGTAATCACCGAGTTCCGGTGCGCGAGTTTCCAGGATGCCGGCAAAAGGCGCACGCACCACCGTATGCTCCAGGTCGTCCCGCAAACGGGCGACTTCCGCCCTCGCCGTTTCCAGATTGGCCCGCGCGGCGGCCAGATCCAGATCGCTGAGCAACTGCTGCTTGTGCAGTCGCTGACCCGCCGAAAACTCGAGCTCCCGCTGGGCCAGAACGGCCTGCGCGCGCTGCAACTGCTGCGGCCGATCACGCGGAGCCAGACGCAGGATCACCGCACCGGCGGCCAGGCTCTGCCCGCGTGCGGCTTCAATGCTCTCGACCCGGCCACTGGTTTCGGCTCGCAGAACCGCCGCGCGTAACGGCGCCGTGCGGGCACTGAGGCGCACTTCCCGGATGCGCGCCTCGGCCACCGAATCACGCACCCTGACCTTGACTGCGGGACTGGCCTGCGCGACCCCGGCCGGACTCGCCGATTCTTGCGCGGGCTCGCCCAGGCCGGAAAGCAGCCACAGCAGGACGAGGACGAAAATTCCGCCGGCAATCCAGCCGGGATGCAATGCAAGTGGTTTGGGCATGGGATCTGAACTATGGGTTGCCGGACGCATCATCGCTTGGCGGCAGGGTTTCGGGGTGCTCACGCAGTTGCTGAATCAGTTTTTCCGTGGTGACCACGGCCGCATGATGGAAGCGGCGCATTTCGGCCAGACGATTCTGCGCGCCCTGCCAGCTTGACGGCAGCGACTGCTGCGCCCGGGCGGCATGACTTGCGGTACGCCGCATGCGCTCGACATAGCCCAACAACAGGCGGTCATACGGACGATCGGCGAGCTGGTAATAATCCTGTCGATCGCCCGGCCGGCTGATCCGTTCCAGCACCCCCAGGTCACGCAGAATGCGCGCATTGGTGCTGATACTGCCGCGTGAAACCTGCAGGGATTCGGCCAGTTCGGCCAGGCTGAAGGGACCGTCGCGGACGATGAAGTAACCCCACATGCGACCGGCTATCCGCGGCAGTCCATCCGCCTCGGCCGAGAGTCCCATGCTTTCGATGAAGTCTTGCGCCGCCGCCTGTGCGGCCGGCAAGCGCGTTTCTGGCTGGTCATGTTGCATCGCCGCATCATGCATGCATTCAGTTTGTTCAGTCAATACTGAATGATTTTCTCAATCATCTACCCTGCGCGGACGATGCCAATGAACACGCCGGGATTGCACATTGCTACTGCGCCGCTTGCCGAGGGAACATTCCCGCTGCGCCAAGCGTGTAAGCAACACTCTGATGGAATCTTCGGTCGTCGCTCTGCCGGTGCAAGTCTTCGCCGTGTGGCTCTGGCAAACCGACAAGGACATTCACCAGGCGGGCTCACGCTAGGCTCATGCTTGGCTGATGCCCTGATTTGATCAGAACTATTTTTGGATCGGTTCACAACAGATTGGCGGAGTACGAATGCAAGGACTGCGATTGGCCTGGGCCATCACCCTATTGAGCGGCGGCCTCGGCGCCTGCGGCGAGATTTCCACCCCGGATACGGCCCAAGCAACGGCCAGCCCCCAGGCCACGGCATCGCCGACACCAACCGCCAGTTCGACGCCTGCCCCATCGGCAACGCCAGCGCCCAGTCCGACGCCAGGCCCAACCGCGGCGCCGACACCCAGTGCCAGCCCGAGTCCTACGCCGAGTGCGACGCCCAGCCCTGCACCGACGCCGAGCCCGACGCCAAGCCCCTCACCCACGCCCACGCCCACGCCCAAGACGATCTACGACTTTGCCAATGCCTGCTGGCTTTTGAAATCCAATGGGGTCTATGTCGGCCGCATCGGTGGCGATTATGGCCAGGTTGACAGCGCGGCACAGGCCTCGAGCTTTTACTTCAAGCCCAGCCGGCTGGGCCAGTACCTGCTGCTCAGCGATTACCAGCGCGCCAGCGGGCAGGTCGGGAACAAGGAGTTGCTCGGCATCAGCGATCCGGGCGGCGTCTTTCTTGATGAGCTCGGCAATTTCGTCGGCGAAGCGGGCATCCTCATCCGCGGCATTGCAGACATTGCCGATTTCTTCATCGATCCCGCCGCCGCCAGCGACCGGCGCGCGCAGTCTCTGGCCGATCAGGTGATCAGCGCGGGCGGCCTGATCGGCGACAACGACATCGAACCGGCACTGGCCACCGTCAGCCGCGCCAATGATCTGGCCACCTGGGACCTGATCGAGGAATCCGGCAATCGTTTTTTCATTCGTTCCAGCATCACCGGCCTGAACCTGCATCTGAGTCCCGGCCTGCTCGGTCTGAGCAGTGACGCCACCAGCAGCCAGGCCTTTGAACTGGTCGCCTCGCAAGGCTGCGCGGCTTATCCCGAGGTCTCCGTGAACGCCAGTGTGGCCAGCGCCGGTCCGGCCATCTATTTGCAGGAGGTGGACCGGTTTGCCGGCCAAGGCTTCGACGACGATGATATTTTCGGTTACGTCGACACCCACGCGCACATCTCGGCCTATGAGTTCATCGGCGGGCGCATCAACTATGGCGATCCCTTCCACAAGTTCGGCATCGACCATGCCCTGGAAGATTGCGAGGTCAATCATGGTCCGAACGGCGCCACCGGCGTGGTCGAACACGTCACCAGCACCATGGGGCCGCATGCAACCCGCGGCTGGCCCGACTTTCCGTACTGGCCGAAGAACAATTCCCTGCAGCATCACCAGAGCTACTATCGCTGGATCGAGCGCAGTTTCCTCGCCGGGCAGAAGATCCTGGTCAACCATCTGGTGCACAACGAGGTTCTGTGCCAGCTGAATCCGCAGAAACAGAATGACTGCGACGCGATGCCGGCGATCATCTTGCAGGCCGAACGCATGCAAGAGATGCAGGATTATATCGACGCCCAGCACGGCGGCCCGGGCAAGGGCTGGTTCCGTATCGTCACCTCGCCAGGCCAGGCGCGCGAAGTGATTGCCGCCGGGCAGATGGCGGTCATCCTCGGTGTGGAAATGTCCAAGGTTTTAAATTGCGGAGAATTCCAGGGCGTGGCGGAGTGCAGCCAGGCGGAAGTGCTCGAGCGCCTGGACGTGCTGGCGGATCTGGGCGTGCGCAGCCTGTTTCCGGTCCACAAGTTCGACAACGCCTTCGGTGGTCATCTGCCGGATCTCGGCGATCCGGTGGGCATCGCCGGCGTGCTGTATGCAGGCAATCTGGCCGAAACCGGTCATCCGATCGAGTTCGAGCAATGCCCCAGCGAGGAATACAGCGGCAATGAAGGCGATCAGGTGCCGAGCCTGGATCCGCTGGGCCTGGATCCGCTGGGCCTGATCGATCAATTGCTGTTTCAGATGGACTACCTGGGGACGATCTTTCCGGCCTCGCCGGAGGAGTTCTCCGACTACGATCCGCGTCGCGGCACCAGCGAGCATTGCAATACGCGCGGCCTGACGCCTTTCGGAGAATTCCTGATCGAAGAGCTGATGCGGCGCGGCTGGCTGATCGAAACCGACCACATCAGCCGCAAGGCTGCGGCCCGCATCCTCGAAATGACTTCCCTGCAGGATTATCCGGTCATCAACAGCCATGGCGGCTGGGGCGGCACCCGCGCCCTGCGCGACCGGATCACCCTGCAGGGCGGCTTTTCCAGCGATTTCGCCAGCAGCCGTGGCGGCTGGGTTGGCAAGCTGCTGCGCGATGGCCAGCGCCCCCGCGCCAGCGAATTCATGGTCGGACCCTTTGGTGGCAGTGGTTTCGCCACTGACGTGAACGGCATTGCTTCCCTGCCCGGCCATCCGGGCGCGGATGACAGCTACCTGTATCCCTTCACATCCGTCGACGGCCGAGTCCGTTTCGATGTGCAGGTCACCGGTGATCATGCCTTCAGCCTGTATGAAGGGCGCGGTGTGGCGCACTACGGCCTGTATCCGGATTTGATCGCCGACATGATGGTCAACAGCGACCGCAGCCAGACGGACATCGATGCAGCCATCGGCCAGCTGTTTACCTCTGCCGAGGCCTATCTACGGATGTGGGAACGCGCCGCGGCCGGCCGGAATCTGTAGAGGGTGCTCGGAAAATCACGCGGCCGCTGCCAGCTCAGCCGACACTGCGGGAAAGAATCCGGCTGAGCTCGCACAAGGGACGACCGGACTGCGCCTGCAGTTCGATGAAGGCCGCCTGAATTCGGGCCAGATTGGCCCGGGTTCGCGGATTGCCTTCGAATACACCTTCCCGCGTCAGGGCGGCCAGCACATCACTGCTCAGCACGAAGGTGTCCTTGCCGATGGAGCGCAAGTACATCGGCCCGCTGTTACCGCCCAGACGACTGCCATGATCCTGCAGCCAGCGCCACAGACCCACCGGATCCTGCGCCGGCCACTCGGCGATGAAGCGGGCGTAGCCACCGTGCGCCTGCCCGGCCATGCAGATCATCCGGGCATTTTCCGCCACCGACTTGATCTTGGTGAAATTGCGGATGATGGACGGCTCGGAGGCCAGCGCTTCCAGGCGTTCCGGCGACCAGGCTGCAATTTCATCGGGGTCGAAACCGGCGAATGCTTTTTCAAACGCCGGCCATTTCTGCGCCACCACCTTCCAGGAGAAGCCGGCCTGAAACACGCATTGCGCCATGCGCGAAAGATGTCGATCCTCGCCCAGCGCTGACAGTTCCTCAAGGCTTGATGCCTGCGGCAAATTCTGATCCGCCGCCTCACCATGATGGTGTTGCGCCATTGCAAGTATGGACGTGTACTTCATGCCTGCGATTCTTCGGGATCACGCCCTGCCCGGAACTCGGCCACATCGGCTTCCAACTGCCACAAGCCGTGCTGAATCCCGCCGAGACTGTAAATCGCAAACAGGCCATGCCCGGGAATCGCCATTGCAGGGTGCGCCAGCTCGGCGCCGGCGGCGAGTAGCGCCTCCAGCGCGGCCGCCAGATCATCGACCAGCCAGTAGGGACGCACCACCGGCTGCTCCGATTCATGCAGCGGTCGACGCACGCCGATGCGACCGCCGTCGACGAGTTCGGCGGTCCGCGCAGCGCCAAGAGCCGCCTGCGGCGCGCCGAAATTCACCGCGTGCGCCGCCGCATAAGCCGCGCAGACCGCGTCCACCTTGTCGGTCACAATTTCCAGATATTGCACCTTCATCCCCAGCTCTCCCGTGCATTGCCTCAGGGGCATTGTCCTGCAGACGAGGCGCGACACCAAATCCCTGGGGGCTCATCAAGTGCTTCGCCCGTCGCACCGGAATCAAGACCGCTACCCCCGGCCTCCAGGAAGCTCATGATCAAGCTCTGAACGCGGCATCGCGGGCCATGCACGGCCAGGTCTGTGCAAGCAATCGTGCCACTCGAACAAGGATTGACTGCGATTCCTGCATTGAAACAACGGCTGTTCCCTCTCGCTTCGTCCCGCCCAAAGGCGACCAGAACTTCCCTAATCGCCCCGGCTTCAATACCTTCAACGTTCCAGGGCCAGAACTCTCTGGCGCCCAAGACCATGAACGGAGCTTTCCATGAACGAAACCAATCTTGCCTACACCCTGAAAACGCGTCCCCAGGGGCTGGTTGGCGCGGAGCATTTCGAACGCGGCGAATCACCGTTACCGGCACTGGCAGCGGGCGAAGTGTTGATCCGCAACCGTTTCCTGTCCATCGACCCGGCCATGCGCGGCTGGCTGAACGAGGGCAAGTCCTATGTCCCGCCGGTGGGCATCGGCGAGGTGATGCGGGCCCTGGGGGCCGGCGAAGTGGTCGAATCCCGTAATGAGAAATTCAAGATCGGCGATGCCGTGACCGGCATGCTCGGCATCCAGACCTACGCGGCCGGCTCTCCGAAAGCGCTGAATCTGTTCAAGGTCGATGCCTCCGTGTTGCCCCTGGAGCGCTACCTCGGCGCGCTCGGCATGCCCGGAATGACCGCCTATTTCGGCATCCTGCACGTGCTCGGCGAACCGTCACCCGGCGAAACCGTCGTGGTCTCCGGCGCGGCCGGCGCGGTCGGCTCGATGGTGGGACAGATCGCCAGAATCAAGGGGGCACGGGTGGTGGGCATTGCCGGTGGCGCGGAAAAATGCCGTGAAGTGGTCGAAGAGTACGGCTTTGATGCCTGCATCGACTACAAGCAGGAAGACGTGCTGGGGGGCCTGAAAAAACACTGCCCGAAAGGCATCGACATCTATTTCGATAACGTCGGCGGCGAGATCCTGGAAGCCGCCCTCGCCCGTCTGGCCCTGCATGGCCGCATCATCATCTGCGGCGCCATTTCACAATACAACAATGCCGACAATCAGCCCCGCGGACCACGCAACTACCTGTCATTGCTGGTCAACCGCGGCACCATGAAGGGCATGGTGGTGATGGACTACGCCAAGGACTATCCGGCGGCCGGCATGCAGATCGCTCAGTGGATCATGCAGGGACAGCTCAAGTGCAAGGAGCACATCGTCCAGGGACTGGACCAGTTCCCCGCCGCCCTCGGCATGCTCTTCAAGGGCGCCAATCATGGCAAGCTGGTGCTGCAACTGAACTGAATCAAACCTCGGGGTCGGCCGCGATCGATTGCGGGCCGGCCCCATCAGACAAGACGTCCGATACTTCGAAAGTCAGGGCCACCTGTCCGCGGCCCCACCCCGCATCCGCCCGGAGCCTCCAGCCTGAACGCACAAGCCCCCAGACCCAGCCTGCGCAGCCTCGTCATCCATCGCCTGGTTTCCGGTCCCGGCCTGCTCCAGTGCCTGCGTGCCCGGGGCTACGGCCGGGATGTCCTGCTCCGTCGCCCACCGACCCTGGAGCTGTACTACGAAGCCGGCGACCCGCACTCCCACCTCGCCGCCCAGTTGCTGCCACGCTTGCAGCAGCGACTGCGCATCCCACTCAAGATTCTCGTGGTCGGTGAATCCGCTGCCGAGGTCTACCCCCAAGCCACGCTGCAGCGGGCCTATGCGCTGCGCGACGCGAGCCGGATCGCCCCGGCTTTTGGCCTGGATTTTGCAGCCCAGGCCCAACAGGCGAAACCCGAGGCCCGGCTGATCGCTGCGAGGCATTTGCTCGACGCCACCAGCGTGGACGAGTTTTGCCGCCAGGAAACGGCGCTGGCCACCACCTTGTTCAGTGGCCACATCCCGGCCATCACCGATACCGTCCGCCCCCACGCCGACACGTTTGCGGTACTCGCGGCGCATGCCCGGCGCCGCGCGGCGCTGGGCAACTACCTGCCTGCCATGTGGCAACTCAATGGCCAATGGTACTGGGGTGTGGATCGACTCGCCGCACTGGAATCCGATCTGCGCGCCGGCGCCTGGCTTGATGGCGATGAACCGCTGGTCGATTTCGATCCCTCCCGGGCCCGGCTACCGTCCCTGCAGACCGGCGCCGACCTGGAGTTCTTTTACAGCTTCCGCAGCCCCTATTCCTATCTGGCGGTCGAAGCGCTTGCCAGTCGCATCTCGGATCTGCCCGTGCCGCTACAGATCAGACCGGTGCTGCCCATGGCCATGCGTGGCATGAAGATTCCACGCACCAAAGGCCTGTACATTGCGCGTGACGCGGCGCGCGAGGCGCGCCGCCAGCAGATCCCGTTCGGCCGCATCGCCGATCCGCTGGGCCACGCCACCGAACGCTGCCTCACCCTGTTCAATCTGCTGACCGACAGCCGCGAGCAGTTGGGATTTCTGCGCTCCTGCGGTCGTGCGGTCTGGTCCCAGGGCATTGACGTGGCGACCGATGCTGGACTGCGCATGGTCTGGGAACGCGCCGGTCTGGACTGGTCGACAGCCGCCGCCAGACTGGCATCCGGAATGGATCTGGCCCAGGCTGAAACCAATCGGCGCGCCCTGTTCGAAGCCGGTTGCTGGGGCGTGCCCAGCTTTCGCCTCGGCGATCTGATCACCTGGGGCAATGACCGGCTCTGGATGATCGACGAGGTCCTGCGCCGCCAGGCCGAAGCGCAAACCTGAAGATCCCCAAGCCCGGCGCAAGGCGCCGGGCCCGAATCACTGGCAAAAGTGCGTTTTCAGCACGCCTTTGGCTTCGCTCTACAGCCCGCCGCCGGCCTCGCAACCCGCGCCGCTGTAACTGCCGTCGATCACGGTATTGATCCACTGGTCCACCAGGGCGACTGCCTCGTCATGCGCGACACTGCGCGCCAAAGGTGGCATGCGCTCGCCTGAATCCACCGCCGCAATGCGGAACGACACGATGGAATTGGCCGAGGACCCCGGCGTGATGCCGACCGGGCGCCCGCCCGATCCGCTGCCGCCGGTATTGGGTGGCTTGCAAATACCGTAGTTCAGATCGACGTCTTTGAATGCATCCAGATACACCCCGGTGCTGCTGCCAATGCCCTTGCGATTATGGCAATGCGCACAATTGCTCTCGATCCAGGCCCGGGCGCGCATTTCCAGATCGTAGGCCGGCGTGCCCGGCGTCTGATTGCTGATTGTTGTCGGCATGTGCACGAAATCATTCGGGATCTGGAAGTTCGGTAGCCGCAGCACATTGGTGGCAAGATTGTTCTCGTTCAGCGTCAACTCCGGCGCCCCCTGCAGGATGCCGACATCAATCCAGTGCTGCAGCTGATTCTTCGGCGTGCCGGCATAGTCCATCGACAGATTCAGCAGCCGGACCTTGGGCCCGATCGGCGCATCCCCGGCCGGACGATCTTCATTGTTGTGGCAGGTTCCGCACTGATTGGGATGGGGGATGACATAGTTGTCGGTGCTGCCGCTGATGTTGTTGCCGGTATCCGGGTCGGTGAAATTCCAGCTCACCGCCGTTGCGCCGCCGGCCAGGGCCAGATAGGCGTCGCTGCGATTGCCGTTTTCATCGGTTTCCCAGATGTAGGGAATCCCCTCCCAGAAACTGTTGCCATCGTCATCCTGACGATGAATCAGCAAGCGGGTCTCGACAATGTTCTCATTCGCACCATCGACGAAACTGAAGGTCTTCGCGATGACGGTCCCGGGCGGGAAGTCCAAGGTGACATTCGGCTGCCCGGCATCGCCTTCGATCCACTGGGCCTTCTCCCCCGGTGGCAGAAAGACGATGCGGTATTTTTTCGCATAGTCTGAAAACAGCGGCGTGGTCAGGTCATACAGCACCCCGCCTTCATTGGCCCCGCTGCGCGGATCGCTGCCATCGGCAAACAGATTGAAGTGGGAGAGCTTCTCGCAATTGAACTGCAGGGCATCGCGATTGATCCCGGTGCCGTTGAAGCCTTCACAGGTCTGCCGGATCTCTTCGGCCGTCGGTGCGGCTGCGCCGTCGGCGCCGGGCACATACTCTTTTACCACCGCCGCGGGCAGCGGCGCGAAGGTACGGCCAAACAGGGCCACGCAGTCATGGTCGGCCAGATCGATCTTCGGCGCGACGGTCGGATCGGTGCCGTTGAAATTCATGAACGGCCGGTTCTGCGGTGAGAACGTGTTGTTTTCGAAACAGTGGAACCAGTCCGGGTTGATGCGATTGCCATCGGCATCGAATTTGTAGGCATTGTACCGGCACTTCGGAAAGTCCGATCCGGAGTACTGGGGCTTGCCCTTGTCATCTCGCAAAGCCTCGAATTCCGGCGCCAGTTCGCAGCTTTCATCGAGCACATCCAGATCGCCATCCCAGATGATGTGCGCGCCCTGACCGACATAGGCATCACCGGCCTGCAGACTCTTGATCTGCACCAGCGCGGGTAGCAGCGAGGACGCGCCATCATTGATGTCCGTCGGCACGCAAGGCGGCACATCGTCGAAACCGGGTCCGGTGCCATCGGCGCAGACGATCACATCCTCTTTCGGCGGCATCGGGCTGTAGCCGTTGTTGTTGAAGAGATTGTCATGCAGATGAACCTTTTCCGGATACAGATCCATGCGCAGATCCTGGCTGCCACCAAGAATGTTGTGACCGACGAACACCACCCCGAGAGTCCGGTTGTCATGGAACTCGTTGTTGAAGATTTCCATTTCGTCGTAGCCCAGAATCAGGAAACCCGTGCCTTGAGGCACGTCGCTGACCACACCGCCCGGCGCGAAATTGGGCGTGTTGTTGTAGCGCGAGACATTATTGAACGCCCGGGTTTCATCGCCGTACTGATTCAGTCCCGGCAGGTCGAAAATCAGGAAACCGGCGGTATTGCATTCGGCCAGATTGTCATGCATGTCGGCCCGGTCGCTGTTTTCGATTTCATAGCCGGCCACATTGAAGATCGCCAGTGAGTTCTTCACGATAATGTCATTGGACTGGCCCACGTAAATGCCTGCATCAGAGGCCCCTACGGCCACCACATTGTCGAGCAGCACATTGTTCGACAGCACGGGATAAATGGCATAGCCGCCATTGTCGCTGCCGATGAGGTACTGCCGCTGCAAACCGTTGGCATCGGTATAGAAACCGACGCTTTCCATGGCAGACAGCGCATTGGCCTGGCACTGCACATCCAGTGTCGAAGGCACTTCGGCATCCATGTTGCCGTCGGCGCTGGACCACATGGCGCGCATGTTGCGCAGCGTGACGTAGTCCGAATCGGAGATCTTGATCGCAAAGCCGGGGGCGTCGAGCAAGGTGAGATCCTCGATCACCACGCCTTCCATGTGGCTCATCGTGATGCCTTCGGAAAAGCCTTCGCGTTCGCCGTAGTTGAGGATGGTCTTGTCCATCCCGGCCCCAATGATGCGGATATTCTTCTTGTGTGACATCACCAGGGAGGTGGTGAAATCGAAGGTGCCCGGACCGAATTCGATGACGTCCCCGGCGCGGGCGGCGAAGAAGGCCGTCAGCGTCTTGATTTCCTCGTCCGGTCCATCTTCGATGAACCAGCGGGTGCCGGTACCGGGCGCGCCACCGCCGTTTCCGGGATCGACATCCCCCCCGGGCTGCGACACCCGGCCACCACCCTCACAGGCCGCCAGGCTCAGGCCCAGCAAGGCCATCAGAGTGAACAAACGGGCATGTAATCCAGCCCTTGCCCTCACATCATGTTCGGCGTGTGTCATGGCCTTCCCCCTTCGCGTTGTTGATCAGCCGGTCCCGCCAGGCGACGGGGACCAACAGGAGTCTAGCACTCGGGATGGGCCACGGCTTCAGTCACCTGTCGGCTCGGCCCAATCACCGGATTGCAGGCTAAGACATCGCCCCTGCGGCTAGCGGCGCGGCTAATGGCGCGGGCAAACCGCTTGCGCCGGAGCCCGCACAGGGTTAAAAAAACCAACGACACGCGCCACGGCCATGCCCCGCTCAAGGCTGAAAATGCCGCCTGAGGACAATCACGTCCGCAGGCCCATCGGATTAGGCATCGATGCTCAGCCTCGGTATCCTGGCCGGATGCGCCTTCTACTGATCATCCTCTGGCTTGCCGCCGAGACCTGGAGCATTGCCTGGACCAGCGAACGACTTGGCGGCGTCCAGGTCTTTGTCCTGTGGCTGCTCGTCGCCGCGACCGGCTTGCATTTGATCCAGCGCCAGGGCCTCAAGACCATGGCCGAAATTCAGGCCGCGATGCAGCGCGAACAGCTCCCCGCCCTGGCCATGCTCGATGGCCTGATCGTGTTCATTTCCGGCCTCCTCCTGATCGTGCCCGGGTTCTTCTCCGATGCCGTGGCGCTGTTCCTGCTCATCGGCGGACCGCGCCGCCAACTCGCCAGCCAGGCCGAAGCACATCTGCGCCGACGCCACCCCGATTTCCACCGCCCCACGGTGATCGAAGGGGAGTTCATCCAGGTGGAAGAACACCGGCAACTGGAGCATGACGACCGATCAAGCCGGTAGGCGCAGCGCAGGCGTCAGGTCAGATCAGCCACCGGCTCTTCCACGGTATCGGCCGCCAGGGTACGGGCGCCGATCAGCATGTGGATGGCCGCCCAGGCGAGAAAAATCACCGAGGCGGTCAACGCATAACGCAATGAATCGACCCCGAATTGGGGTGCCAGCAGATCGCTGACGGCACCAATCACCACCGGCCCCAGGCCGAGACCGATCAGATTGGTGATCAGACCAAGGATCGCCAAGGCCATCGAACGTTCGCTGCTCAGGGACACGCCGTAAACCGTGGAGTACAAGGCCGGCAGAGCAACGAAGACGAGCATATTGGCCAAACCGTAGAACAGCAGACAGGTCTTCACCGCCGGCGACAGCAGTCCGACCGCCATGATGGGCGCGGCCAGCAAGCACAGCAAGCCGGGCAAACGCAGCTTCCAGGCCATGTCCCGGCGCGCCAGGCGATCCACCAGAATGCCGGCGAGAATTGTCCCGGCGACGGTGGACAGCAAGGCTGTGACCCCGTAGTAGCGGGTCGCCAGTTCCACGTCCAGGGCAAAACTACGTTGGAAGTAAGGAATCAGAAACGCCGGCATGCCCAGGGTGAAAAACGAGATGATCGCGAAGGCCAGGACCAACTGGAAATAGGTCGGGGTGCGAAACAGATGACCGACGACGCGCCGCGACTCGGCATCGAAAATCTCGTGCGGCCGGGGAATGCGGGTCACCTCGCGTGGCTCGCGCAAGCTGACAAAAGCGATCAGCGCCAGAGCTAGGCCCGGCAAGCCGACCACCATCAGCGTCGTGCGCCAGTCGCTCGCCGCCAGCACCGCGCCGCCAACGACCACGCCGGCAAAGCTGCCCAGCAAGGCGGCAAAGGACAACAGGCTGGCCACCTTGCCGTGATGCTTTTGCGGGTAATACCCGGAGGCCAGCGAATGCGTCGGCGGCACGGCCCCGGCCTCGCCGATGCCGACGCCGATCCGGGTCAGAAACAGGGTGGCGAAATTCTGCGCCAGACCGCCCAGCGCGGTCATTGCGCTCCAGATGGCCAGGCACAGGGCGACCACGACGCGCCGATTCCCCATGTCCGCCCAGCGCGCCAGCGGAATGCCCATGACGGCATAAAACAGGGCGAAGGCCGGTCCGGTCAGCAAACCGAGCTGCATGTCGGACAGACCGAATTCCTTCTTGATCGGTTCCAGCACGACGCCAAAGATGCCGCGATCCACGTAGGCAATCACCAGAATTACGAAAATCAGGGCCAGGCAGTAGTGCCGATACCAGCCGGTGGGCGGGTTCAGCTTGCCCGCCGTAGGCGCCTGCGATGCCTGTGATGAACCGCTCATTGAATGTCCTCTTCCTGTCGTCGCGACGCCGGCAAGCAGCGTACAAACCGCCGAGCCTCTCAGGCCACGCGCACCGCGGCCTCACCCATTTTGATGAGGAAGGCATGCGCGTTCGCGCCTTGCAATCACGATGAGACCGCCTGCCTAACCGCCACCTGGCGGAAGGACCTGGGCCGCGCATGTGCAAGATCTGCATCCTGGCGCATGCCCGTGCAAGGGGGCGCAGCGGCAAGGGCTTTGCTCAAGCGGATGCCGCACTGCGCTTGAGCTGCAGACCGCGCATTTCCGCATGTTCACGCAGTCGCAGTCGCATCAGCGGAATGCCGCGCAACCAACGCGCCCGCTCCTCTGCCAGTTCCAGCACCTCGGCCCGGCTCCCGGCAGTGACGGAATACGACGGGGTATGCAGGCCCATGATGCCGGCCTCGCCGAAAACCGCCTCGGCCGGATCCAGTTCGAGGCATTGCCCGTCTGCATTTCTGAGTTCGAGCTGGGCCGGATCCGTGGCGATGATCAGATTGCGCGTTGCCTCAGTGCAGACCGTATCTCCGCGCGCAATCGAACGCCGACGGGCGAATTGGGCAATCTGATTCTGCACGAACAGCGGCACACCTTCGCGCAGCATTGAATAGCGCTGTAAAACCGCACGATGCTGCCAGATCGTCGGCAGGATGCCCCCGAGCCCGCCGGCCAATTCACGCACCACGCCCAGTCGGAGCAATTCCTCACGGAACAGCTGCCCGGGAATGCGCAGAACCCTCAAATAGGTCTCGGCCAGGATCGATGCATTGCGCGGCTGGCCGGTCAAGACCCCCATCTCACCGATGACGTCCCCGGTCTGCACGCCGGCCAGCCGCCAGACCCGAGCGTCACGCACCTGCCAGATGGAAGCGATTCCGCTCACCACCAGATCCACGTAGCCAGCCTCCTCGCCGGCTTTCAAGAAAGGCGTGCCGGGCTGGATCAGGCGGATTTCCTGATTGGACAGCAGGCGGATGCTGTCCAGCAGCGCTTCCCGCGACACCCGACCTGCGATGAGTTCATCCTGCAACAGGTTGAACAGGTAGTCGCCAAGCAGCCGGATGGCCCGCTCGACGTATTTGTCGAGATAGGAATAATTGAATTCGACACTCAAATCCCGGCTCGAGCCGGCCACCGCCAGCTGTCCGACGGTGATGCGTGCCACCGGGTCCAGCACTTCTTCCTGAATGTGACCCAGCACCAGATGCTCGGAGCGGTCGTGCCGAAAATCAAGCCAGGAACCATGCACCGAAACCAACTCCTTGCCGTTGGGGGTCCCCACATCCACTTTCTTGATATCGGCCGGAGCGAGTACGAAAGCTCGATAATCGCGATAGCGCTGACGGTCCATCACCGCCTCACGAACCAGGACCTTACAACGCGTGAAGTTCAGGATATCGCTCATGTGGGCATAGGTCTTCCACTGCCCTCGCACCATCGCGCTGAAGCGGTAGATCGCACAGGGTACCGGGTGAATCGAGGGGTGCGCCTCAATGCGCAGTCCGCCGAAATTCAGTTCGCGGTCGTACTCGACCGGGATGTAGTCGAAGTTCTGCTGCAGTTCCCGCACCGGAATCGAAAGCACCGCGGCCGATTTGTGCAGAATCGTGTGCCAGACAATGCGTGGACAGATCACTTTCACCTTGCGTGCGACCTGCAGCAGCATTGCGAAATCACCGATATGGTCATCATGGCAATGGGTAAAGACGACCGCATCGATCTCGAAACGGCTGACCGAAATTTTCTCCAGCAGATAGGAGGCGTTCATCGGCAGATCGACGCAGATGATCTTGTCGCGCCACTGGATCACCGTATGCATGCAGCTGCGCGGCGAGAAGCCGTCTTCCTCACCGGTATCGATGACCTGAAACAGCGTCAGCGGAATGTTCTTGACATCGATCTTCAGCGGCGGCCGGTAGGCGTAGCCATCGCGGATCGTGCAATCGATGATCTCGCGCTCCTCACCGAAACTGACCTCGAATACATTGACATCGCGTTTGTGGATCTTCAGGCCACGAAAGCGACTGGCCTGGCCCGCGCCCGGATTGCTTTCCAGGGGTTTGAGTCGCAGGCTGCGCAAGAAGGCGCTGGCCGGCCGGATGCCGTTGATACTGAGGCCGCGGATTTCCCGCATCAATTGCTGCGCCTGAGCTTCGTCCAGACCGTAGCGCATCGCTTCCTCCGCAGAGGTAACACCGAACAGGGAACGCACGAAGCCGGAACGCGCGGCACGCAGTTGCGCCGTGGTTCCGACCAACACAGGCTTTTCACCACGGAAAATCATGCCCTGATTGAACAGCGCATGCAGCAACGGAAACTCGATCAGATTGCAGCACAGGCCGTGTTGCAGGCGTAAATCGGTCAGCACGATTCCATTGACCGGCAGACTGCGCTGAATCAGGAATTTGCTGACATCCGGGACCGCATTGAACACCCAGGCAACACCGATTTCCTCGACCTGCAACAACCAGGAGCCTGCGCACAGCGATGTGATCTTCATGATAGGAAGGCGACTCGGACCGTTCAGAGATAAACCGACAGGTCGACATCGTCGATCTGTTCCGGCAGCAGGTAGGTCTGCGCATAGTCAAGATAGACACCGGACTTCAGAAACAGCTTGAAGATCTCCGGATCGAGGTGGGAATCTCTGACCATCATGCCCATCAGACGAATGCTTTCGCTCAGCGTCTTGGCATGCTTGTACGGCCGGTCGGCCGCAGTCAGGGCTTCGAACACATCGGCGATGGCCATGATTCGGGCGGGAATCGACATCTCCTCGCCGCGCAGCCGCCGCGGATAGCCGGTGCCATCCATTTTTTCGTGATGCCCGCCGGCGATTTCCGGCACCCCTTGCAGGTATTTCGGAAACGGGAGCTGATTCAGCATCACGATGGTCTGCACGATGTGGTCGTTGATCTTGAATCGCTCCTCGTCGGTCAGCGTGCCGCGCCGCACACAGAGATTGTAGAGCTCGCCACGGTTGTACTTGTAGGGCGGCGGATGGAGACGAAAGCCGTAGGGGTTGTTCGGATCTGCGGAGGGATTCTCGACATCGTGCTCGATCAGATGATCAGGCCGATCCGCAAGCAGATATTCGCGACATGGCAGCGGCGCTTCCGGGATCTGCTGCTTGCGATCCATTTCCAGCTGCGAGATGCCGATGCGATCGGACAGCGTGCGGGTCCACTGGATCGCGGCAATGCGACGCAGCCGCTCAACCTGCTCGTCGGACATGAATTCACCACCGATATTGCATTCGGCCACAAAGGCGAAGTCCTCATCCAGTTGCACCAGACGCCGCTGCAGCTCCGCCTTGAGCGCGGCCGGGTCGCTACCGGCTTCGGCGCAGCGTTCGTGGTAGTCGATCACGGCTTCGCGCTTGACCACCTCGAAACGGGTGCGGATTTCGTGAATCCGATCCGTAATGGTCTCCAGCTTGGTCGCCTTGTCGACCACGTATTCCGGGGTGGTGACCTTGCCGCAATCATGCAGCCAGGCACCGATATGCAGTTCATACCATTGATCATCGTCCAGATCGAAATCACGAAACGGCTGGTCCTGCGAGGCGCAGGCCGCGCGGGCCAGCATCTTGGTCAACACAGGTACGCGCTGACAATGACCGCCGGTATAGGGTGATTTTGCATCTACTGCACTGGCCATCAGTTCGATGAAAGACTCCAGCAGATGCTTCTGTTCCTGCAACAGGATCTGATTTTCCAGGGCGACCGCCGCCTGGGATGCCAGCGCCTCCACCAGCGGCTCGAGATCGGGCGCGAAGGTCACCACCGCCCCCGTTTGGGCATCCTGCGCATTGAGCAACTGCAGGACACCGATGACCCGGTCCTGATGGTTCTTCAGCGGCACGCTGAGCAAGGACCTGGACCGGTAGCCCGTGCTTTCATCAAAACGCCGGGTGCCGGAGAAATCGAAGTCCCGTGAATCGTAGGCATCGGCAATATTGACGGTCTTGCCGGTCAATGCGGTATGGCTGGCTATGTTCTGGCAGTTCGGCAGCTTGTCGGGTCCATACAGGGGCACGTCCGGCAGGGAGATCGGAATGCCCGTCGTGCCGCCCTGCGCGAGCCCCAGGGACTCCGTGCGAATGATCTCGAACTTCAACGTGTCGCTTTCGGTGCGGATGTACAGGCTTCCGCCATCCGCACCGGTCATTGCCTTGGCCTCGATCAGAATGCGCTCCATCAGGCGGTTCGGTTGTCTTTCCGCCGACAGCGCAATTCCGATCTCGATCAGTTTCTTGAACGAGGCCCCTTGATCCGTCGGATCCGCCATTGCCTACACCCCGCTGTGAGAGGGCGACACCAACATTCGCCCTGACCGGAACCTTCGATCATAGTCCGCCACAGGCTGACGGTCCAACGGCGGCGACGGTGCAGGTCCGGCCAACTGAGCGGGACAGGAAAACCGCATCGCCGCGGGCGCGCAGGCCTCGATATCCGCCAGCGTTCCGGCTCACGCAAATTTCACATCATGCCTAGCACCATCGGACGCCGCCGGGCAGGACATCTGGATTCCAATCATGAGCAGCGCAACGCCGATCAATGAAGCCGATTCCGGCCGTGTGCGGCAGCGCCTCGGGCAGGATCTGGCCAGCTTGCAGGCCGAGCTGGAACAATTGCAGGAATCCGAGACCCTGTTGCGACGGATTTCATCGCGCTGCTGCATCGCCCTGGACGGTCGCGACCCGGCCACCGATCCGGTGGTCGAACGCTTGCGCCAGGCGCTTCGCAAACCGGCTGAACCCGGCACGCTCCGTACGCTGCTGAACGAGCTCACCACCGCCGTCGAGCAGATGGATGAGCTTGCGGCACCCGCCGGCAATGCAACCGTGAGCCCACCGGCCCCACCCACCGAAGCGCTTGCCCTGCCCCGGGTGCTGAAGGACCTGCTCGAATCCATTGAATTCGACACCGCCCTGCAACCACGAGTCGCCGAACTGGCGCTGCAACTGGACCGCTGGGCACCGGATGGCGATTGGGGCGCATTGATTCGCTCCATCGCCGAACTGGTCAACGTGCAAAGCCATGGCCTGCAGGACTCTCTGCTGCGCTTCGAACAGGTTTTCGGACGGATCAATCACCGGCTTGCAGAGATGTTCGAACATGTGGCCCAGGACGCCATGGCTTTCGAATCGGCACAGCACAGCGGCCGGACCCTGGAACAGCAATTGCTCGGCGAGGTCACCAACCTCGGTGATGAGGTCCGTCGGTCCAGCGACCTGCCGAGCCTGCAGCAGCAGGTCGAACGGCGGCTGGCGCGAATCGAGGACTACATGCAGGAATTTCGGGCCCGGGAACAGGATCAAAGCGCGGTGTTCCAGCAGCGCGCCGAGGCCATGCGCGAGAAGATTACGGAGCTGGAAAAACAGGCCACATCCTTGCAGCGGGCCATGCGCCAGCAGAAGCGCAAGGCGCTGATCGATCCGGTCACCGGCATCGCCAATCGCTCGGCCTACCTGCGACAAGCCGAAGCCTTTGTGCAACGCGCCCAGCGCAGTGGCCAGCCGCTGTGCGTGGCGATCTGGGACATCGACTATTTCAAGAAGGTCAACGACACCTACGGTCACCGCGCCGGTGATCGCGCCCTGCGTCTGGTTGGACGTCAGCTGGCCGAAGGGGTGAGGCGATCCGATTTCGTCGCCCGCTTCGGCGGCGAAGAATTCGTCATGCTGCTGGAGAACATGGATCTCGGGCAGGCCACCCCCGTGCTGGAGGGGCTACGCAAAACCATTGCAGCCAGTCCTTTCCACCACAAGGGCGAACCGGTCAAGCTGACCATCTCCTGCGGCGTAAGCCAGCTGGATGCCAGCGGCGACCTGGATGCGGCATTCGAACGGGCCGATGCCGCGCTTTACGAATCCAAGCGCTCGGGACGCAATCGAATCAGCTTGGGCTGAGGATGGCGGCGTTCAAGCCAGTCATTGAGCGTGCATCTCCCCTGCCTGCCCCGGACCACTACAGTCCATGTATGGAAGCCGGAAAGTCTTTCAGCGGGCTCATCTGGAGCCTGCTCGCCAGACCGCGCGAAAGGCGAGGCCCGCAACGGGCCGCGCGCAGGACCTTTTAATCAATCAGATCCGCCTGGAACTCGGCCGTGTAGCTCTGCAAACCGAAATGGCCGTAGCTGTAGGTGTAGCTCGCGTCCTCACCCTCAATCTGGCTGGAATGCACCCCGTTGACGGTACAGACCCCGGTCGAACAGACGATCTGGTCGCCCCAGCTCTTGATCGAATAGACCTTGCTGCCGATCGGCTTGCCATACAACCAGTCCAGGAATGGGCTGGAGACCGACAGGCCATAATATCCGCAGGTGGCGTTCTGGTAATTGTAAGGATACTGACCGCAGGACCACAGACCTCGGTAGGCCCCGGCGATCCCGACAAAGGTATCGACATCGTCCTCCCAGTATCCCAGCCAGATCTCCTGTGCCGCCAGCGTGACGCCCATGGAGTGACCGATCACGTCGATCTTGCCCGTGCAGGACGCCGCCACCGCGTCGGCAATGGCATCGGCAACCGGGTCCTGCTCCCAGCCATTGTGGTTGTTGCAGGCCGGACAGGTCTTGGAGCCCCAGCTCGGCCGGAAGATTTCCGCCGCAGAATACCCTCGCGAGATCAGCTCGTCATAGGTGTTGTCCCAGTGGGACGGATAGCCGGCATTGCCGTGCACCAGCACCACCGCATCGCGGCACTGCGCCTGGGCGACGGCGGCCGCCCCCGCAAGCAACAAGCCCAGCAACAACTTTCCTTTGTATTTCATGCTCGTCTCCTTCTTTTTATGAAACCTGACTCACCCGTCATGTTTGTGCCAGAACCTACGCCCCGAAACACCGCCCTGTCAAGCATGCTCGGCGGCAGCCACCAGGGTGACCGAGCCCGCTGCTCGCGCAAGGGCTATTCAGGCCCACGCGGCAGGATTCCGTGACCGATGAAGTCCATCACCGCATCCATGGTGTGCGGTCGGGGCTGAGCCCCCTGCCACAGGCAGTAACGCAGGCCCAGAAAATGGCCGATTCCCATGATCGCCCAGGCCCGTACCTCGGCATCACCCGGCGCAAGTTCACCGCGTCGAGCTGCCGCCTCCAGGACCCTGGCGTAACCGCGCGCGATGTCGTTGTAGTAGTCGCGATAGACCTGCTCGTCGACGAACAGCGCCTCCTGCACGATCCGGTACATGCTCGGATTGCGGTTGATGAATCCGACAAACGCATCGAGCCCGAGACGTTCCGCCTCGATCTGATTGTTCGCCGGAACAACGGCCTCGCGCATCGCCCGGCGCAGACGACGCCCAATTTCCCGCACCAGTTCGCAAAAAATCGCTTCCTTGCTCGGAAAGTAGATGTAGAACGTCCCTTGCGCGACCCCGCTGGCGGCCGTAATTCCGGATACCGACGCCGCATGAAAACCCTCTCGGCCGAACTCCTGCTCGGCGGCATTAAGAATTTTCTGCCGCGTGGCTTCGCCACGCCGGGTCATCGGCCTGGCCGAGTGGATTGTTCGCTGCTCCGACATGCAATTGCCTGACTCAAGAGTAAGGCCCCTGTCTATCTCCCGCCGCCGCCGTCTGTCAAACCGGCGCAAGCCGGGGCACCTCGATACGGCGCGGCGCATGCCCGGCGCCAGTCGGCAGATGGACTCCATTGGCCCAAACGAAAAAAGGACCAGGAGCCAGCAGACTCTTGATCCTTTGATCTTCAAGATGGTGCGCTTGGAGAGATTCGAACTCCCGACCCTCTGGTTCGTAGCCAGATACTCTATCCAACTGAGCTACAAGCGCATGTCTAACTATCGACCAATGATTGTCTGGTCGTCGGCCATTTTACCCGATGATGCTCATCTTGGTAAGCAGAGCCGCTGTTCATTGTGACGGTCATGGAATCACCGACAATACACCGCGATTTCAGCGATGCCTGCAGGCTGCTGCAAGACTGCACAATGGCGGGAAAAATCAACTTGTGAAGGCGATTCGTCCCTGAAGGCGGCGCAGTATACATGAGCCCCTCGCCCTGTCCAAGCTTTAAGTCAGGTTTTTCCGATCTCCTGATGCCGGACGCAGTTGCGACCGGAATTTTTCGCCGCATAGAGCGCCAGATCAGCGGCGCGACACAGTTCTTCCGGTTCGATGTGATCCTGAACCAGCACCGTCGCCACCCCAACGCTGACGGTCATGCGAAAGGGTTCGATCCGCGCATCCGTCGGCTCGATCAAAGTGCCTGCAACCTGCCGCCTGATCTTGTCACCCAGCGCACGCGCCTGTTCGCTGTCCAGACCTGCCGCCACGACAATGAACTCCTCGCCCCCGTAGCGAGCAACGAAATCATCTGCACGCTGCAGGCAGTAATTGATCCGCGAGGCGACTCGTTGCAAACAGACATCGCCCAGCTGGTGGCCGTAGGTGTCGTTGATCTTCTTGAAATGATCGACATCCACCATGAGGATGGACAGCGGCAATCCATGGCGCCGGCATTGGCCCCAGATCCGCGGATAGCTGTCATCGAAATATCGCCGATTGGCGACATTGGTCAGGGCGTCGTAGCGTGACAAATACTCCAGCGCGTCATTACTGGTCGCCAGTTGAGCATTGAGCTGATGCAGTTCATCCGCCATGCGACGAGCCCGGGCACGCCCTTCCAGCAGGGTCAGGGCGAAGATCAGCCCAAGCAGCAGAACCCCGTACAGCAGCGCGCGCATGGTCCAGACCTGACGGGAAAAATCTTCCCAGCCCTTCTTTGGCGCAGCGAACACGGTCCAGCTCGTCCCCGGCAATTCAATGACCATCGACACCGGCGCATCGCTGACCGCGGCATAGCTGGCCATCAGCCACCGCGCGTCGGGAGATAGCGTCGTTCCCACCATCACGCCCAAAGCGAAACCGTCCGACTCATTATATTTCGCCAATTGCAGCAGGCGGTCCAGATCGATCACGATCGAAACCAGGCCCCAGTATTCTCCTGACTCCAGGAAGACGGGCGTGCGATTGATCATTGCCTGCCCCCCCTGCTTGAGCTCCAAGGGCCCCGCCAGCACGGCGCGACCGGACATCATCGCCCGGCGGACTTCCGGCCATTGTTCGGGCACATCTTCATAGCGCAATCCCAGCGCGGCTCGATTGCTTTCCAGCGGATAGATGTAACGCAGCACATTGTCCGGGGCCAAACCGATATTGCGGATCCGCCCGTCGGTCTCATACACGGCTCGCAGAGCACGCCGGATCTGCTCCTCGGTCGGTGCTTCAACGCTGCGAATGAATGCGCTCAGACCACTTGCCAGATAGATCGTCGAACTCAGGGAATTCTCGAGTCCGGCCCGCAGTTCGGCCACCTTGCCCAGGGCCACCTCCCGCTGTTCATGACTGGCATTGCTGAGCCAGGTGGCAATCACGTTCTCAACGCCCAGCGCGGCAATGGCAAAAACAACAAGGGTTGCGCCGGCACGGATCAGAATGGACAGAGAGGGTCTTGGGCTCACTTGCTGGCGTTTGGCTTGTATGGCGCAGGGATCATCCGCATCCCATGCTACACCATGTTGTAAAAATCTGAATTCTTTCAGTGCCTCCCATCTCCCATACGCATGCGTATGGACTTTTTCTCGTGAACTTGGCACACTGTTGAGCCCTCTCATGCGGATCAGCTTGATGCCTAGTTACAAAGCCCCAGTCCGGGACCTGTCCTTCATCACCCACGAATTTCTGAATTTCGCCAGCCTGCGCGACACCCTGGGTTACAGCGATGTCGATCCCGAAACCATCGACGCCATCTTCTCCGAATGCGCCCGCCTGGCCGAAGATGTCGTGCACCCGCTGAATCAAAGCGGCGACGTGGAAGGCTGCAAATTGGTCAACGGCGACGTGATCGTTCCCGCCGGTTTCAAGGAGGCGTACCAGGCCTACGTCGAAGGCGGCTGGGGCGGATTGTCCTGCGATCCGGAGTTCGGCGGCATGGGCATGCCGCAGATGCTGCGGTTCATGATCAACGAGATTTTCACCTCGGCGAATCACTCCTGGTTCATGTATCCCACCTTGACCGACGGCGCACACAGCGCACTGGAACACTGGGCTAGTGACGAATTGAAACGCAAGTTTCTGCCCAAACTGACGACCGGCGAGTGGACCGGCACCATGAATCTGACCGAGTCCCATGCCGGCACCGATCTGGGCATGATCCGGACCCGCGCGGAACCCGCAGCCGATGGCAGCTATCGCATCAGCGGCAACAAGATCTTCATTTCGGCCGGCGACCATCAGATGACGGAGAACATCGTGCATCTGGTACTGGCGAAGGTGCCGGGCGCGCCGGAAGGCACCAAAGGCATTTCCCTCTTCATCGTGCCGAAATTCATCGTCAACGATGATGGCAGCCTGGGTGAACGCAACAGCGTGGTGTGTCAGTCCATCGAACACAAGATGGGCATTCGGGCTTCGGCCACCTGCGTGCTGGAATTCGAAAACGCGACCGGCTATCTGGTCGGCGAGGAAAACAACGGCCTGAAAGCCATGTTCACGATGATGAACGCCGCCCGCCTCGGCGTCGCCGTCGAAGGCCTGGGCTCGGCGGAGCTGGCCTATCAGAACGCAGTAGCCTACGCCAAGGATCGTTTGCAGGGCCGTTCGCTCAGCGGCAAAAAAGCACCGGAGAAACCCGCCGACCCGCTGATCGTGCATGCCGATATCCGCCGCATGCTGCTGACCATGCGCAGCTTTGCCGAAGGCGCGCGCGCTCTCAATGGCTACATCGCCCTGCTGCTCGACCTCAGCACCCGGCACCCGGAAGAAAAAGAACGCGAGAAGGCGCAGGACCTGCTCGGCCTGATGACGCCGGTGGCCAAGTCTTTCTTCACCGACGAAGGCTCGGCGGCCGCCAATCTCGCGGTACAGGTGTATGGCGGCCACGGCTATATCTGCGAGCACGGCGTGGAGCAGTTTGTCCGCGACGCCCGCATCAGCCAGATCTATGAAGGCACCAACGGCATTCAGTCGCTGGACCTGGTGGGCCGAAAACTGGGTCTGAACGGCGGACGTGGGGTCAGAACATTCTTCGCCATGGTCGAAGAAGAACTGAAAAAAACCGCCGAAGACGGCGCCTTGCAGGGCTATACCCAGCCCATGGCAGCGGCATTTAACTCCCTGCAGAAGGCCACCGGCTGGCTGATGCAGAATGCCCCGAAGAACCCGGACAACCTCGGCGGCACCGCGGTGGAATACACCCGTCTGTTCAGCATCGTCGCGGTGGGCTGGTGCTGGCTGCGCGTCGCGCAAATTTGCCAGACCCAACTGGCCGGCAAACCTGCGGATGCGGATTTCTACGCGAACAAACTGATCATCGGCCGTTTCTTCATGGAACGCTATGTCAGCGAGCATGCCAGCCTGCTGAGCAAGGTGACCAGTGGCGCGGACTCCATCATGGCCTTGGCTGAAGACGCGTTCTGATCTGACCGCAGAAACCCACCGACCAAAGGCCGCGCCTGGCAACAGTCGCGGCCTTTTTTGTCGTCGCAAGCAAGACCATCACATGCCCGCCGTGGCCCCGGCGGGGCTGCTCTGTGGCCGAATAAGCCTTACTATCAAAAACCTTCGAAGCAGACTCCGAACGCATGAGCGAATTTTCCCGGCGCCCCGAGCGTGAGCGCATTTCCGGCCACGCCTCATTTCTGGACCGCGGCACACCCTGGTGGCAAATGCTGCAGATCCGCCTCGCAGATGCCCTGCTCTGGCTGATCGGCTGCCTGCTCTGGTTGGGCGGTCGCCCTTTGCGCCGCCTGCTGGTGCGTGGCCTGTCGGGACTGGCCTATCGGCTGATGCGCAACAAGCAGCGGATCGCCAATATCAATCTGGATCTGGCCTACCGGAACCAGCTCAGCGCGGCCGAAAAAGCACGGATCATTCGCGGCATGTACACCCATTTCGCCAATGGTCTGCTGGACCTTCTGTTCGACTGGGTCTACTGGCCGCCAAAGGACATCGCCCATTACGTCACACCGGAAGGCTGCGAACGACTCAAGGCGCTGCAGGACCATCCTGGCGGCTCCGCCATCGTCAGTTGCCATCTGGGCAACCCCGATCTGGCATTCAAGCTGATTCGCGCCGCGGATTTCGATGTTTTTGCGATGTACAAGGGGTTCAAATCGCCCTGGTTCGATCGTTACATTGCCCGCAAGCGACTGAAAATCGGCGGCGCCTTGATCGAAGTCCCGTCCTCCCGGCATCGCATCGTCAATGGCCAACGGGTCTCTCTGGGGCGCCAGAGCCTGCGTGATGAAGTCCGCGCCCTGTTCGCCCAGAATCATTGCATCGGTTTTCTCGCCGATCAGTACGCCAGCGGCAACGGCGAGATGCTGACCGTTCTGGGCGTACCCGAGACGCCAACGCAAAGTGGCGCCTGGCGCTACGTGGTGGAGAATCGCGTCCCGTTTGTGATGCTGCTCACGGTCTATCGGGAGGACGGCGGCCTGGACTGGCGTTGCTCGGAGGTGATGCAGGTCGAAGATCAGGGTGAGGAGCACGCCACCCTGATTCACACGATGAATCAGGCCAATGCCTGGTTCGAAGAACAGATCCGCCGCAATCCGGAGCAGTATTTCTGGGGCCACCGGCGCTTCAACCGCTCGCATTACGCCTAGCGACGCCTGGGCATTGGCTATAATGATCGGCTTGTTTCGTACTTCCTGAGTCCAGCAGCCAATGAACACAGCGCCCGAGTCCGGCCACAATTTTCTTCGCACCATCATTCGCGAAGATCTCGAAACCGGACGCCTGCAAGGTCAGGTGGTCACCCGCTTCCCACCCGAGCCCAATGGCTATCTGCATCTCGGTCATGCCAAATCGATCTGTCTGAACTTCGGCCTGGCCGAGCACTTCGGCGGATCCTGCAATCTGCGATTTGATGACACCAACCCGGACAAGGAAAGTCAGGAATACATCGATGCCATTCAGGAGGACATCCTCTGGCTGGGTTTCACCTGGGCCGGCGAGGTCCGTTTCGCCTCCGACTACTTCGACACCCTGTATGACTACGCGCTGCATCTGATCCGCGAAGGTCTGGCCTATGTCTGCGATCTCAGCCCTCACGAGGCCCGCGAATACCGCGGCACCCTCACCGAAGCCGGTCGTAACAGCCCGTACCGGGACCGCAGCATAGAGGAAAACCTCCGCCTTTTCGAGCAGATGCGCAGCGGCGCTTTTGACGAAGGCGCCTGCGTTCTGCGCGCCAAGATCGACATGTCGGCACCGAACATGAATCTGCGCGATCCGATCATCTATCGCATCCGCAAGGCCCGGCACCACCAGACCGCAGAGCGCTGGTGCATCTACCCGACCTATGATTTCACCCATGGGCAGAGCGATGCACTCGAAGGCATCACCCATTCCATCTGTACCCTGGAGTTCGAGGATCATCGCCCGCTGTACGACTGGTTTATTTCACATCTGCCGGTTCCGCATGTACCGCGCCAGTATGAATTCGCCCGTGGCAACATCAATTACACCGTCACCAGCAAACGCAAGCTCAAGCACCTGGTGGACGAAGGCCTGGTGGACGGCTGGGATGACCCCCGCATGCCCACCATTTCCGGCATGCGCCGGCGTGGTTTTACGCCGGCGGCGATACGCAAGTTCTGGAGCATGGTCGGCGTTGCCCGCGCCGACAGCACCGTCGATGTAGCCATGCTGGAACATGCCATCCGCGACGATCTGAATGAAAACGCGCCACGGGCGATGTGTGTCATCGATCCGCTCAAGCTGATCATCACCAACTTTGCGGAAGACAAGGTCGAGGTCCTGCAGGCCCCTTGCCACCCGAACCGTCCGGAACTGGGGCAGCGCGAGATTCCCCTCACCCGCGAGTTGTATATCGAACGTGAAGATTTCCGCTGCGAAGCGAACAAGAAGTACAAGCGCCTGGTGCTGGGCAAGAAGGTGCGCCTGCGCAATGGCTATGTGATCGTCGCCGACGAGGTGGTCAGCGGCCCGGATGGCGAGATCAAGGCCGTGCTATGCCATTACGAGCCGGAAACGCTCGGCGCCGATCCCGCCGACGGGATCAAACCCAAAGGCGTGATCCACTGGGTTTCCGCCAGCCATGGCCATCAGGCCACGGTGCGTCTGTACGACCGCCTGTTCAATCACCCGACGCCAGAACGGGGTGAAGCCGATTTTCATACCCACCTGAACCCGACTTCGCTGGAAGTCCGAAACAATTGCTGGATCGAACCGGCCCTGCTTAGCGCACCGGCCGAATCCCGGTTTCAGTTTGAACGCCTGGGCTATTTTGTCGCCGACCGGCACGAGCATGGCAGCCAGACGCCGGTATTCAATCGCACCGTGAGCCTGCGTGACAGCTGGGCGAAAATGGATCAGCGAGACTAGCCACAGGCGGTTGAAGAATTCTGGTTTTCGAAAGCCTGCGTGCCGCACAAGGATGTGCCTCGAAAATCAAGGATCACAAAACATTGATAGTGAGATCGCTCGCAGAGCCGCGCTTTCCGGTCAGCGATGCCGAAAAGGCCAGGATGGCCCAGGTTGGCCCAGGTTGGCCATTTCAAACGTCCACTGCCCGCGAACAGCGGCGGCCGTTTCGACTAGGGCCGGCAGATCAGGTCGCCCTCCGGTGCGAACATGAAACCGGAGATCACGGTCAGCAGGCCGAGCACGCCAATGGATGCCGCCCGCCATTGCGGGCGCGCGACAAGCCTGGCCAGCGGGCCGGCCAGCAGATGCATCTGCAGCGTCAGTGCCGGCAGGGTCCCCAGACCGAAGGCAAGTAACAACAGCCCGCCCTGCCCCGGACTGCCCGTCACCGCGGCGACCAGCAGGGCCATGTACACCATCGGACAGGGCATCATTCCCCAGGCCAGGCCCTGCAGCCAGGCCGCCCCCGCCTGGGTCGATGCTGCCGCCTCGCGCATCGGACAGCGCGCTGCAACCGGAGCAACTCGCGACAGGGACACGAATGCCAGAGCCAGCAGCGCCAGCCCAAGCGCGACCCGCCAGCTACCGGCCTGCACACCGGCGGGCAGAAGAGCCATCAGGCGCGCGCCAAGAAAACCGGCCAGCACGCCGAGCAGGCTGTACATCCCCAGACGGGCGGCCTGCATCTGCAACCAGCGCGGCGAATGTCCCGCTGCGGAGAGATTGTAGACACCGCACATGAGCAGGCAGTGACCACTGGTCTGCATGCCGGCAAGAAACAGCGCGGGCAAGGTGATCTGGCTGAGGCTTAACATGGTGGGATCATCATCGTGCACCAGTGTAAGGATCCCGACCAGGCCTTAGATGATCTGGATCAGCGCCGCTGCAGGGCCCATGCCGGAGGCTTGGCCGCTACCGCACACGCATCAGAACAATCATGGAATATTACCCCGCCATCAAACTTCTGCATGTCACCACGGCTCTGACCAGCCTTTCGCTGTTCGCCCTGCGGGTGATCCTGAGCGCACAACGACCCTATGCGCAGTTGCCGCGGCCCTTGCGCATCGCGCCACATGTAAACGATTCCATTCTGCTCGCCTCGGCCATCACGCTGGTCTGGATCAGTCATCAGTATCCGGGCCAGCAGGCCTGGCTGAACGCCAAGATCTTCGCCCTGCTGCTCTACATCGGCCTTGGCAGCCACGCCCTGAAACGCGCCCGTGACCTGCACGCACGCCTGGGCTGGGGCGCGGCAGCACTGGGTGTTGCGCTTTACATCGTGGCGGTAGCGCGAACCCGTGCCCCCTGGCCGTTCAGCGATTAGAAATCATCCGGCATGCGCTTCTCGAAGCGTTCCAGATCATCGAATTGGCCACGATTGATGGCCGAGACGAAGAAACCAGCCGCCAGCACCACCAGCAGCAGGGACAGGGGAATCAGCAGATACAGGCTGCTCATGTGACGGCCTCCGGATTCGTCGCTTCGCTGCAGTGGTAGCTTGAGCCCCCGCGCAGCAGTCGCAGGGCGTTGAGGGTCACCAACAGAGAACTGCCGCCCATGCCCAGCGCGGCTAGCCAGGGCGTGATCCACCCCATGAACGCCAGCGGCACCATGATGAAATTGTAAGACAATGCCCAGGCAAAATTCTGCGCAATGATCCGGCGGGTTCGGCGCCCCACTTCAAACAGACAGCCAAGACCCCTCAGGTCGTCCGTCATCAGAATCGCCTCACCATGCGCCTGGGTCAGCGCCGCCCCCGACGCAATGCCCACCGAAGCATCGGCGCCAGCCAGCAAAGGACCATCATTGACGCCGTCACCAACGGCCATGACCCTGCCACCTTCAGCCTGCAGGCGCCGGACGATGGCCAGTTTGTCCTGCGGTGACTGGGCCGCATGAACCTGATCAATCCCGACATACGCTCCCACCGCCCGGGCCGCCGTGGTCGAATCACCGCTGAGCAGATGCACGTTCAGGCCATTCTCCCTGAGACCCTGGACCGCCTGTCGCACACCGGCCCTGAGTTCCTCTACCAGGCCAAAATACGCCAGTGTGTGCCCAGCACGACTGAGTGCAAACCAGCGCAAGAATGGATCGCCACCCTGGTCGCCGGCCTGCGCGGCCGGCACCGGCGTGATCGCATGGGCCTGAGCTTCGATGAAACCGAACACGCCCTGGCCCAAACGAAGTTCGATCTCATCGGCCGGCGCGACCGTCTGATCCGCCGTGAAGGCTCTGGCGATCGGATGATTCAGGCCCGACTCCAGGCGGGCAGCCAATTTGCGGCACTGCGCCTCATCCAGTTCGGCACACACCCGGACCCTGGCGATCCGCATGCCGCGGGTGGTCAGGGTCCCCGTCTTGTCCAGGCAGACGTCGCTGAGCCTGCCCAGATGAAGCAACAGATCTGTCCGAACCAGCAGAACCGATTGGCGCGCCAGACGGGTGACGGCAGCCGCCAGACTGGTCGGTACCGCGAGGGAAAGCGCACAGGGACAGGTCACCACAAGAACGGCCAGTGCGGCTTCCAGCGCCTGTTCGGGATCGGCCCGCCAGATGAACCCGGCAAGCCCCGCCAGCACCAGCACCAGCCAGACGAAATGGCGGGCCACGCGCTCAACCGCGGTATCGAAAGCCGGACGCTCCATCTGTGCGCGTTGCACCAGCCGGGCGATCTGGGACAGTACGGTTTGTGCACCGACCATGGTGACCTCAAGTTCCAGTGGCCGCATGCCAAGATTGACGCTACCGGCCAGCACCGATTCGCCCGGCCGGCGTGACTGCGGTAGAGCCTCCCCGGTCAGCAGGGACTCATCCAGTTCCGCAGCGTCGCACAATCGCCCGTCGGCCGGCACCGCCTCACCTGGCGCCACCAGCACACGCTGGCCGACCAGCAATTGACTGACCGGAACCGGCTCGATGCCGTCGTCGGTCACGCGCTTCGCCAGCAAGGGCTGGTTCGACAGCAGGCGCCGCAGTCGATCGGCCGCCAGCAACTGGCCTTTCTGCTGCCAGAATCGCGCAATGGACAGCAGCAACACGAACATCGCGACCGAATCGAAATACACATGGCCTTGCGCCGCCACGGTATTCCAGGCGCTCAGACCATAGGCCGCCACCATGGCAATCGCCACCGGCGTATCCATCGTCACCGAACGCGCCAGCAAGGCCCGGAAACCGTCGAAGATGAATGGCCATCCGGCATAGAGGAAGACCGGGGTTGCAAGCAACCATTGGGCATGGCGCAACAGGGTTCTGTAGGCCGGATCAACCTCACCGAAGTATTCCGCACTCGCCAGCATCATGACCTGCATGCCGAACAGCAAGGCAACGCCGATTCGCTTGAGCGCCGCCCTGCGTTGCATGCGAGCCTGATGATAGCGCTCGTCATCCGGCAACACGGTCGGCTCGAAACCCAAGGCCTTGATCCGCCCGAGCAGGCTTGAAAGCGGCAGCCGATCGGCCTGCCAGCGTAGCTCACAGCTTGCCGATGGCACATCGGCGCGGACCTGCAGGGCAACATCCCGCAGCGCATTTTCCATCCGCCGGACACACGCACCACAATGCATGCCCTCGACCCGCAGCAGCACCTCACGCTGGCCTGCCGCCAGGGGCGTGCTGATCTGGGCGAGAACTTCCGGGGCATCGAAAACGGTGAATGGCGCGGCCAGATCACTCATTCCCTTGTCTCCGCCGGCTGTTCCTGGGCGAAACGATCCAGACTCACATCCGGCTCCGCGGTGTAACCGGAGCGGACCGCAATCACGATGGTCACGATCCCGGCGATGACAGTCGCCAGAGGCAGTCCGATGACCAGCAGCAGCTCCAGGCTCCAGGCAGAGGGTACGGGCGGCTTACGCTCAGACTTCATCACATCGCCCTGCCGATAAAGCGAGCCTGCGCACGCGCCTGCAATTCATCAAGGTCCTGCCAGCGGGCGGAGAATTCCAGCCCCATGGTCGGCTGTCCGGCCAACGGTTCGGCGCTGATCGCAACCACCTCACGCAGAGTCTGGTAAGGCTGTACCAGGAAACTCGCCTGGGAGAGCTCAAGCACTTCGCCCTGCTCGCTCCTGACCTGTACGAGGACGGTCCGCGCAATCGAGGTCTTGTTCGTCAGCTTGAGGGTATAGATGTTTTCCACCTTGCCATCGGCCACGGTACGCACCATGGCATGACGATCGCGGATCACATCGAGTTCCAGCGTGCTGCGCTCAAGCAGCAAACCTGCAAAGCCGCCGATGACCGCCAGCCATACCACCGCATAGGCCAGAAGGCGCGGACGCAGGAAATGAAAACGGCCTTCGGAATCGCGACGCGCACTGGAATAGCGAATCAGGCCACGGGGCTTGCCCACCTTGTCCATCACCGAATCGCAGGCATCCACGCAGGCCGCGCAGGCGATGCATTCATATTGCAGTCCATCGCGGATGTCGATGCCGGTCGGGCACACCTGCACGCAAAGGGTGCAGTCGATGCAATCACCAGCCTGGCTGGCATCCTGGCGGGCGACCTGTTTGCGCGGCTCTCCACGGGCCTGATCATAAGAGATGATAAGGGTATCGCGATCGAACATGACGCTCTGGAAGCGCGCATAAGGACACATGTAGCGACAGACCTGTTCACGCATGAAGCCGGCATTGCCCCAGGTGGCGAAGCCGTAGAACAGGATCCAGAACAGGGCCCAGCCCTGCAAATGCCAGTCCAGGGCCTGGCCGATCAGTTCCCGGATCGGCACAAAAAACCCGACAAAGCTCAATCCAGTCCAGAGCGCGAGAGCGAGCCACAGCAAGTGTTTGCTCGTCCTCAGGCGAAGTTTGCGCAGGGTCCAGGGTGATCGATCCAACTTGACCCTCTGCAGTCGATCCCCCTCGATCCAGTTTTCAATCCACATGAATGCCTCGGTCCAGACTGTTTGCGGACAGGCGTATCCACACCACAGCCGACCGGCCAGATTGGTGAAGAAGAACAGCGTCATCGCCGCCGCGATGAGCAGACCGGTCAACAGGAACAGATCCTGCGGCACCAGGGTCAGACCGAAAACATGGAAACGCCGCGCAGGCAGATCGAACAGGACCAGCGGTCGCCCGTCAAAGCTCAACCATGGCAGCAGGTAAAACAGGCCGAGCAGACACCAGACGGCGATGACGCGCAGACGTGCGTAGCGCCCTTTGACGCTGCGGGCATGGATCTTCGCAGCCGATTCGTACAGACGAACCGGCTGCTCGACGACAGTCTTCTGATTCATTGCCCTACTCGCTGTGGGTCTGCTGCAGACGCGGCCGGGGCTCCAGAGCCAGGGAGATGGTCATCACCGAGGTCAGCGTGGAAACCAACCAGCCCACCCCGAAAGCCGCGGCCAGCAGGCCGAAGCCAGGACCTTCGGCCTGGGATTGCAGAGTTTCGAAGCCCATCAGCAGGGCCAGAACCAACATCACCGCGCCGAGAAAGCCGGCCCACAGCACGACGGCCGCCTTGCGCAGCAGCGGCGACCATTGCGGCTGCTCACGTAAGCCACCACTGCCCTGCCCCAATTCTGCCATGGCTATTGCCCGGAGATCCGGTAAACGAAAGCAGCCAGCAACTTGATCTCCATTTCGCTGAGCAGTTCCCGGTGGGCTGGCATATTGCCGCTGCGACCAAATGTGATGCTGTGGCGCAGGTCCTCCGGCTTGCCGCCATGCAGCCAGATGGCATCGCTCAGGCGCGGCGCTCCCATCAAGGTATTGCCCTGCGCCTCGCTCCCATGACACGCAGCGCAGACGACGGCGAACTTGGCCCGGGCTGCTTCCGCCTGTTGCGCGGACAACGGCGGCTGACTCCAGTTGCCAACCAGCGCCACCAAGGCGTCCAGTTCGGCCGGCTTCAGCATTGCGCCGAAAGCCGGCATGTTGCCACTGCGACCATAGGCAATCGAATGCAGGATCTGCTCCGGCTTGCCGCCATACAGCCAGTCATCATCACTGAGATTCGGAAACCCGATTGCACCGCGAGCCGAAGTGCCATGACAGCCGGCGCAATTGTCGGCGAACAGCCGTCCACCCACTTGAGCCACTTCGGGGTCAGCACTCAGATCCTCGACGCTGCGCCCTTCGAACCTGGAGAAATGGGCCTGCCGCGCCTTCGCGACCTCAGCGAGCCTTTGATCATGCTGGCCAGCCTGACTCCAGCCCAAGGTCCCGGCGTAGCGACCGATGCCCGGATACAGCAAGAGATAGGCGAAGCTGAAAATGATGGTCAGAATGAACAAATTCAACCACCAGCGCGGTAGCGGGTTGTTCAATTCACGCAGATCCTCATCCCAGACATGGGCCTTTTCCGTGCCTTCAGCTTCCTCTCCGGCTTGCCGACGCGAGGTCCACCAGATCAACCACAAGCACCCAAGGATATTGAGCAGCACCAGGGTGCCGACAAAAACGGTCATCGCCATGCTCATCCTCGCTCTCCCTTGCCTTCATCATCCAGAGGCGCGCGCGCGGCCTGATCGAAACGCGCACGATTGCGGCCATCAAACGTCCACAGGATGACCCCGAAGAAAGCCAGCATTGCCGCCAGCGTCATGATTCCACTCAGCATTACCTTGCCTCCGCCTGAGGTGCTTTGAGGCTCTGCAAGAATGCGATCAGCGCCTCCATCTTGGATTTGCCCTGCACCGCAGCCGCGGCACCGGCAATCGCTTCGTCTTCGAACGGCACTCCGACCAGGCGCAAGGCCTTCATCATCGATTGCACTTCATCACCATCCACCAGAGTTTCGGCCAGCCAGGGATAACCAGGCATGTTCGACTGCGGCACCACGTCGCGTGGATTCATCAAGTGCAAGCGATGCCAGTCATCCGAAAATCGCCCGCCCACCCGGGCCAGATCGGGCCCGGTGCGCTTGGAACCCCATTGAAACGGGTGATCCCAGACGGATTCGCCAGCGGTGGAATACGGTCCATAGCGCAGAGTTTCCTCATGCAGGGTCCGCACCATCTGCGAATGGCAGTTGTAGCACCCCTCACGCACATAGACGTCGCGACCGGCGACTTCCAGTGGCGTTCTGAGCGGCAGGCCGTCGGCCGGCTTGGTGCCGGTGCCTGACACCATCAACGGCACGATTTCCGCCAAACCGCCAAAACTGATCACCACGGCAACCAGCACGGCCATCAGGCCGATATTCTTTTCGATTTTTTCGTGGTTCATGCCAGTTTCTCCGCCAGGACTTCAGACTCCGCCTGCGGCTCGATCGTCCGCATGACGTTCCAGGCCATCACGAACATGCCCGACAGGAAGATCAGTCCGCCGAGCAGGCGAACCGCATAGAAGGGATAGGTGGCCTCCAGACTTTCGATGAAGCTGTACATCAGGTTGCCGTCATCACCGATCGCACGCCACATCAGGCCCTGCATCACGCCGGCAATCCACATCGAGGCGATGTAGACCACCGTACCGATGGTCGAAAGCCAGAAATGCAGATTGATTGCCGACGTGCTGTGCATTTCGGTCTTGCCATACAGCCGCGGGATCAGGACGTACAGCGACCCGATGGTCATCATGGCCACCCAGCCCAGAGCGCCGGAATGGACGTGGCCAATGGTCCAGTCGGTGTAGTGTGACAGTGCATTGACGGTCTTGATCGACATCATCGGACCTTCAAAGGTCGACATGCCATAAAAAGACAGCGACACGATCATGAACTTGATGATGGGGTCCTCGCGCAACTTGTGCCAGGCACCAGACAGGGTCATCACCCCGTTGATCATGCCACCCCAGGACGGCGCCAGCAGGATCAGCGAAAAGGTCATGCCGATGCTCTGCACCCAGTCCGGCAGGGCCGTGTAGTGCAGGTGATGCGGACCGGCCCACATGTAAATGGCGATCAGAGCCCAGAAGTGCACAATGGAAAGCCGATAACTGTAAATCGGCCGTCCTGCCTGCTTGGGCACGAAGTAGTACATCATGCCGAGGAAGCCGGCGGTCAGGAAGAAACCGACCGCGTTGTGGCCATACCACCATTGCACCATCGCATCCACCGCACCGGAGTACACCGAGTACGACTTGGTCAGACTGACCGGAACCGCCAGGCTGTTGACGATATGCAGCACGGCCACGGTCAGAATGAATGCGCCGTAGAACCAGTTCGCCACATAGATATGGGGGGATTTGCGGCGCATGATGGTGCCAAAGAAGATCACCGCGTAGGACACCCAGACCACTGCGATCAGCAGGTCGATCGGCCACTCCAGTTCGGCGTATTCCTTGCTTTGCGTGATGCCCATGGGCAGGGTGATGGCCGCAAGAACGATGACCGTCTGCCAGCCCCAGAACGTGAACGCGGCGAGCTTAGGAAACACCAGCGGCGCCTTGCAGGTCCTCTGCACCACCCAGTATGAGGTCGCGAAAAGCGCACAACCGCCGAATGCGAAAATCACCGCATTGGTATGCAGCGGTCGCAAACGGCTGTAAGTCAGCCAAGGTAGATCGAAATTGAGCGCCGGCCACAGCAACTGCGCCGCGATCAGAACACCGACGGACATTCCAACAATGCCCCAAAGCACGGTAGCAAGCGCAAATTGCCGGATCACCGTGTCGTTATACGTCGCCGATTCGGCAACTGTGCTAGTCATTGCATACTCCAGACAAACCCGATTGAACTGGGCCAAGAGTGTGCCTATGGAAGATGTTTGCACCCTTGATCCAGATCAGACACCGACGACACCGGCGGCACTAGCTTCTGTGCTGCATCCATCGCCATCGATTCACATGAAACCCGACGAGCACTGCACTCACGCACCCGGAAGTCTCGCGCCATGAGCGCCATGGGCTTCTATCCTCGACCAGAGATGTTTTCCACCACCGTGGGGGCCAACGAACTGTTGCGCAGTATCCGGCGTACCAATGACGAGCCTCTGGCCACCGATCTGTGCGTGCAACTTCGACTGCCGTGCCTGCGGCGCGGGGGCCTGACAGCGGAAGCCCCACTGCCCTGCTTGCCGGTCGTGACCGCGACAGGCCAACGCTACCTCAACAGCCTGCGACGAGAAATCGAGACCATGGGAAGGCTTTTCACCCGTGATCGTCAGCTGCGTCAGCTTCAGATTAAAGGTGCCGGCGCGACGGCACTGCGCCCCAGACAAATCGGCCGCCTGCTCAGCGCCATGGTCGGCAGCTTCACCTTGGCCGATCACTGCGACATCGGGCTTGAGGTTGAGCCCTTGCGCTACCAGCCGCGTGACGCCCGCGCCTGGCGCCTCCTGGGCATCAATCGAATTGAGCTGAATGTTGATGTGGCCGCGCCAAACGGCCTCAACCTGCGCCATGCCGACAGACTTCGCGCCATGGCCAGCGCCGTGGTTCGCGAAGCCCGGCAAGCCGGACTGGACAAGATTGAATTGCAACTGAGGCTGCCGTCTTCCGCCGACCAGGAGCCCGGGCTGCCACTGGCGAGCGATCTGATTCAAAGCCTGCATCCCGGTCGCGTCGTGATTCGCAATTGCAGCGCTACGCAGCCACCGGATGCGACCCGGTTCTGCCACACTCCAACACGCTGTCCTCCCGCCCAAGTAGCGTCAGCGGACGGCGCCAGCCTCGAAGCCTGGCTGGTCCGCGCCGGCTATGTTCCATTGGGCCTGGGCGAATGGGTGCGGCCGGGGGATGAGCTGATCCACGCACAGCGGGCGGGCCTGCTGCAGCGCCACTATGACCGGTTCACCCCCTCCCCGGAATGCGATTGCCTGGGCATCGGCGTCGGTGCGGTCAGCCAGATCGGCCATGCCTTGTTCCAGAACATGGCGAGCGAGGCAAACTACCTGAGCCGGATTGAAGCCGGAGAGATGGCCGTCTGGCGTGGCATCGAGTTGAATTACGAAGAACGTGCGCGCAGCCAGCTGATCAGAGACATTCTCTGTAGTTGCCGCATTGACGAAACCAGCATGACCAACGACTGGGGACTGGGCCTGAGACAGCATTTTGCCAAGGAAATGGAACGCTTGTGCCAGCTTGATCCCGGTGGTCGCCTGATTTGCGAAAGCGGCGATGGCCTGCGCCTGACATCGCAAGGTGAAAAAACAAGGGAAATGATCGCCGCCTGTTTCGCCCGCGCCACCGAAGCTGCGCCGGCCGCCCCAAGGCAGGCACCGCTCAAACATTGCGGCTCTGGTTAGACGCATCCATGCAAGAACGGCGGCCCTGGCAACCGACGCCGCAAACGCGCAGTCGGGGCCACAAATTCAATCGTGCCGATCAAAAGATGCCATTACCAGCCCGAGCAGCGCAGGCAAGCGCTTGCCTGCGGGTAGAATTTCATGCCGCGCGGCCAACGGCCTCACCGGCGCCCGCCGGCTCCGCGAACTGGGCCTCCGCCAGCGGCCCTGCGCAACGCGCCAGTCCGAGCGGATCCAGGATTTTCAGTTGCCGCCGATGCACCTCAATCAGGCCCTGTTTGCTCAGGCGCCCAAGGACCCGACTGACGGTTTCCGGCACCAGTCGCAGATAATTGGCGATGTCGGCCCGGCTCATTTCCAGACTGATCAACTGGTAGTCCGCGCTACGTTGGCGCATGCGACCGGCCAGATCCAGCAGGAAGGCCGCGAGACGCTCGTCCGCGGTGTACTCCCCGGCCAGATCCAACGAATGCGCGAGATCACGACTCATGAGACTCAGCATCCGAGTGGCAAATGCCGGCATCTCCTGCAGCAGCTTGTCGATCGCCATGCGCGGGAGCACACAGAAGCTGGTTTCTCCCAGCGTCTCCGCCGTGGCCGCATAGTGCCCCTGATGCAGGGCGTCCATGCCGATCACGTCCCCGGGCAGGAAGAAACCGCGGACCCGTTCATGCCCATCCGCATCCCGGGCGACGGTCTTGACCGCACCTTGACGCACCGCATACATGGCGCCAAACAGATCCCCCTGCCAGAACAAGGCACTGCCATGGGGCATGGAACGGGTCTGACGCATCAAGCGCCCCAGGGAACGCTGCTCCTCGGCGTTGAAGCCACGCGAAATGCAGAGCATCCTGAGATCACATTGAGAGCACGGCGAAGGCGTCCAGTCCGTCATTTTCCTGTCCTTTTGGCGTTTGCGTCAGTCTGCCAGTTCGACGCTTTGGACCCTATCCGGACTTCTACGAGGAAACCTTGCGGAAACTACGTATGACTCATCGTAACCATGCGTACCAGCTGCGCCAGAGAACGCGCCTGCATTTTCTGCATGACCCGTAGCCGGTGCAGTTCCACGGTTCGTTGGCTGATCCCAAGATTGATCGCGATGACCTTATTGGCGCAGCCTTCAAGCAACTGATCCAGAATCTGCCGCTCACGTTCCGTGAGGCTCTGCAAGCGCCGGCTCACATCTTCCTGCCGCGCCTGCACGCTCATGTCCTGCGCATCCTGCTCAATCGCTTCCTGGATTCGGCCGATCAAATCGTCTTCACGAAACGGTTTCTGGATAAAATCGAAGGCACCGTCACGCATGGCCTCGACCGCCATCGGGACATCGCCATGGCCAGTGATGAAAATGATCGGCCAGCTCTTGCCTCGCTCACGCAGAACCCGGCTGAGTTGCATGCCACTCATGCCCGGCATGCGAACATCCAGCAGCACACAGGCTGGATGCCAGTCATGGTCAGCGGCCAGGAAATCATCGGCATTGCCGTGACAGTGAACATCAAGACCGACCGAGCGCAACAACATGCCCAGACTATCCCGGACCGCCGCATCATCATCGATAACATAAACCAGACCATTAGCCATGCAGCGTTTCCGATCGCAAAGCTGGCAGCACCACCTGAAATATGGTCTGCCCGGGCTGTGACATCGTACAACTCAGGCCGCCACCATGATCCTCGATAATCGTGTTGCAGATCGACAATCCCAAGCCAACCCCCTGAGGCTTCGAGGTCACAAAGGGATGAAACAGTTCCTGCGCGATCGCAGGATCCAGACCCGGCCCCTGGTCTTCAACCTCCAGGCGCCACCACTCCCTCCCGTGACGCTCGAGCCGGATCGCAATGAGATGGCCACCCCCTTCAGCCATCGCATCAACGCTATTGCGAACAAGATTCAGGATCACCTGCTGCAATTGCACCGGGTCCCCCTTAACCCAGGCCGGCGTATCCGGCGACTTCACCTCCACCTGCAAGTTTTCGCCGCGACTCTCGATGCCCAGCAAGGGCTCGAAATCGCGCAACAACTGACTCAGATCGAGGGTCTGCTTGGGCAGGCTCTGACCACGCATGAAGCCCCTGAGTCCCTGAATCACCTCTCCGGCACGCTCCGCCTGCGTCGCGATCTTGCCGAGCGTGTCTGCCAGCATCTCGAGCGCCGGTGGCGTTTGCTGAAGCAGGCGCGCCGATGCGCGTGCGTAGTTGGCAATCGCCGTCAGCGGCTGATTCATTTCGTGGGCGATGCCCGCCGCCATCTCGCCCAAGGTACCGAGGCGCCCGGCATGCATCAGCCGATCTCGGCTTTCCTGCAGTTCCGCCTCGCGGGCGCGTAACGCAGCCGCCATCCGGTGCGCCGCAGTCAGATCGCGAATGAAGCCGGCGAATCCAATCACCTCACCCGCTTCCAAAACCTCACCAACCGCCAAATCGATGGGAAAATTCACACCGTCGGCCCTGCGGGCGACCACTTCTCGGCCAATCCCGATAATCCGCGCCTCCCGGGTCTCTAGATAGCGCTTGAGATAGCCATCGTGTTCCTGATGGAAGGGTTCCGGCATCAGCATCGAAATATTGCGCCCGCGGATTTGGTCGATGCTGTAACCGAACATCCTCTCGCCTGCATGATTGCAGTCCAGGATCAGACCACGGCAATCAATCAGGATAATCGCATCAACCGCGGCATCCATCAGGGCGCGAAATCTGGAAATGGCGAGTTGTTCTCTGGTCATGAGCGAGCGCCGAAGGGGCTGCTGAATATATCGTCTGCGTATCTTCGCAGTAAACGAACCACGGCGCCGCTGGCAAGCACACGCCGCCGTTCGTTTAGAGCAAAAACATTCAATGCCCGCGATCCTGCTGGCCAAACAAAAAGGCCCGCACATGGCGGGCCTTGAACATCCTGCAACAGCGCATCAGCCTGCCGGACTAAAAGCTGTCGCGGTAAATCTTGATCTTGACCTGCTCACGCAAGGCTGCCTGGAGCGCGGCGAATTCGAGATTCGCCCTTTCCGATTGAAGTCCAGCCCGCGAAGCCTGCTTTTCCTCGTCACTGGCGGATGCCCAGTCACCATTTTCTACCTGGCTCAACTCGTACACCACGAAATCAGCGGTTCCCGCCATGGGCATCTTGTTGTAACTGGCACTTCCCGGTGCAGGGGCCGGGCTTGAAAACACTGCATTGACCAGCGTCCGGTTGGGCTCGGAGGCATTTCTTTGCACGCGGACGTCCAGGTGGCTCTCGGCCCAATCCTGGGGCTGCAAATCCGCCAACTTCGCTGCGCCACTGCGCAGTCGTTCCAGATCAGCCGTCGCCAGTGCATCCAGCTTCGCCGCCACCGCCTCGGCACGCAACTTCTGCCGCAGATCGCTCGCCACCTCTTCCAGGCTCTGTTCGCGCGCCGGTTCGTGTTCCAGCAGCCGCAGGACGACCTGTCGTCGGCCCAGGTTCAGGGGCAGACTATTCTCGCCATCCTTGAGAACCAGCGACGAGAATGCAGCATCGATCACCAACTCGTCAGCCGCAATCCCCGCTCCACCCTCGCGGGTAAACCAGCCGCTTTTCTGAATCTCAAGCCCCAGCGCTTCGGCAGTCGGCTGCAGGGAACCGGGATTTTCAAAACTCAGCTGCTCCAGACGTTCGACGAGCGAATCGAATTTCTGCCGGGCCAGCTTTTCACGCAGCAAATCTTCCAGCTCCAACTGGGTGGCATCATCCTCGAAAGCACGGACCGTGGCGGGCCGAATGTCCTGCAATTCGATCAGATGCCATCCAAAGGCCGTCTCGACGGGCGCACTGACCTCTGCGGGTTGCAAAGCGAACAAGGCCTCTTCAAACGCTTCGACCATCATTCCGCGGGAAACCCAACCAAGATCACCACCTTTGTTTTTCGAGCCGGGATCCTGCGAATTCTCGCGCGCCAGTTCCTCGAAATCCCCCCCCTGAGTCAGCTTCTCTGCCAGCGCCTCAATCGTCTGGCGGGGATTTTCACTGCTCGACCGAATCAGGATATGGCGCGCCAAGCGCTGCTCCGGCACGGTGAAGCGGCTGTCCTTCTCCGCCTCATACAAAGCCTGCTTTTCCGCTTCGTCTACATCGACCTGGTCTTTGAGAACATCACGATCCAGCGCAACATACTCGATCCGCAGCCGTTCCGGCGCCATCAGACTGGATCGGGTCTTCTCGTATCGCTCGGCGACCGCCTCATCGCTGATTTCAATGCCGGCCTTGAGTTCGGCCGCCTTGTACACACGATATGAAAATACCCGGCTCTGCTTGTCCCAGGCATAGGCCCGTGCGACTTCGTCGTCGGTAATGATTGCCGAATCAGAAATGGCTTCGCGCAGTTGCTGATCGGCCAAGTAAGCCCGAACCCGATCTTCATACTGCACCGGACTCATGCCCTGGCGGGCCAGGCTTTGCTGATACCGGGTGCTGGAAAACTTGCCGTTGTCCTGAAAGGCTTCCTGCGCACGGATGAAAGCCAGAACTTTCTGATTGGACACCCGATAGTTCTGCCGATCCAGATACTGGCGATTCACCGAATCCTGCACCAGCCCGTCCAGCACGCTCTTGCGCAACATGTCGGGGTCGATCAGATCAGCGCGGAAGCTTTCGCCGAGCATCTGTTGCAACTGCTGATACCGTTGATCGTACTGAAACTGGAGTTGGCTCTGCGAAATCTTGTCGCCCCCCACTTTCGCAACATTGCTAGAGCCTCCGTCACTCCGGAAGGCTTCAATGCCGAAAAATGCAAACGGCACACAGATAATCCCTACGATAAACCAGGCCAATGGCCCCGTCGCACGGTCCCGAATTTTTTGCAGCATCCGTGATCCCCGAAGGACAAAAACAACAAAGGCACCGCTGAGGTGCCTTTGACTTTGCCAAAATATGGCGGAGCGGACGGGACT
>JBFKDQ010000024.1:0-57037 GCA_041619555.1 Oceanococcus sp. | reverse complement strand
GGAGGACACGCGCTGACAGGACCGTGTCTTGTTACCGGCGCAACGGATATTTCTGGTCGATCTCGGCGAAGTCCCGTCCCAGCAGGCGCATATCGGAGCGGAGCTTGCAGTCGCGCCGCGTTTTCACCTGCCGCAGGCCGTTCCGCGTCGAGACCAGTTGGCGATTCAGGTTCTCCTTCCACAAGGGGCCTTCCGGTCCGCGCAGGATCACCGGGCCAGGGTCAGGGGAAAGCACCAGTTCATCGAAATCCAGACCGGCGACATGCTGTCCCTCCCAGCTTGAAAGGATGATCCGGGACCGCGGAAAAAACTTGCGCACCGAGGCCAGACACTGCGCCGTAATCCCCTCAGCCTGGGGCCGGTCGGGCGCGGCCTGGACCGGCCCCTGGATCACGAAACTCAAATCAGCGTCATCGCTCATGACTGCACCAGTTCCCTGCGCACGTACTCGTAGCCCGCCGGTATCCCACAGTCCTCAATCAGCTCGGCCGCCACCAGGCGGTAACGAATATTCAAACCTTCTCTGATCAGTGGGTTGTACAAGGGCGCGATGTAGATTTCCTCGTCGGCCTTGGCCTGCGTAAAGGCCTGACGATAGGCCCTGCGAAAATCACTGACTCGTCTGAATCCATACAGACCATTGCTGCAAAGATCCGAGATCCTCTGCTTTTCCGTGGTTCGGCGTACCGTGTGGTCTGGTCCCGGCTCGACAAATGACCAGCGCTCCCCTGGCGCATGAAACACTTCAAGAAATCCATCGCCGAACTGGTCTGGCCCGGGATACTCGAAACCATGACGCACGGTATCGATATTGAACACGACGAAATCCTGATCATCCGGCAGGTCCGACAGGCCGAGCATGACCGATTCCGCCTGCCCTCGTGTTTCCTCGGCGAACACACGGATGGACGCCTCTGCGATGCCCAGCCGGGCGATTTCACGTGCCACAAACGCCTCGGCACCGAAATCGGGTCGGACCAGAAAAACGAAGGGCCGGCGCAGGAACTCTGCGGCAAATGAGGAGATGCAGCGCGCAAAGACGGTCTCGTTGCCAAGCGGCAACTGATACTTGGGCAGCGTATAGCCTGCCTTGAAGAATCGGCTGCTTCGTCCCAGCATCGGAATGATGATCATGTGTCAGCCAGCATCATGGAAAGCGGACACTCTGAGGCGTTCTCGCTCAGCGGGTCTGGCGGATGGAATATTCTGCACAGGCTCATGACAGATGGAGGCTGAAGAAGCGAAATGCATTGGCCCAGAGCGCGGCCTGCCGTTGTGGATGGTCCGCGTGCAAGGAAGCCATGGACATGAACAGCAGCACGGTCGTCGCGAGCACGGATGCGTTGATGTCCAGACCGCCGTGGTCGCTGGCGAGAAAAATCTTCTGGGTCTGCACGGTCTCGGGCCGGACATGGATTTCCAGCCCATAGTCCACTGCATTCTCCCCGACCGCCGCCGCCTCCAGCCGAAAGGCCCCGGCAATGATGTGATCGTAAAGTCCGAGCACGGAGTGGCTGAGTTTGGCTAGGTCATAGCGCAGATCACCTGCCGATGAAAACGCTCCGCTGGCATTGAGGCCACGCGGATCGATCAGCTTGACCCGATCGGCACGCGGATCGTAGAGAATGTTGCTCAGACAAAGGTCGCCATGCACCAGGCCAGGTTGCGCCTCACCCGCCGTGGCGAGGTCGATGCACCGTTCCAGCACATCCTCGACGCGACCGACGAACGTCCCATTGATGCTGACCTGCGTATGCAGTTCCAGATCCGGCTGGGTACTCAGATAGTGCTCGACCCGAGCTCGGGACTTGTCTGCGATCAGGGCCGCCCGGTCCTTCGGGTCAAGCTCGACGCTGACCGAGCGCAGCTTGAGCAGGAGTTCATTCAGCAGCCGAAACAGATGCCCCCAGAAAAAAGGCGGCTTGCAGCCGTGGACATAGAGTTCGTTCAGGGGGGGCAACGGGAGATATTCCAGGGCATATGAAAATGCGCCGTCTGCTCCGGCTTCGCCTGAAATCAGTTGCGGCGCGTAGACCTTGAGGCGTGCGGGCAGGTTGCGAAACCACAGATATTCAGCCTGGATCTTGTGGCCGGGCTGTCCGGTCTTGGTCAGAACGGCATCCTCGATGCGAAGCTTGTTGAATGCGCGCTCGGTGGTGAACTGGGAACGGCTGTGATAGTAGGTATTGATGTGTCCGAAGTCATACCAGTGCGCCATTTCGCAACGAACCAGCGGCCGCTGTCGGTGGTATTGATGGACAGCCTGAACGAAATCACCCTCGCTGGTCATCACGCAGTGCTGCAGCAGCGCGACATCCGCAAAAGCAAAATAACCACCCCAGACCAGTTCGTCTTCGGCGCTCAGGGAATCCACTTCCCAACCGCCATAGTCATCGCTGGTTCGGACCAGCCCGAGCACGTTGGTGCCGATCGGAAATTCCTCCACCAAGGTGTCCCCATGCAGCAATCGAAGAACCTCCATCGGGCGAGACATGGTTTCCAGGGCGTGTAGCAAAGAAACCCCGACACCAAGCCCGGGATCCAGGCAGATCAGACTCACGCGTGCCTCCGCAAGGGCCTCGCGATCCCAGTCCGACAATGGGTAGTCTGCTGGCAGGCTGAGACAGATGGCCTCATCGGCAAAGGACTTGCGCAAACTCTGGATCTGATGCCGGTACAACCTGCGGTTGGCCAACGGCAACATCGCCGGGGGCATGCGCCCGAATTCCGCGCTGAACTCAGGATTCAGATAGGCTGCCGAGCCGATGAGGATCATGCGGCCCCGATCCGCATCCTGGGCACGGCAGCGACGCACCGGACACCCAGGAACTGCGAGCAGCATGCACCGCAGAATGTTCGGCCCTGGGCATTTCTGGCCCGCATCATGTATGCAATGCACTTGATTCGACCACCCATCGATTCGATTGGATCACGGCCTTGCAATGGCCCTGGCGCAAGCCGTCTGATGGACTGCCCCAACCGGCCTGGGAGTGTGGAAGCACTGGATAGCTCGGGCATTGCGGCGGCAAGATTTCCTGATCGGAATAAAAGAAGAGTTTAGGGCAGACCAGTCCGGTCAGTCATCCCTGTCTGCCGAGGCGCCACACCGCAGCGCCTCACCATGAAATCACATCGCCTTCACGCCTGCTGACCGAGGCTCATGCCCTCTGGCCGGAGCTTTTATGTGATGAAAAGCAAGCCTTGGCTCGCATTGGCCGCAAGCATGGAGTAACCGCGTGGATGAACATCTGCAAGTTTGCATGGGCCGGCAAGGCGTATGAAGAACTCAGAGACCAATCTCCATCGCGCCATCGTCAATTCAATCGACGATGCGATCGCCGTGATCGACCTACGCGGCGACATTCTACTCGTCAACGAGAGCTGGCAGTCGTTTGCGCGGGCCAATGGCGGCCGAACAGAACAGGCGAGCTTTCGGCAGAACTATCTCCAGGTCTGCGATGCTGCGGCCCTTACCGGCGACGCGGACAGCCGCCTGGTCGCCACAGGCCTGCGCGCCTTGATGAGCGGCAAGCTGGCCCGTTTCGAGCACGAATACCCCTGTCACAGCCCGAACGAACAACGCTGGTATCTGCTCTCGGCTCACCGCCTAAAGGGCGTGCTGGAACCCTGTTTCGTGCTGGCCCACAAGAACATCACCCGGCGAAAACTTGCCGAGATGACAGCCCATCGAATTTCGCTGACCGACACCCTGACCGGGCTCGCCAATCGACGTCACCTGGATCGCTTCCTGTTGGAGGCCTGGCGTGTCCACGCCCGCGCGTCCACCCCTCTGAGCCTGCTACTTCTGGACATCGATCAATTCAAGCTTTATAACGACCACTATGGCCACTTGAAAGGCGATCACTGCCTGCAGCAGGTGGCCAGATGCATTGCGGGCTGTGCCAAGCGCCCCGGCGATCTTGCCGCTCGGTTCGGCGGCGAAGAACTGGTACTCGTACTCGGCGATTGCGCGCCGGCCACAGCACGGCAAATCGGTGATCATCTGCTGCAGTGCATCCGTCAACTGCGCATCACCCACGCGCCATCGGCACGGCATGAAGTGGTGACGGCAAGCGTGGGCGTCGCCACGGCCTGGCCGACACCGGATACAGGCCCCGAGGTTCTGATCAGTCAGGCAGACCTCGCCATGTACCAGGCCAAAAGTCGCGGCAGAAACCAGGTCTGTAGCGATGGTCGCCCATCCGAATCCGGCAGCCTTCGAGCTTGATTGACCACAGTCCCAAGCGGATGCAGGCTGTAAATTCAGTGGGGATCAATCGCCGGCCATGCCCTCCAGTTCGGTGTCGCTGAATCCTGCCGCGAGCCGGGCCTCCCGGTTCAGCGTGCCGGCGCCGGCCTGGGGCATGTGCGTTTTCAGCAGTTGCAGAAAAGTCTGTTGCGGCTCGAGCTGCTGTCGTTCGCAGCAATATGTGAACCAGCGGCTGCCGATGGCCACATGTCCCACCTCTTCCTTCAGGATCAGCTCCAGGCAGTCAACCGTTTCGACATCCCCGACCGAGCGCAGACGCTGGATCATGCCCGGGGTGACATCCAGGCCGCGGGCTTCCAGTACCCGTGGGACCAGCGCCATGCGTAGCAGCGGATCAGCCGCGGTCTTTCTTGCCATTTCCCATAGGCCATCATGGGCCGGACAATCCCCATAGCGCCCGCCAAGATGCGCCAGGCGCCCCACAAGCATCAGATGGTGCCGGGCCTCATCCTTGGCCACCCCGATCCAGTCATGATAGAAGGCCAGCGGCATGCCGGAGAACCGCAAAGCGGCATCCAGCGCCAGATTGATCGCATTGAACTCGATGTGTGCAATGGCATGAATCAGCGCGATCCGCCCCTGGGTGTGACCTAAGCGCCGGCGTGGCACTTTCGCAGGGTGTATCAGTTCGGGTCTGGCTGGCCGGCCGGGTTGATCGGGCAAGCGGATTCCAGGCGGCACGACCCGTTGCGGCATCGGCAGTGCCGCGACCAGAGCGCATTTCTGTACTGGGTCGGCGCAGCCATAAGCGGCAAGCGCCGCCTCAACCCAGGCCAAGGGCGAGATCCGCGATGAGATCCTCGCTGTTTTCCAGGCCCACGGAAATCCGCACCAGATCATCACGGATGCCTGCTCTGGCGCGCGCTTCGGGCCCGATCCGGTAGTGCGTTGTCGTTGCCGGATGGGTGATGGTGCTGCGGGTGTCGCCAAGATTCGCCGTGATCGACAGCAGGCGGCAGCTGTTGATCAGACTAAATGCGGCGGCCTGTCCCTGCACCAGTTCAAACGCCACGATGGCGCCATGGCCGCGCTGTTGCCGGCAGGCCAATTCGTGTTGTGGATGTTCGGGCAAGCCGGTGTAATACACCCGCCGAACGGCAGGCTGAGCCTGCAGCCAGCGGGCGATTTGCAGGGCGCTTTGTGAGTGCGCCCGCATCCGCAAGTCCAGGGTTTCCAGGCCTTTGATAAATACCCAGGCATTGAAAGGGCTCATGCAGGGGCCGGCCGACCGCATATAGGCATAGACTTCCTTGCCCACCCTTTGCGCATCGCCGACGATGGCGCCGCCGACACAACGTCCTTGCCCATCAATGAACTTGGTTGCGGAATGCACCACCAGATCCGCGCCAAGCTCAAGCGGTCGCTGCAGCGCCGGGGTGCAGAAGCAATTGTCGACTACCAGCAAGGCATCCGCTGTCTTGGCGATGTCCGCCAGCGCGCGGATATCGGCGACTTCACCCAGAGGGTTGGTGGGGCTTTCCAGCAGCAGCATCCGGGTATTCGCTTGCACCGCTGCGGCCCAGGCCTGTGTGTCCGAGGGCGTCACATATGTGATTTCCACCCCGAACTTGCGCACGTAGTTGTTCAGCAGGCCGATCGTGGATCCGAACAGGCCGCTGGCGGCGATGACGTGATCGCCCTGTTTCAGGAAGGTGTGGCAGACGCTGAGGATCGCCGCCATGCCGGAGGCGGTTGCGACACAGCTTTCCCCGCCTTCCATCCGCGCCAGGCGCCGTTCGAACGCGGCAACCGTGGGATTGTCGAAGCGCGAATAGATGTAGTGCGATTCTTTCTCCGCAAAGCAGGCGGCAGCCTGTTCCGCGGAATCAAAGGTGAAGCTCGAGGTCGCGAAAATGGCCGGAGAATGCTCTGCCAACTCGGTCTGCAGGGATTCGGCCCGAATGCCCTGGGTCGCAAGGCCCCAGTTCGTGTCATTGGCGGGCAAGCGGCTCTCCTTCATCGGGGATTGTGCAGATCGATGAACTTGCTGTCACCGACGCTGCCACGCGCCTGTTTGGCGGCATCGGAACGGAACAGTTCGAGCTGATTCAGGTAATCATCGCTGACATCCTGGGTGACATACTGGCCAGTGAATACCGAATCCTCAAATGCGCTGACTTTCGGATTGCCTTTGGAAACGGCATCAATCAAACCCTGCAGCTCCTGATAGATCAAACGATCCGCACCGAGCAGTGTCTGCACTTCCTCCTCACTGCGGTCATGCGCAACCAGTTCGGTCGCCGTCGGCATGTCGATGCCGTAGACGTTGGGATAACGCACCGGCGGTGCGGCCGAGGCGAAATACACCTTACGCGCACCCGCATCTCGGGCCATCTGAATGATTTCCCGGGAGGTCGTGCCACGCACGATCGAGTCGTCCACCAACATCACGTTCTTGCCCTGGAACTCCAGGTCGATGGGATTGAGCTTCTGGCGCACCGACTTCTTGCGCTGGGCCTGCCCCGGCATGATGAAGGTGCGGCCGATATAGCGATTCTTGATGAAGCCCTCGCGATATTTGACGCCGAGTTCTGTCGCGAGTTGCACCGCCGCCGTGCGGCTGGTGTCCGGCACCGGAATCACCACATCGATGTCGTGATCCGGCCAGTCACGCAGGATCTTTCTGGCCAGCCGATCGCCCATCCGCAGGCGCGCCTTGTAGACGTAAATGTCGTCGATGATGGAATCGGGTCTGGCGAGGTAGACGTGTTCGAAAATACAGGGCCGCAACTGCGGGTCCTCGGCACACTGCCGCTTGCTGATCCGCCCATCTTCGGTAATGCAGACCGCTTCGCCGGGCGCGATGTCACCGATTAACTCGAAACCAAGCACATTCAGCGCGACACTCTCCGAGGCAATCATGTATTCCATCCCGGAACCGGTTTCGCGCTGTCCGTAAACCACCGGACGAATCCCGTAAGGGTCGCGAAAGCCTACCAGGCCGAATCCCTGGATCATCGCGACGCAGGCATAGGCCCCCCGGCAGCGCTGATGGACATGCGCGATGGCCTCGAAAACTTCTTCCGCGTTGAGCTGCAGACTGCCGATCCGGCTCAGCTCGCAGGCGAGCACATTGAGCAAGACTTCGGAGTCGGAGTTGGTGTTGAGATGACGGCGATCCTCCACATACAAGGCCTTGCGCAGCGCCGCGGCATTGGTCAGATTGCCGTTATGCGACAGCGAAATTCCGTACGGGGAGTTGACGTAGAACGGCTGGGCCTCGGCCGAACTGGCACAACCCGCCGTCGGATAGCGGACATGGCCGATGCCAATCGAACCACGCAGACGCATCATGTGCTGCTGCCCGAAAACATCCCGCACCAGGCCATTTTCCTTGCGCAGGAAAAGCTCTCCATGCTCGACGGTCGTAATGCCGGCGGCATCCTGACCTCGATGCTGCAGCACGGTCAGGGCGTCGTAAAGCTCCTGATTGATGCCCTTGCTGGCCGCAATTCCAACGATTCCACACATATGGATTAACTCTTTTTCGGTTGAGAGAGCGCCGGCAATTCGCCGTCCTGAACGGATTCAAATCTTTCTGCCACTTCCGGCGGCAATTGGGCCTGGACCCAGACCCCAAGATCTTCGAAATAGCTGATCAGGACCGAATCATTCCACCAAGGATCCTCGTCCATCGGGGTCAATTGCGCCAGCAACACCGCGATGGTCACGACCAGCAAGCCACGTGCCGCACCAAACAGCAGCCCCAGCGAGCGGTCCGTACCCTGCAACTGGGTCTGTTTCACCAGTAACGTCATGAAATGACTGAACAGTGCGCCACAAATCAGGGTGACGATGAAACTCGCCAGATACCCAAGACCCAGACGTGCCGAAGGCGTCGAGATCATGCCGAAGAACTGATCCGCGACATCGGCGCCGTAACGCATGGCCACCCAGAAGGCCAGAATCCAGGAGCACAGCGAGAACACTTCCTTGACGAACCCGCGAAACAGGCTGATGACGGCTGACAGGGCGATGGCGCCGATAATGATGTAATCAATCCAGATCAAAGCAGTATACGATCAGACGCAAACGGCAATTTTAACGTGCCGCGAACAATTGCGCTTGCAAACGGTACTTTTGTTCCAATTTCTTCTTGGTTTGTCTGGCCTGCTTCGAATCCTCCTGCAAGGCCATGCGCACCCGGAAATACGGTTTGCCCTGAATGCTAATGGACTCGCGGTAGGCCGGATGGCCGTCCTTGGTGAGTCGCGCAACGAATTCGTCCGCCGCCTTCTGGCTCCGGTAGCTCGCCAACTGCAGGATCCAGCGCGCGGGGCTCTCGACTTCAGGCGCCGCAGTTGCCAAGTCCTTGCGCCGGGCAACGGGCTTCGGTGTCGAACTCGGCTCAGCGCCGTCCCCGGACGCCGAACTGCGCACGGCCTGCGGATCCTGCGGCGCGGCACTGGTCAGCAAGACGGGCGCAGCAGTGGATGTCGGCGACTCGACCGCTACAGGCACCGGGGTGCCGCTGAAACTGGCATGAATGCTGCTGCGCGGATCGGCCGGATCGCCGAATAGCCAAGGCAGCAGCAGGATGGCAAGCACGCTGAGAACGCCAGCGCCCACGATGCGTTGTTTGATCAATTCATCCATCATCACATTCCGCAGCGGCCGCCACCGTATGAAATGAACCGCAAATGACCAACCTGTACGCCCGCGCCCGGCCCAATGCCAGCGCCTCTTGCATGGATTCGGCGCACTGCACCGGTTTGCTGCTGCGAATCCGGTCTCGCAATTTCTGCACGCTCAATGCTCGCGGCCCTTCCAGCGGCACGAGCAACCATTCGTCCGCAAGCGTGTCCAGTGCTGCGCTCATCTCCTCGATCGGCTTGTCATCCAGGGCGGCAAAAATGAGCACGGTACGCCCGAGGACCGGCAGGCTCAGCACGTATTGCCGCAGATGTTCGACCGCCTCAAGGTTATGAGCAACATCGTAGATCTCTTCTCGATCTCCGAAACTGCGCCGCTCGCAACGCCCCGGCAGCCTCAGGCCAGCCAGAGTTGCCCGCATCCTGTCTGCATCGGGCAGAGCACCAAGCGCCTGCACCGCCAGCACTGCGAGCGCCAGATTTTCCCCGACCATGCCTTCAGCAACCGTCAGGCCATCCAGACAGGGCGTGGTCGACGAATGACTGACCTTGCCGCGACAATCAAACTGGATGTCTTGTCCCAGAACCCGCACCAAGGCGCCCGATTCGCGCGCCTGGCGCGTCGCTCCAGGCGGCAGGCCGGGCCCCAGAAGCAGCGGCCGGCCGGGCCTGGCCACCGCGATCTTTTCGCCGGCGATCTGCTCTCGGTCCTCACCCAGCCAGGCCTGGTGATCCAGCCCGACCGAGGTCACCACCGCAACATCGGCATCAATCAGATTGACCGCGTCCAGACGCCCCCCCAACCCCACTTCCAGCACCCACAGATCGGCGCCGGCGGCAGCAAAGACGCAGAATGCTGCCAGGGTGCCGAATTCGAAATAGGTCAGCGGCAACTCGCCCCTCACCGCGTCGACCCTCTGGAAAGCAGCCAGGATCTCGGAATCCGGCACCGCCGCGCCATTGACCCGGATTCGCTCGTTGTAGCGCCAGAGATGCGGAGAGGTATAGCAGCCGACACGGCGTCCAGCCGCCAGAGCAAGCACCTCGCTGGCGCGCGCACAGCTGCCCTTGCCGTTGGTGCCCGCGATCGTAAACACCTGTACCGGCTCCAGATCGAGGGCCAGGGCATCCAGGGCCTTGCGGCAGCGCTCCAGGCCCAGATCAATGGACCGCGGATTCAGGCCTTCCTGCCACGCCAACCAGTCAGACAACTGCCAGGCTGCTCTCACCGGCGGGATTTCAATGACTGCTTGCCTTGCGATGCTGGAGCATGGACAGAATATTGTGCAGGCAATCCCGCATTTCACGTCGATCACAGATCAGATCGATGGCGCCATGCTCAAGCAAGAACTCCGCGGTCTGAAAACCGTCCGGCAGTTTCTGCCGCACGGTCTGTTCGATGACTCGCGGCCCGGCAAAGCCGATCAATGCTTTCGGCTCGGCGATATTGATATCGCCAAGCATCGCCAGACTGGCGGAAACCCCACCGGTGGTCGGATTGGTCATCACCGAAATGTAAGGCAAACGGGCTTCAGCCAGACGCGCCAGCGCGGCGCTGGTTTTCGCCATCTGCAGCAGCGAGTACAGGGCCTCCTGCATTCTCGCACCTCCGCTGGCACTGAAGCAGATCAGGGGAACGCCGTGTTCGACAGCCACGCCGACGCTGCGAACAAATTTCTCGCCGACCACGCTGCCCATGGAGCCCGCCATGAAGTTGAACTCGAAGGCCGCAGCAACAACACCCATGCCCTTGATCCGGCCATGCATGGCAATCAGGGCTTCCTTCTCATGGCAGTTTTTTTCCGCCGCTTGCAGACGATCCTTGTAGCGCTTCAGATCCTTGAACTTCAAGGGGTCGGAAGCCTCCAGACCAGCCGCGATCTCGCAGCGATCGGTTTCATCCAGCAGTAGAGTAAGGCGTTGCCGCGCGCCGATGGGGCGATGGGCGCTGCATTTGGGACAAACCTCGTAGGTTCGCTCGAGTTCCGCCCGGTAAAGAACCGAGCCGCAGGACGAACACTTGGACCAGACTCCTTCCGGAACGCTGTGCTTCTTCCCCGCGTCGGTCGCCACCTTCGAGGGCATGATTTTTTCAAGCCAGCTCACGCCTTGCGTACTCCCGTAATGGCCGTCGCCAGATTCTGCGCATCAACGGCGACCGCCTGCTCACATGCGGCCGGATCTGCGGCGTGCGTTGCGATTTGTTCAACCAGCGCGCTGCCCACAACCACACCGTCGGCAATCGCGGCCACGGCTGCGGCCTGTTCCGGGGAGCGAATGCCAAAACCGACGCAAACCGGCAATTCGATCAGATCCCCGATCCGTTTGAGCCGCTCGCCGACCGCTGCCACATCAATTTGCTGGCTTCCGGTCACGCCTTTGAGAGACACATAGTACAGGTACCCTGCACCTTCCCTGCCCATCAGCCGGATGCGCTCGTCGCTCGTGGTCGGCGCGACCAGAAAGATCGGCGCCAGATCCTCTGCGCGCAGCTTCGGCGCCAGAGAATCCGCCTCCTCCACGGCCAGGTCAACGCTCAGAACACCGTCCACCCCCGCGGCTTTGGCCGCTGAGGCAAACGCTTCCGCACCCATTGCCTCGATCGGATTCAAATATCCCATCAGCACCACCGGCGTGTTCTGGTCATGTGCCCTGAACTCTCGCACGATGTCCAGAACCCCGGCAAGGTTCATGCCCGCGGCCAGCGCCCGCTCGCACGCCAACTGGATCGTCGGCCCATCGGCCATCGGGTCGGAAAACGGTACACCCAGCTCGATGATATCGGCGCCCGCCTCTACTAGCCGGTGCATCAGTTTCAGACTGAGCTCCGCGGAAGGATCACCGGCGGCAAGATAGGGCACAAAAGCGGCGCGCCCACTGGACTTCAAATTCGCAAAACAGCGATCGATTCGATTCACAGTTCCAGGTGCTCCAGGTTGGCGACCGTATTCACATCTTTGTCCCCGCGACCGGACAGGTTGACCAGAAGGATCTGATCCTTGCGCATCTCAGGCGCGATTTTGATCGCGTGTGCGATGGCATGGGCGCTTTCCAGCGCAGGAATGATGCCCTCGGTGCGGGTGAGTCGGTGAAATGCGGACAGGGCCTCATCATCCTTGATGCCGACATACTGGGCGCGATCGCAATCCTTCAGCCAGGCATGCTCCGGTCCGACCCCCGGGTAATCCAGGCCCGCCGAGATGGAATGCGTACCGAGCACCTGACCGTCTGAATCCTGCATTAAATAGGTCCGGTTGCCATGCAGCACGCCGGGCCGGCCGGCGCTCAAAGAAGCCGCGTGCCGGGTGCCGTCCAATCCTTCACCCGCGGCCTCGACGCCGATCATGCGCACCTGCTCATCATCGATGAAGGGATGAAACAGCCCGATTGCATTCGAACCCCCGCCCACACAAGCGATCAAGGCGTCAGGCAAGCGCCCGGCCTGCGCCAGGATCTGCTCCCGCGCTTCGCGACCAATCACCGACTGGAATTCACGCACCATTTCCGGATACGGTGCGGGTCCGGCGACAGTCCCGATGATGTAGAAAGTGTGATCGACGTTCGCCACCCAGTCCCGCAAGGCCTCGTTCAGCGCATCTTTCAAGGTCCGGGTGCCGCTGCTGACCGGCACGACGGTAGCGCCGAGCAACTTCATGCGATAGACATTCGGCGCCTGACGAACGATATCATCGGCCCCCATGTACACCACACACTCCAGACCCAGCCGGGCAGCTACGGTTGCGGAGGCCACCCCGTGCTGACCTGCCCCTGTTTCCGCGATAATCCGCCGTTTGCCCATCTTGGCGGCCAGCAGGGCTTGCCCGATCGTGTTGTTGATCTTATGCGCACCGGTATGATTCAAGTCTTCACGCTTGAGCCAGATCTGCGCGCCACCGAGTTCACGACTCAGGCGCTCGGCCAGGTAAAGCGGGCTGGGCCGACCAACGTAGTGCTGAAGATCCGCGTCAAACTGGCGGCGAAATTCCGGACTGGCCCAGGACTCACGAAAGGCCTTCTCCAGTTCGTCCAGCGGACCCATCAGGGTCTCCGCCACGAAACGGCCACCGTATGGGCCGAAATGACCGCGTGAATCCGGCCCGTGGCCGACCTGAGTATCTCGATCTATCATCTAGCTTCCGGTTGTATCCTGCAGGCTGGCATCGGCCAGACCCACAGCGCGAACAAAGTTCTCTATTCTAACGTGCGATTTGATGCCAGGGCTGGATTCCACTCCGCTGCTGACATCCACAGCCCAAGGACGAAGTTGCTTGATCGCCCGTCCAACATTCTCCGGATTCAGTCCACCGGCCAGCACCATACGATCCCGCCTCCCCTGCACGGCAGCAGACCAGTCGAATGCCGAACCGGTTCCGCCAATCTGGCCTGGTGCGTGGCTGTCGAAAACGAATCCACAGGCCCGCGGATGCGCATCAATCTGCTCTGCGGCCGACCGGCCTGCACCCCCCATCGCCACCGCCTTGAGATAACGATGCGCGAAGCCTTCGCAAAATTCAGCAGATTCAAGCCCATGGAATTGAAGTAGCTCAGGCTGCACCTTTTCGATGACCTCATCAACCAGTTGCGGCTCGGGATCGAGAAAAAGAGCAACGACACTGACGAAGGCCGGCACCTCCCGCATCAGCTTGGCAGCTGCATCAGGCTCCAGATGACGCGGGCTTCTGGCACAGAACACCAGACCAATGCTGTCCACACCCGCATTCACCGCGCAGGCGATGTCCGCGGCGCGCCGCAATCCGCAGATCTTGACGCGCGTACGCCGTAAAGGTGTGCTCATGTCGTGCTATGTCCTGTTCAGAGGGGAAGCGTGTGGCCGATTCGTACCGGTAAATCGAAGTGTGCGGGGAAGTCCGCGCGCAGGAAATAAAGGCCATGGGCGGGTGCGGTCTCCCCTGCCGCGGCACGTTGACGCGCATTCAGCACGTCCTCGATCCAGTGCACCGGACGGTGAGCCGACCCGATTGCAAGCAGCGTTCCGCTGATGTTTCGCACCATATTATGGAGGAATCCGCTGGCCGCGATATCAATCGTAACCCATGGACCGCTGCGCTGGACCTCGAGGCTGCGCACGAGTTTGACCGGTGTACGGGCCTGGCAGTCCTTGCCCCGAAATGACGAAAAATCGTGTTCACCGACCAGACAACTCGCCGCCTGGTTCATCCGTGTGACATCGAGTTCTACCGGCCATTCGGCGACCCGCCCATGCCAGATTGCCGAACGCGCCGAAGCATTGTGGACAATGTATCGATAGGCCCGTCCAGTCGCGACAAAACGGGCATGAAAGTCATTGCTGACCGCCTTGGCCCAGATCAGCTTCACGTCCGGCGGCAAAAAGCTGTTGCTGCCGAGCAACCAGGATCGCATTGAGCGATCAGCGGTCGTATCGAAATGAATGACCTGACCCAGAGCATGAACTCCGGCATCCGTGCGCCCCGCGCAGGCAACCTGAACGGGATGATCGGCGATTCGGGACAGGGCTTTCTCCACCTCGGCCTGCACCGTTCGCAAGCCTGCGAATTCCTGCCGCTGCCAGCCATGGAATCCGCCACCCTGATACTCAACTCCAGCGGCGATGCGCATCAGAACTGATGCAGACCGAGGATCACAGCCAGGCTGCCCAGAAAAAGACACCACTCCACCGCGCGGCCTTCGACCACGACCGGCTCGGGCGAGTGCGTGCTTTCAAACTGTTCGGCCTCCAGACAAATCTGCGCCAAGGCGTCCAGCCCCTGTTGACGGCGCAGGGCCCTGACGCGCAAGTCCATGTGATTCACCGCATCCAGCGTGACGGCCAGCCGATGTGCGAAGCGCGCCACCGGCACGCCCATCATCGACAACGGTTGCAGCAGCCGCCGCAAACCCTCGGCCAACTCGTACGGCGGCAGACGATCCAGACAGATCGCAACCGCGCCGACCAGCACCACCAAAATACCGACCCGGTAGGCCGCCTCTTGTAGCGCCACGCCTGCATCGCTGCCGATGCCACCAAGAAGATAGAGAATAAAAATGGCGGCGAAAAACCATTTCAATCGAAGCACGCGCATCAGCCAGATTCTGGGAAGTTCCGGTCGGCTGAACAGGGCAATAGCCAGCAGCACAAGGGCCAGAACCGCGAGGCCTGCACCGGTCAGTCCAAACAAACCGAAGGCCAGAACCAGCAAGGCGGCTAGGCGCAATATGGCACGCGTCATACGCATGGGTTTCGACGACATGCCCGCAGACTAGGCGAGCTTGACCGCAGTACCTGTCTGCGGTCTCGCCAGCCTCACTCCGCGAGCGACGCGCCGTCCTTACAAGCTCTCCAGCATGCCCTGAGCTTCTTCCTGTTGCGCGGCAGACCCTGCCGACAGAACCTCCTGCAACAGATTCCTGGCCATATCCACTTCACCCATGTCGACATAGGCGCGGGCCAGATCAAGCTTGGTCGCCGCTTCATCACCGCCAGCAATGTCCTCGGTACCTGGATTGGCCGCCAGCTCGGCTGCACCAGCACTGGAGAAATCATCCTCGCCGAGGTCGAAATCCGTTGCGCTCCCGGGCGAATCATCCAGCCCGCTCAGATCGAGATCGTCAAGACCGGCGTCATCATCCAGGCTGAACTCAAGACTGTTGTCATCCGCCTCCAGAGCGGCGGATGACGTGTCAAGGTCTGACAGTTCGGTCTCCTCGAACTCAACGCTGTGCGCCTGGGCGTCGTCATCCAGCTCGAAATCGCTTTCTGCCGAGGTTTCCAGCGCATCGAGATCGAAATCGGTTTCGCCCGCGGAATCCAGGTCATCAAGGTCATATGCGCCGTCTCCTCCCTTATCCAGGGAGTCAAGATCGAAATCGGTGGCCTGAGCGGATGCGGGCTGATCCAAGGCGTCCAGATCGAAATCTGTCGCCGCTGCATCGCCACCATCCCCGAGATCAAGCTCAAGTCCGCCATCATCCTCAAGATCGCCCAGATCGAACTCTGTCGCCGGCTCCACATGCCCTTCTTCGGGCGCATCATCAAGCAGGCTCAGGCCGCCGGCGTCCTCGTCGGAGGTTTCCAGCCCCGGCATTTCGAAACTCAGGTCATCGGCGAGATCATCTGCCTGCTCGGCACCGTCTGCTTTCGGCGGTTCGGCGTCGCCAAATTCCAGGTCAGTCCCAGCCTCTTCGGCAGGCACATCTTCCAGTCCCAGATCATCGAGCTCAAAGCTGTCGCCCAATGCATCATCCAGGGCCTTGTCATCGCGAACCGCTGCCTGGGCAGTTCCTTCGAGTTCCGACTCCAGGTCATCAAAATCAAGCTCCGGCAGGTCATCGACCGCGCCCGTTTCCGGGCCGGCCGTTTCCGGCAGCTCGAAATCCGAGAAATCCGCTTCAAAATCAAGGTCATTATCCTGGGAGGAAGGGGTCTTCTCAGGGCTAGGTACTGCCGCTTCTTCGCCGATCTCGAATTCGATGACCTCGCCGACCCCAGCGTCCTCCGCAGGTTCGGCGAAATCCATATCCAGATCAACGGTCGCTCCGTCACCGCCGGCCCCGAACAGCGGATCATCAGGACAGAGCTGCTGGCCCATGATGGACATGCGTTGCCACACGTCATCACCAGGACCCAGTGCCTTGAGCCGCTCAGCATTGTGGCGGAAGCTGTCTGCTTCACTGGCAGCAAAATAGGTTTCGCCGAGCTTTTCATACAGATCGATACGTTCCGGATCGGCCTCGATGGCCCGTCCCAGCAACTGCGCGGCTTCGTCATACAGACCATAAGCCAGCTGGAAATCGGCCTCGGACAGAGGATCCTCGTTCAGTTCCAGCGAGACCGTTTCGGAGCCGAGATCCAGATCGTCGTTCTCATCAAGCGCTGGGGACTCCACCGGCGTCGCTTCCGGGTCCTCGGGAAAATCCAGTTCGAGTGCGGTCTCTTCCTGATCCGCCGCGGGCGGGCTACCCACGCCTTCCTCCAGTTCGCTGGTCAGGCTGGCCGTATCTTGCTCTTGCAAGGGGGCCTCGAATTGGGCGGTGGCTACCCAATCATCGTCGACATCCAGGTCAAGCTCGGGTTCAGCAGTCGCCTCCAGATCAACCGTATCGCTCAGCTCTTCTGCAACATCCAGGCCTGCGGTGTCATCGGCATACGCGGATGCGGCAACGGCGCCCGCAGCTGCGCCAGCAACGGCGCCCGCCGCCGTGCCGCCGCTACCGGTGTGGTCGGATGTCGGCTTGGCGTCTTTGCGCCGTTTCTTGCGTACCAGCACCACGCCGATACCCGCCAGAATCAAAGCAATCAAACCACCAAGAATCCCACCAATCGGCAGACCGCTCGTGCCCGTTTCCGGCGTGGAGGCCGTCACCGGTGCCTTTGGCGCCGCGGCCTTCGGCTGACTGGGCGCGCTGTCCACTTCTTCATCGTCCGGCAAGGCGGGAAGTTCCGCATAACCCTCATCGTCCATTTCGCGCTGAACGCCGCCCGGCGTCGGTTTGACCACCCGTGGCTTGCCTGCCGGAGGCTCGATGACCGCTGGCGCCGCAGGTTTGGCGGCGCCAGGCCGGACGGCCAGCGCCGGCTTCTCCGCAACCGGCAGAGAGGCCACCTGCGGCGTAGCAACGGGCTTGGCGGCCTCGGCCTGCGGCGCGCGAGATGATTCTCGTCCCGGGTTTGCCGGCTTGACCGTTTCCAGCGAAATCACCTGGGGCTGGCTGGACCGGAGACCGGCGACATCATCAGCGATCAGGGCCGCGGCCTCTGCCGGGCTGACATTGCGCATGGCCTGTTCGCTGGGCACGCGCAGGATTGCGCCTTTACGCACCTGATGAATGCTGCCTTCGAACTGATCTGGATTGCTGCTGTACAACGCCCACATCACCTGATTCATGGTGACTTTGCTGCTCGGCCGCACCGCGGCGGCGATGCCCCACAAGGCCTCTCCCGCCCGCACGGGTCCGTACCGTCCGTTACTGATCACCGGCGCGGTCGACAGGCCGGATGGCGTCTGAGCCGATGGCATGACGACCGGCTCGTTCCCGCTGAACATTTCCGGCTGAGGCACGGAAACCAATCGCTCGGCACTGCCCTTTACCGGCGCGGCCGGCTTTTGCGACCGCAGGATCGGAGCGGGTTCGGCGACGAGCGGCGCACGGGGCTGGATTGCAGGCGCGATTACCGGTGCGTTTTCTGGTGCGGCGGTCGGTGTCGGCCGTGGCGCCGGTGCCGGCTTCGGCCGCGGTGTCAGCACCGCGGGCTTTTGCGTCATCGGGGCGGGTGTGACCGCAGCAATCACTGGGGCGCTGACCGATTCCTGCGCGACAAGCGGTGCGGGCGTTGTGACTGGCACGGGGTCCAGCAGAACCGTGTATTCACGGATCAGGCTTTCCCGCTGACCCTTGAGTTCAACCAGGAAGCTGAAAAAGGGTTCTTTCGCCACCAGTTCGCTGGTAATTCTGATCTTGACCTTGTCTGGACCCTCATCGTCCACAAGGGTAAAGACCAGCTGTGAAAGGAACTGATCCTTTTCCAAATTGTGCCGTCTGAACGCAGCGTCACCAGCCAACGTGGCTCGCAGTTGGGCGGACTCGCCAGACCGAAGGGCCTTAACCGGGATTTCTGCTCTGAATGGCTGGTTGAGATAGCTGTCAACGCTGATCTCGCCAAGACTGACGGCCAGGGACAGGCCCGGAAACGAAGCCATGACCAGCAACGCAAACACGCGCAGGATGCCGAATGCCTGCAGCCGGGTTCTGGCATGACCACCATCCGTCAGCGCTGGCAGCCCCCGTACTGCGGCCTGCCGCATCCGCGAATGTGAATTGACGACTCGAATGGTTCGCACACTTCCCCCAGCAAACTGCCCAGAATTCAATGGCTTTTATACCTTAGAAATGCTCGCGAACCAAGGTTTCCGCGATCTGTACGCTATTGGTTGCAGCGCCCTTACGCACATTGTCCGCCACAACCCATAGATCAAGCCCGCGAGGATGCGAAATATCCTCACGAATTCGCCCGACAAATACATCGTCCTTGCCCGCGGCGTCGGTGACCGCTGTTGGGTAGCTGCCCTGGGCCGGGTCATCCATCACGCGCACGCCCGGCATCGCCCGGAGCAATTCTCGGGCCTGATCTGCGCTGATTTTCTTCCGCGTTTCCACATGAATGGCTTCGGAATGACCGTAGAAAACCGGCACACGCACGGCGGTCGGATTCACCTGAATCCGGTCATCGCCAAGAATCTTGCGAGTTTCCCAGACCATCTTCATTTCTTCCTTGGTGTAGCCATTCTCCTGAAAGACGTCGATCTGAGGCAGGCAATTAAACGCAATCTGCTTCGGATACACCTCGCATTTCACGCTCTGGAAATTGAGCAGAGCTGCCGTCTGCTTGGCCAGTTCTTCCATTGCGTCCTTGCCGGTCCCGGACACGGCCTGGTAGGTCGCCACATTGATACGCTCGATGCCGCCGGCATCATGCAGCGGCTTGAGCGCCAGCATCATCTGGATGGTCGAGCAATTCGGATTGGCGATGATATTGCGATTGCGAAACGCATACAGCGCTTCCGGATTGACTTCGGGCACCACCAGAGGAATGTCGTCGTCGTAGCGGAAGTGGGAGGTGTTATCGATCACCACAACGCCAGCGGCAGCTGCAATCGGTGCCCATTTTTCGGACACCGAACCACCGGCTGAAAACAAGCCGATCTGCACTTTCGACCAGTCGAACTCCTCAACATTCAAAACCGTCAGTTCCTTGCGGCCGAATTCGACCGCTTCACCGGCGGACCGGGCACTGGCCAGCGCATAGACATTGCGCACCGGAAACTGGCGCTCGGCCAGGACTTCCAGCATGGTCTTGCCAACCGCGCCGGTCGCGCCAAGAACCGCCACATCATACTTTTCCATTGTCGTTTCCTTAATCTTCGTTCAAAGGGCTGCAGCGACTGCCGCGCCCATGGCTTCACATCCGATCGCAGGCCCACCCGCGGCAATATCTCCGGTGCGCAAACCATCCTCCAGCACATGGGCGACTGCGTCCTCCACCAGCTGCGCCAGATCACTCCGGTCCAGACTGTGACGTAACAGCATGGCCAGAGACAGGATGGTCGCCAGCGGATTCGCCTTGTCCTGCCCTGCAATGTCAGGCGCCGAACCATGCACCGGCTCGTACATGCCATGCCCCCCATCCCCAAGCGAGGCGGAGGGCAGCATGCCAATGGACCCGGTCAGCATGGCGGCAAGGTCGGACAGAATGTCGCCAAACAGATTGCCGGTCACGATCACGTCGAACTGTTTTGGATCCCGCACCAACTGCATGGCGGCATTGTCGACGTACAAATGGCTCAACTGCACATCCGGATACTCGCCGGCCAGTTCAGTCATCGTATCGCGCCAGAGTTGCGAGACTTCCAGCACATTGGCCTTGTCAACCGAACACAGCCTGCCATTGCGCCGGCGCGCCGCTTCGAATGCCGTTCGCCCAATGCGCAGAATCTCGTTCCGATCGTAAACCAGAGTATTGAAGCCGCGCGGCACCGGGCCGGAGGTATCAATGCCTCGCGGCTGACCAAAGTAGATTCCGCCGGTCAGTTCCCGCACGATCAGAATATCAAGGCCGGCAACAATGTCCGGTTTCAGCGAGGAAGCCGCTGCCAGTTCCTCGAAAAGGATGGCCGGACGCAGGTTCGCATACAGGCCAAGATCGGCCCGCATGGCCAGAAGCCCTGACTCCGGACGTTTGTCTCTGGGCAGTTGGTCGTACTGAGGTCCGCCGATCGCACCGAACAGGATGGCATCGCAATCACGCGCCAGCGCGCGGGTTTCTTCCGGGTAAGGATCGCCATGGAGATCGTAGGCGGCACCGCCAACCAGCGCGTTGCGCGTTTGCACCTTGAGCCCATGTTTGCTGGTCAGCACATCCAGCACCTTGAGCGCCTGGGCAACCACTTCCGGGCCGATGCCATCGCCCCCCATTACCGTAATTTTGTAAGTCATGAAGTTCCCTTAATACTTTCGCCACCGGCGCGCGACATCGAAGCACATGCTGGCGCTGCCGGAGAAAATGATAGAAGTCCGAGAGATCAGGCAAACAGCCAGGGCTGAGCCGTCCGATGGCTTTCTTCGAAGGATTTGATCCGATCCGCTTTGGCCAGGGTCAGACCGATGTCATCCAGGCCTTCAAGCAGGCGCTGCTTGCGGCCGGGGTCTACCTCGAAACTGAAAGTATCTCCATCCGGACATACGATGGTCTGCGCCGCCAGGTCCACGCACAGTTCCGCACCCTGAGCACATTTCGCAAAAAGCGAATCAACATTATTTTCTTCTAGAACAATCGGTAACACGCCATTTTTGAAGCAGTTATTGAAAAAAATGTCGGCAAAGCTCGGGGCGATGACACAACGGAAACCGTAATTTTCCAATGCCCAGACCGCGTGTTCACGCGAAGATCCACAACCGAAATTCTTGCGTGCCAGGAGGATGCTGGCGCCGGCGAAACGGCTGTCGTTGAGTTCGAAGTCTGGATTGAGACGACGACTGTCCACCGGTGTATCCAGGGTTCCGGGATCCAAATAACGCCAGTCATCAAACAGGAATGGTCCGAAACCCGTGCGATGGATGGATTTGAGAAACTGCTTCGGAATGATCGCATCGGTGTCGACATTGGAGCGGTCCATGGGCAGCACGCGACCACGGTGTACGGTAAATGCTTGCATCACAGGCCCTCGATCATGCGAATGTCTTTGAAGTGGCCGAAAACGGCCGCCGCCGCGGCCATGGCCGGGCTGAGCAGGTGGGTTCGCCCTCCCTGCCCCTGACGCCCTTCGAAATTGCGGTTGGACGTGGATGCGCAACGTTCGCCGGACTCCAGACGATCCGCGTTCATGGCCAGGCACATGGAGCAACCGGGCTCCCGCCATTCAAATCCGGCGGCAAGAAAGATCTTGTCCAAGCCTTCAGCCTCGGCCTGCTGCTTCACCAGACCCGAGCCCGGCACCACCAGGGCCTGTTTCACATTGCTCGCCAGACGACGACCTTGGGCAATTTTTGCCGCTGCCCGCAGATCCTCGATCCTGGAATTGGTACAGGAACCGATGAACACGCGGTCGATTTGAATCGCTTCCATCGGACAACCCGCTTCAAGCCCCATGTACTCCAGCGCCCTTTGCATCCCGGCCGCCCGCACCGGATCCGATTCGGCCTTCGGATCAGGCACCTGACCATCAATGCTGCCGACCATCTCCGGTGAGGTTCCCCAGGTCACCTGCGGGCGAATTTCCGTCGCATCCAGGGTGATTTCATGATCGAAGACCGCTCCTTCATCCGAGTGCAGGGTCCGCCAGTAGCTCACCGCCTGCTCCCAGTGCTCCGCGCCGGGCGCATAGGGCCGACCTTTCACATACTCGATGGTGGTGTCATCAACCGCGATCATCCCCGCGCGCGCGCCGCCCTCGATCGTCATGTTGCAGAGTGTCATCCGCCCTTCCATGCTCAGGTCCCGGACCGCCTGGCCGGCATACTCGATGACATAGCCTGTCCCGCCAGCCGTGCCGATGCGCCCGATGATGGCCAGCGCGATATCTTTGGCGGTGATGCCCTCGGCCACCCGCCCGTCGACGGTAATCCGCATGGTGCGCGAGGGTTTCTGCACCAGACACTGGGTGGCCAGCGCATGCTCGACTTCGGACGTGCCGATGCCGAAAGCCAGGGCGCCAAATGCACCATGCGTGGAGGTATGCGAATCACCGCAAACCACCGTCATCCCCGGCAGGGTTGCGCCCTGCTCCGGCCCGATCACATGGACGATGCCCTGACGAACATCGTTCATCGGGAAATAGGTCATGCCGAAATCCCGGGTATTTTTTTCCAGCGCTTCGACCTGGGTGCGTGAAATGGGGTCTTTGATCCCGGCAGAGCGGTCCGTGGTCGGCACATTGTGGTCCGGAACGGCCAGATTCGCGTTCAGGCGCCAGGGCTTGCGCTTGGCCAGCCTCAAGCCTTCAAACGCCTGCGGCGAGGTGACTTCATGCACCAGATGGCGGTCGATGTAAATCAATCCCGTGCCAGCCGCATCCGTATCGACCAGATGGCTGTCCCAGATTTTCTGATACAAGGTGCGTGCTTGCATTGACGGCAAATCCTAACAGGGGTGAAACGGCCATTTTACCGGCCCGGCTTGCATTACTCCAATGAATCGTTTTTATTCTTTGCATTACTCCTGAGAATAAATAGGGATTCGATGGATCTACTCGCCCTGAAGACCTTCGTCAGCGTGGCCCAGACCGGCTCGTTCTCGCGCAGCGCCGAGCTGCTGCACATCTCCCAGCCTGCCGTGAGCAAACGCATCGCCAGTTTGGAGCAGGAAATTGGCCAGAAGCTGCTGGACCGGGTCGGCCGCAAGGTGTTGCTCAGCGAGCCGGGCGAGACCCTGCTGCCCTACGCCCGTAAAATTCTCGATACGCTCAACGACGCCAGCAGGGGCCTGTCGCGCCTGCATCAGCAGGTGCGGGGGCGCCTGTCCATTGGCACCAGTCATCACATCGGCCTGCACCGACTGCCACCGGTCCTGCGTCAGTTCACTGCCCACTATCCCGCCGTCGACCTCGACATTCATTTCATGGATTCCGAACTCGCCTGCGACGCAGTGCTGGCGGGGGAACTGGAAATTGCCATCGTCACCCTGCCGCCGGAGGCGAACCCGCGGCTGGCCACCGAATTGCTATGGCCGGATCCACTGGATGTCATCGTCAGCAGCGACCATGCGCTGGCCAACCGTGGTCCGGTGGGTCTGGCCGAACTGGCCTTGCATCCGGCCGTACTGCCCGACGAACAGACCTATACCCATCGCATCATCCGCACCGCCCTGGAGCAGGCCGGCACTCCGCTGAACGTCCGCCTGGCAACAAATTATCTGGAAACGCTCAAGATGCTGGTCGGCATCGGCATGGGCTGGTCGGTTCTACCCCGCTCCATGCTGGACGCAGACATCCGCGCCATCAAGGTTCCGGGCCTGCGCCTGCAACGCTCGCTCGGCATCGTGCGTCACCGCAAGCGAGCCGAATCGGCCGCCGCGCATGCCTTCAGTCAGGTCGCCCGCAAGACCAGCGGCCGGGCCGACTTGAGGCCAGCGACGGACAAGGCCCCGAGCCCGACATCGTCCTAATCCGGCCGGTCCTGGAGAAATCGGGCGCTGAGAAGGGTGCCGAGGCTGGCGACCAGTGCGGCCCAGTAATACAAGGCATCCGGCGACTGCCATTCCCAAACCTGCCCCGCCAGCGCCGAGCCGATGGCCCCGCCGACTCCGAAACCGACCGCCACGTACAGGGCCTGCCCACGGCCCTGCAGGCTGCCCGGAAACAGGCGTTGCAGAAAGTGAATGGCACAGGCATGAAAAATGCCGAAGCTGGAAAGATGCAGGGCCTGCAAGACCAGCAGCCCAGGCAGGAACTCGACCGTCAGCGGCAGCAGCCCCCAACGCAAAGCGGTTGATGCCAGTGCCAGGGTCATCATGATCTGGGCGCCGAAGCGCCGAATCAGGGCGCCGGTATGGAGAAAAATCCAGATTTCGATTACCACCCCGAAAGCCCAGAGCAATCCGGTCAGGCTCTTGCTGTAGCCGTAATGCTCCAGATACAGGGAAAAGAAGCTGTAATACGGTGCGAAGCTGAGCTGCGACAGAAAGCAGACGCCGAGCAAGGCCAGGACGGCGGGGCGACGCAAGGTCTGCCAAAGGCTGCGCACCATCTCCCGGTGTTCCGCCTGCGGCGGCGGTTCGGGGATCTGCCAGGCCTGCAGGCTCATCCAGCCGATGAACGCGACCATGATCCAGGGCAGCCATTCCAGGCTCACCCCATCAAACAGCCAACCCAGCCCAACCACGGCAACGACGAATCCCACGCTGCCCCACAGACGGATGCGGCTGTAGTCGCCCCCGGTATGCAGAAGATGTCCGAGGGTCGCCGCTTCAAATTGCGGCATCGTTGCATTCCAGGCCAGGGCGAAGACGATCACCGCCACGATCATGGCGCTGAAATCGCCGCTGAGCGGCACCGCCATAAAGCTGAACATCGATACGGTGCTGGCCACCCGGATCAGGCGCATGCGCTGTCCCCAGCGATCCGCCACCCAGCCCCAGAATACCGGCAGCACGATGCGCATGCCGCCATGCACACTGAGGATCACGCCGATCTGGATCGGGGTGTATCCGCGACCAGCCAGCCACAGCCCGAAGTACGGCAGCATGGCGCCGAGCACGGCGTAGAAGGCCGCGTAATAACTGGCCAGCTGGCGGTGCAGCCGCCTGGGGTCAGCCGTCAATGGATGCCGGTATCGACTGCGGGATGGAGTTCACGTCCGCATTTTGCGCGCGATGCCGCAGGGCATGATCGATCAGGACCAGGGCCAGCATCGCCTCGGCGATGGGGGTGGCACGAATCCCGACACAGGGATCATGCCGCCCGGTGGTACGCACGCTGGCCGCCTCTCCTGCTGCGTTGATGGTGTCACCCGGAACGATGATGCTGGAGGTCGGTTTCAGGGCCATTCGGGCGGTGACCACCTGACCGGTGCTGATGCCGCCGGCGACACCGCCGGAATGGTTGCTTCTGAACCCTGTGGGGGTCATTTCATCCCGATGTTCGGAACCCCGCTGCCCCACGACCTCGAATCCATCGCCGATGGCCACGGCTTTGACCGCATTGATGCTCATCAAGGCCGCGGCAATGTCCGCATCCAGCCGATCGAACACGGGCTCGCCCCAGCCAGCGGGCACGCCGCTGGCCTCGACATAAATCTCGGCGCCGATGGAGTCGCCCTCCTTGCGCAAGGCATTGATGTAGGCCTCAAGCTCCGGCACCCGTTCCGGCTCCGGGCAGAAAAAGGGATTGCGATTGACCGCGTCCCAGTCCGTCAGACTCAGCCGGTACGGGCCGATGGCCGAAAGGCAGCCGCGAATCCGGATGCCGAATTGCTGTTTCAACCACTTGCGAGCGAGGGCGCCGGCAGCGACACGGACTGCGGTTTCCCGCGCGGAGGATCGCCCGCCGCCACGATGGTCACGCCGGCCGTATTTCTGCATGTAGGCGTAGTCGGCATGATTGGGCCGGAACACATCCTCGATCTTGGCGTAATCATAGGAGCGCTGGTCGGTATTTTCGATCAGCAGAGCGATCGGCGTGCCGGTGGTGACACCTTCGTGGACCCCGGACAGAATCCGGACCTGATCTGCTTCCTTGCGCTGGGTGACGAAACGTGAGGTGCCGGGCTTGCGACGGTCGAGATCCTGCTGGATGTCCTCCACCGAGATGTCCATGCCTGGCGGGCAGCCATCCACCACGCAACCGATTGCGGGACCGTGAGATTCACCAAAACTGGTGACGCAGAAAGATTTACCGAAAGTATTGCCGGACATGAAACACCAGACTCGCGTTGTTCAATTACCTGCTAGAAGCAGCTGTTCACGACTCATGATAAAGACCCCGTCGCCACCGTGCTCGAATTCCGCCCAGTGGCAGTCCAGATGCGGCCGCGCATCCAGCAAGGCCTGGGCGCTGGCGCCCACCTCACAGACGAACACACCGTCCGCGCTCAGATGCTCGGGCGCCTGCTCCAGCATCTTGAAGACCAGTTCAAGCCCTTTTTCCGGGGCTTCCAGAGCCTGCCGAGGCTCATGAGCAAACTCCGCCGGCAAATCCGCATATTCCTGCGCGCTGACATATGGCGGGTTGCTTACGATCAGGTCGTAGCGCCGCCCCTTACAGGGCGCGAAAAGATCGCCATGCAGGAGCTCCACCCGCCCTTGCAGTTGATGCAAATGCACATTTTCCCGAGCCAGGGCCAAGGCCTCGACGGAGAGATCGGCCGCATCCACCGAGGCGTTCTGAAATACGTGTGCACAGGCGATCGCAATGCAACCGCCACCGGTGCATAGATCGAGAATTCGCTCGGGCTCGCCAGACAGCCAGGGCGCGAAGCCATCGGCAATCAGTTCGGCAATCGGCGAGCGCGGAATCAGCGCTCGGGCATCGGCCTTGAACTCCATGCCGGCAAACCAGGCGCGGCCGCTGAGATACGGCAAGGGCATGCGCTGATCCCGGCGCATGGCGATCCATTCAAGCACCTTGTTGCGCTCATCCGGACAGAGCGTCGCTTCCAGATAGACCGCGGGCAGATCCAGGGGCAACTGCAAGGCTTGCAGTACCAGTGCCGCGGCTTCATCCAGGGCGTTGTCACAGCCGTGGCCGTAGCACAAGCCGGCCGCCTCAAACTGACTGCAGGCCCAGCGGATCAAGTCGCGCGGTGTAGTCAGCCACTGGGTAAGTTCGTCGTGATCGGCCATGGTGTCATCCGCCAAAAGCGGCGTATGTAATAATGATCTGCTGTTTTTGTCCATCCTGAATTCGATCCCCTCATGCGTAGACCCTATCTCAATGCCCTGTTGATTGGCGGCCTGCTGGCGGCCCTTGGCGCCGGCATCGGCCTGAGCCACTGGCTGCAACAGCAAGATGGCGCGCCCGATCTGGCCGGCCTGATCCTGCCGCAGGCGCGAGAGATTGGAGATTTCTCCCTCACGAATCAGCATGGCCAGCCATATGATCGGGCCGCCGGCGCTGGCCGCTGGCAATTGCTGTTCTTTGGTTTTACCCATTGTCCGGACATCTGCCCGAACACCCTGGCGATCATGAAGGCGCTGAAACAAGAGTTACCGGCGCCGGTCGCAGAGCAACTGGATCTGGTCTTCGTCAGTGTTGACCCGGAACGCGACAGTATCGCGGTCCTGCGTGACTATCTCGCCTATTTCGACCCGGCCTTTGTCGGCGTCACCGGCAGTCCCGATGCGTTGACGAAGTTCGCCGAGCAACTTGGCATCGCGTTCATGCGCAATGGCGAAGGCGACGACTACACGGTCGACCACAGCGCCGCCCTCGTTCTGCTGGATCCGCAGGTGCGGATCAAAGCCTACTTTTCCGCTCCCCACAGCGTGGCGAGCCTTTCCCCCAGTCTCAGCCACCTGATCAGCCCATGAGTCTCCCCCCTGCCATCGAATATCTCAGCCAGGCCGTCCTGCCCACCCGCCTGTTGTCGGCCTGGATGCATCGCTTTACCCAGATTGAAAACCCGCTGATCCGGCGTGCCAGCATCAACTTCATTCTGCGCATGTTTGATGTGGACATGAGCGAGGCAGTGGAAGAAGATCCGCAGGCTTATGCCAGTTTCAATGCCTTTTTCACCCGCGCTTTGAAGCCCGAGTGCAGACCCCTGGCGCCGGCGCCGGCGATCCTGTCACCGGTCGATGGCCGGATCAGCCAGTGGGGGCGGATCGAGGAATCCAGCATCTTTCAGGCCAAAGGCAGATCCTTTACCACCGGTGCCTTGCTGGCCGACGAAAGCGCCGCCTCGGCGTATCAGAACGGGCATTTCGCCACCATTTATCTGGCACCGAACAATTATCATCGCATCCACATGCCGATCGACGCCCGTTTGATGCGTGCGCGCTTCGTTCCAGGGCGCCTGTTCAGCGTGCAGCCTTCAACCGCCCGCGCCATCGACGGCCTGTTTGCCCGCAACGAGCGACTGGTCCTGCACTTCGAAAGCAAGGCCGGTCCCTTTGTGCTGGTCATGGTCGGTGCCCTGTTTGTTGGCAGCATGGAAACCGTCATCGAAGGCAAGGTCAGTCCGCCACACAGCCGCCAGCCACGCGACTTCGACTACGGCCACCAGGGCCACGAAATCGCCCGCGGCGCAGAACTTGGCCGTTTCAACATGGGCTCCACGGTGGTCCTGCTCTTCCCTGCCGGTCGCGCCCAATGGCAGGCGACGCTGGGACCCGGCGATGCATTGAAGATGGGCCAGGCCATCGGCGCATTGGACCATGTGGACTGAGGCCGCCGGTTGTGCGGACAAAAAAAACGGGATGCCGAGGCATCCCGTTAATCTCATAACCGATTGGATCAATAGCGGAGGGCAAAACTCGTCGACTTAAAAAAGCCGACGATGATTCGGTTATGAGGCTGTTTCCGGCTAGGCCGTCAACAACCCAATCACTATACAAAACTGTGTGATCCAGTTCACTCGTAAAAACTTAGTAAGCCTTCGCGCCGGCAAACCGGGTGTGTCTGTACAGGCCCTTAGATCAGCCGCGGCGCCCCCGCGCGCGGCCAAGCGGACTGGGTTGTTCGGCCCAGCTCCACATGCCTGCAAGGGCTTGATGGCACCAACGGCAGACGGCGCATGAATTCTGCGCAAGCCAAGCGCGGCCGTGTCCGCGAACCCATGACCTGCAACTGGAGCTACCCGGACGAACTGCCGGTCTGCCAGGCGCGCAGCGCCATCCTTGAGGCCATGGCGCGACACCAGGTCCTCATCCTCTGTGGCGCAACCGGCTCTGGAAAATCCACCCAGTTGCCTAAATTCTGTCTTGAGGCGGGCCGCGGCACGCAAGGACTGATTGCGCATACCCAGCCCCGCCGCATCGCCGCCCGGGCCCTGGCGGAGCGCATCGCAGCGGAAATCGGCGAAGAGGTCGGACAGAGCATCGGCTGGCAGGTGCGCTTCAAGTCCGTCGTTTCCAGTCTGACCCGGGTCAAACTGATGACCGACGGGGTCTTGCTGAATGAACTGCGTCGTGACCGCCGCCTGGGCCGCTATGACACATTGATCGTTGATGAGGCCCACGAGCGCAGCCTGAACATCGACTTCTTGCTGGGCTATCTGCAAGGGCTGGCGCGACTGCGCCCCGATCTGAAGATGATCGTGACCTCGGCGACCCTGGATGCGGAGAAGTTCTCCGCCCATTTCGGTGGCGCCCCCGTGATCGAGGTGCCAGGCAAGAGCCATCCCGTGGCCTTGCGCTACCGCCCTCCCGGCGAGGATGATCTCCATGAGGCGACAATCCAGGCGATCCGGGAAATCCGCCTTGAAGACGATGGCGACATTCTGATTTTTTTGCCGGGCGAGCGCGAAATCCGAGAAATGGCCGCCGCGCTGGAAGAGGCCCCACGTTTGCAAGGCCGCGACAAGGCGCTGATCCTGCCGCTCTATGCGCGGCTCGGCAGCGCCCATCAACAACGCATTTTTCAACCCGGGCGCCAACGCCGCATTATCCTGGCCACCAATGTCGCGGAGACCTCTCTCACCGTCCCGGGCATCCGTCATGTCATCGACACCGGCACTGCGCGCATTTCTCGCTATAACCCGCGCAGCAAAGTGCAGAATTTGCTGGTCGAGAACATCGCCAAGGCCAACGCTGATCAGCGACGCGGCCGCTGCGGTCGCACCGCACCTGGAATCTGTATCCGCCTTTACGACGAGGAGGAGTTTGCCAGTCGTCCCGATTTTCCCGAACCCGAGGTACAACGCACCAATCTGGCTGCGGTCCTGCTGCAGATGGCGGACCTCAATCTGGGGGAGCCCGAAGACTTCCCTTTCATCGACCCTCCCCACGCCCGCTACATCCGTGACGCACGTCGCCTGCTGGAACAATTGCAGGCCCTGAAACCGAACGGACAGCTGAGCAAGATCGGCCACAAACTCGCCCGCCTTCCGGTCGACCCGCGCTACGGCCGCATCCTGCTCGCAGCCCAGACCCTGGCCTGCGAGCCATCCATGATTCCGGTCATTGCCGCGCTCTCCATGCAGGATCCACGCGAACGCAGTTTTGACACTCGTCAGAAAGCCAGCCAGGCGCAGGCGGAGTTTCTCGACCGGAGCTCCGACTTCCTCACCCTGCTGACGATCTGGGGCAGCGCCCTTGAACAAAAGAAACAGGGCAGCCAGGCCGAGTTCCGTCGCTGGTGTCAGGACCATTTCCTCAACGCCCGGCGCATGCGCGAATGGCAGGATCTGGTGCGTCAGATCCGTAGCGAACTCCATGCCCTGAACGCAAAGGATCGGCGCAAGCCACCAACGCAACTGCAGCTTAATGGCGAACCGCCGTCTGAGGCTCTGCATCAGGCCTTGCTCTATGGCCTGCTTGATCATATCGCCCTGCATGACGCTGACGGAGAATACCGGGGCCCGCGCAATGCGCGCTGGCGCATCCATCCGGAATCCGCCATCGGCCGGCGGCGTCCCAACTGGATCGTCGCCGCGGAGATCATCAGCACCCAACGCAGCCATGCGCGGGTGGTGGCGCAGGTACAGCCGGAATGGATCGAGCGAGCCGCCGCGCATCTGCTCAAGCGGGAAGCGCTGGAGCCGTACTGGAACAGCAAACGGGGTGAGGTGATGGCGCGCGAAAGGGTCAGTCTGTTCGGCCTGGTTTTGCTCGCCGATCGGCAAGTGTCCTATGCCCGTTTCGACCCCGACCATGCACGGCAGATCTTCATCGAGCAGGCCCTGCTGGGGGAACAATGGGGAGTCGCTTCCCTGCCAGACTTCCTGCGCCACAACCGGAATCTGATCAAGCACCTGCGCGAAGAGGAAAACCGGCAACGCATCCGTGGCCTGATCAGGCCAGATGAAGAATTGATTGCCTGGTACGAAAACCGCCTCCCCCCCGATGTCCACAGCCGCAGCGGCTTGCTCAAAGCCATCAGGGATGGCTTCGATGCAAGCGGCCTGCAGCAAACCGAGCAAGACCTGCGGCAGCAGGCCGGCATCGATCTTGATCACGCTTATCCTGCGGAACTGGCGATCGACGGTCGCAGCTACCCGCTGAAGTATGTCTTTGACCCCGGCAGCGAAGACGACGGCATCACCATGGAGGTGCCGCTTGCAAGCCTCAATCAGTTGCCTCAGGAGCCCCTGGACTGGCTGGTCCCCGGCTTGCTGGGGGAGAAAATCGAATATCTGATCAAAGCTCTGCCCAAGGCCCAGAGGCGCCGCTTTGTGCCGGTCTCACAGACGGTGGAGACCTGCCTGTTCGGCCTCAGGGCCGCTGAAGGCGATTTCCATGTCCAACTGGCGCGGCAATTGCGCCAGTTGGCCGGTGCGGCGGCACCGCAGCCCCCGCAACTCAGTCAGATCCCCCTGCCGGGGCGCTTGCAAATGCGCGTAGCTGTCAAGGATGAGAACGGAAAACTCATCGGCGCTGATCGCGACCTCGAATCCTTGCGCAAAAGGCATGCGCAAACTGCAAGAGACCAATTTCAGCAACTCCGTGACCGCCGCTGGGAAGCTCGAGGACTGCAGCGCTGGAACTGCCCTGATCTGCCCGAGGAAATCGAACTCAAGGGCGGCCTGCGCGCCTTCCCATGCCTGCGCGATGCCGGACAGGCGGTGGATCTGATCCTCATGGATGACCCGGACCTGGGGCAAAAGGTCCATGCCCAGGGCGTCCTGAAACTGCTCTTCCTCAGCCAGACCCGGACATTGAAAGCCCGCCTGAAGAACCTGCCGGATTGCCAGTCGACGCTGCTGCGACTCAGCAGCCTGCCCCAGGCCACGGGAGAGACCGCGAAAATGCTTGCGGGATTGCAGGCCGACCCTGCACTGAATGATGATCTGCTGACCGCACTGGCCGGGCGTGCGCTACTTGAGCTTCCGCTCGACTGTCAGCTCCGCACGCGGGCCGCATTCGAGCAGACGGAACGGCTCAGCCAGGCCCGCTGCGGCGAACTGCTGATGCGCCAGTGGCGCGCCGTGCAGGCCATCGCCAGCGCCTGGGCGGACTGGCAGTCCTGCAACGCTCAATTGCCGCCGGGTGTGGCGACGCAATCCATGCACGATCAGATCTGCTGGCTGTTTGCGCCGGGCTGGCTCAATCGCAGCCCGGATCTGAATGACCTGAGCCGCTATCTCCAGGCCCTGTGCCTGCGGGCTAAGGCCTTGCCCCTTGATCCGGCTCGCGACAGTGCGCGCGAAGCCCTGATCCAACCCCATTGGCAGCGCTGTCTCCAGGCCCTGCAGAGCGGTGCCCACGGTGGCCGTCCGCTCCCCGCCAGCCTGCGAACCTACCGCTGGATGATCGAAGAATATCGGGTCTCGGTGTTCGCCCAGAGCATCAAGACCCGGCAAAAGGTCTCGCCGCAACGGCTCGACAAGACCTGGCTGAAGGTGAATCAGGATCTGGCGCTCAAGGCCTAAGATCACCGATCAGGAGGCCGGCGCCCCGCTGCTCTCTTCCTCGTGCGCCGCCTGCAGGGTTTGCAGGCGCAGGCGCAAGTCCTGTGCCCTGCTGCCTTCAGCCTCCGTCTTGTCCGCCTCCAGAACCTTGAGCTCGGCCAGAAGCTCCTGCACTTGCTGTGCCCGCTCACTTTTCTGACTCGCCTCCTCGGCCTTGTCGAACACCACATCCTCGAGCCGGGTCTCGGCTTCCGCATTGACCGGCGCAACACGCCATGCGGCCGGAATCATGCGTTGTTCCGGCGTCTGCGGGCGCTGTGCAACAAAACTCGGCGAGACGATTTCGATATCGGCAGCATGCAGTCCATCGAGAACCTGACGCCGCAAGTCGGATCTTGCGGTCAGAATGCTGCCAACATCCTGCAGCCGGCCGGCAATCCGGTAGCTGACCGAGAAATCCCCAAGTTCCAGGATTTGCACGAAAGGATCCGTCAGCCCCGCCTGTTCGGCCGCGCGCTTGAGCTCAGCCTCGACACGCCGGTGGTGGATTTCGTAGCCCAAGGACAGGCTAGCCGAAATCACCGTGCCTGACTTGAACACCACGGTGACCGGATTGGTGATCAGATGCATGTTGGGCAGGGTCATCAGATCGCGATCTTCGGTCTGCATTTCGGTATGAAACAGACCACGTTCGGTCACCCGGCCGAAGTGCTCACCAACACGGATGAAGTCTCCCGGCCGAAAGCTGTCCACGATTCTGAGCAACAGCCCCGCCATCGCATTGGCGACCAGGGTGGTGGATGACAGGGCGATCAATGCGGTTATGATCAGACCGATAAAGCTCAGCAGCTGTCCGCGGGTGGCCTCCGACACCGGCAAGCTGAGCATGATCACCAGGGTCCCGAGCACATAGGCAATGATGACCAGCAGTTGACGTGGTAGATGCGCGTCGCTGTCCCTCATTTCATGAGTTCTCAACCAGCGCTGCATACCCCAGAGACTGCCATTGACGACCAGCAGACTGAGCAGTAAGGGCCACCAGGTCTGCAGGGAGTTCAAAGCCACATCCATCACATCGTCCTTAAAATTCTGTCATGAAGCCCGGCGGGCGCCAGCGCAGCGCCACGATTGCACTACACGTCACGCCCTGGTGGGGACAAACGCTCCACGTGGAACTCAACAATCTCCCTGCTCGAAGCAGCGCGCGACCTGGGCCAGGTTGCCCGCTGCCGGGTCCTTCGCCTGGTTGAAGAACTGGCGCGCCTCCTGCCAACGCCGACCAAGCAAGGCATCGAGACCTTGATACCAGGCCGCATCGCCCTCGGCCATCACCTGCCCGGCGGCCAGTTCGGGCCAGGATATCCCGGCCAGACGCAGCACCGGCAAGAACAGTCCCTGGCGCAGTGCCAGAGCCACGATCTGCGCCATTTCCGCCGCTGGCAGCCGCACCTGCCCATTGAGAACCGGTTGCCAGGGCCAGTAAGCTTCCGCCTGCTGGCGCAGAACCGGCGGCACCCGTGCCCGCATCAGCTGCGACGCGAAAAAACGCTGCTGGGTGGCTTCATCGTCCATAAACGCAAAATAGCGCTCGAGATCCCGCTTTGACACCGGGCCGGATTCCAGCCGCCCAGGATAATCATCGCGCAAGGCCTCGCCAGCAGCCACCCAGGTTTGCAGTTGCGCCGAGTCGGCGAGGAAACAGGTCAGCAGCTGCGCCGGCTGCTCCAAGCCCACCTCCATCAGCAGCCGACGCTGACGCGACGCTGCCCAAGGCGCGCTAAAACTGTGCTCATCGATTGCCTCGTCGCCCGCCCCCCTGGACCCCAGCAGAATCCAATTGTAGTGGCTCCCCGCCCAGAGAGAGCAATCCACAAACACCCGGCAGAATCCGCGAATGACGGCCGCGGTCGACGACCAGGACAGCTGATCAACCGGCAACCAGTGGCTCACCATGCCGCCGGGACGCAGCCGTCGGGACAGCAAGTCGAAATAATCCTGACTGTACAAATTGACAACGCCGGCCAGTCGCGGCGGCGGCGGCTCCGCGGTAATCAGATCGTAGAGTTGCTGGCTGCGCAGCAAGAACTGGCGACCATCGTCAATCGCTACAACAACCCGTGAATCCTGCAATGGAGAGCCCCCGGGCAGTCGCTCGGCCAGCTCCAGGGTCGCCGCCGAGGTATCCACAACCTGCAGGTGGCGCAGGCCGGCATCCGCCAGCAGGGCGTGCGCCGTGTTGCCCAGTCCATAGGAAATCAACAGCGCGGACTCAAGTCCAGGGTGCAGGGCCTGTGGCAGCTGCGCGAACATGCGCATGTAACGCAGCGAGTCCACTTCGGTTCCGGACATCGAAAACCCATCCGTCACCAGCCGGTAGGCCACCGTGGTAGCGCCCATTTCACGTGACGCCAGTTGCAGACTTGCATCGGGCGCCTCACGCCTGGCCAGCGTCCGGTAACCGTCGAACTGAGCCACGGCCGGATCGAACCAGTGTGGGCTGCGATCTGGCAACACTGCCAGCAACGCCAACAGACAAACGCCGCCAAACCGGGCCGCCGCCCCGGGCGCAAGCCAGACCGCCAGCACGACGAAACCAGCCACTGCCAGCAGCCAGACACCCGCCAATCCCAGCCACGGCAACAACATGTAGAGACAAACCAGACTACCCGCAGCCGCGCCCGCCGTATTGCAGATCAACAGCCAGGCACTGGCGCTGGCGGAATCCGCCGCATGCGCCCTGACCCGCACGGCCATCTGCCCAAACAAGCCACCGGAAGCCACGGCGCAGGGACCTGCCAGCATCACCGCCAATGCGACCGCAGCAAGCCCTTCATGCCGTGGCAGCGCGACCACACCGAACAGCCAATAACCCGCCAGCGCCGCAGCTGCCGCAAGCCAGGCCCATTGCCCCAACGAGCAGCGCTCCCGTAACCAGGCGCCGAGGCTCAGGCCGCCAATCACCACCGCCAGCATGATGGACAGCACCCAATCGGTGGCACGAACCTCCAGCAACATCGCCCGCGTCCAGATCACCTCAAGCGCCAGCATCACCGCACCACACCAGGCGGTGGCCGCCAACAGCGGGCTCCTCGGCGGTCTGAACACCACAGGCGACTGCAAATCGATCGGCAATGTCCGTCGGGTCCAGACCAAGCCGGCAGCGCCGAGATTCAGAGCGGCGGCAATCGTGGCCGTCTCGCGCACGCCCAGAAGACGAATCAACGGCACTGCGACCAGCACGCCCAGCACTGCCCCGGCAGTATTGACCGCATACAGCCGATGAAAATTTATCCGGTAGCCCGCAGCGCTCGGCCAGCCGAGCTGAGCCAGCAGCGGCAACACCCAGCCGACTGCCGTGGTCGGCAACAGAAGAAGCCCGAGGCCCAGGCCACGCCCCGCCAGATCCGGCAATGCGGCAATGAGACCGGCCAGCTTCGGCAGCACAATGACCAGAAGCAATCCACTGCCGGCAATCAGCACCTCCAGGGCGACGTACCACGGCGCCGGATGGCGCCGGCACCCGCGCTGCAGGGCCAGCATCCCCCCAAGGGCAAGCCCCGCCATATAGGCGGCAAAAATCAGTGCGGTGGCTTCCAGACTGCGCCCGAACACGAGTTCCAGGCGTCTGAACAGCAGAATCTCGAACAGCAGCGCCGCCGCGCCTGAGCAGGCCGCCGCCAGATATAGCGGACGCAGACCGATGGACCGCAAGCCCGCGGGTCGACTCAGTGTCGCTCTCCGGGCGGCTGGCCGCTGCCCTGCTGGCCCAGCACGGCCAGTCGTTCATCGCCGTCCTTGTCCGTGCGCCAGACCACAGCTGGAAACAGCAGGACCCGCCACAAGCCAATCAGCATATACAGATACGTGAGGCTGAAAATGATTCCGCACAGCATAGAAATGACTTCAAAATTCGGGCTTAAATATTTGATTCCCCACCAGGACATCACATCGACCAAGGCCGCAGCCAAGCCGAGTGGGAAGATCCACTGATAGGGCCAAAGATGATTGAACTGCAGGGAGAATGGCACCCCGATCACCAGGAAGGACGTGGTAAAACCGAACAAGTGGGCGTGGGTAAACGCGATCAGTTTCCCTTGCGACATCTGCGCGAAATACTCTTCCGCGCTGCCATGCAGATGCAGTTGATACGCAATCTCGCTGGCACCGAACGCGAAGGCGATGCCGTACATCGTGATCGCCATGGCCAGACCCCGCTTCACCCCGGTTGGGTAGTAATGCAGATTGAGGGCCTCGGTGGAATCCCGAAACGGCACCGTCCACCATAGCAACACCATCAGCACCAGCATGAACACGGCCAGCGCAAGCGGAGCACCGATCGACACCCACGGCCCGGGCGGCGGCTCCACCTCGACCAGATCGTCGAGCACCAGTTCGTCCAGCACGCTCAGACCGTCCTGGGCCCAGGCTGCCTCGGGCAATAGCATCAACACGCCGGCAAGCAGCGTCGTGAGCAGAAAACTCGGGTTCATCGCTCTCATCCCTTCTTCAAGCGGACATACAGGATGGCGCCCGCCCGTCTGAGCGCAGCCGAAACCGCCGCCTGAAGGCCTTCGCCCTGCAGCTGCAGAGATTCAACCTTCTGACCGAACGCCGGTCGGTACAGGGCCGGATCTTCCGCTGCCACCAGCTCGCCCGGGTGCAGTGCCTGCGCATGAATCACCTCAAGCTGGCGATCGGTTGCCAGAAGGACGAAGAACTGCCGCCCTTCATGATGGGCGGGCACGATGATCGCGGTACCGGCCGCCTTGCCCTGCTCGACTGCGACATAGATCGTGGTTTCGTCTTCCTTGCTCAGACTGACCCCCAGGACTTCGGCCCGCTTGATCTCGGTTGCCGTCAAAATCGCATCCAGCGGCTTGTATGCACTGGCGCGGGGGAAAACCGCCTGCACCTCGCGCGGAATCAGATTGGCCGTATTGAGCCAGTCACCCGGCGTGTCAGGGGTCGAATCCGCGCGCCCGGGATTTGCCTTGGCCTCGGCTTCTTGCTGATTGCTGTAACCGTCGGCATCCGCATCCTGCGCAGCCACGCCAGCGAACGCGGCCAGCCCCCCTCCGGCCTTTTTGAACGCGTCTCCGTAAGCGTTCAGGGCGGTGCCACCACCGTCCTTGTGACAGGCGTCGCAGGCTGGCATGTAGCCATAATGCTGCCGATATTGCCGGGCGAAGCGTGGCTCGGCCAGTGCAAGCTCCGTCATCATCATGATGCAAACGGCCACGCCGCCAATCGCCTTGCATCTATTCATCCACATTGCCCCTGCTCTGGTCCGCTGCTCAGCGGCACTTCAAAATTCAAATAACGAGGGTACCTGATCGCGCATCGCCCCCAGTGGATCCTCGCCGCGCGCCTGTGCCCGCTCCAGCGCCTCTCGCTGCCAGGAATCCTCCGGCGGCATCAATTGCGCCTGCTTGCTCGACCCCAGATAACGCTCATAGTCCAGCGCCTCCCGGATCTTTTCCTGAGCCTTGATTTTGGCCAGCACGGTGGCTTCATCGCCGCCGGACATGAAATCCAATCTCGCCGCCGGGTTGCCGCGATGACAGGCGAAGCAATACTTCTCATAGGGCTGGAGGACCGAATCGGACGCCAGTTCCAGCGGTGGCTCGCCCTGAACTACCGGAGGCGACAGGTCGCTGACATCCAGACAGCAGTATTCGACCGCCGGCGCATCAAGGACTTGCAACAAGGCCTGCATGATTTGCACACGACTGACCGGGACCGCTGCGAACAGCGGGTCTGGCAGCGCATCGATGGCCTGAGCAAAGCGCATTTCATCATAGCCCGCATGGCGCTCAAGCCGCTCGATATCATCGGCGGAAAAAAGCTGGGCCAGGCCATACACGCCATCCAGTTCATGGGCCTGAATGATCTTCAGCGGCGCCCTGCGGCTCAAGGGATCGAATTCCGCCGGCAACCGCGGCAGGGCGTCAAAATCTTTCAGCTTGTCCCCGCTTCGCACCCCATCGGCGCGCGGCCAGAACAGATTGCGCAACTGGGCGCCGAAGGATTCGTCATACAGGGCCTGGTTGAACGGATCCCGATTATTCAGATTGCCATTGTTCAGAGGAATGCCCTGTTCCGGCCAGTTGATCTGCTGCAGGCGGATCAGTTCGCGACTGGCCTCGGTCTCGCGGTCCAGAGCGGCAGGATTGATCACGTAGCGCAAGGCCAGTTTGAGCATCGCTCGCCGGCAGGCATCGCCATCGCTGCCGCAACCATCCAGCCAGATCTTCTGCGTCGCGGGAATGACGTTCCCAACATCGGTCAGATCATCAAACGCCTGGGCCTGATCCAGCCGCCGGGCGATGGGCGCCCCATGATAGGCCTCAGTCTGCAGATGGCGCGCCAGGGTCTGTGCGATCGCCGGCTGAACATTGGTCTCCTGCCAGGGTCGCACCGGAAAAATTGGACCTCCGCCGGCATGGCAAGTGGTGCAGATGGAGCGCTTGGCGTAAACGATCCTTGGCACACAGCCGACGCAGTAATTTTCGATCAGTTGAAACTCGAATCGGCCGGCGGACTCGTTGTACGAAATCACCTCGATTTCATTGGCCGGTTCAACAAAACCGAGAAACAGCCGTCCCCGCAAGATCGGCATGAGGGCTGCACCGGCGGGCGGAACGGCATCCGCGGCCACCACCATGCGGGGGGCGTCAAACGTGGCGTGCCCCTTCAGCAGGGATCGTCCATCCGGGATCAACAGGGTGTTGGGCCAGCGACCTTCGCGATCGTAACTGGCGAACATTTCCAGCATCTTCTCGAACGGAAACGGCAGGCCGCCCTGTTCGCGCACCAGGTGATCGAACAGTGAGCGACTACCCTCCGGCGGCAGGTCCTGCTTCGAGATGACGCGCCCATGCACCCCGCCCCCGCTGCTTGAGGCTGCTTTTTTTTCTGCCAGCGCTTCGATTCCGCCATCCATCGAACGATCATTCTGCTGCATCAGCAAGACCAGAACGACCAGGACGAAAGCAAGGAAACCACCCGGCAGCAAGATCAGTTTCTTCATGCTTGGCCCATCAAATCCAGGCACTGACCGGACCCGACGGATCCGGTCAGTGCGCCGGTCACATCAGCTTGAGAAATTCGGTCAAGGCCGATTTCGCCTCGGCACTCAGATCGATACCGAATTGATGCCCCTTGTTCTCGATCAGGTCATCGCATTTCTGGTAGAGCGGCGAATGCGGATCAGAACTTGTGAAATAGGCCACCGGCGTGCCTTTCTTGACCGGGAGTTTCACCAGACCCTGGCCGTCCTCCCGCGGCGCCAGCCAGATCTTCTCGGAAGTACGAGTGATCTTTTGCGGTCGGTGCGGCTCGTCCTGCGGATTGTCGGACATCAGCAACTCTTCCATGGCCGAATGGTACTGTTTGATTCGCCCGGCGACGCTGGTATCGATCGCGCCATCCTCGGCATAGCTCAGTTCACCGACCGAATTGTTGTGCAGGAAGGGCGCATGGGCCCAGACAGACAACAGGGAGATGTTGCGGAAATACCCCGGCCCGCCCGGACCGACGTCCTGGGTGCCAAACTCCTTCCCACCAATCAGTGGGAACATGCGGTTGAAACGCCTGGGGACGCTGCCTGCCGCAGGCCGGTTCTGGTAGGTCTCCGAAGCAAATTCCTCCCAGATATGCCCCTTGTTGTGGTTGTCATGGCGAGCACGACAGGAATTGGTGCCAATTTCGCCGAATGGCTCTGGATTGTCGTTGCCCAACCAGTCCTGTCCAAACATCCCATCGCGGGCAAACTGCGCCGGTCGCAAATTGCCCTGATCATCGCGCGTCATGTACTTGGCCTGGAACGCGGCCGATTCACGGAATGCAGGCTCGAATTCGTATTCCCAGAACTGCTCTGCGCCAAACACGTGGCCTTCGTAGTATTTCTCCAGCGCATCCTTGTCACCAACGATGGTTTCAGGCGGAACCCGGGTCGAGTGGCAACGTGCGCACTCGCGGGCGAAGACCTTGCGTCCGGCCGGCACCTGTTGCAGATCGATGAACTCCCCGCCCGGTGTCCCGTCGACATCGGTTGCATTCATCAGGTAGTAGGGGCCACCGGCCAGCAGATAGATGGCCAGGTCCAGCATCTTGGCATCGGCGTAGTTCCAGGCTTCACACTCTTCCGAGCACTGCTTGATGCGCATCGGTTTCTGCCGCGAGTCTTCGCCGAAAAATGTGCCTGGCACCGGAAAATTGGGCACCCAGCATTCCTCGGTGCACATGCCGATATTGATATAGACACGCAGCAAGGCGAGCCGCTCGCCGACCGAATCTTCGGCCCCCTTGAGCACGTGCATGGTCGGCGCCTGCGCCATCTCGCCGGTCAGCGGATGTTTCATCAAATGCTGAAACAAACGCTTGTTCATGAAGTCGGTAATGTTGTTTTGGGTACCGGGGTTGTGCATGAAGTCGTTTGGATTCAGCGATGTATCCACCGTGCCCGGACGCGCGCCCCCAACCGCCTGGACTGAAAAATCGTCTCTGGGCAGTGCGGACAGGAAGGCGGCCAGGGGCTGGTTGACGTATTGATTGCCGATGTGCCCGGTCAGATTCTCCCACTCTGGCTCGTTCGGATTGGCCGGCGGATTGGTTGGATCAAAGGCCACATGACATTGCACACAGGGATGGCCGATGGCAAAACGCCTTTGCGCCTGCATCTCGCCTTCCTGATACGGTGTGCTGCGTGGGTCGAAGATGACCTGCCCCTTGGCATCACGCTCAGGATCCTTGAGATATTTGCGGTAGCCCAGCACGCCGGTGGAATGGGGATCCTCGCACCTGTCCAGCCAATAGGTCGAAGCGTCGCCCTGCTCGCAGTCGGGATCGTTGATCATTCCCCATTTGCTGAAACGGTAGGGTCGATGTTTGGTATGCATCCACTCCGCGTAGTGCATGTTCTCCTGGCCCACGGTGCGGGCCAGATGGATTTCGTTCAGGTCCTGATTACCGAATGTGCCCTTGAACCAGACGTCCCGCCCCCGGCGCACCATCGCCCGCAACGAGGCGGCTTTGGCCGGATCCTGCTCGTCATGAAACAGCGCATTGGCAATGCGGCAACCCTCGGCGTCGTAGCCCGTCGGCTGGGGCTGATCACAGGGCGGCGGCGCATATTGCGGGATCGGCGCGATATCCCAGGTGATGGGGCCGCCACGCTCGTGCGTTTGTGGCCCTGTGCCTTCATGCCAGACCTTTTTTGCGGCAAGCGTGCTGTAGAAATGTTTTTCGTACCAGTCCTGGTTCGCACGCACCTTGGTACTGCCCTCGTAGATCCCGGTCATCCGTCCACGTTCAACCAGATCATCGACCGAGACGCTGCGCAAGGTCCGCGAAAATGGTTGCTCTGCCGGGATGTGTCCCTCTCCCTGCGGCGGCGCTTCGGCCCAGGCCGAGGCGACAAGCATCCCCAGCACTAACGTCCCCATCGCTCTCATTGATTTCTCCCTGTTTAGCGGTTCTTTGTTCCCGGAACCTGTCCGGAGTGTGCGCGAATTCTGCCCTGGCTCGCAAGTCATGGCTTGTACGAAACGCGCTCAAAGTCCGCCTTTGGCACGGTTGCCTCAGGAACCCATGCCATCTTGGCAACGACCTTTCGTTGTTCCTCCTTGAACTCCGGCATAGACCACAAGGCGATGCAAGGTCACCGGTCACGGCGGAATATCAAGGATATCCAATCATTGCTATAGTCAACACACAGCTAGCCACCTCGATCCGTCTGTAATAACAATAGGGTCCGGGGCTCCACGGCTGAGCTACGGGGACTTGAAGCTTTGGACGAAAAAACACTGTCGCTCATCAAGTCGGGATGGCTGGAGAAAATGTCGCAGCCCGATCTTGTGGTGAGCATGCTGGCCTTGTCGGTGCTTGGCACGATGCTGATCATCGCCGCCCGCCAACTGGCCACAGCAAAAACGCAAACCTTGCGCCAGCGCTGGGCCATCGCACTGGTTGGCTTCGGGCTGGCCATCTTTGGCGCCGCCCTGCTGCTGTTCGCCGCATGGAAGGAGTCCCCTCGACTCTATATTGCCAGCCTGGCGATCAACGAATTCCTGTTCATTGCCAGCCTGATCGTCGGCATGCGTGGGGGCCTGCAGATTCAGACCGAGGTCAGCGCGCTGCATGATCGGCTCAAGAACGCAAGGCAGGTTCTGCAGGATTATCAGAACAGTCTCGAAGCCATCGTCAACCGGCGCACTCAGGCACTGCGTCAGGAAGTGCGGGAACGCCGGCGGGTGCAAAGCGAACTCGCCCAGACCGCCGCGCAGCGAGACGCGGAACTGCTGTTTGCCAGCAAAGTGCAAAAGGCCCTACTGGAACAGCCACCGGATCTGCCGTTCGCCCACATTACCGTGAACTATCAGCCGGTATCGTCTGTTTCCGGCGACACCTACAGCTTCATTCATGACCAGGATCGGGTCAGCATTGTCCTCGCCGATGCCATGGGCCATGGCGTCGCTGCCGCCTTGCTGACCCAGCTTGTGCTCGCTGCCACCCGCGGCATGCCGGCCGACCGCAGCGGTCCGGAGATGTTTGCGGACCTAAATCAACTCATTGGCGGCAGCGCCCAGGATGTCTATGTGACAGCATCCTGGTGCCGACTGCACCGTAACGGCTGCCTGCAGTTCTGTGGTGCCGGCAATACCGATCTGCTGATCTGGCGGTGCCGGACGCGAGAAATTGAAAGCCTGGACGGACGTGGTCAGGCCTTGGGCATGTTCGATGACATCGTCAGCCCCTTTAGCGTTCAGGAAGTTCAGTTGGAACCCGGCGACCGGGTTTTCATGTTCACGGACGGCTTGATGGAGTGGACCAATGCAGACGGCGTCATGTTCGGCCTCGACGGCATCGAACGCAATGTGCGACAGCTCGCCGACGACCTGCTGCCTCATGCCGTGGCCGGCATCCAGAATGCCGCCTGGGAGTTCGCCGACATGAATCCCTGCAAAGACGACGTCACCATGCTCGCCATAGAATGGCTCGGCGAGAGCAAGACGCGAAGCTGAGATGCCACAGAGTCGAGTACGTGCCCGGCCCCGGACACCCGCGACAAGATCCACCACGGCTGCAATCGTAAGCCACAAATTCACGGGCAGAATGCGGCTGCAAAGCCCAGCGGCCGGAAAGCAGACCACACCAATGATAATCGAGATGACGTTCCCCTCGATTCCACTGGAGGCAACCACGTGATCCGTCGCTGTGGATTTGTCCTGATGCTACTGCTGAGTCTCAATGGCGGAGCAACATCGACGGTCTTCCAGAGTATCCAGCTGCCACCCATCATGAATGACAAGGGCAGGTGCCTGGATCGCTGCGGCCTGTACAGGCCACGCCAGTGGCAGGATGTGGCAGACAGCAAGCTGCCCAGCTATGGCAGCTATTGCCCCCGCTGACAGCCCGCCGCCTTGAGTTGTCCGTAATGCAGGGATCCGCATTCGGAACGGGCCTCAGCAGCCTGCGTAGAAATCCTTTCCGCCTGCCGGCTGACGACGAAACCGTCGATAGCCCCACCAGTATTGCTCCGGAAACAGCAGGATGCATTTTTCAATCGCGTGATTCATCGCGGTCGTGGCGCGCTCCACATCCGGATCGAAAAATTCTTCATCCATTTCCCGAATATGCATCCGGTAGCCCGCCGCCCGAGGCAGGCGCTCCCCCAGCATGAACAGTACCGGGGCACCACTTTGCTGCGCCAGTTTGACCGCCAACGTTGGCGTATGCGCTACCTGGCCGAAAAAGGGAACGAAAACCCCACGTCCAGTTGGCGGATCCTGATCGGGCAAGGTATAGGCGAATTCGCCGCGTCTCAGGCACTCGAGCATTTTTTCCCGCACGGTACCGCCTACTGCGGGCACCAGGCGACCCTTGTAGCGGCTGCGCCCTCGCGCCGCAAGCCCTTCAATCGCCCCTTTCTGGGGCTTGTAGACGCCCGTAATGACATGGTCCCGGGAAAACACGATCGCAGGACCTTCAAAAGAGCCGAAATGCAAGGTCAGAATGATCACGCCCTTGCCATGAGCAGAGGCCTTGTCAATCGCGTCCGCACCAATCACGTCAACCACGAGGTGATCCAACGCGGCATCTGGCCCCAGCCAGAGCAAGGGCAATTCCGTCAGCGTCTTCATCTCGTGTTGCAGCGATTCACGCGCGGTCTTGAGCTGTTTCTCACGCGGCCAGTCGGGAAAACAGCTTTCGATATTCCGCAGTGCGACGCGGCGCCGTGAACTGTTACAGACCCAGAGGCACCAGCCAATGAAGTCGCCGAAACGATGCAGGCTGCGCAGCGAGGCGTGCGCGGCCAGACGGAATAGGAATTCGATCACCGGTTCTCCAGCTCTAAAACGCCGATCTCGACCGCGCACCGCTGCGCCTGCCGCCGGCAGCCGCTGCCGAACTTGCCCACGGCGGGCATGCTGACGATGTCGTCTCTGGCATAAATGGCGCGCCCTGCAGGATTCGAACCTGCGACCTACGGCTTAGAAGGCCGTTGCTCTATCCAGCTGAGCTAAGAGCGCACGGAAGCAGCAGGAATTCGACGGGAAAGCTCGTATTGAACGCCGGCGTGAGGCGCTAGAAATCAGATCGCCGTTTCAGGACGGCCATCGCAACCAATGGTGTTCAATTGGCAGGACTTCCAACGCTGCAAAGGGCCATTTCTAAGCATCGATGCCGCGCTCACGCAAGGGATCAGAGCTACCCTGAGTCATCCCAGCTTATTGCAAGCGAATTATAAACGTATTTTCATGATTGCAGATGCGCGAACCAGACCGCCGTCCTCAAGCAACGACGCTGATCCAGAGTCGATTGCTCCGCGCTGGCATCTGCGTCGATCAGGGCCGGGCCGACAGGAATCGCCCCAGCAGCGCTCCCGCCTCGTCGTGAAGCACCAGCACGCCGGCTTCCAGACTCCAGCTATGGCTGCCTTGCAGAACCCGCAACAAGGCCTCCTCAGCCGCCATCGCGCCGATACAGGCCTTCTTGGTGCGCCCAACTTGCGGAAAGCTCAGCATCGATTCATTCAGTACATAGGTGCCGAAGATCGCATTGCAGCCCCCATGCCCGGCCAGACGCCCCTGCTGTTGCAGCTCAAAATAGGCCTGCGGGGGCGACCCGTCACGCCCGGCCAGCGCATCAGCATCACGTGCTCCAAGCAAATACCACTTCTGCGCGGTCGGCATTTCAATCAACTCCACCGGTTGTAGCGCGCTCTGACAAGCGATCGGGCCCAAAGCCAGAGCGGCCACCACGCAGAACATCTTGATCCACCGGCCACTCATCTGAACTCCTGACAGCCGCCGTCCGCGACCATTTTCGTGCGTACGCAGGACGGCGATCGGCAATCGGCCTCCAGCACATGCTTTGTGTTCTCCATCATGGACGCAAAATCGTGGAGCCGGTGGTCTGTCGCGATTCCAGGGCACGATGCGCCTGCACCACATCGGCCAGGGCGAACTCCTGGCTGGGACTGCAATTAATCACCCCTTCAATCATCAATTGCGCGAGCTGCTCCCAGCCCGCTTCCAGTTCCGCATGATCCGCCACGTAATCCATCAATGATGGCCGGGTCAGGAACAGCGAGCCTTTTTCCAGCAATACCGATGGCGCCAGCGCGGGCGGCGCACCGCTGGCATTGCCGAAGCTGACCATCATGCCCAGCGGCCGCAGGCAGTTGAGGGAACGTTCGAAGCTGACGGCGCCGAGCGAGTCGTATACCACATGCATCCTGCCGCGCTCGGCCAGCGCTCCCACATAGTCGTCGGAAAGCAGGAAGACCTCCTCACAGCCGGCCCACAGGGCATGCTCGCGCTTTTCTTCCGAGCCCACAATGCCAAACACATTGGCCCCAAGGTGGCGCGCCCAGCGTGCAAGAATCTGTCCCACGCCACCCGCCGCCGCATAGATCAGCACGTTCTGATGTGGCACAAGCCGGTGGGTTCGGTGGAGCAGAAACCAGGCCGTCAACCCTTTCACCAGACCGGCGGCCACCTGAGCATCATCGAGATTTGGCGGCACGTGAACAAGCCGTTGTGCCGGGTAGTTCCGCACCGTCGCATAGGCACCCAGGGGCGGTGTCGCATAGGCCACCTTCTGCCCGACACGAAAACCGGTCACACCGGCGCCCACAGCTTCAACAACGCCAACCGCCTCCATGCCCAGGCCCGATGGCTGCGCGAGCGGATAAGCGCCCGAGCGATGGTAGACATCAATGAAGTTGACCCCGATTGCCGTATGCCTGACCCGTAACTCGCCCGCTCCGGGGGCCTCGAGGTTGTGCTCCTCAAGCCGCATGACCTCTGGCGGCCCCGGCCGATTAAAAACCACTCTCTGACTCATGACTTGCTCCTCGCCAGTCCCGTCTGCATTGTAGCCACATCGCGAACAACCATCGCTAGCCTCCTGAGCGTGCAAGGATTGCGCCGATGAAGATCTCCCTACTGCCATTTCTGGCCGGCGCCCTGCCTTTACTGGGCGTGACCCTCGCCTGGGTCTGGTCCCTCACTGGCGGCCATGTGCCCGACTGCAACCCCTTTCTCCACGGTTGCACCACGGTCAGCGCAACGGGCCGGAACGGAATAGGTTTCTTTCTGTTCAAGGCCTTCGTGCTGCCTGCCGCCGCGTTATTCGGACTATTCTGGTACGTGGCGGCGGGCTATCTTCAGCTGCACGGGGCCTCGCGCAGACTGGCCATTACGGTAACGAGCGCAGGTGCTGTCAGCGCGATGATGCTGACGCTGTATGCGAGCTACCTCGGCAGTGACGGCGTGGATTTTGCCCGCTATCGACGGCTCGGCGCCAGCAGTTTTCTGGCCACCAGTTTCCTGTGCCAACTGCTCTTCGTGATCGGATTACGCCAAGGACCGGACCGCAAAAGCAGGCCGCTGGCGTGCATGCGCCTGCTGGTCCTATTCATGCTCTTGTGCGGGCTGATCAGCCTGCCGATCACGATCTGGGCTGAACCGGAGGCCAAGAACGCAGGTGAAAACATCATCGAATGGTGGTTTGGACTTGCGCTACTGATGTTCTATCCCGCCTGTGCCTGGCTCTGGCACGGCCAGACCTTGGACTGGCAGCGCTCAAACCGCAACAAAACAGCGGCAGCAACAGCACATCCAAGGGATAGCGCCGCACCCTCGGATCTGCGCTGATCCCGGCCATTTCGCCCTGAGCACGGTTAAATTGCGCCAATGCACCCTTGATCGCAGGCGCACAAAGCGAGACCGGCCATTATTTGCGCCCAAGGTGACTGCGGCCCTTCTCGAACCCGCTCGACACGTGGTGAGCGGGCGAGAAAACTTGAATGGTCGGGGCAGAGAGATTCGAACTCCCGACCCTCTGTTCCCAAAACAGATGCGCTACCAGGCTGCGCTATGCCCCGACGGCCGCGAATAGTACGCCGAACTGCACGCAGTAGCAAACCCTGGCTAGAAGCCGGCCCTGGAGTAATGAGACAATAGCCAATCACTTTCCGATAGATGCTCATGTCCGCACAAATTCTCGATGGCAAAGCCCTTGCCGCATCCCTGCGCGCTGGCCTCGGCACGCAAGTCCGGCAGTTGACCGAATCCGGGAAACGCGCGCCGTGTCTGGCCGTGGTTCTGGTCGGCGACGATCCGGCCTCGCAGGTCTATGTGCGCAACAAGGAACGAGCCTGTGCAGAAGCCGGCATCCGCTCCCTGCCCCATCGCCTGGACAGCAACACCAGCGAGGCGGACTTGATCGCACTGGTGGATGAACTCAATGCCGCTGACGACATCGACGGCATTCTGGTGCAACTGCCCCTGCCCGCCCATGTCGATAGCGACCGGATTCTGGACCGCATCGATCCGGCCAAGGATGTGGATGGCTTTCACCCTTCCAATATCGGCCGTCTGCTGCAGAGGCGCCCCGGCCTGCGTCCCTGCACGCCTTATGGGGTGATGAAGATGCTTGAACACACCGGACTACCCATCGCCGGACAGCGTGCCGTGGTGGTCGGCGCATCGAATATCGTGGGTCGACCGATGGCGATGGAATTGCTACTGGCCAACGCCACCGTCACCATTTGCAACAGCAAGACGCGCGATCTGGCCGCCGAGGTCGCCCGTGCGGATATCGTTGTAGCCGGCGTCGGCAAACCCGAATTCGTGCGCGGCGAATGGATCGCCGAGGGCGCGGTGGTGATCGATGTGGGCATCAATCGACGCGAAGACGGAAAGCTGGTCGGCGACGTGGAATACGCCGCGGCTGCGCGGCGCGCGGCCTGGATCAGTCCGGTTCCCGGCGGCGTCGGCCCCATGACCATCGCGATGTTGCTGCACAATACGCTGCAGGCCTACCACGCGCGAAGCTGAAGCCGGCCGCCGCCGGCAAACCGGAAGCTCAGAGCTTGCGCCAGGTGGTGCCCTGCGCACCGTCTTCAAGCTGAATTCCCTGCGTGGCCAATTCATCACGAATCTGATCCGCCAGGGCCCAGTTGCGCGCCTGCTTGGCGGCCGAGCGCGCCGCAATCCGCGCTTCGATCGCATCTGCCGCCAGGCCCACCCCGGCCTGCAGCACGGCCTGAGGGTCCTGTTGCAGCAGTCCCAGGCGGCCGCCAAGTGCTTTGAGTTCGGCGCCCAGACGCGCGGCGGCACCCTCATCTCCACGCTGCTTGGCCAGATTCAGTTGCGTCGCCAGGTCATGCAATGCGGCATAGGCTTGCGGCGTATTGAAATCGTCATCCATCGCACTGATGAAACGCGCGCTGGCGTCTCCAGCCTCGCAGCCCTCTGCCAGACGAACGCCTTCGAGGGCGCCATACCAGCGATGCAGGCCCTGGCGTGCCGCATCCAGGGCCTCGCGGGTGTAGATCAGCTGACTGCGATAGTGCGCCCCGAGAATGAAATAGCGCAATTCCTCGCCGGTGTACTCCTGCATCAGATCGCGGATGGCACGAAAATTTCCGAGCGACTTGCTCATTTTTTCCGAGCCGACCTGAACAAAGCCGTTGTGCATCCAGACGCGAGCGAATCCATGCCCGCTGGCGCAGACGGATTGCGCGATTTCGTTCTCGTGATGCGGGAATTTGAGATCCATGCCACCGCCATGAATATCGAAATCCGCGCCCAGGCAATGCGTGGACATCGCCGAGCACTCGATATGCCAGCCGGGGCGACCATCTCCCCAGGGCGAAGCCCAGGCCGGCTCACCTGGCTTGGCGGCTTTCCATAACACGAAATCCAGCGCATCACGCTTGCCTTCATCCACCGCGATACGGGCGCCGATGCGCAATTCATCCAGACGCTTGCCGGAAAGTCGACCGTAGCTTGCGAAACTGCTGACCGCAAAATACACATCGCCATTCTCCGCGGCATACGCATGGCCACGCTCGATCAGATCCGCAATCATTTCCAGGATCTGCGGCATGTGCAGCGTCGCGCGGGGCTCATGCTCGGGCGCACGCAAGCCCAGCGCGGCGCAGTCTTCATGAAAATATCGCGTGAACCGCCGCGTCAGTTCCTCGCAGCTTTCGCCGTTCTCCTGGGCCCGACTGATGATCTTGTCATCGATGTCGGTGATATTGCGGACGTAGTCCACCTGATAGCCGCTCGCTTCCAAATGACGGACGACTGCATCAAACACCAGGAGAAAGCGGGCATGGCCCAGATGGCAGTAGTCATACACCGTGATTCCACAGACATACAGACCCACGCGGCGAGGAGTGAGGGGTTTGAATTCTTCCTTCTGCCCGCTAAGGCTGTTGTGGATACGCAGCATGTTGACTCGCCTGGCGAAAAAGCCCGCTACTTTACCGAAAATTCAGGCCGCCAGCCTAATCTCCATCAGCCCGGCAAGAAATAGAGGCTCAGACTCAGACCACCGGCAGCAAACACGCCGGCGAGCAGATCATCCAGCATGATGCCCAGCCCACCATGGACCCGCTCATCGAGCACGCTGATTGGCCAGGGTTTGACGATATCGAATAGACGGAACCAGGCAAAAGCCAGCGCCAAAGACAGCAGCAGGGGCGCGTCGGGCAACCACAGCCAGGCCAATGGCAAGGCGGTGACGAACAGGCCGGCCAGTTCATCCCAGACAATGCCGCCATGATCATGCACCTGCAAACGGCGCGAGGCGCCGCCACAGATCGGCACACCCAGCAGCGCCACCGCCAAGGTCAACAGGCTGTAGAGCGGCGCCGAAAGTCCGAGCAATGCCAGGCCCACGAAAGGTACGGCAACCAGCGTTCCCATGGTGCCTGGGGCGCGCGGCGACAGCCCGCTGCCGAAGCCGAAGGCGAGCCACAGCACGGGATCGGAAAAGACTTGACGAGGGGTCGGGTTCATTCGAAGTGCTGATAACCGGGAACGGATAAGGGCTCCAGCTTACCGTCTGGACATTCGGCGTAAAGCCCGCGCCTGGCAGTAATTTCCCCGAACGGCGCCGGCAGGTCGGGAAACTTCGCTCTCAATGCAGCGTAGGCGGCACGCGGCAGGGTGAAACACAGCACATAGTCATCCCCGCCACCGAGCGCCAGGCGACGCGCCTGCGGCGGCTCAAGCGCCCGCAGCGCGGGGGCCAGGGGCAATTGATCCAAATGCAGCTTTGCACCGACACCGCTGGCCTGCAGCAGATGGGACAGATCGGCGGCCAGCCCATCGGAGATGTCGATCGCCGCATGGGCCAGCCCGCGCAGGGCCTGGCCCAGAGCGAGCTGCGGCTGAGGATAATCCAATGCCCGGCGCAATGCAGGACTTGCCGCAGCACCCTCATGCAATGCCAGCGCCGCGGCGCCGACCACGCCCCCGGCCACGATGACATCCCCGACGCGCGCACCGGCACGGCGGATCGCCTGGCCATGCGGCACCGTACCGAACGCGGTGATGCTGATGGACAGTGGACCACGGGTGGTGTCACCGCCGACCAGGGCGACGCCGTGCTGGTCCGCCAATGCAAACAGGCCGCGGGCAAACGGCTCAAGAAAATCGGCAGAGGCCTCTGGGAGGTTCAGATTGAGCAAAAACCCCTGCGCCTGACCACCCATCGCGGCGAGATCACTGAGGTTCACCGCGAGGGACTTCCAGCCGATCGCCTCAGCATCGGTGGCGACGGGAAAATGGCGGCCGGCCACCAGCGTGTCGCTGCACAGCAGCAGTTCTTCGCCGGGTTGCGGCCTGATCAGAGCGGCATCGTCACCGATGCCGAGCACGCACCAGGACGGCAGTTGAGGGCGCTGAAAATAACGCCGGATCAGCTCGAATTCGTTCAAGAATTCTCTTGTGGTCGCAAATCCCGGGCCAGTCGATCAAGCACGCCGTTGACGTACTTATGGGCCTGACTGGCGCCAAACAGCTTCGACAGTTCCACCGCCTCGTTGATCACGATGCGCTTGGAGAGTTCGGGCGAAGACATCAGTTCAAAGGCCCCGACCAGCAGCACCGCGTGCTCCATGGGATCAAGCTGGGCCAACGGCCGGTCCACGTGCAGGGCGATCTTTTCATTCAACTGCGGGGCCGCCTGGATCGTGCCAAACACCAGTTCCTTGAGCAGACCGCGATTCGCCTGCTGCAACTGCTCCCATTCACACACCTCCTGCCACAAGGGCAGAACATCCACCTCGTTCATCAGCCAGCGATAAACGGCCTGAACCGCCCCATAGCGGGAGCCGCGTCGGCCGCTCTGGCGCTTGCTGTCCGCCTTATCCATGCACGGCCCGCAGGATATTGAGGCTGTCCAGCATGGCGGCAGCCGCCTCGACGCCCTTGTTCTCGTCGTTGGGACCTGCGCGCTTGAGCGCATCTTCGAGGTTGTACGTCGCCAGCACCCCAAAACCAATCGGCATACCGAACTCCAGCGCGACATCGGCAATTCCGCGTGCGCACTCACCCGCCACATACTCGAAATGCGCGGTATCGCCCTTGATCACCGCGCCCAGGGTCACGATTCCGCGATAGCGCTCACTTTGCGCCAGTTGGGCGGCCATTAGAGGAATTTCGAACGCCCCCGGCACGACCACCAGATCGATGTTCTTTGGCGCAACGCCACGTGCCAGCAGAGTTCTTTCGGCCGCCTCCACCAGAGAGTCGACGACCGTCGGGTTCCATTGCGTGCTGATGATGGCAAAACGGTCATCCGCATAGTCATCCGCCACAGGATCAATGCGATTCATGCGTTACCCACCTGTACATACTCTTCCACCTCAAGATCAAACCCGGAAATCGCGTGCATCCGCTTGGGTGCCGACAACACCCTCATTCTGTGTACGCCCAGATCGGTAAGGATCTGCGCGCCCACTCCGTAGGTGCGCAAGTCCTGCACATCCTCTTCCACCGTTGCCGGTTCGGTCCGGCCAAGTTTCATCACCTGATTGACCAGCGCCTGCGGCGTCTCCCATTTGCGCAACACCACAACAATGCCCTCGCCCGCAGCCGCCACGGTCTTGAGCGCGTCATCAAGGGGCCAGCCGAAATCTTCATGCTTGACCCCGAGCACATCCGGCAGGGTCGAGCGCAGATGGACACGCACCAGGGTTGCCCGATCAGGCGCGATTTCGCCTCTCACCAGGGCCATGTGCACGGTCTTGTCGACCGCATCCTCGTACACCACCAGCTTGAACGCCCCATGGGCGGTTTCCACCATGGACTCGCAGACGCGTTCGATGGAATGCTCATGCTGCAGTCGATAGCGAATCAGGTCGGCGATGGTGCCGAGCTTGAGATTGTGCTCTCGGGCGAATTTCTCCAGATCAGGCCGGCGGGCCATGCTGCCGTCTTCATTCAGAATCTCGACGATCACTGCCGCGGACTCCTTGCACCCAGCCAGTCGCGCCAGGTCACAGCCGGCCTCGGTATGTCCGGCGCGCGCCAGCACCCCGCCGGGCTCCGCCATCAACGGGAAAATATGCCCGGGCTGCACCACGTCTTCGGGTCGGGCATCGGGCGCCACCGCCACGTTCACCGTCCGCGCCCGGTCGTGCGCGGAGATCCCCGTCGTCACACCCTCGGCCGCCTCGATGGATACGGTGAAATTGGTGCCATGCGCCGCCGCATTGTCGTTCACCATCAGCGGCAGACGCAGCTGCCGGCATCGCTCACGCGTCAGCGTCAAGCAGATCAGGCCACGCGCATAACGCGCCATGAAATTGATGTGCTCGGGCGCAACATACTCCGCCGCCATGACGATATCGCCTTCATTCTCGCGGTCCTCGTCATCCATGATGATGACCATGCGCCCCTGGCGCAGGTCCTCGATAACATCTTCAATCTTGTCCATTAAGCATTCACCTTCAGTGCGCTATGCCTTGCGCGCTTCAATCAGTCGTTCCAGATAACGCGCGACCAGGTCCACTTCCAGATTGACCCGCTGCTCGGGCTGCCACTGGCCAATGATGGTCATTTCCTGGGTATGCGGCACGATATTGACGGAGAAACATTGACCATCCACTGCGTTGACCGTCAGGCTGACTCCGTCGAGCGTCACGGATCCCTTGCGCGCGACATAGGGACTGAGCGCCTCGGGCACTTCAATTTCAAACTGGCGGCTGCGCGCTTCATCCCGATAGGACAGAATCCGTGCAACGCCGTCGACATGCCCGCTGACCAGGTGTCCGCCCAGACGTTCACCGGCGGCCAGAGCACGCTCGAGATTGACCCGCGAGCCCGCCGCCAGCTCGTCCAGATTGGTCATCCTCAGGGTCTCGGCCGACACATCGGCCCAGAACCCATCCTCGCTCCAACTCTGGGCGGTGAGGCAGACCCCATTGACGGCGATGCTCTCACCGACCGCAGGATCAGCACAGGGCAAGCTGCCGGTCCCGATCAGAAAACGGGCGTCGCCACCCCTGGCGATGCGCTCCCGGACGCATCCGAGACCCGCGATTATTCCGGTAAACATGTATTCAGTCAGCTGGAAAGATGAGCAAGACGCGCGATGATACGCGAGTCGGCACCCAGTCGCCTGCTCTCGATCAACTCAAGCCGGATGCCGGCACTCAATTCCTCCAGCATGCCCAGATCCACCGCCGGCCGACCATCACCCAGCAGGCTGGGCGCTTGATAGATGATCAACTCATCGACCAGTTTGGCCCGCAGGAAGGCCGCGCTGAGTTCGGCTCCGGCTTCGACCAGGATCTCGTTGCAACCCCGCCGCGACAACAGATGTAGCATTTCGCGCAGGTCAATGCGCCCTTCATTCAATGGCAGGCTGACCGAATGATCCGCCGGGGGCACCGACGGACCATGGACCAGAAGAAAATGACCATCGGCGCGCAGTTTCGCCCGGGCCGGTGTTCGCCCCCGAGAATCCAGCACCACCCGCAGGGGCTGGGCGCATGCTTCGCCATCCAGCCGCGCCGTCATCTGCGGATCATCGGCCAGCACCGTGCCGATCCCGGTGACCATCGCGCAGGAACGGGCTCGCCAGCGGTGGCCATCGCGTCTTGCAGCCGCACCGGTAATCCACTGGCTGCGTCCATTGCGCAATGCTCCGCAGCCGTCCAGGCTCTGCGCCAGCTTCAGCCGCACCCAAGGCAATCCCCCACGCTGACGGCGATGAAAGCCGGGATTCAAACGCTCGGCCTCCGCACGCAGCAGGCCGCCCTCCACCTGCAATCCGGCCGCGCGCAGGGCATCTCCCCCGCCCCCACTGCGCCCGCCATCGTCGGTCGCCGCATAGACCACGGCTTGCACCCCGGCGGCGATCAAAGCCTGCGCACAAGGCCCCGTCCTGCCCTGATGATTGCAGGGCTCCAGACTCACATAGGCGGTCGCGCCAAGCGCCGCTGCGCCGGCCGCCTGCAGGGCGACGATTTCGGCATGCGGACCGCCGGCCCGCACATGCCAGCCCTGACCGACGATCCGGCCCTCCCGCACCAGGACACAGCCCACCCGCGGATTGGGCGCGCAGCTCAGCCTCCCCCGCTCGGCCAGCCGAATCGCACGCGCCATGAAGGCAGCGGCCAGCACATTCATTCTGCGGCGCCGGGCTCGATCAGGCTCAGTTGGCGCCGCTTGAGCTCACGCCCGGGCTCCACTTCGAGTTGTTCGATCTCCCGACGAAATTCTTCTACATCCTTGAAATTCTTGTACACCGCCGCAAAACGCACATAAGCCACATGATCCAGTTCCTGCAGCTCCTCCATCACCCAGTCGCCGATCTGCTGGGCGGCAATCTCCCGCTCCCCCGCCGTGCGCAGCTTGTGCATCACGTGGGCCACGGCCGCTTCGACCTGATCGGCGGACACGCGGGTCTTGGAGACCGCGTTACGAATTCCACGCCTGAGCTTCTGTTCATCGAAGGGCTGCACCACATCCTGCCGCTTGCGCACCAGCGGCATCACCAGTTCCGCGGTCTCGAACGTGGTGAAACGTTCGCCACAATGGCCGCACTCGCGACGCCGCCGCACCTGGTATCCGTCTGCCGCCAGGCGGGAATCCACCACCCGCGTGTCCGGCAGATTACAGAAGGGGCACTGCAAGACTCAGCCGCCAACGTAGACCGGGAATCGGGCGCACAAGGCCGCCGCCGCCTCGCGCACCCGCACCACGACGTGTTCGACATCGCCTTCTTCCAGGGCATCGAGCAGGTCGCAGATCCAGCCGGCCACCTCGCGCATTTCGGTCTCGCCGAACCCGCGCGTTGTCGCTGCTGGCGAGCCGATGCGCAATCCGCTGGTCACAAAGGGTGAGCGCGGATCATTCGGCACGGAATTCTTGTTCAGCGTGATATGGGCCCGTCCCAGGGTTTCTTCCGCATCCTTGCCAGTGGCCTGGCGGCCGATCAGATCGACCAGGAACAGGTGATTGTCGGTGCCACCGGAAATGATCTTGAACCCGCGCTCCTGCATCACCTGGGCCATCGCCTGGGCATTGCGCACGACCTGCGCCTGATAGGTGTGGAAATCCGGCTTCAGGGCCTCGCCGAACGCCACCGCCTTGGCGGCGATGACATGCATCAGCGGGCCGCCCTGCATGCCAGGAAAGACGGCGGAGTTCAGCTTCTTGTGCAGTTCGGCATCGTCTTCGGCAGACAGGATCAATCCGCCGCGGGGACCGCGCAGGGTCTTGTGCGTGGTGGTGGTCACGACATGGGCGTGAGGCAAAGGGCTGGGATAGACCCCAGCGGCAACCAGGCCGGCCACATGCGCCATGTCAACCATGAACCAGGCGCCGATTTCATCCGCAATCGCACGCATGCGGGCCCAGTCCACGCGGCGGGAATAGGC
>JBFKDQ010000023.1:0-59431 GCA_041619555.1 Oceanococcus sp. | reverse complement strand
TGATTCCAGGGCGGGTCGAACACCAGCTCGACATCGGTTTCGTCGATGGTCGGAATCTGCTCCAGCTTGTGGGTGACGTCGGCGACAAGCACATCGCCCATGCCGCAGCCCGGCGCGGTCAGGGTCATACGCACGCTGACCTTGCGCGAATCCGTGGCCAGGCTGACGATCTCGCATTCGTAGACCAGCCCCAGCTCGACGATGTCGATCGGAATTTCGGGGTCATAGCAGGTGCGCAGCTGCTGCCAGACAATCTCCTCGACTTCTGCCTCGCCCGCATTTTCCGGCAGGGAAATCCGTGGCGGCTGCGGCTTGCCCAAGGCGTCGGCATCTTCGCCATTGATGCGGAACAGCCTGCCCTCGATGTAGATCGTGAAGGATCCGCCCAGGGCCTGGGTAATGCCGCATTGGGTCCCGGCGGGCAGTCTGACTTTCTGTCCTTCGGGAACCAGAATGCCGATGACTTCACGCTCGAGATTGACGATTTCGGTATCAGCGTTAAGCATGCTGTTCTTCGAGGGAGTGGATAGCGTATTCTACAAGATGTTCAATTGTGAGTCCGTTGGCCGGCTGGCCAGCCCGGGTTCACGCGGGATCGGGGGAGGAAATCTAAGTGATGAGGCAAATGCTGCGGGTTCGATACCTGCTCGCGGGCGTGTGTGCCGCCATTGCCCTACCTCTGGCCGCATCCGTTTCGTCTTCCGATCTTGGCAGCTCCGCCGTTTGCAGTTTCGAGCAGTTGAGCGGGCGTGAATTCGAGTTCGCAACCGCCGATCCGATCCTGCAGCCCTACGGATTCGTCTTGTGGAAAACCAAGCCTAGCCTGGCGCAGGAGCCGCTGGCCTACGCGCCTTATCAGGGACGGCGGGGGAAATTGACCGGCCGAACCCTGGTCCGCAATGGGATCCGCTGGTATGAAGGACGGATGGACGATTGCACGGCCATCTTTGCCGAGGATGCCAGTCGCAATTCCGATTACATCGGGGTCGACCATCTGTCCTTTCACGGCAAGATCATCTTTGCCGACACCTGGAAATCCGCGCACCGCCTGATTGGCCGGCAGGTGCAGGTCAGGGGTGCAGGGCTGGAGCCGGGGCAGCGTCTGTATACCGCCGAGAGAGAGCGGTCGTATGCCCTGCATGACGGCGAGTGGCTGAAGGTGACCGGGGTCAGTGGTCATCGCTACGCCCACGCGAAAGGGGTCGGTCCGCTGTTCTTGCAGGTGGACAAGGCCAGCGGCGAACGCGGTCTGATCAAGTTCAATCCCAAGTATCTGCGCGTGGCCGATGGGGAATTCCCGGTGCGGCCCCGGCGGCGCTCGGAGCTGTTCGGGCCCGATCTGGCGGCCGTGGTCGCCAGGGCGGAGGCGAGATCGGCCGGTTACACCCTGACGGTTTCGGACTTCGACTCCGAAGAGGTCGGGAAGGCGGCGGCGCAATTGCTCGAGCGCGATGGGTTCAATGCCGCCCTGTCGCCGCAGCGCGGCCGCTACGGCACGGTGTACAGCCTGCAGATGGCGGGATTCCCGACGCTGGACCGCGCCACCGCGATGGCCGGCATTCTGGCCATGCGATTCAACTGGGCAAAACCGAGGGTCGATCTTCCCTCGCGCGCCCCCTAAAACAAGTTTCGATCAGCTATGCAAACAGGTTCACATGCGGCGACGGCGCCGCGCGAGCGGGCTACCATCGGTCTGGCGCTGGGTGGCGGTGCGGCCCGCGGCGCCGCCCATATCGGTGTGTTGCGCGCCTTGCAGGAGCATGGATTCAAGCCCGATTACATTGCCGGCACCAGTATCGGTGCCTTGGTTGGCGGGCTGTATGCTTTCGGTGTTGATCTCAAGGATCTGCGTGAGGCCGCGCAGAAGCTGAGCTGGATGGATCTGGCCGGGGCGACCCTGTCGCGTTTCGGGCTGTTGAAAAACCAGGAACTGGGACGTCTGGTGGAACGATTCGTGGGCGATCAGCGTCTGGAGGATGCGCCGATTCCCTTTGCCGCAGTGGCCACCGATATCCGCAGCGGCGAGGCCGTGGTGCTGAAAGAAGGCCGGCTGATCGATGCGATCCTCGCCACCACGGCAATTCCCGGGGTTTTCGTGCCGGCTGAGCTGGATGGCCGCATGCTGGTTGACGGCGGCCTGGTGGAAAACGTGCCGCTGAGTCCCCTGCGGGCGATGGGGGCCGAAGTGCTGGTTGCGGTCAATCTCAATGGGGCGCAGCGATATGACGAGCCTGAAAGCGTCATCGACATCATCCTCAATGCCATGGACATCGCGATCGACACCACGACCCGGTCGCAGCTGGAAGCGGCCGATGTGCTGATCAGCATGGATCTGTCGGCGTACAGCCGTTCGGACAGCTCGGACGTGCGCGAACTGGTCGCCGAGGGCTATCGGGAAGGCGTGCTCCGATTGCGCGACATCGAGCGTGCCCTGGCCAGTCGGCAACCGAGTTCCTGGAAAGTCCTGGAGCAGAAATTCCGTGAATGGCGCGAGGCCATCGACTGATCCAGCGGCAAGCTTTCAGGGGCGACGGCGGCGCGGGCTCAGCAGCAGCCAGTAGGCGAGCAGGATACCGCCGCTGAGCATGCCGCCTAGATGGGCGAAATGGGCGATGCCGGGCAAGGTGCCGGTGACGCCGAACAGCAATTCCGCGATGCCGAAAACGACGACGAATACCGGCGCCTTCAGGCTCACCGGCGGAAACAGCAGACGGATGCGCGCATGCGGATACAGCAGAGCGAAAGCCGGCAGCAGGCCCAGCACACCGCCACTGGCGCCGACAGTCGGGGCCAGGTGGCTGCTCCATTGCGCGACCAGCACCTGGGCGAGGCCGGCACCGATTACGCAGCTCAGATAGAAGCCGGCAAAACGCCTCGAGCCCAGGGCCCGCTCCACTGGCGGCCCGAACATCCACAGGCCGAACAGATTGAACAGCAGATGCAGCAGGCCGCCATGCAGAAAAGCGTAGGTGAGCAACTGCCAGGGCGCGAAGCCCGGCCAACTGCTGTAATCGCGCCCATCGGCGGGCCAGGTGGCCGGCAGCGGCGGCCACAGCGCCAGATGTTTCAGCAGCAGCGCGTTCTCGCCGACCTGCAGCATGAAGACGAGGCCGCATCCGGCGATCAGCGCCCCGACGATCGGCGTCAGGCCGCCCGCAGTGTTCAAGTGGCTACTGGCCCTTGAGCGAGACCACCGCGCGCAGCAGGCGGTTGGCCAGTTCGCGGCCGGCGCGTTCCGCAACGATGCGTGCGATCGCGGCCGAGCGACCGTCGATCTGGGCGACGGATTTTTCCACCCGTTCCAGCAACTGTTCCAGACGCTCGATGCGCGCGTCGAGGGCCTGCAGTTTGGCGTCGTCGTTCATGTCGTGGTTCTCGATTTCGGCTGTTGGCGTGGGTGGCGTGGGTGTCGGGGTCTGTTCGGGGCTGCGCAGGTGCTGGTCCAGGAGACGGGCCAGGACCGCGGGCTGTGGTGGTTTGGGCAGCAGGCCATTGGCGCCGCATTGGCGCGCTTGCTGACGAAAGTCGGCGTCGTCATTGGACGAGCACATGATGATGGGCGTTTTCGCATAGGGCGGCAGGCTGCGAATTTTCTGCACCGCCTCCAGGCCGCTCATGCCGGGCAGCACCTGATCCATGAAGATCAGGTCGAAGCGGCTTTTGCGGACCGTGCCGAGCGCTTCCTCGGCATCCTTGGCCGTGGTGATCTCAACACCGTGCGGCTCCAGTGCGCGACTGAGTGCGAAGCGCGCTGACATTGAATCGTCAACGACGAGAACTGCTGCTGGCATGTGGGGTTCCCAAATTGTGGCGCCTGAACGGTCGCTGCTATTCTGTTTGGCGAATCGGCAGGCCGGCCGCGGGCCGGACCTTGCAGTCTAACTATCCCATAATGCAAGACATTGATCGACCGTGAGCTGTTGCGTCTGGTCCTTCGGGGTAGCCGATGCCAATCAGGGGAATTCCATGTTTGACGCGAACGCCAGTGCCGCTCTGGCAGATCTGATCGAAGTGCTGCAGCTGGAAAAGCTGGAAGACAACCTGTTTCGAGGCCAGAGCCGCGATCTGGGCGGCAAGAGTGTCTTCGGCGGGCAGGTTCTGGGGCAGGCCCTGGCCGCAGCCCGGCGGACGGTGCCGATGCACCTGGCCCACTCGGTGCATGCGTATTTTGTCCGCCCCGGCGACATGGAAATGCCGATCGTCTATGAAGTGGAACGGATCCGGGATGGGCGCAGCTTTGCCGTCCGGCGGGTGCACGCGATTCAGTCCGGGCGACCGATTTTCAGCATGATGACTTCGTTCCAGGTTCGAGAGCCGGGGCGCGAGCATCAGGTGAAAATGCCTGAGGTGCCGCCGCCGGAAGATCTGATGCTGGAATCGGACTTGCGCCAGCAGTGGGTGAAGGACTGTCCGCAGGCCCTGCGCCAGGGCTATCTGCAGGAGCTTGCCATTGCCTTCAAGCCGGTCAATCCTCGCAGTCCTTTCCTGCCCAGGGTCGAGCCGCCCGAGCAGTACATCTGGTTTCGCGCGGCCGGCGCCTTGCCGGATGACGCGGGCCTGCATCAGTCGGTGCTGGCTTACGCCTCGGATTTCAACTTCCTGGGCACCGCGATGCGTCCGCATGGCATCAACTGGTTCCAGCGGCATGTGGTGGCGGCGAGCCTGGATCATGCGATCTGGTTCCATCGTGATGCGCGCATGGATGACTGGTTGCTGTATGCGATGCAGAGCCCTTCGGCACAGGCCGCCCGGGGCCTGAGTCTGGGGAATATTTTCAGTCGCGATGGCCGCCTGGTCGCTTCTCTTGCGCAGGAAAGCCTGATGCGCGATCTGAGCCTGGAGGCTGACGCGGCCGGTGATGCCTCCGGAAGTGCTGATTGAATCTGGGCGCTGCCGCGCTCACGAATGGATCAGAGCTTTCTTAGATCAGCCGCTGGGCCAGGCGGAGAAAATCCTCCGGACTCAGGCGTTCCGCCCGGTCGCCGGGTTCGATGTTCTCGGCAATCAGAATGTCCGGCGTGAACAAGGACTTGAAGGCATTGCGCAAAGTCTTGCGGCGGGCTGAGAACGCGGCCTGCAGGATCTGATCGAGCTGTGGCCAGGGCAACTGGCGCCGGCTTGGCGTGAGTCTGATGATGGAAGACTGGACCTTTGGTGGCGGAAAGAAGGCCTCTGGAGGGACATCAAACAGGACCTCGGCCCGTGCCGCCAGCGCCACCGCCACGCTCAGGCGGCCGTAGGTTTTGCTGCCCGGGCCGGCGCACATCCGCTCGGCCACCTCTTTCTGCAGCATCACATGGAAGTCCAGGATGTGGGCCTGGCTTTGCAGCAGATGAAAGATCAGCGGGGTGGAGATGTTGTAGGGCAGGTTGCCAACCATGCGCAGCGGTTGCGGGTTCAGGCTGGCGAAGTCGAAGCGCAGGGCGTCCGCTTCGATCAGTGCAAACCGGGGTTGATCGGCGAATTCCTGGCGCAGGCTGGCCGCCAGGTCGCGGTCGATCTCCACGGCCGTCAGCCGTTCACAGCGTGGCAGCAGCACCCGGGTCAGCGCCGCCTGGCCCGGTCCGATTTCCAGCACATGCTCGCCGGCCTGGGGCGCGATGGCATCGACGATGCGTTGAATCACGTTGCGGTCGGTCAGGAAGTTCTGGCCGAAGCGCTTGCGTGGTTTATGCCCCATGGGTGGCGAGCCCCAGGGCCAGTTGCTCCGCCGCCTGCAGGCTGCCCAGATGTGCCCGGCCCTGGCCGGCGATGTCGAAGGCGGTGCCATGATCCACCGAAGTCCGGATGATGGGCAGGCCCAGGGTGACATTGACCGCATGGCCGAAGCCGACATGCTTGAGCACCGGCAGACCCTGATCATGGTACATGCTGAGCACCGCATCGCAGCGTGCCAGGCGCTCGGGCGTGAACGCCGTATCGGCCGGCACCGGGCCGGTGATGCGCCCGCGTCCGCGATCCAGAGCGCGGATCAAGGGCGCGATCAGGGTATTTTCCTCGCTGCCCAGATGGCCGTCTTCGCCGGCATGCGGATTCAGACCGCAGACCTGAATTCGGGGGCTTGGGATGCCGAAGCGGCTGTGCAGCTCACGTTCCAGGACCTCAAGGCAATGGCGCAGGCCGGCTTCGGTGATGGCATCTGGAACCGCGCGCAATGGCAGGTGGGTGGTGGCCAGCGCGACCCTGAGATCGCCGGCGACCAACATCATGACCGGCAGTCCGCCACCGCAATGCTGGGCAATGAACTCGGTATGGCCGCTGAACGCAATGCCCGCGGCGTTGATGATGGCTTTGTTCAGCGGCCCGGTGATCATCGCTGCATGGGGTTCGCGCGCCAGTTCCACCGCCTGGCGCAGGCAGTCCAGCAGATAGGGGGCATTGGCTGTCTCCGGCTGGCCGTAGGCCACCGCCTGGGGAAGCGTCAGCTGTTCATGCCAGAGCACGCCGGCCGGTGTCGCGGGCCGGTCGCCCTGAAATGCGCGCAACTCGATCGGCAGGCCCAGATCGCTGGCCGTGTCCTGCAGCAGGGCCGCGTCGGCGATGGCAACGCGGCATGCCGGCGTCGCCTGCTGGGCCAGGCGTAGCAGCAATTCCGGGCCAATGCCGGCGGGCTCGCCCGGGGTATGCAGCAGGAGGGTGTTCAACTGGCGCCGGGACTGGTCCGGTATTCGACATAGGCTTCGTCGCGGATTTGTCGAATCCAGATGTCATACTCCTCGCTGGCCTTGCGTTTGAAGATGGCGCTGCGCGCCTGATTGCGCTGGATTTCCTCGGTGCGATCGCGTTCGCGCCGGTCCAGCACCATGGCCAGATGGAAGCCGAACGGGGTCTGGAAGACCGGACTCAGCTCCTCGGGTTCAAGCACGTCCAGTGCACGCTGGAATTCGGGCACGAAGGTTTCCGGGCCCTGCCAGCCCAGATCACCGCCCTGGTTGGCGGAGCCGGGGTCTTCCGAATGGGTTTTCGCCAGGGCTGCGAAGTCCGCGCCATCGACGATCTGCTGCCGCAGTGCCTCCAGTTCCTCGCGGGTCTTTTCCGCGCCACGCAGCACGTTCGGTTTCAGCAAGATGTGGCGTGCCCGGGTTTCGCGCACCGTGGCGCCGCCCGCAATGCCACGCCTTTCCAGCAATTTGACGATATGCAGACCGCCACCGCCGTTGATCGGGTCGCTGATCGCGCCCGGTTCGAGCTGCGGTACCAGATCGGCGAACAGGGTGGGAAGGGCATTGCCACGGCGCCAGCCGAGATCGCCGCCTTCCAGGGCTCTGGGGCTGTCGGAGTAGGTGATGGCCAGCTGGGTGAAATCCTGCCCGGCGCGCGCTTTGCGCACGATGTCATTGGCCTTTTCTTCGGCCTCGCGCCGGGTTTTCGGGTCGGCGCCGGAAGGCACCGCGATGAGGATGTGGGCGAGGTGGAATTCGGACTGATCTTCCAGGGCGGAATGCTCGAGCAACAGGTCGATGTCCTCGTCCGTCACCACCACGCGGGAATCCACTTCGGCCTGGCGCAACTGGTTGACCAGGATGTCGTCCCGCACCTGCTGGCGAATCTGCAGATAATCGATGCCCTGGCGCCGCAGGGTCAGCGCAAACTGATTCAGATCGAGGCCGTTGCGGTTCGCAATTTCCTCCATCGCCCGATTGAGGTCGGCGTCGCTGACCCGCAGGCCGCCTTGCAGCGCGCGTTGCACCTGCGCCTTGGTGATGACGATGCGTTCCAGAATCTGGCGCCGCAGCACCTCGTCATCCGGCAGCTGGCCATTGCCGGCATACTGGGCTTTGATCTGCTGGAGAGACTGTTCCAGTTCGGTGTTGAGGACCACTTCGTCGTTAACGACGGCGACGATGTAATCCAGCACCTGGGCCGCATGAGCGGTCCAGCTGCAGAGCAGGAGACAGGAAGCCTTCAGGGCGGTACGAGCTTTCAACATGGAGTCCGGATCGGTGTGAGCGCGAATGCAGCGCGCGGTAGAGCGAAGATGAGGCGGTGTTTGAAACTGGGCATGCGCGGCGGGCAGGAAAAAATCTCGACTTGTAGGCAGAAAACGCGGCCAGCACCCGTCGGTGTCATGCAAGGAACAGGGCGCGCGAGAAAATTTACAACCGGCTTCGCAGCGTTCACGATCTTAAAGAATATCACGGTCCAACTGACGATCGAGACCTTCTCCGATGCGTCCCAGGCCATTAAGTTCCAATTGCAGGTAGATCGACGAGTTGTATTCGTCGCCATCGCCATTGAGATTGCGTCGCCAGCCGAACTGGGCCGCCCAGCAGCAACTGCGATATTCAATGCCGCCCAGTGCTTCCAGGCTGCGGTGGTCTTCCAGCGAATAGGTCCAGCGACCGGCGGCGCGCCAGCGATGGCCGATCGGCACGGCAAAGAAGGCATCGGCCTGTTCGAAGTTGTCGCGGCGGAAACGATAAGAGACCTGGGCGAAGCTGCGCGACGAGCGCTGGTAACGCGCCGCGACCGAACCCTGGTCCATGCGGTTTTCGTCGGCGTTCCACTGCCCGACCATCTGCGCGCGCCAGCGCTGGCTGATGCGATAGTCCAGTTCGCCCAGCCAGTCCGAACTGCCGGCGCTCGCCGCCGCGGCGTCCGGCAGGCGGACATTGGCGCTTTCCAGGCGCCACTGCACGCCGAGCTTGGCGCTCAGGTGACGGATGCGGCCATGGTCCGAGTACCAGTCGGTGCGGACCGCGGTGGTGACCAGATTGGCATCCGAAATGCGGTCCAGGCCGGTGAATCGATTCAGGGCGAAGAGCTGATCAAAGGAAAAATCGGGCTGGCTGGTATCGAAGATGGGGATCTGATCCTGCGCCCGCAACGGCACGTAGAGGTAATTGATCTGCGGCGTCAGGGTCTGGTAGCGGCCGGCGTCCTGCGGTTTGATCAGACGCAGACCCATGCTGGTCTGGAAGGTGGGCACCTGTCGATGCAGGCTGTGGGCAGGCGCGTCGACCGGGCTCAGGCGGTATTCGGTCCAGCGGTAGTCGCCATGCACGGTGGCGAAGGCCTGAGGCTGATCGTAGCGCCAGTCCAGGGCCAGGTTGAGGTCCGAGCGCCAGGCCTCCAGCGAGTCCTGGCGCCGGAATTGCACGCTTTGGATCTGCAGGCTGGGGCGGATCTCCTTGCTGTTGTAGCGCGGCGCCCAGCGCAGCTGGAATTCCGGTAGTCGGGCATAGGGCTTTTCCGTTGCCGGCGCATCGGCGATCAGGCTCTGATACTTCTGGATGCCGAGGGCGGCATGGAGTCCGCGCGCCCGATTGCGATAGCTCAGACGCAGGCTGCGAGGCAGCTGGCTCTGGGCTTCATCGGCCTCATCGCTGCCCAGATCGGTGAGATAGTTGAGATCGCTCACATGCAACCATTCCGCCTGCCAGAGCCAATGTTCACGGGTGCCGCCCACCAGATGGGTGGCGAGCAGGTAGCGGGCTTCGTTACTGCCCTCGTCGTCATCCAGATATTCGACCAGGCTGCGGCCCTCGCTATGCGACCAGAGATAGCGCAGGCCGGTGCTCAACTGGGTGCCGCGCTGGGCCATGTAGCGGGGGGTCAGGGTGAGATCGTAATTGGGCGCCAGATTCCAGTAAAAGGGGGCGCGAATATCGAGTCCGGTGGCGTCGGCATCGCCGATGCGTGGCGGCAGGAAGCCGGTCTGGCGCTGCTCGCCGACCGGAAAATAGAACAAGGGCAGCCAGAACAGGGGCACGCCCTTGAATTGCAGGCGGGCGTTGCGGACCGAGCCGATGCCACGTGCCGAGTCCAGTTTGATTTCGTCGCCCTTGAGCACCCAGTCCTCCTGGCCGGCGGGGCAGGAGGTGTAGCGCACTCCGGTCAGCTTGGCCTTGCCTTCGCTACTGACGGAAAGCTCGTCGGCCTGGCCGCGGGCATTGGCGGCGAAAGCGACATACTGGGCGTCCCTGAACAGCGCCTGACCGGACTCCAGACGAAGATCGGCACTCTGGGCCTGCACCTGGATCGCGTCGGACTCGAAGAAGGTCTGGCCTTCGACTTGCAGGTGCCGCTTCGGCTGCGAGTATTCCACGTCGTCGGCGAAAAGGATTTGTCGGCCAAAGCGCAAACGCACGCCGCCACCAAGCTTGGAGGTGCCGTAAGCCTGCAGATCGACCGCGCCGGCCTCCGCATACAGGGTCTCATCGGCGATCAGGGCTTCGGCATGGCGCCGGCTGCTGACGCCCAGATCCTCGCACAGGGATTGCGCGCTCCCGAGCGAAGACAACACACTGAGCAGAATGCCGCCGCTAATTCTGTAGAATCCGCGCAAAATTTCTTCCGTCAAATATTTTCGATGAATCGCCAAGACCTGCAGGATGAACGGCTTCGCTTGATGGAGGCCTGGCTGAGCCAGGTCCTGCCCGAACCCGGCGCCGCCCGACCCGCATCAAGTGATGCCAGTTTCCGTCGCTATTTTCGCGTATTTTCACAGGGGCAGAGCTGGATCGTAATGGATGCGCCGCCTGCGCGTGAAAATTGTGCGCCATTTATTGCCATTTCCGAGCAGTTGAGCGCCCTGGGCGTGCGCGTGCCGGTCGTCCACGCGCGCGATCTTGAGCAGGGGTTTCTGCTGCTCGACGATCTCGGCGGTGAGACCTTTCTGACCGCGCTGAGTCGCAGCTCCGCCGATGTGGCTTACCGGCGTGCGATCGATGACTTGCTGAAAATCCAGACGGCCGATGCGCAAGCCCTGCCGGCCTACGATCGTGCGCTGCTGGAGGCTGAGATGGCCTTGTTTCACGACTGGTATCTGCTGCGACATCGGGGCCGAAGCCTGGATGACCGGGAGGCGGAAATCTGGCGCGAAAGCTGCGCGCTGCTGGCCGATGCCGCGCTGGCGCAGGCCCAGGTCTTCGTGCACCGGGATTTTCATTCGCGCAATCTGATGTGGGCGGACAGCGGCGCGTTCGGGGTGCTGGATTTTCAGGATGCGGTGCAGGGGCCGCTGAGCTACGACCTGGTGTCCCTGCTGCGTGACTGCTATGTGAAGTGGCCGTTCGAACAGGTGCACGACTGGCTGGCGCACTATCACGCGGGCGCCCGTGCCGCCGGCCTGCCGGTGCCGGATCTGCCGCGGTTCCGGCAGGACTTCGACTTAATGGGGGTGCAGCGCCATCTCAAGGCGGCTGGCATCTTCGCCCGCCTGTGCTACCGCGATGGCAAGCCCGATTATCTGGCGGATGTGCCGCGGACCCTCGCCTACGTTGATGAGGTCTGTGCCCATTACCCACAATTACAGGGGCTGCAAAAACTGGTGCAGGAATGCCTGATCTGAATGCCATGATCCTGGCCGCGGGGCGGGGCGAGCGCCTGCGTCCGTTGACGGATCATTGTCCCAAGCCACTGGTCGAGGTGGCCGGCAAACCCCTGATCGAGCATATGCTGGATGGTCTGGAGAATGCCGGCGTGACGCGCTGCGTGATCAATTTGAGCTGGCTGGGCGACACCTTGCGCGCCCATCTGCAAGCCGCCTGGCGCTGGGACCTGGAATGTGTCTTTTCGGATGAGCGGGAACAGCGCCTGGAGACCGGCGGTGGCATCCGCAAAGCCCTGCCGGTGCTGGGCAGCGCGCCGTTTCTGGTGGTCAATGCGGATGTCTATTCCGATTTTCCTCTGGCGCGGCTGGCGCGGCAGGTGCGCGTCTGGCCACAGCGGCGTCTGGCCCACCTGGTGTTGGTCGACAATCCGGCGCATAACGCCGCCGGTGACTTCGCGCTGGATGCTCAGGGGCAGGTGGTGGACAGCGGCCCCGGTCTGACCTTTGCCGGCTTGAGCGTTCTGCATCCGGACTTGTTTGCCACGGCACAGGGGGCGCGATTCCCTCTCGCTCCGCTGCTGCATGCCGCGATCGCGCAGGGGCGCGTTGATGGTGAGCACCATGCCGGCCTGTGGACCGATGTCGGCACGCCGGAGCGCCTGGCGCAGATCCGCGCGGCGAGCTCAGAAAGTCTGTAGGCCGCCGGGCGTCGCCATGATGACCTTGTCGGCAGGGCGCCGGGCGAACAGGCCGCAGCAGACGACGCCGGTGAGCTGATTGATCTGCGTTTCCAGTTCCACCGCATCAAGGATCTTGAGGCCGTGTACATCAAGAATCACATTGCCGTTATCGGTGACAAAGTCTTCCCGCAGCCGCGGCCGCCCGCCCAGGCCAACGAGATGGCGTGCGACCAGGCTGCGCGCCATCGGGATCACTTCGACCGGTAGCGGGAACTGGCCAAGCACCGGCACCTGCTTGCTCTGATCCACCACGCAGATGAACTGCGTGCTGGCCGCCGCGACGATCTTCTCCCGCGTCAGCGCGCCGCCCCCACCCTTGATCAGCTGGCGCTGTGCATTGGTTTCGTCGGCGCCATCCACATACAGCGGTAGCGGGCCGGTGTCATTGAGTTCCAGCACCCGGATGCCCAGGGCGCGCAGGCGTTCGGTCGAAGCCTGGGAACTGGAGACCGCGCCTTCGATCCGGCCCTTGATCCGGGACAGCGCATCGATGAAGAAATTGACTGTCGAGCCGGTGCCGACGCCGACCACCATGTCGTCTTCCACATAGTGCAGGGCGGCTTCCGCCGCCGCCTGTTTCATTGCATCCTGATTCATGCCTGATCCGTCTTGCCGTGGCGTGCGCCGAACAGCGCGGTGCCAATCCTTACTATGGTACTGCCTTCCGCGATTGCGGCCTCAAGATCGCTCGACATGCCCATGGACAGAGTGCGCGCCTGCGGCAGCACCTGATCCCGCAATTCGCGCAGCTGTCGGAAAGCCGTTCTTTGCGTCGCGCCATCCTCGCTCGCTGCCGGAATGCACATCAGCCCACGCAAGCGAAGTCTGGACAACCGGTCGACGTGCGCCGCCAGTGCGGCCAGCTCCTGTGGCCGAACCCCCGCCTTGCTGGCCTCCGCGCTGACATTGACCTGGATGCACACGTTCAGCGGCGGTAGTTGCGGTGGTCGCTGCGCATTCAGGCGATCGGCGATGCGGGCGCGGTCCAGGCTGTGCAGCCAGTCGAAATTCTCCGCGATCGCACGGGTCTTGTTGCTCTGTGTGGGGCCGATGAAATGCCAGCGGCAGTCTTCGGGCAGAGCCTTGATCTTGCCCACGGCTTCCTGCAGGTAGCTTTCGCCGAACTCGCGCAGCCCCAGCGCATATGCGTGTTGCAGCTGGGACAAGGTTTGAGCCTTGCTGACCGCCAGCAGGGTGATCTCGGCCGGATTGCGGTGGCTTTGCGCACAGGCGGCGGCGATGCGATCGCCGAGCTGCGCCAGCCTCAACTGCAGCCGGTTGCGGGCAGCATCGTTTGCCGATAGCTTTGTGGCGGTCATAGTCGAAAGCCCTGACGGGGAAAAAATGGATATTGCGCAATTATTAACCTTTGGCGTCAAGCAAGGGGCCTCGGACTTGCATTTGTCGGCGGGCATGGAGCCCATGATCCGCGTGGATGGCGACATGCGTCGCATCAACGTGCCGATCATGGAGCACAGTGAGGTTCACGACATGCTGTATGACATCATGAATGACAAGCAGCGCAAGGATTACGACGAATTCCTGGAAACGGACTTTTCCTTCGAGATCCCGGGCGTGGCCCGGTTCCGCGTCAATGCGTTCAATCACAATCGCGGGGCGGGCGGCGTGTTCCGGACCATTCCTTCGAAGATTCTCAGTCTGGAAGACCTTTCCGCGCCGAAAATTTTTGAAGACATTGCCAAGACGCCGCGCGGGATCGTGCTGGTGACCGGACCCACCGGCTCGGGCAAGTCCACCACGTTGGCGGCGATCGTCAATTTCATCAACGAAAATGACTACGGGCACATCCTGACTGTCGAAGACCCCATCGAGTTCGTCCACAACTCCAAACGTTGCCTGATCAATCAGCGCGAGGTGCATCGCGATACGCTGGGCTTCAATGAGGCTCTGCGCTCTGCCCTGCGCGAAGATCCCGACGTGATTCTGGTTGGCGAAATGCGCGATCTGGAAACGATCCGGCTGGCGCTGTCTGCGGCGGAAACTGGCCATCTGGTGTTCGGAACGCTGCACACCAGTTCGGCGGCCAAGACCATCGACCGCATCGTTGACGTGTTTCCGGCTGCGGAAAAGGACATGATCCGGGCGATGCTGTCGGAATCCCTGCGTGCGGTGATCTCCCAGACCCTGTTGAAAAAAGCTGGTGGCGGTCGGGTCGCCGCGCATGAGATCATGTTGGGCTCGCCGGCGATCCGGAATCTGATCCGGGAAAACAAGATTGCACAGATGTATTCTGCGATTCAAACCGGCCAACGTGACGGCATGCAGACGCTGGATCAGAATCTCAAGGAACTGGTCCGCAGGGGTGTGGTGACCAAGGAAAATGCGCGGCAAAAAGCGGCGAATCCTAACGATTTCCAGTAGAGGGTCGGTTTGATGGAACGGGATCAAGCGATCAAGCTGATGCAGCAACTCCTGCGCTTGATGAAGCAGAAGAATGCATCGGACTTGTTCATCACCAGCGGCTTCCCGCCAGCGATGAAAATCGACGGGCAGATGACCCCAATGATGGACAAGCCCCTGAACAGCGAATCCGCCTCGATGATCGTGCGAGCGATCATGAACGACCGCCAGCTCAAAGAGTTCGAGGCCACCAACGAATGCAATTTCGCGATCAGCCCTGGCGGCATCGGTCGCTTTCGGGTCAACGCGTTTGTCCAGCAGGGCGCGGCCGGAGCCGTGCTGCGGACCATCGAGACCGAAATTCCCCGTTTCGAGAACCTGGGCCTGCCGCCGGTACTTGCGGACCTGATCCTGGAAAAGCGTGGTCTGTTGCTGATGGTCGGTGGAACCGGCTCGGGCAAATCCACTTCGCTTGCCGGCATGATCGGGCTGCGCAACGAAAAGACGCGCGGACACATCATCACCATCGAGGATCCGGTGGAGTACGTGCATCCGCATCGCGGCTGCGTGGTGACCCAGCGTGAAGTCGGGGTGGATACCGACTCCTGGGAGTCGGCGCTGAAGAACACCCTGCGGCAGGCGCCCGACGTGATCCTGATCGGCGAAATTCGTGCCCGTGAAACCATGGAGCATGCGATCAATTTCGCCGAAACCGGTCATCTGTGCCTGGCGACGCTGCATGCCAACAGTTCGAATCAGGCGCTGGATCGCATCATCAATTTCTTCCCCGAGGAAAAACGTGAACAGCTGCTGATGGATCTGTCGCTGAATCTCAAGGGCATCATCTCCCAGCGTCTGCTGCGCAAGGACGGGGGCGGCCGGGTGGCCGCAGTGGAAGTGTTGATCAACTCGCCGCTGGTGTCCGATCTGATCTTCAAGGGGGAGGTCGGCAACATCAAGGACGTGATGAAGCGTTCGCGCGATCAGGGCATGCAAACCTTTGATCAGGCGCTGTTCGATCTGTTCGAGGACGGCCAGATCAACTACGAGGAAGCGATGAGAAACGCCGATTCCAAGAACGAGTTGCGTCTGAACATCAAACTGGAAAGCAAGCGCGCGGCGACCGATCTGCACGATGACGAAAGCGTCAAGAAGATGTCGATCCTGGAAGATGAAGAGGAAATCGCAGTGCGACGTGCGCCGCCGAAAAGGTCCTGAATGCCATGATGAAGTTGATTCCCTATCTGAAGCTGGCGGTGGAAAAAGAGGCTTCCGATATCTTCTTCACCACCAATTCGCCGGCCATGCTGAAAGTGGATGGCGGTTTCTATGCCATGGGCAAGACCCAGCTGAGCAAGGAATTGATCCGCGAACTGGCCTACAGCATCATGACGCCGGATCAGCAGCAGATGTACGAGGAATATCTGGAGATCGATCTGGCGACGGAAGCGGGCGGGCTGGGCCGCTTCCGTGTCAACATCTTCAATCAGCGCGGCAATCCGGCCATGGTCCTGCGCTATGTCAAATCTGAAGTGCCGACCATTGCAGGTCTGGGCGTGCCAGACAGCCTGAAAGATCTGATCATGCACAAGCGCGGTCTGTTGCTGATGGTCGGCGCAACCGGATCGGGCAAATCGACGACACTGGCGGCGATGATCGACCATCGCAATTCCAGCGCATCAGGTCATATCCTGACCATCGAAGATCCGATTGAATACCTGCATCCGAACAAGAAATCCATCGTCAATCAGCGCGAAATCGGGCAGGACACGCATACTTATGCCGCGGCCCTGAAGAGCTCCCTGCGGGAGGCGCCGGATGTCATTCTGATTGGCGAGATCCGTGACCGGGAGACGATGGAGGCGGCGATCCAGCTGGCGGGCACCGGTCATCTGTGCATATCCACGCTGCATGCGAACAACGCCTATCAGACCCTGCAACGCATCATCAACATGTTTCCGGAAGAACTGCGTGAGCAGTTGTTCATGGACCTGGCGGTGAATCTGCGGGCAGTGATCTCCCAGCGTCTGGTGCGCTCGCGCGACGGCAAGCGCTGCCCTGCGGTGGAGGTCATGATCAACACGCCGTACATCTCAGAGTTGATCCTGAAAGGCGATGTGGATGCGATCAAGGAGTCGATGGCAGACAGCCAGGATCGCGCAATGCAGACCTTCGATGATTCCCTGTACGCCCTGTTCAACGCGGGTCGGATCAGCAAGGAAGAGGCCCTGGCCAATGCCGACTCCTCGGCGAATCTTGAATCTCGTATCGCGTTCGGCTGATCGCCGGGCTTCGCCCATAAAAAAACGCCGGCAATGCCGGCGTTTTTCGTTTACACCTGCCGTTCAGGCGGCGACGGCGTTCTGGCTCTGCTCGTCGAATTCCATGGTGGCATCGTCGTCGAAGTCCAGTACCGCTTCGCCTGGCAGACGGAAGCCCGAGACCGATTCACGCATCTGCTCGGACAGCGTGGTCAATTCGCGCGTCCGCGTCGCGGTGAGATCGGCCGAATCGGCGGTCTGGCCCGCGATCGAGCGCAACTGTGTCATCGTCTCGGCCAGTCCGGTGGCGACCTTGGCCTGCTCGTTCGCGGTGCCGGAAATCCGCTGAATCAGACCGGCGAGTTCCGAGGCGAAGGTTTCGATCCGCTCCAGCGCGCCACCTGCGGTTTCAGCCGAACGCGAGCCTGCCACCACGTTGGCAGTCGAACGCTCCATCGAGATGATGGCTTCGTTGGTGTCGGCCTGAATGGTTTTCACCAGCGCTTCGATCTGTTTCGTCGCCGAGCCTGCACGCTCTGCCAGACGCTGCACTTCGTCTGCCACCACCGCGAAGCCCTTGCCGGATTCGCCGGCCATGGCGGCCTGGATCGAGGCGTTCAGGGCCAGGGTGTTGGTCTGTTCGGCGATGTCGTTGATGAACTCGATGATGTTGCCGATTTCCTGGGAGGATTCACCCAGACGCTTGATCCGTTTGGAGGTGTCCTGGATCTGTTCGCGCAGGGCTTCCATGCCGGCGATGGTGCTGCGCACCGTTTCGCCACCGCTGCGCGCCGTTTCCAGCGAGGTTTCTGCCTGCCGGGCCAACTGCTGCGCCTCGTTGGACATGTCCTGCATGCTTTCCGTCATCCGCGTGATGGATTCCGCGGCGGTCGCGATCTGGGTGGTCTGCTGCCGGCTGGCCTGGTTCAGCGAGGTGGCGGTGTCCAAGGTCGATGAAGCGGCTTCGTTCACCTGCCGGGATGTGCTGTTGATGGTGCCGACCAGGGTGCGCAGGGTTTCGATCGTGAAATTGATCGAGTCGGCGATGGCGCCGGTGAAATCCTCGGTCACCGTCACGGTGGTGGTCAGATCACCATCAGCCAGGTTGGTGATCTCGTCCAGCAGGGTCAGAATGGCCTCCTGCTGCATGCGTTCTGAATTTTCCGCGGCAATCTGGCGCCGGCGCACGTTGAGCAGGAAGAATGCGACGAAGGCCAGCAGGGACAAGGCCGACAGTCCGCCGAAAATGTAGATGAAATAGTCCTTGATGAGGCGCGAAGACGCATAGCGTGTCAGCGAATCCTCAAGGTCGATGGCAGAGGCCAGAACCTCGGTGCCCAGTCGGGAGAGCAGGGATGAGGCTTCCTGCACTTCGGCGATATCGCCGGCGATACCCTGCAGCCCGGCAATGCCTTCATTGACCTTGGCAAACTGGCTGCTGGCCTGCTTGAGCAGGGTGTTGGCGCGGGCATCGCGTTCCGCCGCGCTGTTGCGTAGCGCGTTGGTGTTGGCGGCAAAGGTCTTGGTGTCATCGGCCAGGCGTTCGGCCAGCATGTCGGCGCCGCGACCGGCGGCGACCACGCGGCGGGCGCGGGTGCGCATCCGTTCGAGCAGCAGACTTTGCTGGGCCGCCAGATGGATGATGTCACCGGGCGCCCGAATTTCCAGCAGTCTCTCGGTCAATTGAGAGATGGTCTCGCTCAGTTCCACTGCCGAATCGTCGATCTGATAGATGAACTGATCGGCCGTGAGGTAGGCGCTGCGGCCGGCGAGCATCACCTCGACGCCGTCATTCATTTCCGCCCAGGATTCTTCCAGATACAACAGTGAATCGGCCGCGGCCTCCGGCGCCGGCGGCAGGCCGATCAACTCATCACCGTTCTTGATGAACTCGATGGCTTCGATCAGGTTGGCCTGGGCGCCCTCCAGCAGGCGGAAATCCGGGGGGATGCCACGTGAGGCATCGGCGCCCAGTTTGCCCAGGTCGGTGGCCTGTTGCTGGGCGGAGCGGGCCAGTGTCAGGTATTCCTGATCATGCCGTGCGGCGTTTTGCGTATACACGTAAACGCCCAAAGTTGCGGCTAGAAAGCCGGCTGCCAGGATGAGCAGCAGGACCTCGCGTCGACTTCCCGCAGGATTGTTGCCTTTTGCCATGGTCTCCCCCGATTCCCTGATGGTGGCTCGATGCTATTTAAGCAAGGCCTTGATTTTACTGATGAGTTCGCTTGGTTTTACAGGCTTGACCAGGTATTCCGAGGCGCCCTGGCGCTTGGCCCAGAGTTTGTCGGTTTCCTGGCTCTTGCTCGAGCACACCACGATGGGAACATCTTTGGTGTCCGGGTCGCGGGTGAGCGTTCTGGTGGCCTGGAAGCCGTTCATGCCGGGCATGACCACATCCATGATGATGACATCCGGCCGCTGCGCTTTCGCTTTGGCTATGGCATCGTCTCCGGATGAGGCTTCCGTGATGTGGAAGCCTTCAGCCTCCAGCGGGGCGCGAAGCTTCATGAGTTCTGTTGGTGAATCGTCGACGATCAAAACGCGTGCCATGTCCCAACGTCTCCGTGGTCTGGGTTGAAATTGGAAAAACTATACACCAAGCCGCTGCTGCCAGTTCCGATACAGCTGGATGTCGCCATCCGTCAGCCAGCCTGCGACGGCGCCGGTCAGTTCCGAATCGATCATCGGGCTGTTGCGGGCATGACTGGCAAAGCTGTCGTGCTGCAGGCGCCAGACATGGGCGGGATCGACCAGGAGCCAGTGTCGACGGGCCTCGTCGGCGTTGATGCCGAGGATCTCTGCCGGTCCGGCACTGGTGCGCTGGGCCAGATTCAGCGCGCTCAGCCGGCCGTTGGAAAACAGGCGCAGCAACAGGGCGATGAAGCCGTCGATGCCGTTGGCGCCGGGTCGGGTCTCCGCAAATGGTCCGAACTTGGCGTCCGCATTGTGCGGTTGATGGTGGCTGCAGATGGCCTGGATCTCGCCGTCGGCAACCAGGCGCAGGAGCTGCTCGCGATCGGCCTCGGAGCGCACCGGCGGCTGCAGGTGAAAGGCGCTGTTGTAGCCCTGCAGCGCGGATTCATCGAACAGGAGATTCCAGATTGCGACATCGGCGCTGATGGGTAGGCCGCGCGCACGTGCCTGCCGCAGCTGCTCTGCTGCGGCAGCCGAGGACAGCGGCCCGAGATGGAGGCGGCAGCCGGTGTCGGCGGCAAGTGCGATCAGACTGGCCATGGCCACGCTTTCGTTGGCTGCCGGAATGCCGCTCAGGCCCAGTGCGGCGGCGGTGGCGCCATCATGTGCACAACCCTGGTCGAGCTCCCGGATGCGCGGGCTCAGATGCAGAGTGAGGTCGAGATCGCTGGCATAGCGCATGGCTTGGCGGAGGATGTCGAAAGCCGGCAGCACGGTGTGCCCCTGCGAGAGCCCGACGCAGCCCGCGTTTTTCAGGGCCGCCATATTGCTCAGCTGGACTCCCGCCAGGCCTGGCGTGAGAGCGCCCAACAGCTTGAGGGCGCTACCGGCATTGGCTTCGGCCTGGCGCAGCAGACGATCGACCGTGGCGCTGCGGTCGGTCATCGTGGCCGCATCAGGCCAGGCGCAGACCGTGGCGAGACCGCAGTGCCAGGCCGCCTGCAGTTCGCTTGCGGCATCCGCGCCTTCGATGGTCTTGTCCGGCAGCAGGCTATGGCCCAGGTCGATCATGCCCGGCATCAGCCACAGGCCGGTGCCATCGATCTGGTCCACCGGGTCGGTCTGGCGCTCGTCGGCCGCTCGCAGGCGACCCTGTTCGATGAGCAGATCACCGGTGCGGTCGATGTCCAGGAATGGATCGAGCCAGCGAATATTGTTCAGTCGTAGCAGCGTGCTCATCGGGCCTGTCCCAGAATCATGGACATCAATGCCATGCGTACGGCGACCCCATGATTGACCTGTTGCAGGATGACGGATTGCGGCCCGTCGGCGACGCTGGAGTCAATCTCGATGCCACGGTTGATCGGGCCGGGATGCATCACCAGGGCATCCGGACGGGCCAGGGCCAGGCGTGCCCGGGTCAGGCCGAAACGGGCATGGAACTCATCGGCGCCCGGCAGGAAGTGACCGTTCATTCGTTCTTTCTGCAGGCGCAGCATGATGATCACGTCGGCATCGCGAACGCCCTGCTCCATGTCATAGGTGGGCCTGACGCCGAAGGACTCGATGCCCTCGGGCATCAGGGTGCGGGGCGCGACCGCACGGATGTCACGGACCCCCAGTTGGTTCAGGGCGCGCATTTCGGAGCGGGCGACGCGTGAATGCAGCAAGTCGCCGACGATCGCGACCGAAAGGCCGGCGAATTCGGGCTTGTGCCGGCGGATCGTGAACACGTCGAGCAGGGCCTGGGTGGGATGGGCGTGCCGGCCGTCGCCAGCATTCAGGACCGCGACACCCGGGCGCAACTGGCGGGCGATGAACTGGGCGGCGCCACTGGCATGGTGGCGCACGACGAACATGTCCGCGTCCATCGCTTCGAGCGTCTTGAGCGTGTCATACAGTGATTCGCCCTTGCTCGCGGAGGAGGTGGCCACGTCGATATTGAGCACATCGGCGCCCATGCGCTTGGCGGCCAGTTCGAAGGCCGAGCGGGTGCGGGTGCTGGCCTCGAAGAAGAGATTGACGATGGTACGCCCGCGCAGTTCGGCGCTGGTGCGCGGCTGGCCCCCAGCGGGCGTGAGGAAATGCTCGGCCCGGTCGAGGATGTCATGGATGGTCGCAGCGGGCAGGCCGCGAATGCACAGCAGATGGCGCAGTTGGCCCTGGGCGTCAATCTGTTCGCCGTGTGGGGTCATCATGCGGCATCCAGCCACTGCTGCACGATGACCGCCGCGGCCATCGCATCAATGTCGCCATGGCGGGTGCGCCGGCGCTTGGCGCCGCTGGCGCGGGCCTGGGCCAGATCGGTGGTCGCCGCGCAGGAACTGAAACGCTCATCGACTTCATCGACCGGCAATCCGGCGCGCGCGCGCAGGGCATGGGCGAACCGCCGCGCCTTGCGGGTCATCGGCTGGGCGAGGCCCTCCAGGTTCAGGGGGATGCCGACCAGCAGGCGCTGGGGCTGCCACTGGGCGATGGCCTGCTCGATCGCCGGCCAGGGCAGATCTTTCGGGTTTGAGTCCAGCCAGCCCAATGCGCGACTGGTGCCGGTCAGGGTGTTGCCGACCGCCAGACCAATTCTTTTCTCGCCGAAATCGAAACCAAGCACCGTGATCACGCGTGGCCGGCGCCCTGACTGAGACTGCTGGGGTCGATGCCCAGCAGGCGGGTCGCCGCTTCCCAGCGATCTTCGCTGGCGGTATCGAAAATGACCGACAGCTCGGCGCCGATGTTCAGCCAGCTGTTTTCCATGATTTCACGTTCGAGCTGGCCGGCGTCCCAGCCGGCATAGCCCAGCATGATCTGGAAGCGGGCCGGACCACGCCCGGCGCCGATGGCGGTAAGGATGTCCCTGGACGTCGTCACTCCGAGCGACTCGCTCAATTCGATGCTGGCTTCCCAGTCGCCCAGCGGCGAATGCAGGACGAAGCCTCTCTCCATCTGGACCGGGCCACCCCAGTAGATGGCCTGCTCCGGCAACAGGCCGCTGCAGTCGATATCCAGGTGCTCCAGCATCGCCCGCAGGCGCAGATCGGTGGGGCGGTTGATCACCAGGCCCAAGGCGCCTTCATCGCCATGCTCGCACATCAGGCTGACCGATTTTTCGAAGTTGCTGTCGGCCAGATTGGGCATGGCGATCAGAAACTGATTGCGTAAGGATTCCGTAGGCATGGCGGCAGTATCACGGTTTCTGGGGGGCGCCCGCAAGCACGCGGGAATCCCGCTCCGGTGGCGCCGGCATTCTACGGAGGATGGCCTGGGCCAGCCAGCCGGTGCTGAGTCCGAACAGCAGCGAAGCGGCGGCCAGAATCGGCAGCAGATTGAGCAGGCCCGGGTGCGGCACGAACAGATGATAGGCGAGGACAAATTGTCCGCTGATGTGCAGGCAGGCCGAGATCATGCCCATGCCGTAAACGCTGAAAATCCTGCGCCGGCAGCCGCGGTTGATCAGGTGCAGCAGCGCCAGTCCGGCGAGACTGGCCACGGCGCCGCCGGCGCTGAGGAGAAAAGTCGGGGTCAGGAAGGTGCCGAGCAGCAGCGCGCTGACCAGCACGCGCAGGGCAACGACCCAGGCCGCGGTGGCCCAGCCGTGACGGGCGATGACGACCAGGGTGACCACGTTGGCCAGGCCCGGTTTGATCCCGGGGACCGGAAAGGGCAGGCCGGCCTCGAGAATGTGGATCACGATCGCAAGGGCGGCAAAGCCCGCGATCATGTCGTCCTGGTTGGGGTCAGTAGCTGAGGCCATCGAATTCCGGGTTTGCGCCGAGCAGGCTGAGGCTGATGCGATTGGGCACGCAGGCGGCGACCGCGCCGCCGCGCCGGTGCCAGCCCGAACGGACACAGACCTGATGTCGGCAGGGTGAGCGCGTGAAGCGTGCGGCGCCCGCGTGGATTGTGATGGTGCTTGCACCCAGCGGCCCCATCATTTCGATTTCGCGATCCTCGTCGAGGCGGATGGTGTGGGTCTGGTGCGGGCCGCTGATCGTGGCCTGGGTGGCCTCCGATTGCGGCAGCCAGAGGCTGTGGAACAGCCAGCCCACGGCGTAGGCAAGTCCGCACAGCAGCAGCCAGTCCGCTCGTGTCATTCAGAGGTTTCGATGCGCTGCGCCATCGCCGGACTGATCAATTGCCGGCCCTGGGCGTCAATCAGCAGGTAGTGGCTGATGCCCAGGTCCTGCATGGTCTGCGCCGCGTCATCCGGGCCGGCAACGAACAGCGCGGTGGCCGCCGCGTCGGCCAGTTCCGCGCTGCGATGCAAGACCGTGGCGGACTGGCTGAGGTCGGTAGGCAGGCCGGTGCGAGGGTCGAGGATGTGGTGGTATCGCCGGTTCTCATGAATGAAGAAACGTTCGTAGTCGCCGGACGAGAAAACCGCCTCGCCGTCGTGGACCTCGAGGCTGGCGATGATCTCCTGACCTGCATCCGGGCGCGGATGGCGGATGCCAATGCGCCAGGGACGGTCGGGGCGGCTGCCGATCACCTTAAGATCGCCGCCGGCGTTGACGATGGCGTCGTGAACCCCCCGGGCGCGCAGCAATGCGACGATTTCATCCACTGCACGTCCCTTGGCGGAGGCGCCGAAATCGAATTGCGTGCTCGGTGTAGGTGGCGTGATGCGGGGGCCGAGTTCCAGGGTGCAGAGACTGCCACGCGCCTTCAGCAGGCCGTCGATGGCGCTTGCCGCGGGCGGTGCGCTGCGGAAGTGATCTTCATCATCGAAGCCCCACAATCTGACGAGGGCGCCGATGCCGGGGTCGAACAGGCCGCCGCTGTTGCGGCAGGCCTGCTGGGCGATGACAAAGCCGGGGCGCAGGCTCTGGGGCAGCTCCGCGCTGCCCTGTTGTTCGATCAACTGGTTCAGGCGGGCCAGATCGCCATCGCCGTGGACCGACCAGCGGGTTTCGAAACGGCTCAAGGCTTGTTCCACCGCGGGCATCAGTTGGGGTGGCACGCTCTGGGCGAAGCTCAGCTGAACCAGGGTGCCCAGGGCAAAAATCTCGCGGTGCTGGACGATGGGGGCGGTGGCGGGCGGCTGGCGCCAGACCCCCCAGGCGAGGAGCGCGCACAGGGCCAGTCCGATCAGGGTCTGTTTCACGCCAGGCGAGCCTCCAGGGCATCGAACAGGCTCGCGCAAATGTTGCTGCCGTACTGGCGGTCCAGTTCCCGCACGCAGGTCGGGCTGGTGACATTCACCTCGGTCAGATGCTCGCCGATGACGTCCAGGCCGACGAAATACAGTCCGGCTTCGACCAGGCTCGGGCCCAGGGCCTGCGCGATGCGCAGATCGGCGGGGCCAAGCGGCTGGCCAACGCCGCGGCCGCCGGCAGCCAGGTTGCCCCGCGATTCGCCCTGAGAGGGGATCCGGGCGAGGGCATAGGGCCAGGGCTTGCCGTCGATCATCAGGATGCGTTTGTCGCCTGCGCTGATCGCGGACAGATAGCGCTGGATCATCGCGTATCGCCGACCGTTGGCGGTCAGGGTCTCGAGGATGACGCCCAGATTGGGATCGTCGGCGCGTACTCGGAAGATCGAGGCGCCACCCATGCCATCCAGGGGTTTGATGACGGTATCGCCATGGGTTTCGATGAAATCGCGCAGGCGCGCCATGTTGCAGTCGACCCGGGTCGGGGCGATCTGCTCAGGATAGCGGTTGATCGCCAGTTTCTCGTTGAAGTCGCGCAGGGACTGAGGACGATTGACTACCAGGCAGCCGCGTTGCTGCGCAAGATCCAGGATCTGGGTGGCATACAGATAGGCCTGGTCGAAAGGCGGGTCCTTGCGCATCAGCAGGATGTCGAGCTCGTCCAGCCAGATCATCCGGGCGGGTGCCAGTTCGAACCAGTCGTCCTCGCTGTCGCGCACTTCCAGCGGGCGGCTGCGTGCCCCCGCGCGACCGTTGTCGATGAACAGGTCGCTCAGTTCCATGTAATGAATCTGATAGTTGCGGGCCTGGGCTTCGAGCAACATGGCCAGGCTGGTGTCTTTCTTCGGCTTGATGCCGGAAATGGGGTCCATGATGACGCCCAGAATTCTTGCAGTCATGAGGGGGCTCTGGCTCGGCGCCGACGGGGCTGTGCGCAAAAGAGACCTATTCTACCTGTCCCTCCTCTCATCCCCCAGCCTTGCTTGTGGTGGTCCACAGCAGTGGCTTGCAGCGACACGTTGGACGTGCCTGTGATAAAACAGCGACTTGTCTGTACAAATATTCGATCCGACGCTCATCCGTCGGGTCACCGGGAGAGGTAGGGGAGACCATGGTGGCAGACGGTCAAGTCGAGGGACTGGCAGGCGTTAAGGTTATGGTAGTGGATGATTCCAAGACCATTCGAAGGACGGCGGAAAGCCTGTTGTCCAGGGCAGGGTGCGAGGTTTCGGCAGCTACGGACGGGTTTGAAGCCCTGGCCAAGATCGCCGAATTGAAGCCCGATCTGATTTTCGTCGACATCATGATGCCGCGCCTGGATGGCTATCAGACCTGCGCTCTGATCAAGGGCAATCCGCGCTTCGCCCGCACACCGGTGATCATGCTGTCGTCCAAGGATGGCCTGTTTGACCGGGCCCGCGGACGGATCGTCGGCTCCGATCATTATCTGACCAAACCATTTACCCGGGACGAATTGATCGCCGCGGTGCGGGCGCATCGTCCTGGTGCGGCAGGGTAGTCGATCATGCCAAGCACAGAAATCCGGAACCTGCGGGGTCTTGCCGCCGAACCCTTCCATCTGCTTGCGGTGCTCGATCAGCGGATTGCCGCCCGGGCCGCCGAAACCGGCAGTCATGATGCTGGAGATGCCTGGGTCGGCCTGAGTTTCACCCTCGGCGAACAGGCCTATCTGGCGCCGCAGCGGGAAATCCGTGAAGTCATCCCGATGCCGGCCTATTCCCGGGTGCCCAACTGCCGTCCCTGGCTCATGGGGATTGCCAACGTGCGTGGCAATCTGCTGCCCCTGATCGATCTGCGCCAGCTGCTGGACGGCGAGAGCACGGTGATCACGCGAAGCAGCCGTTTCATGGTGCTGAATTCCGAAGAGGTGCCTGCCGGTTTTCTTGTCGATGGGGTCGGCGGCTACCGACGATTCGCCAGCAATGAACAGCGCAACGATCTGGTGGTGAATCAGCCTGCCCATTGGCGCCGGTTCCTGCTGGGCAGTTTCGTGCGGGACCAGGAATCCAGTCTGGTGTTCAGCTTCATGAAGCTGGCGGCTGCGGATATTTTTCAGAACGCAAGCGCATAAGGGGCCGGGATGAGCGAAAACAATGCGCTACAGGCCGACGTGAGTCGAGGCCTGTTCTGGGTCAAGGGCGAGCTGACGCAATGCCTGCAGCGGGTCCGTTGCCATATCGAAAGCTACCTGGAATCTCCGGACGAAGACACCCAGGCGCTGGACGGCAGCCTGCAGGATGTCCGGCAGCTGGCGAGTATTGCCAGCGTCATCCAGTGTTACAGCGTGCATCTGCTGGCCGAGGAAATGCTGGCGTCGCTGCGCCATTTGCAGGCCGATGTCGGCAACAAGTCGGACGCCGGCTTCGGTGCGCTGGTGTCCGCCACATTGCAGCTGGTGGATTATGTCGAGCTGCTGGCGCATGGGGAAAACGATCATCCTCTGGTGTTCGCACCCGCGATCAACGAACTGAGGGTATCGCGTGGCGAGGCGATTTGCCCGCGGGCCCAGCTGTTCCAGCGTTACCTCGACGTGCGCGGCCTGGATGTGCCGCCGCCGCCCAGCGATCATCGCAAGCCCGGCATGAGCCGGGCGCTGGCCGGCAAGCATGCCGCGGTCATTCAGAAGGCGGTGCTTGGCGCCATCCGCAATGAAAATCGTGAGCGCGCCCTGCAGGTTCTGGTCAAGGCCACCGCTCAGCTCGGCAGCGTGGCCATCGATCCCCGGGTCTACCAGTGCTGGCGCGGGGTTGAGGCGATGTGTCTGGTGCTGGCGGTGGATCCGGACGCGGCCACGCCGGAAGTGCAGAAGCTGCTGGCCAAGGTCGCGCAGTGCGTCAAGGCGCTGGCCGGTAACGGTGAGGCGCCGATCGCGCGGGCGGCGGCGGCGCTTGGCGCCCAGTGCCTGCATGTCCTGAGCCTGAGTGAGGTGCAGACGCCGGCGCTGGAGGGAATCCGCACGGAATTCGGGTTTGCAGCGGAGAACCTGAGCGAGTCGCATCTCGAGGAACTGCGTTCGAGTCTGGCCCAGCCGAATATCGAGTCCCTGCAGACGGTGACGCGAGAGATCCGCCATGCGCTGCATGACATCAAGGACACCATCGATCTGGCTTTGCGTTCCGGCGGCCAGGTCGGCGCCGGTGAAGGCCTGGCCAACAGCCTCAATACGGTCGGCTCGACGCTGTCGGTGCTCGGCCTGGATGCGCTGGGGCAGCTGGCCCAGCAGCAGGGCAAGCGGATCACCGCAATTGCCGATGGCGGCAGCGATGATGACTGGTTGCAGGTGGCGGAAACTCTGATCCGCATCGAGCAGGGGCTGGATGCCGAGTTGCTGCCCTCGCGCCGCAGCGTGGTGGTGGGCCAGGCCGGTCACCAGGATCTGCGTGAAGGTGTCGGAGCGGTCCTGCGCGAATCTTTGGTCAATGTCACCCGGATCAAGACCGAGCTGGACCATTTCATGGCGCGTGGGCAGGCAGACGCCCTCGCCGCCGCCCGTAAGCTTCTCGCAGAGATCAGTTCGGCCTTCGATTTGCTGGGCATGAGCGATGCGGTGGAGGTGCTCGGCCTGGTTGGCGACAAGCTGGTGCCCGAGTGCGTTGAAGTGGCGCGTACGCGGGCGCTGGTGGCAGACCGGATCGCCGACATGATTGCCGGGATCGAATATTTCATTGAGGCGGTGCAGGAGCATCAGCCTCATACCGGGCGCCTGCTGGCCGATGTGCGTCGTTATCTGCAGCAACTGGATGAGGTTCTGCTTGCGGCCGAACCCGAAACCCTGGCCGAAGCGCCGGCGGAAGCGCCAGCGGATGACGCTGTGGATCCTGAATTCCGGGAGATCTTCATCGAAGAATCCCGTGAAGTCCTGGCCGGCCTGCAGGCGGTCTTGCCGCGCTGGAGCCAGAATCCGGCCAATCCGGAGCTGCTCGGCGAAGTTCGGCGCGGCTTCCATACCCTCAAGGGCAGCGGTCGCATGGTCGGCGCGCAGGAGCTTGGCGAGTTCGCCTGGGCGGTGGAAGACTTGCTCAATCGCTGTCGCGATGGGGCATTGGCCCTGGATAGCCAGGTCTCGGAACTGGTGGAAAATTCGGTCGGATTGCTGCCGGATCTGATCGCCGGTTTCGAGCGCGGCGAACCTTCGGGGAATCAGGCTGAAGACCTGCTGGGCAGAATTCGCGGCCTGCTTGATGAAGGCGAGGAAGTCGAGGCCGAGGCGGAAGTCCTGCAGGTTTTTCTGGAAGATGCGGAAGCGTATCTCGAAGAATTGCAACAGCAGATCGACCAGCCAGCGGTTGGCGAGGCGCTGGTGCGGCTACTGCATTCCTTGCGAGGCGGGGCGGCTGCCGTCGGTCTGGAGCCGATCAGTCAGCTGGCCGCCGCCGCGGAAAGCCTGACCCAGACCCTGCGTGGCCTGAATCACCCGCTGGAGGACGGTCTGCTGGCGCAGTTGCATGCGACATTTTCCGCGCAACTGGCGGCCGTGCGGGCCGGCAAAGCGCCCGAGATGGCGACGGAACTGGAGGCCGGACTCAGCGCGAAGGTTCAGCATTTGCTGGAGAGCTCCGACGGCGTGGATCTGGAGCTCGCCGGTATTTTCGCCGAGGAGGCGCTGGATCTGCTCGAGCAGGCCGAGAGCGAACTGCGCAACTGGAGTAATCGGCCCGAGTCCGATGAGGCCGAGCGCAATCTGCAGCGAATTTTCCACACCATCAAAGGCAGCGCCAGAACGGCGGGGGCGATGGGGCTGGGGCAGGTCGGCGAGGCGCTGGACAGCCTGATGAAGGCGGTGCTCGCCGGCGAGTTCAAACCGGTCGATCAGGCCCTGTTCGCGCGCATCGGACAATGCCTGGAGGGCAGCTACAACCTGCTCGACGAATTCCGTGAAGGTCGTGATGTCGATCCCGCCGCGGTGCTGGCGATCCTCGGTGGCGAGGCGGCGGTGATGCCCGCGCAGCCGATGGCTGCTGCGGCGCCCGAGCCTGAGCCGGAACCTGATGTCGTCGTTGCCGCTGAGCCTGCGGCGGAGGCCGCGGTGGCCGAGGAGGATTTCACGGTCCTGGCCGAAGACGTCTGGCCGCCAGATGCAGAAATTCTGGACATGTTCATGGGTGAGGCGCAGGAACTGCTGGAATCCATGGATCAGAACTTTGCGTCCTGGGAAATGGACCATGCGGCGTTGGAGCCGCTGCGATCCTTGCAGCGGGATCTGCACACCTTCAAGGGCGGGGCGCGGATGTGCGGCCTCAACAGCCTCGGTGCCATCGCACATGAAATGGAAACCAGTTTTGCCGCCCTGGAGCAGGGCCGGCAGCTGGACAGCGGCATTTTCGGTCGTCTGCATCACGCGATTGACGGCCTGCATCATCTGCTTGATGGGGTCAAGGCAGGGCATCCGCCCAGTGGCGCCTTCGAGCTGCTGGCGGATCTGCGCGGTGAGGGCGAAGCGGGCGATGTGGCGCCGGCGCCTGCCGTATCCGTGGCGGAGCAGCCGTCTGTTGCCGAGTTGCCGGAGGCGCTGGATCTTGACCCGGCGGATGCGGGCCTGGATGAAGCTCCGGCAGCCGACCTGCAGCCGGAACCGGTCGCGGCGGCGGATGACGAGCTGGTGGAGATCTTCCTGCCGGAAGCCGCCGAGCTGATGGAGGCCTTCGACGCCGCCCGTCCGCTGCTGGCCGCCGGGCCAGAGCAGGCCGAGGACGCCCGGGCGGATATTCTGCGGGTCCTGCACACGCTCAAGGGCGGTGCGCGAATGGCTGGACTGGCGGAGCTGGGCGATGCGGTCCATGCGCTGGAAAGCCGCCTGGAGCGGCTGGTCGCAGAGCCCGAGGCCGGCGACGCGCAGGCCTTGCCCGGCCAGCTCGAGGCCGCCTCGGATCATTTCCATGCCTTGTTGCAGCAGGCCGGGCTGGGGCCGCAGGCCCCGACGGCGGTGGAAGAACCCACACCGGCCGGACCGGAACCGGCGCAGCCGGTGCCAACAGTCGCGACGCGCAGCTGGTCCGATGCCCTGACCTGGGATGCCGGCACCGACGATCGCCTCGCCGCAATCCGGCGGGAAACCGCCCGGGTCAGTGTCGAGCAGCTGGATACCATGCTCAACGAGGCCGGCGAGATCAGTATTTACCGTTCGCGTCTGGAACGACAGGTCAATGGCATTTCCGGGCATCTGCGGGAGGTGGAGCAGACCATCGTGCGTATTCGCGACCAGCTGCGCGCGCTGGAAACGGAAACCGATGCGCAGATTCAGGCGCGTACCCAGGGTCTGCAGACCTCTGACGATGCGGATCGCTACGACGCGGAGTTCGATCCGCTGGAGATGGACCGTTATTCACGCATGCAGGAGCTGACTCGCGCGCTGTCCGAGTCGGTGACCGACCTCTCCAGTCTGCATAACTCGATGACCGATCTAGTCAGCGAGACCGACACCCTTCTGTTACAGCAGGGGCGCGTCAATACCTCGGTACAGCAGGGACTGATGAGCACCCTGATGGTGCCTTTCTCGCGCCAGGTCCAGCGTCTGCAGCGGGTGCTGCGGCAGACCGCTGGCGACAATGGCAAGCAGGTCGAACTGGTTTTTTCCGGCATCGAAGCGGAAATGGATCGCAACGTGCTGGAGCGAATGACGCCGGTCATCGAGCATGTGATCCGCAACTGCGTCATTCATGGTCTGGAAAAACCGCAGGACCGCGTGGCCGCGGGCAAGCCGGCCAGCGGCAAGGTGGCGATCGCCCTGAGCCGTGACGGTTCAAAGCTTGCGATCGAGATTCGTGACAATGGCCGTGGACTGGATTTCAAGCGCATCCGCGCCAAGGCGCTGGAGAAAGGGCTGATGACGCCGGATGCGCAGCTGTCCGAAGCGGAAATGGCGCAGTTCATTTTCCAGCCCGGTTTTTCCACCGCCGAATCGCTGACCCAGGATGCCGGGCGTGGCGTCGGCATGGACGTGGTTTCCGCCGAAGTCAAGCAGCTCGGTGGCACCCTGGAGCTGGACTCGCGCATCGGTGAGGGCGCCCGCTTCGTGATCCGTCTGCCCCTGTCGCTGGCCATCGCCCAGGCCCTGATGGTGCAGGTCGGGGATGAGGTCTACGCCACCCCGCTGGCGAATATCGAAGGGATCGCGCGATTGCCGGCCAGCGAACTGAGCCGGTTCCTGGATGATCAGCAAAGCTTCGAATACGGCGGGCATGCCTACCGGGTACGGTATCTGGGGCAGTTGCTGGGCATGGATACGCATCTGCCGGATGAACGCGCCTACGTGCCGGTGATCCTGGTGCACACCGGTGAAGGCATGGGGATCTCGGAGCGCCGGGTTGCGGTCGCGGTGGACCAGTTGCTGGGCAGCCGCGAACTGGTGACCAAGACCGCCGGTCCCCAGGTCAGCACGGTCGTGGGGGTGACCGGTGCGACGATCCAGTCTGACGGCCGCGTGGTGCTGATTCTGGATGTGGTCGCCCTGGTGCAGGATCGCCTGTTCAAGACCCTGCAGCATGTGGTGGCGGGCGATGCGGTGGCCAGCGCCCGAACCGAGCTGCCGCTGGTCATGGTCATCGATGACTCGATTACCATGCGGCGGGTGGCCGAGCGTGTCCTCACCCGCAACGGCTATCGTGTCGCGACCGCCAAGGATGGCATGGACGGCATCGCCCAGTTGCAATCGGAGACCCCGGATGCTGTTCTCCTGGATATCGAGATGCCGAAGGTGGACGGTTTTGAAGTCGCGACCTTTATCCGCAACAACGAACGCCTGGCCCGTGTGCCGATCATCATGATCACCTCGCGCAGCGGCGACAAGCATCGGGAGCGGGCGCAGGCCATCGGCGTCAACCGCTACCTGATCAAACCGTATCAGGAACAGCAGCTGATCAACGAACTGCATGCCGTCATGAGCACGGAGGCCTAATGTCACAGTCCTTGCCCAGCCATATTTACAGCGTCATGGTCAGCCTGGTGGATACCAGCCTGATCCTGCCGAACTCCGCGGTGGTCGAAGTCCTCGGCCAGGATGTCATGCGCGCGGTCGAAGACGGGCCGGCCTGGCTGCTGGGGCAGGCGCGCTGGCGTCAGTTCGAACTGCCGGCGATCAGTCTGGAGGGCATGCTGGGGCAGGCGGTGCCGCCGATGGATCGCAAGTGCCGTCTGGTGGTGCTCAATACGCCTTCGCAAGCCGCTGCATTCGCCGTGGTAGCACGCTCCTATCCGCTGATTGTGACTCTCAACGAAGTCGCGCTGAAGCCGGTTGAACTGGCCGAGGACGAAGCGGCCAGTCTGGTCCTGAGCCGGGTCAAGGTCGCCAATCGTTCCGCCCTGATTCCCGAACTCGATGCCATGGCCGATCTGGTGCGACCCTACGGGGAAGTCTGAGGGCAGAGTTCAGCGGGGCAGGAAGCTTCCGTCGGGCAACTCAGAAATCGCCCCAGCGCAGCTGCAGGGCGCTCAGCGCGACCACCCCGGCGGTTTCGGTGCGCAGGATGCGCGGCCCCAGGCTCAGCGGCATCAGACCGCCCTGCCGGGCGAGCTGCAGTTCGGTCTCGCTCAGACCGCCTTCCGGTCCGACCAGAATGCAGACTTCCTGTTCGGGGGCGGGCGCCGATGGCCAGTCTCCGTTCGCGCCGGGCGCCAGCACGAATCCGTGCCGCGGCGTCTGCCCGAGCCAGTCCTGCAGTCGCAGGCAGTCGCGCACCGGCGGCACCTGGGTGCGTCCGGACTGCTCCGCGGCAGCCATCGCAATGGCTTGCCAGTGGGTCTGCTTGCGGGTCAGGCGGCGGGCGTCAAGCTGCACGCCGCCGTATTGGCTCAGCACCGGCTGGATCGCCCAGACGCCGAGTTCCACGGCTTTCTGCACGCTGTAATCCATGCGGTCACCGCGCGCGATGGCCTGGACCAGCACGCTGCGCAGCGGTGATTCGCGCCGGACCTGGCGCAGTTCATCGATGTGCAGCTGCAACTGCTGCTTGCCGGTCGCCATGATCCGCGCCGGATACTCCCGGTCGGGCGATGTGAACAGCAGCACTTCGTCGCCCTTGCCGCGTTTGAGCACCCGCAGCAGGTGATGCGCGCGGTCGCCGTCGATCGTCAGGTTCTGTCCGGCGACCAGTTCTTCGGGCCAGTAAATTCTTGGCACATGCGCCATCAGGCCAGATCCTTGATCAGGACGCGGGAGTTGCGCTGATAGTTGTAAAAAGCTTGTTTCTGCGGCGGCAGTTCATCCAGGGCGCCGGGCCGGAACCCCTGTTCGATGAACCAGTGCGCGGTCTGCGTGGTCAGCACGAACAGGCGCCGCAAGCCGCGCTGCCGGGCCTCGCTTTCCGCGTCGGCCAGCAGGGCGCGCGCGCGGCCGCCATGCTGGTAGTCCGGCGCGACGATGATGCAGGCCAATTCCGCGCAGCCGTGTTCCGGATAGGGGAACAGCGCACGGCATCCGATGATGGTTTCGTCGCGGGCCATCACGGTGAAGCAGCCGACCTCAAGCTCCAGTTGTTCGCGCGATCGCGGCACGATGATGCCCTGGCGCTCCAGCGGCTCGATCAGCTGCAGCAGGCCGCCGATGTCATCAATGCTGGCGCGATGCAGGCTGTCATATTCCTGTGCCGAGATCATCAGGCCGCCACCGTCGCGGGTGTACAGCTCATGCAGAAAGGCGCCATCGCTGGTCGCGCTCAGAATATGGGCACGCGGCACGCCCTGCCGCACCGCATCCATGGCGAGGCTTTCGGTCGCGCTTGCGCTCGGGGTGGCGGAACTCAGGCTGAGCTCGCCGGCGCTGATGTCCTGCATGCTCATCAGCACCAGTTTGTCCGCCCGGCTGGCGCGCGCGGCCGCCACCGCGAGGGCATCGCTGCGCAGGTTGAAGCTCTCGCCGGTGGGGGAGTAGCCCAGCGGGCTCAGCAGCACGATCCGGCCATGGGCAAGATGGTCCGCAATGGTGGTGGTGTCCAGGCGCCGCAGCTCGCCGGTGAATTGCAGATCCACGCCGTCGAGTATGCCGACCGGGCGGGCGGTGACCAGATTGCCGCTGGCCACGCGAATGCGGGCGCCGCCCATCGGCGTGCTGGCCAGGCCGGTGCTGAGCAAGGCTTCGAGTTCGCTGCTCAGGCTGCCGATGGCCTCGCGCAGGCAGTCCAGCGCGATGGCGTCGGTCACGCGGTGGCCGGCCACCATCGGCGTCTGATGTCCGCGCGCGGCCAGCCGGGCCTCGATTTGCGGACGCGCGCCAAGCACCAGGATCAGCTGCAGGCCAAGGCTGTGGGCAACGGCTAGATCGTAGACCAGCGGTTTCAGCCGTTCCGACAGGGCGACCTCGCCCGGAATATGAACCACGCAGACCCGTCCCCGATGGGCATTGATGTACGGGGCGGCACTGCGCAGTGCCTGGGGAAAGTCCTTATCCATCAAAACAGAAATTCCGCGTCAGGCCGCGCAGGATGTCCTGCATCGGCTGGATCTGATCCATGGCGAGATACTCGTTGGGCTGATGGGCCTGGGCGATGCTGCCCGGGCCGAGAATCAGAGACTGCATGCCAAGCTGGTTGAAATAGCCCCCTTCGGTGGCGAAATTGACCGCCTCGGCGGTGCTGCCGCACAGGCGTTGTGCAAGCTGCACGATTTCGCTTTCGGCCGCGGTCTCGAAGGGTTCCGCGCCGTCGAACAGGGGCCGGTGCTGCCATTGCCAGCGGCCGCCGCTCAATGCTTCATCGATGCGCGCGCGCAGTTCGCTGCGCAAGCCGCCAAGCGACTGTCCGGGCAGGGGGCGCAGATCGAACTGCAGCTCACAGGCAGCCGGGATGCGATTGGGGCTGTCGCCGCCATGCACGCAGCCCGGGTTCAGGGTCGCGTGGGGCACGGAGAATTCCGCTCGCCGCGCCCGGGTGCGCAGCTCTTCGCGCATCACAAGCACCGCGCTCAGGGCCTTGTGCATGCCTTCCAGCGCATTGACGCCAGCCTCGGGGTCGGAGGAATGGCCGGCCTGGCCGCTGATCTGCAGCGCATCCATGAAGATGCCTTTGTGCATGCGCACCGGTTTCAGGCTGGTCGGCTCGCCGATCAGGGCGTGGCGACCGTAGGCCTGGCCGGCGGCCAGCAGCGCGCGGGCCCCGTGCATGCCGGATTCCTCGTCGGCGGTGGCGAGAATGACCAGGGGCTGATCCAGGCGCTGGTCCTTCAGTTCGATGGCCAGCTGCACGCACAGGGCCAGAAATCCCTTCATGTCACAGGTGCCCAGACCGTGCCAGCGCTGGTCCTTCTCGGTCAGCGCGAAGGGATCGCTGTGCCAGCCCGACAGATCGAAGGGCACGGTGTCGGTATGGCCGCTGAGCACCAGGCCGCCGTCGCCGCGACCGCGGCTGGCGACCAGGTTGAACTTGCCGTGGCGGCCGGGGACCGGCAGCAGTTCGCAGGCGAAGCCCAGCGGTTCCAGCCAGCCGGCCAGCAGCTCACAGACCGCCTGATTGCTGGTGTCATGGACGGGCACGGTGCTGCTGACCGATGGGGTGCCGACCAGGGCCTTGAGGCAGGCGACGAAATTGGGATGGGTGCTCATCAGCGCATTATCGGTCATCTGTCGGTCCCTGCGCAGGGGCTGTGCTGCATGGTGTCCGCGCCCCGGGCATGGGATAATCCGTAGATGACACCGAATGCATACAATGATCTGGCCGGCTGGCTGGCCGATGTCGAGGCCACGACCAGCCCCTCCGGCTTTCATGGCCAGATTGCCGGTCTGTGGAGCCGCATGCGCGAATTGCCAGAAGATCTCGCCCTGGACGAGGTCGATCGTGGTAGTGCCGCCTGGGCCGATCTGCTGGATTTCGCCCAGCAAGTGAAACAGGCTCTGGATGATACGGATTGCAGTTTTGCGCCCTTGCTGCCGCCAGATTCGGCGCCCTTGTCCCGGCGTGCCGAAGCGCTGGCCGAGTGGAGCGAGGGCTTGCTGTTCGGGCTGGGCGCCGGCGGCGCGCTGGAGAGGACGGCGGTGTCGGAAGAGATCCAGGAACTGATGCGTGATCTGGCGGAAATCTGCAAGGTCGCGGTCGATGATGACGAAGAAGACGGCGAAGAAGCCTATGCTGAGATCGTCGAATATCTGAAGGTGGCAGCACAAACACTCTATGTCGAATTTCATCCCCAGGCCGGCTGAGGCCCAGATCAGCGCGGCGGAATACGCCGCGCGGCGCGAACGCCTGATGGAGGCCATCGGTCATGATGCGGTGGCGATCATCCCGGCGGCGACCGAGCAGATGCGCAACAGCGATGTGCATTACCGGTTTCGTCAGGACTCCGATTTTCGCTACCTGACCGGTTTTGCCGAGCCGGACGCCTGGGCCGTGCTGGCTCCCGGCCATGCCGATGGTGAGTATGTGCTGTTCTGCCGTCCGAAAGACAAGGAACGTGAGATCTGGGATGGCTATCGCGCCGGGCCGCAGGGCTGCGTGCGCGATCATGGCGCCGATCGGGCCGAGGTGATCGATGATCTGGACAGCAAGCTGCCGGAACTGCTGAAAGACCGCCAGGCGGTGTATTTCCCGATGGGCTGGAAAGCCGAAAACGACCAGCGCGTGCAGGGCTGGATCGCACGGGTGCGGCAGATGATGCGCCAGGGTGTCAATGCGCCCAGCCAGCTGCATCACCTCGGCGAAATCCTGCACGAACATCGTCTGCGCAAGTCCGAGGCGGAACTGGCCATGATGGCCTATGCCAGCGAGGTCTCCGCGGCGGCGCATGTCCGGGCCATGCAGAAAGTGCGGCCGGGCATGTTCGAGTTCCAGCTGGGGGCGGAAATCCACCATGATTTCGAGCGCCATGGCATGGACTGCGCTTACGGCAGCATTGTTGGTGGCGGCGCCAATGCCTGCGTGCTGCATTATGTCGAGAACGCAGCACCCCTGAACGCCGGTGAACTGTGTCTGATCGATGCCGGCGCCGAATTCCAGGGCTATTGCGCCGATATCACCCGCACCTTCCCGGTCGACGGGCGATTCACGCCGGCGCAAAAAGCGGTGTACGAGGTCGTGCTGGCCGCCCAGCTGGCCGCCATCGATGCGGTGCGGGCCGGTGCCCACTGGCTGGCGCCCCATGACGTGGTGGTGCCGATTCTGACCCAGGGCCTGATCGATCTGGGTTTGCTCAAAGGCTCGCTTGAGCAACTGGTCGAAGAGCAGAAATACACCGATTTCTTCATGCACAAGACCGGTCACTGGTTGGGCATGGATGTGCATGATGTGGGGGCGTATCGACAGCAGGGCCAGTGGCGGGCGCTGGAGCCCGGCATGGTGCTGACCATCGAGCCGGGCCTGTACATCGCCGCCGGTCCCGGCGTGCCGGACGAGTTTGCCAATATCGGCATTCGCATCGAGGATGATGTGGTGGTGACCGCGCAGGCATCGCAGGTCCTCACCGCCGCCGTGCCCAAGGCCGTGAATGAGATCGAAAGTCTGATGCAGCAGTGAGGCCGCGGGTCCAGTCGCAAGCTCCGGGGGCTTGGCGGTGATTGCCGCCGCACTGCGCGAGTCGTGGCGGGAAGGCAGTCTGATCAGCAGCCTGCCGGCCAATGCCATGGCCGGCCTCACCGTGGGCATCATCGCGCTGCCCCTGTCCATGGGGCTGGCGATCGCCAGTGGCGTGCCGCCCCAGCATGGTCTGTATACCGCCATCATCGGTGGCCTGGTCATCGCCCTGCTGGGCGGCTCCAGGGTGAATATTTCCGGACCGACCGCGGCCTTCGTCGTGGTGCTGCTGCCGGTGGTCCAGGCCTATGGCCTCGGCGGCCTGCTGATCAGCGGGGCGATGGCCGGCCTGATCATGATCGGTTTCGGCCTGATGCGGCTCGGCGGCCTGATCCAGTTGATCCCGTACCCGGTGGTGGTGGGTTTCACCTCGGGCATTGGTACCGTCATCGCCTTGCTGCAGCTGAAGGATTTTCTTGGCCTGCAGATCAGTGCCGAGGCCAGCCATTTTCCGGAAAAGCTCTGGCTCATGCTGCTTGCCCTGCCCAGCGTGCGCTGGCAGGAAGTCCTGGTCGGCTGCGCCAGCCTCGCCTTGCTCATTCTCTGGCGTCGCCTGCCTACCCGGATGCCGGCCTATCTGGTCGCCCTGATCGGCGGCACCGCTCTGGGCGCCTTGTTCAATCACCTGAGCATGCTGCCCGCAGTCGATACCATCGCCAGCCGCTTCCATTATGTGCTCGACGGCGTCACCTTGGCCGGCGTGCCGGCGCTGGCGCCACAATTCAGCCTGCCCTGGCAGCTACCGGGCGCTGACGGTGCGCCGCTGGTGCTGGGTGGGGAAAACCTGCGTGCCCTGCTCGGCGCGGCGTTTGCGATCGCCCTGCTGGGCGCCCTGGAGTCCCTGTTGTGCGCGGTGGTGGCCGACGGCATGACCGGACGCCAGCACAATCCGGACAGCGAGCTGATCGGCGTCGGGGCCGGCAATCTGCTGGTGGCGTTTTTCGGTGGCATTCCGGCTACCGCGGCGATCGCCCGCACCGCCAGCAATGTCCGCGCCGGTGCGACGACGCCGGTGGCGGCGATCGTGCACGCCCTGTTCGTGCTTGCGGCGATGCTGCTGCTCGCGCCGCTGCTGTCGCTGATTCCGATGGCGGCCATGGCGGCGGTGCTGCTGATGGTGGCCTGGAACATGAGCGAGGCGCCGCATGCGCTGCGGATCCTGCGCCGCGCACCGCGCGCCGATGCCGCGGTCCTGCTGAGCTGTTTCAGCCTCACCGTGCTGATCGACATGCAGGTTGCGGTGGCCGCGGGCGTCGCGCTGGCCTCTCTCCTGTTCATGCGCCGCATGACCGAACTGACCGCAAGCACGCCGGTGCCGGCACATGGGCATCGCCACCAGGCCTCGCCCGGCCCCGGGGTGGTCGTATACGACCTCGATGGTCCGCTGTTTTTCGGTGCGGCGCACAAGGCGCTGAAAGTCATCGCCACGGTCGATCGGCAGGTGCACACGGTGGTGCTGGATCTGGCCGATGTCAGCGTGCTGGACACCACCGCAATGATGAATCTGGAATCGCTGGCGGCCGATCTTGCGGCGCGCAAGACCCGGATCTTCGTCACCCACGTGAAGGCGCATCTGGCGGAAAAGATGCAGCGCTACGGTCTGTTCGATCACGGCATCGCGCTGGAGGCGGATCTGTCCTCGGTGCTGGCGCGCAGTGGCGCGCAGGCCCCGCCGGCGTCTCTGATCCGCGGTCAGGATAATCAATGAACTCCTTTGATCTGGCGGTTGTTGGCGCCGGCCCGGTCGGAGCGCTGATGGCCCTGCTGGCGGCGCAGAGCGGTTTCCGGGTGGCTTTGCTGGATGCGGCGCCGGCGCCGCGGCCGCACGCCCCGCAGGGCGATTTCGATCTTCGCGTGGTGGCCCTGTCGCCGGCATCGCGGGCGGCATTCGAGCGCGTGGGAGCCTGGCCGGGGCAGCTGTCAGAACGGATCCAGGCCTACGCGGCCATGGAGGTCTGGGATTGCAGTGGGCCTGGCCGGATCGGTTTTTCCGCCGCCGAGCTGGGTGTGCCGGAACTCGGTCACATCATCGAGGTGCCGGCTGTGCAATGGGCGCTGGATCAGGCCATCGCCGCCCAATCCGATCGCATTGATCGCTGGCAGGCCGCGGAGTTTTCGCGCTACAAGCAGGCCGCCTCAGGACTGGAACTGCGGTGCCGCGATGGCCGCAGCCTGCAGGCGCGGATGCTGATCGGCGCCGATGGTCGCGACTCCCAGGTGCGCAAACGCAGCGGGATCGGTCTGGCCAGTCGCGATTACCAGCAATCCGGCGTGGTCGCCGTGCTGCAGCCGGAGCAGGCGCATGCCGGGGTTGCGCGTCAGGCCTTCAGCGAACTGGGGCCTCTGGGTCTGCTGCCGCTGGCCAACGGTCAGGTGTCCATGGTCTGGTCGGTGGCGCAGGATCGCGCCGCGGAACTGCTGAGCTGCGATCCTGCACAGTTCTGCCAACTCGTGGCGCAGGTCGCCGGCCAGCCGGGATTTGCTCTGTGCAGCGCGCGGCGGGCCTTTGCGCTCAAGCGGCAGAATGCCGAGACCTATGCCTGTGACGAGATCGCGCTGATAGGCGATGCCGCCCATGCGATCCATCCGCTGGCGGGCCTGGGCATGAATCTGGGCGTCGGGGATGCGCTGAGTCTTGCCGCCTGCCTGCAGCACTGGCGCCCTTCGCGGATGGTCGAAGCGTATCTGCAGCAGTATGCGCGCGAGCGCCGCCGTCAGGTGCTGCCCGCCCTGCTGATGATGGATGCGCTAAACGACCTGTTCGGCTCGCATTCCGGCGAGGTTCTGGGCTTGCGGGATTTCGGTCTGAATCTGGTGGATCGCCTGGGCGGGCTGAAGCGCGAGTTCATGCGCTATGCCCTGGGTTCCATCGAAGTGCCCGTTGGCGACAGCGCCGCGAAAACGGTATAGTCCGCCCTCGTTACGGCTGTTTTTGCGGCCGTCATGATCGCGGGAGAGAGTGTCTTCAGCTTGCTGGGGATGCCGCCGAAGGCGCAAATCCGCCCGGAATCGCTCAGGCAAACGGACCGCGATCATGAAGCAGGCAAGGCCTGTTTCTCGACTCTGGAGAGCGGCAGCGCGACTGCCCACCGAAGGGGCTTAACTCTCAGGTTATAGGACAGAGGGGCGGCGAAAATGAAACCTCAACACAGGTGTATTCGCCGTGGCTAAACAAACGCCCTTGTTCGATCAGCATGTGCAGGCCGGAGCCAAAATCGTGGATTTTGCCGGCTGGGACATGCCCCTGCATTACGGCTCTCAGGTCGAGGAGCATCATGTCGTGCGCCAGGACGCCGGCATGTTTGATGTCTCGCACATGTGCGCCGTGGATGTGGCCGGCGCGGACGCGCGGGCCTTCCTGCAAAAGCTGCTGGCCAACGACGTGGCCAAAGTGGCGTCTGGCAAGGCCCTGTATTCCTGCATGCTGAACGAAAGCGGCGGCGTGGTCGATGATCTGATCGTGTACGCCCTGGACGACTGTTATCGCGTGGTGGTCAATGCCGGCACCGCCGACAAGGATCTGGCCTGGATGCAGGATCGGGCGGCCAGTTTCCGCGTCAGCATTCGCGCCCGGCGCGATCTTGGCATCCTCGCCGTGCAGGGGCCGCAGGCGCGTGCCAAGACGCTGCCTCTGCTGCCCCAGGCCTATCGCGCAGCCGCGGCTGGTCTCGGAGTTTTCAATTGCGTCGGCGATGAGAACGGCCTGATCGGCCGCACCGGGTATACCGGTGAGGACGGATTCGAATGCATCTTGCCGATCGCGGATCTGCCGGCCCTGTGGTCCGGCCTGCTGGCCGCTGGGGTCAAGCCGGCCGGTCTGGGAGCGCGCGATACCCTGCGCATGGAGGCCGGCATGAATCTGTACGGGCAGGACATGGATGAGCAGATCTCGCCGCTTCAGGCCGGTCTGGGCTGGACCATCGCCTGGGAGCCGGCCACGCGTGATTTCATCGGTCGCAAAGCGCTGGACGCACAAAAGGCGGCCGGCGGACTGCCGCGTTTTGTTGGCCTGGTCCTGGAAGGCCGCGGCATCATGCGTGCGCATCAGGTGGTGCTGACCCCGCAGGGCGAGGGTGAGATCACCAGCGGCGGCTTTTCGCCCAGCGCCAATGTGTCGATTGCCCTGGCCCGCATCCCCAAGGGGGATTTCGACCGGGTGCAGATCCGAATTCGTGACAAAGAAGTGCCGGCGCGGGTGGTCAAAGCCCCCTTCGTGCGTAACGGCAAAGTACTGATTGATCTTTCTGAGGCCGGAAAATGAGCAATATCCCTGCAGACCTGAAATACACCAAGTCCCATGAGTGGGTGCGTAGCGAAGCTGACGGCAGCGTCACCGTTGGTATCTCCGATCATGCCCAGGAAGCGCTGGGGGATCTGGTCTATGTTGAAGCGCCCGAAGCCGGGCTTGCGGTTGCCGCCGGCGATGCCTGTGCGGTCGTCGAATCCGTGAAGGCCGCCTCCGATGTTTATGCGCCGATTGCCGGCGAGATCATCCAGGGCAACGACGCGCTGGCCGATGCGCCGGAAACCCTCAACGATGATCCCTATGGCGAAGGCTGGATCTTCAAACTGCAGCCCGCCAGTGCCGACGATCTCGCCGGCCTGCTTGATGCCGCGGCCTACGGCGAGTTCCTCAAAGCCGAGGGCTGAAAGACGGAACTCGCAACGCTCGCGATGAGCGCCAAGTTGAATGTGCCGCAAGAATGAGGGCGCCTGCCCCCAGGATGAGATCGCGATCTCGCGAGTCATCCTGGATGGGGCTCTCGATGTTCTGCGCGCGCTTGGTCCGGGCCTGCTTGAGTCTGCGTACCGCAGGGTTTTGGCTGACGAGTTGGCGGACCGTGGGCTGCGTGTCGATACGGAGCGTCGAATTCCGGTGCGCTACAAGGGCCGCTGCTATGACGCGGCATACCGCGCGGACTTGGTTCTGAATGACCTGGTGATCGTTGAATTGAAGTCTGTCGAAAGATTGGCAGACATCCACAAAAAGCAACTATTGACCTACTTGAAACTGAGTGGATTGAAATTGGGCTTATTGCTCAATTTTGGTCAGGTCCTTTTGAAAGACGGCATTGTCCGTATTGCCAATAATCTTTAACTGCTTTGCGCTCTTCGCGAACTTTGCGAGAGCCCTTTCTGGATTCACTGAGTAACCGCTTATGCCTTTTATTCCCCATACAGAACAAGAAGTCAGCAGCATGCTGGCGACGATCGGCGCCAAGCGTATCGAGGATCTGTTCGATGAAATTCCGCCTCATCTGAAGGTCGAATCCTTCGACAACATCCCGGCGCGGCGCTCCGAGATGGAGGTGTCGCGGCTGATGCACGAGCGCGCCGAAGAGGATGGCCAGCCCCTGTGCTTCATCGGTGCTGGCGCCTATGAACACCACATTCCGGCGGCGGTCTGGCAGATCGCAACCCGCGGTGAATTCTACTCCGCGTATACCCCCTATCAGGCCGAGGCCAGCCAGGGCACCCTGCAGCTGATCTACGAATACCAGACCATGATGTGCGAGCTGACCGGCATGGATGTGTCCAATGCCTCGCTCTATGATGGCGCCTCCGGTCTGGCCGAAGCGGTGCTGATGGCCGCGCGTGCCAACCGCAAGGTGAAAGCCCATCGGGTGTTGATGCCGGCCAGCGTGCACCCCTATTACCGTGCCTGCGCCCGCGCGATCTGCGACGCCCAGGGCTTCGAGTTCATCGAGGTGCCCTATTGCGCCGAATCCGGCACCAGCCTGCCGGCAGCGCTGGAGGTCCATGCCGGCGAGGCGATCTCATCGCTGGTGATTCCGCAGCCCAATTTCTTCGGCCAACTCGAGCAGGTGGATGCGCTGACCGACTGGGCACATGCCCAGGGCGCGCTGGTCATCGGCGTGGTCAATCCACTGGCCCTGGCCCTGCTCAAGCCGCCCGGGCAGTGGGGGGCGCAGGGCGCCGACATCGTCTGCGGCGAAGGGCAGCCGCTGGGCGCGCCCCTATCTTCCGGCGGACCGTATTACGGCTTTTTGACCTGCAAGCAGCAGCATGTGCGGCAGATGCCGGGCCGCATCGTCGGACGCACCGTCGATCTGGAAGGCAAGGTCGGTTACACCCTGACCCTGCAGGCCCGCGAGCAGCATATCCGGCGCGCCAAGGCGACCTCCAACATCTGCACCAATCAGGGTCTGGTGGTCACCGCCTCGACCATCCACATGTCCCTGCTCGGCGCCGAAGGTCTCAAGCGGGTGGCGATGAGTTGCTGGGGCAATACCGCCAGTCTGCTGGAGGCGATCACCTCGATCAAGGGTGTGGAAGTGGTATTCACCGGTCCGCGTTTCCACGAAGCGGTGGTGCGTCTGCCCAAACCTGTCGCCGAGGTGATTGACACCATGTCCAAGCGCGACGTGCTGGCCGGTTTCGATCTGTCGCGCGACTATCCGGAGCTGGGCGAAGCCCTGCTGCTGTGCGTGACCGAAACCAAGACCGCTGCCGACATCGCCCGCTACGTTGAAGAACTCAAGGCGGCTTTGGCCTGATAACAATCCATGCTCTCGCCAAGCGCGCGAAGTGCGCAAAGGCAAGATCTGTTGTGCTTAGCGTCCTTTGCGAGCTTGGCGAGAGCGATTTGAAGAGATTCCCATGACTGAATCACTGATTTTTGAACTGTCTTCCGCCGGCCGTCGCGCTGCTGCCCAGGCGCCGGTCGAATCCCCAGCCGCGACCACAATCCCGGCCGAATTCCTGCGTGAGGCCGCACCCGGCCTGCCCGAGGTTTCGGAGATGCAGGCGGTGCGGCATTACACCCGACTGTCGCAGAAGAATTTTTCCATCGACACCCAGTTCTATCCGCTGGGCAGTTGCACGATGAAATACAATCCGCGCGCCTGCAATACCCTGGCCATGTTGCCGGAGTTTCTAGCCCGCCATCCGCTGGCCACGCCGGATCACAGCCAGGGCTATCTGGCCTGCATGTACGATCTGCAGGAGATTCTCAAGTCGGTCACCGGCATGAAAGGGGTCTCCCTGACGCCGATGGCCGGCGCCCAGGGCGAGTTTGCCGGGGTGGCCATGATTCGCGCCTATCACCTCTCCCGCGGCGACACCGAGCGCACCGAAATCCTGGTGCCGGATGCCGCGCACGGCACCAATCCGGCCACCGCCATCCAGTGCGGTTGCACGGTGCGCGAGATCCCGACCGACAAGAACGGTGATGTCGATCTTGTTGCCCTGGAAGCGGCGCTGGGACCGAAAACCGCCGGCATCATGCTGACCAATCCATCCACCCTCGGGGTGTTCGAGCGGCGCATCGAAACCATTGCCAAGAAGGTCCACGAGGCCGGCGGCCTGCTGTATTACGACGGCGCCAACCTCAATGCGATCCTGGGCAAGGTGCGGCCGGGTGACATGGGTTTCGATGTGATCCACATGAATCTGCACAAGACCTTCTCCACCCCGCATGGCGGCGGTGGCCCGGGTTCCGGTGCGGTGGGTGTTTCAAAGCGTCTGCTGCCCTTCATGCCGATGCCGATCGTGGGCCAGGAAACCGGCCCGGACGGCAAATTCTATCGCTGGCTGGATGAGCGGGATCTGCCGCAGTCCATCGGCCGCCTGTCCGCCTTCATGGGCAACGCAGGGGTGCTGCTACGGGCCTATATCTACGCCCTGATGCTGGGTCCGGACGGCATGACCCGGGTGGCCGAATACGCCACCCTGAATGCCAATTATCTGATGGCGCGGCTCAAGCAGGCCGGATTTGATCTGGCCTTTGATGGCCGTCGAGCCACCCACGAGTTCATCGTGACTCTGAAGAAGCAGAAGCAGGAACTGGATTTCACCGCCACCGACCTGGCCAAGCGCCTGCTCGACTACGGCTATCACGCACCGACGGTCTATTTCCCCTTGCTGGTGCCGGAGTGTTTGTTGATCGAGCCGACCGAAACCGAAGACCAGGCCACCCTGGATGCGTTCGTCGAGGCGATGATTGCGATCTGGGATGAAGCCAAAGAAGATATCGACAAGATCAAGGGCGCGCCCTACAGCCAGCCGGTGCGGCGTCTGGATGATGTGCGTGCAGCGCGCCAGTTGGACCTGCGCTGGAGCGCCTGAAACTGATCGGTTGGTGCGTGTTGGCCTCCCGCTTGAAAAGCGGCTCTCGCTAAGCGCGCCAGGAGCGCAATGATTTTTTGGCGCATTGCGTTCGTTGCGAGCTTGGCGAGGAAAGCTGCTTTTTGCCTTTGGCCGGGAGCAAAAGCGGCTCGCGCAGAGTGCGCGGAGGGTTAAAAGCGGCTCTCGCTAAGCGCGCCAGGAGCGCAATGATTTTTTGGCGCATTGCGTTCGTTGCGAGCTTGGCGAGGAAACTTGCTTTTTGCCTTTGGCCGGGAGCAAAAGCGGCTCGCGCAGAGTGCGCGGGGGGTAAAGCGGCTCTCGCTAAGCGCGCGGAGGGTAAAAGCAGTTCCAGGTGGAAACAGGCAGAGAACTGGACGCACGGCATCATCAAAATGATCGGTTTCGTGCAATAAAATTGGTCACTTCAGTCAGTGAGTTGGTCACAACGAGTTGCCTCTCGCAATGATCGCTTGTCGGCAGGGTGCCGGTTACGGACCTAAACGCGCTTCGATGCGAGTTTATAAACAGAATTTCGCTCGCGCTTGCCTACGGCAACGACGAGCACTGTGACGACATCATCCTGAACTTCGTACACGAGACGAAAACCCGCCTGCCGCAATTTGATTTTGTAGCGATCTTTCGCCCCGGACAGCCTGCTTTTCGGAGCTCGCGGATTTTCACAGCGTTCGACCAGTTTTTTCTTGAATTGACTTCGAACCGAGGGTGCGAGGTTGTGCCACTCCTTGAGGGCATCTTCAAGAAAAGCCAGCTTATAGGTCATTCAGATCGACCTGGATCGCTTTCTGGCCCTGGCGGGAATCGGCAATGGCGTTGAGTTCCACATCCTCCAGACGATCGACAATTTCTTCCCAGGCCGCAGCCGGGACACAGTAAAAATCCGGCTCGTTACGGTTAAGTACCGCCACAGGGAACCCCTCTCCTTGAGCCACAATCACGCTGGGATTCTTCTTCAGCTCAGAAATGCTGACGCATGTATCGGCTAAAACTTGGCGGGGCATGATCTTCCTCCAGACCTATTTAGAGACCTGATGATAGACCTTTAAGGAAGCGGCGGCAAGCTGTTAAGACCTATTAATGGTGCCGATATTGGCTCTCTTCGGTTGACGGCGACTGCCCGCTTTGCGCCCATTTCCATCGTTACTGATCACGACCAGTTCTGAGGTGAAGGTGCTCAGCTGTTTGAAGGTTCCCAGGAGGGTAAAGCGGCTCTCGCGAAGCGCGCCAGAGCGCAATCGATCTTGAAGCATTGCGATCTTTGCGAGCTTGGCGAGGGAGCTTTCTTTTCGCCTGTGGCCGGGAGTCAATGCGGCTCTGAGGAAACCGTCGCGCAACTGGACGCCTCCGATCACTGTATTGATCGCGATTGTTGCTGCGCGACCAACAAGGCCTGCCAGGCATTCGCTTGACCATTGCGCTGGAGAAGCTTAGGGTTGATGCTATCATTGATAGCGTTTGGTGGTTCGTATGGCTCAGCTCATTGTCAGAAATATCGAAGACGAAGTCGTCAGAGCACTGAAAATCAGCGCCGTCGAGCATGGACGTTCGGCCGAGGAGGAGCATCGCGAGCTCTTGCGTTCGGTGCTGCTGCGGAGCCGTAAGTCTCAGCCTGACTTCAAATCCCTATTGGCAAGTATTCCTGAAGGTGATGACGAAATCTTTGCGCGCTCACAAGATGCCGGGCGAGACGTCGACCTGTGAATTTCCTGATCGATACCAACATCATCAGTGAACTGCGCAAGCCAGCAAACCGCCGCAATCAAGGCGTTGAGCAATGGTTCGGGGCAGCCGATCCAGACACGCTTTTCCTGAGCGTTCTGGTCGTCGGTGAAATCTACAAAGGAATCGAAGCCCGGCGGATGAAAGATCCTGCACAGGCTGCAGCCCTTGAGTCCTGGCTGGGTCGCATCGTGGATGCGTACTCGGATCGGATTCTGTCAATCGATTTCAAGGCAGCACAACTTTGGGGACGTGCTCAAAGTATCCGCCCCTTCCCTGTGATCGATGGTCTGCTCGCGGCCACCGCTCAGGCGCATGGCATGGTGCTGGTCACACGCAAGGTCCATGACCTTCGCGGCTGGCCAGCCTCAGATCTGCTGCTGAACCCGTTCATCGAGTGACGGCTTCAGCAGAGTTTGCGGGGAAACCGGCTTTTCTCCTGTGGCCGGGAGCAGAAAGCGGCTCGCGCAGAGTTCGCGGAGGGTAAAGTGGCTCTCGCGAAGCGCGCCAAGAGCGCAATGATTTTGGCGCATTGCGTTCGTTGCGAGCTTGGCGAGAAGGCCTGTTTTTTGCCTGTGACCGGGAGTCAATGCGGCTCTGAGGAAACCGCCAAGCAACTGGCGATCGGGTCTTCGATGTTTGGCCTGGCCCGGCCGTCCCTCAGGATTTCAGGTGCGGGCGTGAGTGGGGCATTGACAGATGGCACTTTGATGGATATGCATTGTATATACATGCACTGAGTGAAACCAACCATGTCAGTCACCATATCCAAGTGGGGCAATAGCTACGGCGTTCGCATTCCAATTCGCCTGGCCCATGATCTTGGTCTTGAGCCTGGCGTCGAGGTTGAGGTATCCAAAGACGGAGACTCGCTGAGAGTGACGCCGCTTAGACGGACCGAGGTGCCGGAATACTCGCTGCGAACCTTGCTGTCCGGAGTGACTGAAGACAAGTTGCACGGAGAGATGCCGACGGGCGGCGCGCTTGGGCGAGAAGTGATTGAATGACGGCGCATTTGCCCGACCGCGGAGAGATCATCCTGATCGACTTTGAGCCAAGTGCGGGCAAAGAAATCGGCAAGCGCCGCCCGGCGGTGGTGATGTCTCACAAGACCTACAATCGTAAGGTCGGCCTCGTTGACGTCTGCCCGATCACAAGGAAAGTCAAAGGCTATCCGTTCGAGGTGGATCTTCAGTCCAGTAAGATTGTGGGCGCCGCGCTAGCTGACAGATTCCATACCTTCGATTGGCGCGCTCGAAACGCTCAGCGCGCTGACCGTATCAGTGAGTCCGTACTTGCAGAAATCGTGGCTAAGTTCTTGGCTTTGGTCGGCCCACACTAACTTTTCGCCTATGGCTGGGAGCAAAAGCGGCTCTCGCGAAGCGCGCCAAGAGCGCAATGATTCATGGTGCATCGCGTTCCTTGCGAGCTTCGCGAGAAAACCTGCTTTATGTCTGCAACCGGAAGAAGAAGCGGTTTGCCGAGAGCGCCCGTGCTGCGGGCTTCGCGCGCATTGGCTTGAGTCTTGCAAGTGCTGGGAATCATGGGAATCAACAGTGGTGCGTTCCTGTTCTATGGCTGTTCGGTGCTTGTTCTATACTGAGTGGTCCTGTCCATTCCGCTGGCCTGACTGCTGATGCGCAATTTTCTTTTTCGGGTAATGTTTCTGTCGGCCTTGCTGGTGCTGGGCGGCTGTGGTGGCGGTGCGGAGCGTGAACTGACGCCACGCACCGCGGAGTTCACGCAGGCCTGTGTTGCGCAGAGCCCCTGGCTGGCGTTTGGCGAGGGCCTGCATCAGCCTTCGAAAAATCCCCTGCCAGCACCCGCTGCGATCGCCGGGCAGGGCTCGCAACCGGCCTGCGACGGCAATCGCCAGTTCCTGTTCGCGGCCGCCCGTACGGACATCACCGGGCCGGCCGGGGGCAAGATCCACATGGGCAACGAGGATCCACAGAATTATTCCGCCGGCATCCATATCCGCCAGTACGCCCGCAGCTTCATCATCGTCTCGCCCTGCAACGGCAAGCGGGTGGTGATGGCAATCAGCGATACCGGCATGCTGTTCGAGTCCGTGCGCCAGGCGGTGCTCGACCGCATCGCGGCTGATCCGCAGCTCAGCGATTTGTACGGCCCGGACAACGTGATGCTCAGCGCCACCCACACCCATTCAGCGCCCGGTGGCCAGGCGCATTTTTCCGCCTACAACGCCCTGCGTGCGGGGCATGATCCTCAGGCTTTTGAAGTGACGGTGGCCGGGCTGTTCGCCGCCATCCGGCAGGCGCATGAAAATCTGGCTGCCGCCAAGCCCGGGCAGATTCGCATCGATCATGGCGAACTGCTGGGTGCGAACAAGTCCCGCGCGATTCCGGCCTACCTGCAGAATACCGCGCAGGAGCGGGCCCGCTACCTGGATGTGAGCGATGGCGACATCACCACCCCGCGGCTGATGACCCTGCTGCGCCTGCAGGAGGAAGCCGGGCGCGAGGTGGGCAGCATGAACTGGTTCGCCGTGCATCCGACCTCCGATGCCCTGTCGCAATACGGCCTCGGCGCGGTGCCGATCAGCGGTGACAACAAGGGGTATGCCGCGTACCAGTTCGAGCGGATGAAGAATGCGCAGCGCAGCGGCGCCGATTTTGTGGCCGCCTTCATGCAGGCCGATGAAGGCGATGCCTTCACCCAGTTGTATTTCGATGATGCGGAGCGGCGGGCGGCCAAGCAGGCTGATCTGCCGCCGAACGAGCCCAGTCCGGTGACCGTGGCCAATGGTCTGGCGCAGCTGAACAAGGCGCTTGCGTTGTATGCCGGCGCCGATGCGGCGCTGGCCGGCGGGGTGGATTACCGTCTGGCCTACGTCAAGATGGATGAGGTGGAGGTTACCGACGAGGCCATCCTGGCCTCTCTGGAACATCCGCCGGAGTTGGATGTGACGCCCAAGCGCACCTGCGCCGCATCGATGGGCGTGTCCTTTCCCGCCGCTGGTCACGGTGCGCAACCGGGCGAACCGGGGCAGTTCACGCCGGCCGGGGTGAACTGCAGTGATCCCGATTATGCCCAGGCGGTAATCAATGATTTCATGTCTTTGAGCCAGGGCAATGTGCCGGCGCATACCTTCGCCTATGCGGTGGGCTGCAATCTGCAGGCGGCGCCGGCCGGGGTCGATCTGAGCTGTCAGGCGGAAAAACCGGTGCTGTTCGTGTTCGGTCCGCCGGTGAATGTATCCGCCAACATCGTGCCCTTTCAGCTGTTCCGGCTCGGTAATCTGGCGATTGTGGGCTTGCCCTGGGAAATCACCACCATGGCCGGGCGGCGCATCCGCCAGACCGTGATTGATGCCCTGAAAGCCGATGGTGTGGATTATGTGGTGATCACCGGGCTGGCCAATGACTACGTCAGCTATCTGACCACGCGCGAGGAATATGCCCTGCAGATGTATGAAGGGGCTTCCAATCAGTTCGGGCCCTGGTCTTTAGCCGCGGTGCAGCAGGAAACCCGGCGTCTGGCCCTGGACATGGCGGCGGGGCGGGCGAGCGATGCCGGGCCACGGCCGCCCCGGACCGCGCCGCAGCTGTATCAGACCCTGCCGCCGCAGGGCCTGGATCAGGCGCCACCCGGCTCCGCCTTCGGCGCGGTGTTGAGCGATGCGCAGGCAAGCTATGCCCCCGGCGATACCGTTCGGGTGGTGTTCCAGGCCTCCAGTCCCAACAGCGATCTGAAAACCGGTGGCAGCTTCCTGTTCGTCGAGCGGCTGGATGCAGCGGGGCAGTGGCAGCCTGTGGCCGTGGATGCCGATCCGGAAACCAGCTTTGTCTGGCATTCCGAATCGCCGGAGCCGCAGTTCAATGCCAGCCCGTATTCCAGCGCGGAAATCCTCTGGCGCATTCCTCGAAACACCCCGGCGGGCACCTTCCGGCTGCGCTTTGAAGGCGTCGCCAAAACCGGCACGCTGCTACAGGCCTATGCCGGTGAGAGCCGGCAGTTCGATCTGGCGGGCGCCGCCGCGGATTGTCCCTGAACGGCAAGGCCTTGCCCGCGATGGCGTGGCCGAGGCCGCAGCGGGTCTGAGCCAACACTGAATGGGACTTGGCGAATTCTTTTCCCTGGCCTGCGCGCTGGCCTGGGCGCTGGCGGTCATCCTGTCGAAAAAGGCGGGCGAACGCCTGCCGCCGTTCGCGCTGAATCTGTTCAAGAATGCCCTGATGGTGGCCTTGCTGATCCCGACCATCCTGGTCATCGAGGGGGCCGGCCTGCCGCAGATGCCGGTGGCCACGGTGTGGCTGTGCCTATTGAGCGGCGTGCTGGGCATCGGTCTGGGCGACACCCTGTATTTCCGCGCCCTGAATCTTCTGGGCGCGAGTCGGATGGGCATTGCCGGCACCATGTACAGTCCCTGGGTGGTGTTTCTGGCCGCCCTGTTTCTGGGCCAGGGCCTGCTGGGCTGGCAATGGGGGGGCATGGCCCTGGTGGTCGGGGGCGTGCTGATGGCGAGCTGGCCGGGGGCGCTGGTCTATGCGAGCCATTCCCGGGCAGAAGCCGGTCAGGGCTTCCTGCTGGCGGCTCTGGCCATGTTCGTGATGGCGGCCGGAATCGTCATGGTCAAGCCGGCCCTGGAGTCCGAATCCTTTCTGTGGGTGGTGATGCTGCGCATGATCGGCGGCCTGGGCTCGATGCTGGTTTTGGTGGCGCTGCGGGGCTCGGCCGCCGAGCTCTGGCAACAGTACCGTCGTCCGCAGCACTGGCCGACGATCATTGCCTCCGCGTTCATCGGCACCTATGTGGCGATGCTGATGTGGCTGGCAGGGTACAAATATGCGTCCGCGGCGGTGGCCGCAGTGCTGAATGAGTCCGCCGCGGTGGCCACCCTGCTGCTGGCGCGGGTCTGGCTCAAGGAGCGTCTGACCCTGCGGCAATGGCTGGGCGCCGGAATTTCCATCGGCGGGGTGGTGGTCGTGGTGCTGGCCTGAGTTCCGGCCTGGGAGCGGCCTGGGGGTGGCCTAGGGGTGGCCCGGGAGCGGCCCGGACCGCTCGCCTGGCTCAGGCTTTTTCGGCGTGGGTGATGAGGAAGCCGCCGGAGCGATCATCGCGTTTCAACTGCAGGATTTTCTCCTCGCGCATGGCTTCGAGCACCTCGCTGAAAGCGCCGAAACCATAGGCCGATTCGCTGAAGCCGGGATTGCGGCGTTTCAGGGTCTGCTTGATCATCGAGCCCCAGATCTTGTCCGGGTCATCGCGCTCGGCAATGATCGCATCCAGGGTTTCCAGCACCAGATCGAACAGTTCCTGCCGCGGATCGCCCTGTTTTTTCGCCTTGCCGCGGCGCCGGCGTTTTTTCTCCGACTGCACCAGGTCATCGTAGAAGATGAATTCATCGCAGTTCGCGGTGAGCAGGTCGGAGGTCGAATTGCGCACGCCAACCCCGATCACGTTCTTGTTGTTCTCGCGCAGTTTGCTGACCAGCGGGGAAAAATCCGAATCACCGGAAACGATCACGAAGGTATCGACATGGGCTTTGGTGTAGCACAGGTCCAGGGCATCGACCACCAGGCGGATGTCGGCGGAATTCTTGCCGGACTGGCGGACATGGGGAATGTCGATCAGCTCGAAAGCGGCCTCGTGCATGCCGCGTTTGAAATCGGCATAACGCTGCCAGTCGCAATAGGCTTTTTTCACCACGATCGAGCCCTTGAGCAGCAGTCGCTCAAGCACCTTGGAAATATCGAAGGCGGCCTGATGCGCATCCCGCGCGCCCAGGGCAATGTTTTCGAAATCGCAGAATACGGCGAGATTGGGGGTGTCCTGGAGGGTGGTCATTGCAGTCATGATCGGCAGTATTGCAGAGATTGCGAACGGCTGTCTGCCTGCGATCGTACCGGACGCGGTCAGATCCGGGATAATGGCGGATGAACTCATTTAACGAACTGGAACTGTCCGCCGCCTTGCTGCAGGGCGTCGATGTGCTCGGCTATCAGCAGATGACGCCGATCCAGGCCCAGGCCCTGCCCCTGATGCTGCAGGGCCGCGATGTGCTGGCCCAGGCCAAGACCGGCAGCGGCAAGACCGCGGCGTTCGGTTTGGCCCTGCTCAATGCCCTGGAGCCGGAGCAGGTCCGGGTGCAATCCCTGGTGCTGTGCCCGACCCGGGAGCTGGCCGATCAGGTCGCCAAGGAACTGCGCGCGCTGGCGCGATTCATCCCCAACATCAAGGTACTGAGCCTGTGCGGCGGGATTTCGATCCGGCCGCAGCTGGCCTCCTTGAAACATGAGCCGCATGTGGTGGTGGGCACGCCGGGGCGCATCGAGGATCTGCTCAAACGTGAGGCCCTGAATCTGAATGATCTGCAGACGGTGGTGCTTGATGAAGCTGATCGCATGCTCGACATGGGTTTTCTCGATGCGGTCGAGCGCATTCTCGGGCAGGTGTCCCGCCCGCACCGGACCTGGTTGTTTTCGGCAACCTATCCCGAGCAGATCAAGGATCTGAGCCGGCGTTTCCAGCGCGATCCGGCGACGGTGACGGTGGCGGCCACCCATGTCGCCAGCGTGATCGAGCAGTGTTTTTACCGGGTCGAGCCCGCCGACAAGCCCGCCGCGGTCTTGCGCTTGCTCAATGCGCGGCAGCCGGAAAGCTGCCTGATCTTCTGCCATACCCGCCAGGACGTGCGCAGCCTGCAGGCCGCGCTGAACGAGGCCGGCGTGCCGGTGCTGGCCCTGCATGGCGACCTGGACCAGCGCGAGCGGGAGGAGGCCCTGGTCCGCTTCGCCAATGGCAGCTGCCGGGTGCTGGTGGCCACCGATGTCGCCGCCCGCGGCCTGGACATCAAAGCCTTGCCGATGGTGCTGGCCTATGAACTACCGGCGGATGCGGATATCCATGTGCATCGCATCGGTCGCACCGGGCGGGCGGGTGAGCGTGGCCTGGCCCTCACCCTGGTGGCCTCGCGTGAGCAGCCTCGCGTGCTGGAGCTGGAGCGGGCGCAGGGCCTTGAGGTGAGCTGGGCGGAAATTCCGCCGGCGCGCGGCGCCCGGCCATTGCCGCCGCCGTCCATGCGTACGCTGGTGATCGATGCCGGGCGGCGCGACAAGCTGCGCCCGGGTGACATCCTCGGCGCCCTGACCGGAACGGCCGGCCTCAGTGCGGACGAAGTCGGGCAGATCGATCTATTCGCGACCCGCGCCTATGTGGCGGTGAGCGCCGAGGTGCTGGGCAGGGCGATACGCGGTTTGCGGGAAGGCGGAATCAAGGGCCGCAAGGCGCGGGTGCGTGCGTTCTAAGGCGCGTTGCTCCCCTGCATGCGGCGTGGTGACTGCGGGCGCTTGCGGTGCACCAGCAGCATCAGCAGGCCGCTGAGAACAAAGGCCAGGGCGGTGGCGGCAAAGCCGGTCAGCAGCGGATGATTGAAGTCCTCCCGCGCGCGGTAGTCCATGATGTGCAGCATCCAGACGAAATCGAAGATACGCCAGAGCTGATTGCGGCGGGCCACCACCTCGCCGGTCCGCGGGGAGATGTAGAGCCGCGTGCTGCGCGCATCCGCGAAATCGACACGCCACAAGGGCAGTTCTCGGCCACGCGTCTCGCTGCCCGCGTCATCCTTGCCGATCCAGTGCACGGCGGAGATGGTGGCCGCGCCGCTGAAATCCGCGCGTGCGATCTGGCGGGCCAGTTCTGCGGACAGCGGTGAAAGCGCTTCGCCGCTGGCCGCATCGAACAGGCGTGCGCCTTCGGCATTGCGGGCGATATAGACCGGCCGCTCGAGCAGACGGCCCAGGCGCAGGCTGGTGACCGGCGCCTGCTGGCGGATCAGTTCGCCGGGCGACAGATAGGCCTGGGCCGGATCCAGCGGTACCGGAGGTGGCGTGTTGCGCTGATCGCTGCCGCGTACGGCGTCAATGTTGAGGATGCTCATGACCAGGCCGCCGCCGATCCAGAACAGCAACTGCAGGCTCAGGATCAGACCCAGGCCGCGATGCAGGTGCCGCAGCCGGCGTCGCCACAGCACCGGGATCGCCCGCATCAGCCTGCGGCAGGCATGTCGCTGCTGATATAGCGCAACAGCTCGACCACCTGCTCCGGAGTCTGCGCCCAGGCCTGCGCGGCCTGATCCACTTCCTTGAGTGCATGCACCAGGCTCTCGTCATGCAGACTGATGTAGGGCTTGCCCAGCGCGGCGCAGAAACCGGCATCGAAAGCGGCATTCCATTGCCGATATTTGTCGCCAAAGCGGATCACCGCGAGATCGCAGTGCTGGATCAGATGTCGGGTGCGCAGCGCATTGACGCCGGCGGACTTGTGATCGCGCCAATAGCCCTCGCTGGCCGGGGCGAGCAGGTCGCCGGCGGCGTCACTGGCAGCGTGATCGGTGACCGGTTGGGTGAGCCGGATGTCCAGTCCGGCGGCCTTGATGCCGGCGGCGATGCGGTCGCGCCAATCGGTGTGAATTTCGCCGGAGAGATAAATGCTTAAGCTCATGATGTTTCGTCTTGCAGAGAATGCAGGCCGGCCATTTTGCCTGAGTTCGCAGTCCATCCGGGTCTGGCCGGCGTAGGATGACCAAGATGGCAGCATCCAGGGCACAGACATGTTGACAGCAGATTGGACCCGGCAGGCAGGACTCAGGGGCAGATTGCGGCCGCTGGCCCGGCAGATCGGGCCGCGCTGGCGATGAGCACCGGTTCGGCGGCGCTCATCGTCGGGGCGAGCGGCGGCATCGGCGCCGCCATGCTGGCGCAGGGGGTGGCCGGCAAGGCGCGACTTTTTGCCAGCAGCCGGCAGCCGCCGCCGGCCGCGCCGCCCGATCCCGCGCTGTCCTGGCTGCAACTGGATCTGGCCGATCCGCGGTCAATCGAGGATGCCGCGGCGGTCTTGCAGGCGCGGCTTCAAGCCGAGGCGTTGACGCTGGATACGGTGCTGATCTGCAGCGGCCAGTTGCATGGCGATCGGCTGCGGCCCGAGCGCCGGCTGCGTGATCTGGAGGCGCAGAGCTTTCTGGCCTTGATGCAGGTCAATGCCCTGGGGCCCTTGCTGCTGATCCGGGCCTTGTTGCCGCTGCTGCCACGGCAGCAGCCAACCCAGGTGGCGGCCATTTCCGCGCGGGTCGGCAGCATTGCCGATAATCGCCTCGGAGGCTGGTACAGCTATCGCTGTTCCAAAGCCGCCCTGAACATGGGATTCACCAGCCTGGCGGCGGAACTCAGGCGCAGTCATCCGCACTGTGTGCTCACCCTGTTTCATCCCGGCACCGTGGATTCGGCGCTGTCGCGGCCGTTCCAGGCCAATGTGCCGGCAGAAAAATTGTTCAGTCCGGCGCGGGCGGCCCAGCAGTTTGCCGAACTGCTGGCCAGGCGGCGTGAGCCCACAGAACATCTGTTCTTCGACTGGGCGGGCAAGCCGGTGGATTACTGACGGTGCCGGACCCTGTTCGGCCCGTGCGCGATGACCGCGTGCAATTCAGCGTCCTTGAAGGCCTGAGTGCAGGGCTGCGGTCTTGCAAGTGATCGACGCGAGGTATCTGATGGCTGCTGGGCTGGCGGTCAAGTCACACGGATCGGAGGATGACAGGAATGAATGAGGCAGCAGGTGTGGTAACGGGTTCTGGGACCAGGACTCATCAGGATACGGTGGTGATCTGCGGCGGCCGTGGTTTCATCGGCAGCGCCCTGGTGCAGGCGCTGACCGCCCGGGGCTACAGCGTGCTGGTGCTGAGTCGTTCCGGCAGCGGTGAAACGCATCATGGCGCCAGCGTGCTGGCCTATTCCGAGCTTGCCCAGCTCAGGGCCTGCCGGGCGGTGATCAACTTGGCCGGTGCGGATATCGCCGGTGGCCGCTGGACCGCCGCACGCAAGCAGGAGCTGCGCGGCAGTCGTCTGGAAACCACCGCTTTACTCTGCGAATGGGTGCGGCAGCTGCAAAGCCCGCCGCAGGTTTTTGTGTCCGCCTCTGCGATCGGCTATTACGGCGAAACCGGCGAAACGCCGGTGGATGAAAGCGCCGCAGCCGGTCATGATTTCGCCTCCCGACTGTGCCGTGACTGGGAGGCGGCGCTGGATCTGCCGGCCGACATCCGCCGGGTGATCCTGCGCATTGGCGTGGTGCTAGGGCCGCGGGGCGGCGCGCTGCGGCGCATGCTGCCGGCCTTCCGGCTAGGTCTCGGTGGTCCGATCGGCCACGGCCGGCAATGGATGAGCTGGATCGCGCTGGCGGATCTGTTGAATCTGATCTTGAGCGCGCTGGATGATGCGAAGTATGCCGGGGTCTACAACGCGGTGGCGCCGGAGCCGGTGCGCAATCGGGATTTCGCCCGTGCCCTGGGGGGTGTGTTGCATCGTCCCGCCTTGCTGCCGGTGCCGGCCTTCGTTCTGCGCCTGCTGCTGGGCGAGATGAGCAGCCTGCTGCTGGGCTCCCAGCGGATCCTGCCGCAGCATGCGCTGGAACAGGGTTTCCAGTTCCGTTATGCCGAGATCGAGCAGGCGCTGGCCACCGCGTTGGGGCAGGTGGATGAATCAGGCGGGTGAATCAGGTGGATGAATCTTGAGGCGTTCCGAAGCTGGCCCACCGCGCCTCGGCGTGGCTTGCATGCCGCCAAGCCAGCCGACCATCCCGGTGTCCGTGCCGCCTGAGTGGGTTTCCCGATCAATAGGCAGTCACCGCCCGTTCTGGCGAGGTGGCTGAGCAGCAAGGGTCACTCATCCGATCACGGCGTTCACCATGGCATGGGCTTAACGGTCGACGAAGCTGATTTCGGGGTTTTGTGGACATGCTGCCAGCCCGCAACCAAGACGCGGTGATCCATGATTGGTGATGGCACTGAAATTGATCGGTTGATCCTACGAACCCGTCAGCGCAGGGCGGGCAACTGGGCACTTCAGCACGGTCTGTTTCGGGCGCATGGCAGACCTTGATAAGAACTTCACAAACGCGTGTTACAATGTGTTGCACGCTGCGAAGAGATCAGGCATGAGCACAAGCACAATCCACGTCCGGGTGGACGACGAAACGAAGGCGAAAGCAATTCAGGCGCTCGAAGCCATGGGGCTGGATTTATCCACGGCCGTTCGCGTCTACCTCGCGAGAATCAGCGCCGAGCAGCGGTTGCCTTTCGAGTTGAGGGTCCCCAACGCCTTAACCCAGGAGGCCGTCAATGAGCTGGAGGCTGGACATGGTCACCGCGCTGAGAATATAGATAGCCTGTTTGATCAGCTCAATGAGGACGATTGAATACGCATCCCAGTTGAAACGGGACTATCGCAAAGCGAAACGAAATCCCAAATTCCGCAAACTCGATGGGTGGCTGAAATCGATCGTTTCCGACCTGGCGGGCGATGTGTCGCTAAGCGACCCCCCGTATCGAGACTACCAGCTCTCCGGTGTTTGGTCCGGATACCAAGAACTGCACATCAAGCCCGACCTGCTGTTGATCTACTCCAAGCCTGACGACAGAACACTTCGGTTGGTCAGGATTTGCTCTCACTCCGAGTTGTTCGGCTGATGTCGGAGGTTTGCTTTAGAAGGGTGGTGAAGAATTCATATTGATGCCCCCCGCGTGCTCTTGAACACCAGTCGCCACTAAGTAAAACCAATGATTTATGGGCGTCAATGGAGGACGAGTGCGAGCCAATTCACATCGCGCGGGAGTTTTTCACCAGACTCCTGGTGCGGATGCCCATCGGCGCTTGCGGGGGCGG
>JBFKDQ010000022.1:0-59975 GCA_041619555.1 Oceanococcus sp. | reverse complement strand
CCGACGGCGGGCCGACGCTCGAGCACCTCAGCCTGCAGCCAGGGCGCCGCGACGGGGCAGGGCATAACGGCAGAACTTGCCGATGACGCTGCCGAACTGCCGGAAGAAAGAGCCGCTGTTGTAGTGCTGACCGTATCGCCGGCAGATGGCCCGCACCTCGGGGGCCATTTCCGGGTAACGGCGAGCCGGAATGTCGGGAAATAGAGGGTGCTCGATCTGGTGGCTGAGGTGGCCGCTCAAGATATGGAACAGACGGCTGCCTTCCAGGTTGGCCGATCCGTTCATTTGCCGGGCATACCAGTGCCCCCGGCTTTCCTGACGACATTCCTCGCGCGTATAGATGCGCACTCCGGCGGGGAAATGGCCGCAATGGATGATGCTGTAAGTCCAGAGGTTGCGCAGGCCATTGGCGATCAGGTTGCCGATCAGGACGGCGACGAAATTGGGGCCGGCGAGCAGCGGGAAAAAAAGGTAGTCCTTGGCGAGCTGGAATGCGGACTTTCGAGCAATGGGGCGCAGTTTGGTCGCCGCCTCCGACCACGGCCGCTTGCGCAGCACGTAACGTCCCAGCTTGATGTCCTGCAGCGCCACGCCCCACTGGAACAGCAGGGCGAAAATGACGTTGTACAGGGGTTGCAGCAGAAAGGCCGGATGCCAGCGCTGACGATCGCTGATGCGGGTGATGTCATAGCCCAGGTCGCCGTCCAGGCCGAGGATGTTGGTGTGGGTGTGATGTTCAAAGTTGTGCGTCTTGCGCCAGTTGTCCGCCGTGCCGACGATGTCCCATTCGTAGGTTTGCGAATTCAACCGCGGATCATTCATCCAGTCGTACTGGCCATGCATCACGTTGTGTGCGATCTCCATGTTTTCCAGAATCTTGGCACTCGCCAGGGCGAGAATGCCCAGGGGCCAGGTCAGCGGATTGAAGCCGAAGAACAGCAGCAGGCGTCCGCCGAGGGCGGTGAAGCGCTGGCAGCGCACCACGCGGCGGATGTAGCGGGCATCCTCGCTGCCCAGTTTCTGCAGGGTTCGGTGCTTGAGCTGGTCCAGTTCCTCGGCCAGCGCGGTTTCCTGTTCCGGGCTCAGGACCCGGCTGGAAGCGTTTGTTTGCATGGTGAAAATTCGTCCAAGATCGGGTTCGATTGGGGGTCAGTAGGCCAGAATCAGGTCAGATTCGGCCGCGCTAATGCACAGCTGGATGTCTACTTCGGGTTCGCGCGAAACCGTGCCGGTGAGCAGGTTGCGCACGCTGCCCTGGGTCTTGCGGCAGCGACAGCTTTGGCAGATGCCCTGGCGGCAGCCATAGTCAGGGCTTTCGCCGGCCGCCTCCAGTGCTTCGAGGAGCGACTCGCCGGTGCTGGCCTTGAGCTGGCGGCGTCGCTGACTCAGCGTGATTTCGGCGGTCTGGCCAGTGCCAGCGGCGCTCGCGTGCGCCAGCGTCGGCACGCCACCAAAGGATTCGAACTGCAACTGATCGCTCAAGTGCTGTGACTGCCAGTGCTGGCGCACTGCGGCCATGAATCCTGCCGGGCCGCATAGCATGACGTGGCGATCACGGTAGTCGGGCACAAGCTGCTGCAACTGTTGCGGGGTGAAGCGGCCGCGTCCAGTCGGGTCGTCCTCAAAGCACCAATGCACCTCAAGCTGCGGGTGTTGCTGCTGCAGGATTTCCAGTTCCGCAGCGAAAATGCGGTCGGCTACGCTGCGCACATAGTGCAGCAGGATGACCGGTGCACGGTGGTCCTGCTGCAACCAGGCGCGCAGCTGCGCCATGATTGGTGTGATGCCGCTGCCGGCCGCCAGCAGCAGGAGGCGGTCGGGCGCCTGCGGCGGCAACACGAAGTCGCCGGCAGGCGGTGCCAGGGCCAGCACATCGCCGCGGCGTATGCGGTCATGCAGGTAGTTCGAGACCTTGCCGCCCGACTCACGCTTGACCGTGATGGTGATCGGGGCGCGTGAATGCGCGGTTTGCGCGCTGGAAATGGAGTAGCGGCGCCGGTGCTGCACCCCCTCGATTTCCACACAGACGCCGATGTGCTGGCCGGGAACAAAAGGCTTCCAGCCCCATCCCGGCGCCAGCACCAGAGAACGGGTGTCATGGTTTTCATCGATCACCTCGATGACGCGGGCGCGGGTTTCGAGCAAGGACCACAGCGGGTTGATCTGCTCGAGGAAGAAGTTCAATGCATGGCCATCCAGCCAGGCTGAATTCAGCAGCCGGGAGGTCCAGGGCTGAGCTGCGGTGATGGAGGGTGGATAGGACATGTTAGGGGGGCCGCAATGGGCAGGGCGAGGCAAATGGAGAGCGCAGTATGGGAGCTGAAAGGACAAATGTAAAGACAGATGTAAAGACAGGTGTGCACAAGCGCAGCAGAAGACGGACGTGAAGCGTCGAATCCTTTAGCATGGAGACATGATGAACACACTCAGCGTGATCACCGATGACGCCATCGGGAGCGAAGATGCCACCGCGATTGCCGCCGCCTTGCGCAGCGGGCAGGTGAGTCCGGCCGAAGTGACGCAGGCGGCGATCGCCCGCATCCGGGCGGCGGCGCCGCTGCAGGCGCTCAGTGCTGAATGCTTCGATCAGGCTCTGGCCAGCCGGGCGGACGGCGTGGCGGCAAACGCTGGTCCGGCATTTGCCGGGGTGCCGGCCCTGATCAAGGACAACCTGGACATGGCCGGTCTGGCCAGTCGGCATGGCTCGCGCGCATTACCTGCCCGGCCGGCCGATCAGGATGCTCCACTGGTGACGCAGTTCCGTGCCCTGGGTCTGAATCTGCTCGGCAAGACCCGTTTGCCGGAGTTTGGGCTGACCGCCACCACGGAATTCAGTTGCGCGCCGCCGGTGCGCAATCCCTGGCAGATGCAGCATTCGGCCGGCGGTTCATCGGGTGGCTCGGCGGCCCTCGTGGCGGCGGGCGCCGTCCCCATCGCCCATGCCAATGATGGCGGTGGTTCGATCCGCATCCCGGCGGCCTGTTGCGGACTGGTGGGCTTGAAGCCCAGTCGTGGGCGCTGGCCGGTGAATCCGATGGCCAGGGCCCTGCCGATCAACATCGTCGCCGATGGCATCCTCAGTCGCAGCGTGCGCGATACGGCCCATTTTCTCGCCGCGATGGAGGGGCTGTATCGTGCCCCCGCATTGCCGCCGATTGGCCTGATCGAAGGGCCCGGACGAACCCGGTTGCGCATCGGTTTTTTCAGCCGCCTGCCGGATGGCGAGGCCGCGCATCCGGACTGCGTCGTTGCGGTGGAGAAAGTGGCCGGAGTCTGCGCCGCGCTTGGGCATCATGTGGAAGAGATGGCCTCGCCGCTGACCGTGCAGCGTGCGGATGATTTTCTGCTCTATTGGAGTTTCCTGGCGGCCGCGCTGGCCTGGGCCGGTCCGCTGACGGTGGCCCGGGGCTTCGAGGCGCGGGCGCTGGAGCCACTGACCTGGCAGTTGGCCCGCCATTTTCGGAGCAATGCGGGCGGCTTTCCGGCGGCGCTGTGGCGGCAGAAGCGCGCCTATGGGGACTATCGGCGGCTGACCCGATCCTATGATCTGCTGCTCTCGCCCACGCTCGGGCAGCCACCGATGAAACTGGGGCTGTTGCAGCCCGATCTGCCCTTTGCTCTGGCCATGCAGCGCCTGCGCCGCTATGCGGCGTTTACCCCTGCAGACAATGTCTGCGGCACCCCGGCCATCAGTCTGCCGCTGGCGCGCTCGGCGGCCGGCCTGCCAATCGGCATCCATTTTTCCGCGGACCGGGGACAGGAAGCCCGTCTGCTGGAAATCGCCTATGAACTTGAAGCTGCGATGCCCTGGCCGCAAAGCCCGGCGGCGCAATCCGAGCTTGAACGGACCGCGCCTTGACCGGGGGCGCGTCGGCAGGTCCGCCACTGCGGGGCAAGGCCGCGTGCCCCCACCGGCGGCAAGGCTGCCGACGCAGGCTCAGTCGCTGCGGCTGGGCAGTGGCCTGAAATCGATTTTCTCTCGCACCGCGCAATCGGGGCAGGGCCAGTCGTCGGGAATGGCAGCCCAGGGCGTACCGGCCGGAAATCCCTCGGCCGGGCAGCCCAGGGTTTCATCGTAAACATATGCGCAGTCGGTGCATTCGAAGCGTTGTGCGGGCTCGGCCGGCTGCGCTGACATCGTGGCCTGGCCGGGCGTGGCTGCGCTGTCGGTCTGAACCGGGGCGGGGTTTGAGCCGCGTGAGCGGGCGAGCAATTCTTCACGTTTGGGTGGGTAAAGATTGGCGCGGCTCAAATCGCCCTGGTAATGCTTGATCAGCAAGGGGTCCATGAGGCGAAACCAGAGCCAGGGCAGATAGGCCGGAATCAGCATCGAGGCGTAGCCCGATGGAAGCTGGGGGCTGTCATCGAAATGCCGCAGGGCCTGGAAGCGCCGTGTCGGGTTGGCATGGTGGTCGGAGTGCCGTTGCAGTTGATACAGAAACAGATTGGTCACGACATGATTGCTGTTCCAGGAGTGCTCGGGCGCACAGCGGACATAGCGACCGCTGGCGTCTTTCTGCCGCAGCAGGCCGTAGTGTTCGATGTAATTGATGACCTCCAGCAAGGAGGCGCCGAAGAAGGCCTGCAGCAGCAGGAACGGCAAGATCGCCGGGCCCAGCCACAGGCTCAAGCCGCCGAACAGCAGCAGGGTCAGGGACCAGGCCTGCAGGTTGTGGTTCTGCAACGACCAGGCGCTCTTGTCGATCCGGCTCAGGCGCTGCTTCTCGATCTGCCAGGCGGATCGGATGCTGCCAATCATGGTGCGCGGCAGGAAGGCCCAGAAGGTCTCGCCCATTTTCGAACTGGCCGGGTCATCCGGGGTGGCCACATTCTTGTGGTGGCCCTTGTTGTGCTCGATGTAGAAATGACCGTAGGCCACCGGTGCCAGGGTCAGCTTGGCCAGCCAGCGATCGATGGCGGCCTTCTTGTGGCCGAGTTCGTGTGCGGTATTGATCGCAATGCCATTGATCGCGCCGGTGGTAAAGATCAGGCCTACCAGTTGCAAGTTCGACAGGCCACCTTGTGCCACGAGCCAGGCCGCCCAGATGGTGAGAATGAACTGGGTCGGGATGTAGGCATAGACGATCAGGCGGTAATAGCGGTTATCCTCCAGTTGGCCGACCGCCGATTCCGGCGGATTGCTGGAGTCGGTCCCCACCAGGCGGTCGAGCAGGGGAATCAGGCCGTAGACCAGGATCGGCCCACCCCAGGCGAACAGGCTCAGGCCGGTGAACTGGAACAGGGCGAGGCTGGTCAGGCCGAGGATCGGAATCAGGGGGCTGAGTAGCCAGAGGAAACGCTTGCCGTCGTGCCAGCTGGCAGCGGCCGAAATGGCCTGTGTCGTCATGTCCATGCTCCTGTGGAGTCGAATCGAAGCGGCCTTCGATCCGCTTGCTTGTGAGGATCGGCTGACATTGTCCGAGTATAGCGCTTCGCCGGCTTGTCATTTATTGACAATGTCCTGTCATTTCAAGACAGTAATCGGATGCCACGTTTATCCTTGCCCAGTCGCGAAATGCGCATTCCCGCCCGGTATTACGCCCGTGTCGGCGAGATCTGGTTGCGTCGCGGAATCGGCCTGGACGGCTTGCTTGAAGCCCTGGGGCTGAGTGTGGAGTATTTGCTGCGCCCGGATGCCAGCCTGAGCCTTACTCAGGTTGATGCGCTGGTGGCCGAAGGCATGCGCCTGACCGGACATACCGATCTGGCACTGGATTTGGGACGGGTGCTGAAGCTGAGTTCACACAGCATGGTCGGATTCGGCATCCTCAGCAGCCCGGATCTGGGGTATGCGCTGCGCCTGGCGGCGCGCTTTTTCCGCTTGATCCTGCCGATGTTTCGCATGCGTTATGCCTGTAATGGTCGGCACATGGAATTGATGTTCACGCCGGTCGCGCCGATGTCTCGCCTGTGCCTGAATCTGCATCTGGAGGCGATTGCGGTGGCCGTGCACTTCGAAGTGCGGGAACTGCTGCAGGGGCAGATGCCGGATCATGCGATCTATCTGTCAATCGAAGAACCGGCCCATGTGCAGCGCTACGCCGAACTCAGGCAGGCTCGCGTCCATTTCGAGGCCGCCCTGCAGCCTGGGCTGAGGTTGGTGTTTCCTGCTTCCGTCGCCGGCCATGCTTTGGCCCTGGCCGATCCGGCGGCGCTGGAAATGGCCGAATCGCGCTGCAATGAACTGGTACGGGCGGTGGTCGCCGGCCGGCAGGTGGCCGACTGGACCCGCATGGTGCTGCGTGAGGCCAGTCATGGCATGCCGACGCTGGTCGAACTGGCGCATGCGCTGAATCTGTCGCCGCGCACGCTTGACCGGCATTTGCAGCGTGAGGGCGTCAGCTTCCGGGTCTTGTCGCGGCAGATCCGCTTCGACAGGGCCTGTGAACTGCTGCGGAACTCCGAACGGCCCATCACCCGGATCGCCCATGAACTGGGCTATACCGATGCGGCGAACTTCACCCGTGCGTTTCGGCGTGAGGGCGGCATCAGTCCCAGTGCCTATCGCGCCCAGGCTGGCGGGGATCACGGTGGAACCACTCAGGGGTAACGCCGTGTCAGCAGTTGGGCCGCAAGCTCGGCGCCGTTGACCTGGGGTCTGGCCGGGGCGGGTCGGGCCATCAGGGTTTCCAGGTGCTCTACCCAGTCGCCGCGCGCGAACTCCGTCGTGCTCAGTTCCTGGCTGCGCCCGTGCCGGGCCAGCCAGTCGCAGATCGGCGCTTCATCGGCGAACAGGCCGCGACGGACGTAAAGATAGGGGATGCCGGCTGCAGCGGCTTCCACCACCATGCCATAGCCGGGTTTGCCGACGATGGCGTCAACCGAAGCCAGCACATCGGAGAAATTCCAGTCGGGCAGGGCCTGAGGAAGATGTCGAAGGGTGCCGGCCGCCGGCGTGGCAGGCGCATCGCTGAGCCAGTGCATGCGGCTGTCCTGGATCAGGGCATGCCAGGGAAACCGGGGCTGGGCGATCCCGCCCAGGCTCACCAGTACCACGGCGCGCTGATCGTCGTCAGCGAAGCCCAGGGCCTTGCGCAGGCCCTCGCGATCGCACCGGCCACAGCTGGCCACTGGCGGAATCGACTGGATGTGGGCGAAAGTTTCTCCGGCCAATGCCGGCTCAGGCAGCAAGGCCAGATCGGCGCAGCGGTAGTCGCTGCGCATCTGCTCCAACCAGCCTTGCACCTGCGCATCCTCGGCCGGGAAATACGCCGTACAGACCTGATCCCAGGTCAGGGAGGCCAGCGCGATCGCCGGCACCCCACAGCGTCTGGCCGCCTGCAGCGAAACATAGGGAATGTCGGCAAGCAGGAAGCGGGGGCGTTCCTGCTGCAGTCGGGTCATTTCCCGACGGATCATGGCTTCGCGTCTGGCGTGCAGCCCTTGCAGGGCTTGGCGGGTGGCTGCCACGTCCACGCGCAAGGGGTCATGCATGACGAGGCCCACGTCCAGTTCGACCCGGGCCAGGCGCCAGGGAGCGCTGAGCCGGCCTGCTGGCAGTGTCGCCGGCACCGCGCCCACAATCAGTATTTCCAGATCAGGGCGTAGCCGATGCAGTGCGTTCATCACCGCCGCGAGCTGGGCGAAGTGGCCGAACCCGTGGCCGCTGACCGCGCAAACAACAGGAAAGCTCATGGGCTGAAGCCCGGACGCACTGGCCGGCCGAGGTTTGCGTCCAGGGTGCCTGTGTTCCCGCGGGCTGCGGATTCTGGCAGATCGGCCGGAGTCGACATGGGGCCGGCGTGGCCGGGTCCCCGCTCAGGCGTAGGTCTGTTTGAAGGCCGCCACGAAGGCATCGAACTGGTCTGCGGGCAGGTCGTTGATGCCTGCCGCACCGGCACGCCCGCCGCCGGTGGGAAACTGGCTGCACAGGGTTGCGGCATCGCGACGGTCATTCAAAGGCGCCCGTACGCTGACCAGATAGCTGCCGCCGTGCTTGCGGGTGAGGACCGCATGCGCCCGATCCGGGTGTTTGCTGGCCAGGTCATTGCCGAAAACGCCGCTGACCCGCCGGGCCCAGGCTTCATCGGGCAGGAGGAATACCGCGCTGCGCGATGTGGATTCCGCCGCTTGCAAGGCGTTGACCTGCTCCATGTCGCTGGCATAGCCAGCGCGCAGGATCCGGAAATCCGGTGAGTCGCGGACGTAGCTCAAAGGGTCGCCGGCCGCCAGGAGGCTGCGGTACAGATCGGCGGGATCGAAATGTAGATCGTCCAGGGTCGGGCCATACCCGTTGTAGTTGATCGCGACACCGAGTTCCTCAAGCGCAGCCAGATCCGCAGGCGCCAGATCCAGTGGTTTGGCCAGGGCGAGAGCCGTGCCCTTGAGATTGTCGCCGAACGCGCCGGTGACCGCCCAGGCGCGCTGTGCGCCCTGCAAGTGGACATCGATGATTGCGGCCGTACAGATCGTTGGCGATTCGTCGATCAGCGCGGTCAGGCCCGGATGCTGCGGGATGTCGCCCGGCGCGTGATGGTCGGCATAGAACACCTGGGCTCCGGTGGCCAGGCAATCGATCAGCGCAGTCTTGTTCTTGTCCATGCTGACATCCAGCACGGTGATCTGGTCCTCCGGCTGGGGCTTGATGCGGGACAGCAAGGCGATCTCGCGCTTCACGCCGGTCACCAGCTGGCTGCTCAGTGGCTGTTGCAGGCGCAGCTGCAGCAGCGCGCAGATGCCATCGGCATCGCCGTTAAATACATCGTAGTGCATGGCTTGGACTCAGGCCTTGGCGGCGTGCTGGTAATAGTCGGAGAGAATGCGTGCGACTTCAGGTCGAGAGAACTCCGGCGGCGGGGCGATGCCCTGGCCGAGCATTTCGCGGACCTTGGTGCCTGACAGCAGGACAAAATCTTCCGGCGTATGGTCGGGTGCGTCCCGCATCATCACCACCCGATTCAGCTTCTTGCTGTAGGCCGTGTGATCGGCGCGATAAATCTTGATTTCAAGGGCGTCGGCCGGGACCTGCGTATCGAAAATGCTCTGTGCATCAAAGGCGCCGTAATAGTCGCCGACACCGGCGTGGTCACGACCAACGATCAGATGGCTGCAGCCGCAGTTCTGGCGAAACAGGGCGTGCAGCACCGCCTCGCGCGGGCCGGCATAGAGCATGTCGAAGCCATAGCCTGCAATCATCACGGTGTTCTCTGGGAAATAGAGTTCCACCATCTTGCGGATCGCGGCGTCGCGCACCTCGGCCGGGATGTCGCCGGCCTTGAGCTGGCCGAGCAGCATGTGGATCAGCACGCCGTCGGCATGCAGATCCGTCATCGCCATGCGACAGAGCTCTTCATGCGCGCGATGCATGGGGTTGCGGGTCTGGAAGGCCACCACCTTCTGCCACCCGCGCTGCGCGATCTCGGCACGGATTGCCACCGCGGTGCGGAAGGTATCCGGAAAATCGCTGGCGAAGTAGGAAAAGTTCAGCACCTGGATCGGGCCGGAGACGAGGTAGCGTCCCAGGCCGAGAAAGGTTGCCACCCCGGGGTGTCGCGGATCGAGCGTTCCGAATATGCTGTCTGCCATGGCGTGCATCTGCTCATCGCTGACCGCTTCGCAGTTGGCGACCTCCATGATCGCCAGCACCGGTTCGCCATCGACATTGGGATCGCGCAGCGCAATCCGCTGGCCGGCTTCGACCGCCACCTGGCTGATGTTCAGGATCGGCACCGGAAAGAACAGGCCGGAAGCGGTGTGCATGCTGCTGGCCACGCTCAGGGCGTCGCGCAGATCCAAATAGCCCTGCAGGGGGTTGAAATAGCCGGCGCCGAGCATGACGGCATTCGCTGCCGCGGCGGAGTTCAGCAACATCGACGGAAGTTCGGCTGCCGCCTTGAGCAGCGCGCCGCGTTCGGCGTCATCCGCCACGTACAGGGGATTCAGGGTTTCGGAGCCGTGTGGCTTGATCATCTTCAGTTTCCCTGGCGGTTCAGTATGCCGCGCTCACGCAGTGCCGAGAGCAACAATTCGACCTCATCATTCAATTCAAGCTGATCGGTGCGCAGATGGATTTCCGGCTCAAGCGGGGCTTCATAGGGATCATCAATGCCGGTGAAATTCTTGATTTCGCCAGCGCGCGCCTTACGGTACAGACCCTTGGGGTCGCGTTCTTCGGCGGTGGCCAGTGGGCAGTCGACGTAAACTTCCACGAAATCCAGACCGGAGGCCTCATGCAGGGCGCGCACCTGGTCGCGGTCGGCGCGATAGGGACTGACGAAGCTGCTCAGGGCGATCTGGCCGCTATCGACAAAGAGTTTCGCCACCTCACCGATCCGGCGGATGTTTTCGGTGCGGTCCTCGGCGGAGAATCCCAGGTTCTTGTTGATCCCCAGGCGTACATTGTCACCGTCCAGGCGATACGCGTGTACGCCGAGTTCGAACAGGGCGCTTTCCAGGGCGACCGCGATGGTGCTCTTGCCGCTGCCGGACAGTCCGGTGAACCACAGGGTCGCGCCGCGATGGCCGTTGCGCTCGTTGCGCAGTTCGCGGGTGATCTCGCCTTCGTGCCAATGAACGTTGCTTGCTTTTTGGGTGGCCATGCCTGTCTCGGATGTTGAAAGGGCACCAGCCTAAGGCCAATGCATTGACATGTAAAACGGGATATTCCGTTAGTATTGATCTGTGATATGGGTTAATGTTTGGCGGATTCCTGGTTCATGAAATACACCTTGCGGCAGATCGCCATTTTCCTCGCCATCGCGCAGAACCGCACGGTGGCGCAGGCCGCGGCGCAGTTGCACATGTCGCAGTCCGCCGCCAGCGATGCGCTGCTCAATCTGGAGCATCACTACGGGGTGCAGCTTTTCGAGCGACGCGGCAAGCGCCTGCTGCTCAGTGCAATGGGGCATACGGTGCGCCGCGAAGCGCTGGCGCTGATGCAGCAGGCCAGGACCCTGGACACGCTGCTGATGCGCCACGAAGAAGTCGGTCACATTCGTGTCGCGGCGAGTTTCACCATTGGCAACTATCTCGCGACCCGGGTCATGGCAGGCTACTTGCGCCGTTATCCGCAGGCCGATATCGCCTTGAATGTGGGTAATTCTCCGCAGGTGGCGGAGCAGGTTCTCAATGATGAGGCCGACGTCGGCATGATCGAGGCGGAATTGCAGCATCGCGACCTGGCATTGCTGCCCTGGCGGGAAGATGAACTGGTGGTGTTCTGTTCCGCCCAACATCCGCTGGCGCGCAAGCCGAGCCTCACGCTGCAGGATATTCGGCAAGCCGCCTGGATCCTGCGTGAGCCGGGCTCCGGCGCGCGCCATACCTTCGATCGGGTGATGGCGCCCCTACTGCCGCAGATGAACATTTACATGCAGCTCAAGCACAACGAGGCGATCAAAAATGCCGTGGAGGCGGGACTTGGGGTGGGCTGCCTGTCCGAGATCGTTCTGCGCAACAATTTCGCCAGCGGCGATCTGGTGCCCCTGCGACTGCCGCAGCGCAATATGCGCCGCAAGTTTTATTTCGTGCTGCCGCGCAGCAAACCCGTGGCGACCTGTGTGGAGCACTGGATGGAGGATTGTCGCAATCTGGATCAGGACGTGAGCGTGGCGCGTGTGCCGCAGGAGTCGGCGCGCCCAGGGCCATCGTGAGCACGCCGGCGGCACGCGAACAGGATAGCAAGAGCCGCCGCAAACGCGTCCGGCAGGCGCTGCAGTCGCTGGCGCTGGAACTGCTGGATTTGTCACCGGAGCAACTGCAGGCCCTGGTGGGCGACGGGGTGCTGCTCGAGGCGCTGGAGCATTTGCGAGGCCTGCGTGCCCGTGCGGCCCGGCGGCGCCAGATCCGGCGTGTGGCCGGGCTCTTGAGTCGGGCCAAGACCGAGCCCTGGCGCCAGGCACTGGCCGGTCGGGCGGCGGCGAGAGATGCAGAAACCGGCTGTCTGCATGCGGCCGAGCGCTGGCGTGATCGCTTGATGAGGCAAGAGGAGGCACTGGCGCAGTGGCTGCAGTTGTATCCGGCCGCAGACACGCCAGAGTTTCGAGCACTACTCGTCCAGGCGCGCAAGGAATACCCTCGGCCACTCAGCGGCCGTGCGCCAAGGGCTGGTGTGCCGCATGGGCGGGGTTTCCGGGCCCTGTTTCGGGAACTCCGGCGTCATCTGCAAGGGGCCCAGAAATGCTGACAGCGAATCCATTTCTCGACTGTGCATCTCGTTGCGCATTTCGAGACCGTCCAGCCGGGCTTGGGCGTGCTGGTGTAGGGCCAGCTCAGCTCGAGTTTTCGTCTATGCGGCCATGGCGTCCTGCGCCGGCACTGAAACGGCCGGCACCGGCCAGCGTTTCGCCTGATGCCAGGGTTTGCTGTCCCAGTTTGAATTCCTGCTGCATTGCTGCAGTCTCATCCAGACCCCACTGGGCATAGGCGCTGTATCGGTCGTTGCGCAGGCAGGTCTGCGGCAGGGCTGCGAGCTGTCGGGCCAGGCTCTGAGCCGCGTTCAGGGCTTCGCCGGCCGGGACCAGACGGTTGGCCAGACCGATGTGCAGGGCTTCCTGCGCATTGACCGCGCGCCCGGTCAGAATCATGTCCATGGCTCGGCTCATGCCGATCAGCCGGGGCAGGCGCACGCTGCCACCGTCGATCAGCGGCACGCCGAAGCGTCTGCAGAACACTCCGAATACAGCGCTGCTGTCGACCACGCGCAGATCACACCACAGCGCCAGTTCCAATCCGCCGGCCACGCAGTGGCCGCTGATCGCCGCGATCACCGGCTTGGACAACTGCAGGCGGCTCGGTCCCATCGGCGCATCACCCTCGGCAGCCACACGATTGGCTCTTTGCGGGGCCTGGCTGATGGCTTTCAGATCGGCGCCGGCGCAGAAACAGTCGGGTCCGCCAGTCAGCACGGCGACCTTGAGCTCCTCGTCGGCATCGAATGCCCTGAGCGCCTGGGTCAGCCTCTCAGCCGTGGGTCGGTCCACGGCATTGCGGCTATCCGGGCGGTTGAGCGTCAGGGTCAGGATGTCCGAGTCGCGCTGCAGCAACAGCGGGTTTGACATAAGCGCAGGTCCGATTCATGGCCAATATTGGGTGTCTGGGAATATTGCAGACTTGCGTCCGGCTGCAAAGCCCGTTGCGCTTGGCGCCGGCTGCCGCCAGCACGCGTTCCTGCACGTCGAGGCTCGAAGGTGTGGTCTGCTGGATCGGTTCCAGGACGTCTTGGTGGGCGGTGAAGGAAAGTTAATAGTCAATAAAATATTGCGAATAGATAACTTATTATCGACTTTTATCGAATAAAAAGCATTGCTAGATTGGCCTGGAACCCCCCTTGATGAGGTAGGCAATGCAAATTGATATGCAGGCAAGACCCTTCGAAATCACGCCGGCGATGGAAGCGCGAGTCGCCCGCCATCTCCGTGCGATCGAAAGCCGCTTCGGCGAGCGGATTGGCCAGGTGCTGGTGCGGATGGATGACATCAATGGTGAGCGAGGCGGGGTCGACAAGCGCTGCCGCATCGTGATCGAAGCCATTCCCCGGCAGACCGTGGTGGCCGAAGCCTTGAGCGCGGACATGTACGCGTCCATCTCGCAGGCGGCCAGGCGGGCGGAGACGGCCTTGAGCCGCACGCTGCAGCGTCGACGGACGCGTTCCCCGCGGCGCCTGCTGATGAATCCCGATCAGGTCGACGCCGAGGACGCGCGCAGTGCGTCACTCTAGGCGCAGCTGATTGCGGCGTTTTTCCAGTCGCATCGCCGAGCGCGGACCGTGATCAGGCGTCAGAAAGACCTGGATGTTCCATCACTTGGTCAAGCAGAATGGTGGGCCGGCACCCCTTGCCGGCCCGGGGTGCCGGCCGGACCGGGTGGCGAACGCCACCAACACCCGGTGCGCTCGCAGTCCCGCGAGCTTGCGCCGCCTCGCCCCGATCGGTGAGGTCGGCGCACCTATACATACTCTGGAGTGAATTGCATGAGCCCTTTGCTTGCCGTGCGTGAGTTCATGCGCCTTGGCGCCGCTGGCGGGATTGTTCTGATGTTCGCCGCGGTGCTGGCCATGCTGATGGCCAACTCGCCGTTGGCGCCGATCTACCAGCTGTTGCTAGATTTGCCTGTCGAGGTTCGCGTCGGGCCACTTGAGGTGGCCAAACCACTGTTGTTGTGGATTAATGACGGCTTGATGGCGGTTTTTTTCTTTCTGGTCGGCCTTGAACTGAAGAAAGAGGTGATGGAAGGCGCACTGGCCGACACCCGCAAGATCATTCTGCCGATTCTGGGGGCCATTGGGGGTATGGCGGCGCCGGCGCTGGTCTATGTCGCGATCAATCATGATGATCCCTCCGCGTTGCAGGGCTGGGCCATCCCGGCAGCAACCGATATCGCATTTGCCCTGGGGGTGCTGTCCCTGCTTGGTGATCGGGTGCCGCCGAGCCTGAAGATCTTTCTTGTTTCGCTGGCCATTTTTGATGACATGGGCGCTATTGTCATCATCGCCCTGTTCTATACCAGCGATCTTTCGGTGCTGGCGCTGGCCATTGCGGCGCCCTGCCTGTTGCTGCTTTTCGTGATGAATCGGCGCGGCGTCAGCCAGATCGCACCGTACATGCTGGTGGGTCTGGTGATGTGGCTGGCGGTCCTCAAGTCCGGGGTGCACGCCACCCTGGCGGGGGTTGCGCTGGCCTTGTTCATTCCGATGCGTGACCGGCAGAGGCCTGCGGTATCGCCGGTGATCAATCTGGAGCACGACCTGCGCAATGCCGTAGCATTTGGCATCCTGCCGCTGTTTGCATTTGCCAATGCAGGAATTTCCCTGCGTGGTGTCGGTTTCGATGCCCTGTTGCACCCCATCCCGCTGGGGATCGCAGCCGGCCTGTTCCTGGGCAAGCAGTTCGGCGTTTTCGGTCTTTGCTGGATCGGCGTGCGGCTGGGCTTGGCCCGCCTGCCGGACGGAGTCAGCTGGCTTCAGCTGTATGGTGTGGCCTTGATCAGCGGCATCGGTTTCACTATGAGTCTGTTCATCGGCTCCCTGGCTTTCGACAACTCCGGCATCAACCGGTTTTTCGATGAGCGCCTGGGCATCATGGTCGGGTCCCTGCTGTCGGCAGTGGCCGGGTATGCCGTCCTGCGTCTGAGCAGCAGGGATCCGGAGGACCGGCGGACGCAAACACCCATGCGCTGACGCCCCACTTGCCGGCTGGCGGGGCAGATGCGGGCCTGGTTCCAGCGGGCGACGATCTAATAATTACAAAGAATGACCCATTGTTATAATTTCAGTAATATGGGCAGCATGAAACCCAGGGCCAAGAATCTGATTCTCGATCTTCTGCTGGCCATGGATGGCGCGCCGATCTCAGCGCAGGATGCCATCCGGGCCTGCAGCCTGTTTGGCCTGACCGCCAATAATGTGCGCGTCAGTCTGGCCCGCCTGGCGGCCGAGAATCTGATCGAAGGGGCCGGTCGAGCCAGCTACCGGCTTGGCCCTGCGGCCTTGCAATTGGCCGGTGAGGTGGCCACCTGGCGTGCGGCGGAGCAACGCATGAGGCCATGGAACGGTGATTTCGTGGCAGTGTTTACCGGTGACCTGGGGCGGAGTGACCGCGCCGCATTGCGACGGCGCAAACGGGCGCTGGACATGCTTGGCTTTGCCGAATTCAGGCGCGGCCTGTATCTGCGACCGGACAATATCGAGAAAGATCTGAGCGGCGTGCGCCAGCGCCTGCGGAATCTGGGGCTCGAAGCCCGGGCCAGCGTGTTTCTTGCCAATGGCTGGGATGAGGCGACGCAGAATACGCTTGCCGAGCTCTGGAACACGGAGCAACTCAACGCACATTATCGACACTTGCGCGGCCAGTTGCTCGACTGGCTTGAGCGTTGCGGTGAACTTGATCCTGTCGAGGCGGCACGCGAGTCATTCCTGCTTGGCGGCCGCGCGATCCGTCAGGTCGTTTTTGATCCCCTGTTGCCCGCGCCTTTCATCGATGTCGCCGCGCGCCACGCTTTCCTGGCAGCGGTCAAGCGTTATGACGCTGCCGGTCGTGCGATCTGGCAACGGGTCCTGGACCCGTCTGCTGTCGTGTCCACCCCGGTCCTGAATCCTGCCTGATCAAATGGAGTCCGCCATGCCCACGATGCCCTCATCAAGTGTTCCCAAGAAAATCACCGATGTGCTGGACCGGTCCAGCCTGCAGGGTCTGGCCGAGAAATCCGACCTGGCCGGCGGGCTTGCGATCCTCGGCAACTGGGGACTGGTCGCTGCCTGTTTTGCCGCCCTGGCACAGTGGCCACATCCTCTGGTTTTCGTCCTGGTGGTGGTCCTGCTTGGCGGGCGCCAGTTGGGCTTCGCAATTCTGACCCACGAGGCGGCTCACCGTACTCTTTTCAGGCAACGTGTCCTGAATGACAAATTGGCAGACTGGCTTTGTGCCCGGCCGATCTGGACCGATGTCAGTCGGTATCGTGGGCATCACATGAAGCATCACAGTCATACGGGAGTGGAGGGTGATCCTGATCTCAGTCTGGTGCGGCCATTTCCCACCACGCGGGCGGGACTGCGGCGCAAGTTGTTGCGCGATGCGCTAGGAATCAGCGGTGTGCGTCGCATCATCGGGCTGATCGGCATGGATCTTGGCATGCTGGAGTACAGCGTGGCGGCAGACCCCAGGCGGCTGCCGCGTAACGGTCGCGTCTGGACCGATTATGCCGCCGCCGGTCTCCGGCACTTTGCTCCGGTTTTATTGAGCAATCTGCTGATTCTCGGGGTGCTGGCCTATTTCGATGCGGCCTGGGTCTATCTGGCCTGGCTGCTGGCCTATCTCACCAGCTTCAGCCTGTTCCTGCGCATCCGGTCGATTGCGGAACATGCCTGTACCGAGTCCAGTGCCAATCCTTTTCTCAATACGCGCAGTACCCAGGCCAACTGGCTGGCGCGGCTCACGGTGGCTCCGTTCTGCGTCAACTATCATGTCGAGCACCATCTGATGGCATCGGTGCCTTTCTTTCGTCTGCCTGCACTGCATCGCCTGCTGCGGGAGCGGGGTGCGGTGCGCTGTGCGGATGGCTATGTTCAGGTTCTGCGACTGGCCGGCAGCCTGGCGGATTGATCCGTCTGCCGGCGCCTGCCTGAATTGACCACGGCCTGCCAGCGGGAGATGATGGCCTGCTTGCATGGCGTTGACCAGGGCGAGCATGGCGTCAGGTGATGGCCAGGTTTCCACGCCCGATGGAGCCCGTCCCCGGCGTTGCAAGGATCGAGGTCAGTGCAGTGCAATCAGCAGGATGGATGGGCGGTATTCGGACAGTTTGCGCCGGACGGACCTGATGGAAGGCATCAGCGACCTCAAGATTTGTGGCCTTGATGAGATGCGGCCGCCGCGCATCCGTAAGGAGCCCTACATCGATCTGTATTTCCAGCTCTCCCACAAGGCGCCGGAGGATTGGTGCAATGATTTCAATAATCTGACCAAGCAGCTTCAGCCGCCGGCCAAGATCGCGCCGGCCACCGGCCTTTTTGTCGAGACCTGGGTGCGCAAGCCAGAGGAAATCGAGCCGCGTCTGAAGTTGCTGCAGGACATCATCACCGATTGCAGCGAAAAGTACATTGCCCGTATCCACGCCCAGGCAGCGGCGCAGCAGGTGCCTGGCAAGAGCGAGGATGAGGGCGAGCAGGGCCGGCTCAATCAGATCATTGCCGGCCTGGACTTCGACACCTGAATCGATGGCCCGGCGGGAACACGCTGCGTTGCCGACCGCCGCAGGCTGGGTGATACTCCGGACTGACCCAGTGGTGGTGTAGGTAGATGAATTTCAATGAATATCGCGGTCATGATGGACTCGGCCTGGCGCAACTGCTTGCGCAGAAACAGATCACGGCGGCGGAACTGCTGGAGCTGGCGATCAGTCGTGCCGAAGCGGTCAATCCGACGCTCAACGCGATCATTATCCCGATGTACGAACTGGCGCGTGAGCGGGCGGCGGGGCCGCTTGCCGGGCCTTTTGCCGGCGTCCCGTTCCTGACCAAGGATCTGTATCAGGAGTACGCTGGCGTGCCGACCACCTATGGTTGCAAGGCGTGGAAGAACTCCGGGCATATCGCCGCCCAGCATGCCGAAATCACCCGCCGCTGGCTGGCGGCGGGGACGGTGATCTTCGGCCGGACGAACACGCCCGAGTTCGGCGCCAAGGCGATAACCGAGCCTGAGGCCTGGGGGGCGACAGCCAATCCCTGGAACCCGGAGCATGTGCCGGGCGGCTCATCCGGAGGCTCTGCCGCAGCCGTGGCGGCAGGGGTGGTGCCGATGGCCGGTGCCAATGACGGTGGTGGATCGATCCGCATTCCTGCCGGGCATTGCGGCCTTTTCGGCCTGAAGCCGGGGCGCGGCCGCACGCCCTGGGGTCCCGCGTTCAACGAGTTGTTGCAGGGCGCTGCAATCAACCATGTGCTGACCCGCTCGGTGCGCGACAGCGCGGCGATGCTCGATGCGACCCACGGGCCGGAAACCGGCAGTTTCTATGTGCTTAAACCGCCGGAGCGGCCCTATCTGGAAGAGGTCGGCCGTGACCCCGGACGTCTGAAAATTGCTTACAGCACACGCTCTCCGGTGGGCACTGCGGTGGACGAAGAAGCGGTGATCGCGGTCAACAAGACGGTCAGCCTGCTGCAATCGCTGGGGCATGAACTCGAAGAAGGAGAGCCGCCGGTGGACGGGGTCGCGCTGGGTAGGGATTTCGTGATGATGTGGTTCGCCAATGTAGCGACCACGGTCGATGCGATCCAGGCGGAAACCAGCTGTTCAGATGACGGCTTCGAACTCGATACCCTGGTGATGGCTGAATTCGGGCGCACGGTGAAGGCCAGTGACTACGTCGCCTCGGTATTGCGCTGGAATGATTACAGCCGGCAGCTCAGCGAGTTTCACCAGCGCTACGATCTGTGGCTGTCGCCGACCATGGCGCGACCACCCGCCCGCATCGGCGAGGTGGCGACGCCCTCCTGGCAACGGATGGCGGCGCGCGCGATGCTGAAACTGCATGCTTCGGGTCTGATGCTGAAATCCGGCATCATCGAGCAGATGGTGATGGAGAATCTGCAATGGGTGCCCTATACCCAGCTCGGCAATCTGACCGGCACGCCAGGCATGAGTGTGCCCCTGCACTGGACGGCGGAAGGATTGCCCCTGGGGGTCCAGTTTCTGGCCCCCCCGCAAGGGGAGGCGATGCTGATTCGTCTGGCCGCCCAGCTTGAGGAAGCGGCGCCTTGGGCGGATCGCTGGCCGGTTCTCTAAGTATGCAGGCGGGGCCGTGCCGGGGCTTGTCCGGCGCACGGCGTGCGGTGGCGTGTTTAGCGGTGCTCGATCCCTTGGCATCGCTTGCGCCGGCGACCGCCGCACAAGACGGTCGATTTGGCCGGCTCGTACAGTGCACGGCGGTACCTTACATGCCTGCGTCCACGCTTGCCGGAATCCGGGCAAGATGACAGTCTGCCTCTTTTTGGGGCAGGGAACTCGTCATGCACCGTGCTGGAAAACTAATGTTGCTGGTCTGGCTGATCCTGGGCCTGAGCGCTTGCGCGCTGATTCCACCACCAGCGGCGCAGTCACAGGGCGATCAGGGCCATCTGATCCATGTGGTGCTGATCTGGCTGCAGGAGCCCGGCAATCCGGATCATCGCGCTGACATCATCGCTGCGGCGCAAGATCTGGCGCAGATCCCGGGGGTGGAGGATCTGCGGGTTGGACGGGTGGTGAGCAGCGATCGAGCGGTCGTCGAGGACAGCTATGATGTGGGTCTGATGTTGAGATTTCGCGGTCCCGAGCAATTGCGGGCCTATCTTGAGCATCCGGTTCACCTGAGCACGGTGAAAGCGCGTTTCGTGCCGCTGATGGCGCGTTATCAGGTGCTGGATTTTGCCTTGCCATGAGTAATGAAGAGCACCCTTTCGCGCTGAGCGCGGAACGAATGACGCCGCCAGTGGTCCTGAACTGGTTGAGTATTGGCGGGAGCCTGTTGTGAACCTCACTCGAATCGCGCTGGCCAACCCCGCTGCCGTGCTGGTGATTACGGTCCTGCTGTTGGTGCTGGGTGGATCCAGTCTGTGGCAGTTGCCGATCCAGTTGCTGCCGAGCATCGAGCAGCCGGAAATTTCCATCGGCAATCGATGGCGTGGTGCGGCACCGGCCGACATGGAATCCGTCATCATCGAGCAGCAGGAGCGCGTGCTGAGGGCGATTCCGGGTCTGCAACGCATCCAGAGCCAGATCAATCAGGGCAACGGCAACATCAATCTGGTGTTCGAGATGGGAACCGACATGCAGCGGGCCTATCTGGACGTCATCAATCGCCTGCAGCAGATTCCGGCGCTGCCGCGCGAGGCACGCGGTCCCTGGGTGAGCCTGGGTGGGCGTGATTTTTCCGGCGGCAACGCGGCGTCCTTGCTGGTGCGCAGTCTGGATCGGGATGATCCGCGTGACCCGGCCGAGTTCCATCCGCTGATCAAGCGCGAAGTGGAGCCGCGGATGGCGCGTATACCGGGTGTCGCGCAGGTGGATCTGGCCAGTTACCGCCCCGAGGAAGTGCAAATCGAGCTGGATGCGGTGGCGGCCGCCGCGCGCGGGATCGAACTCGCCGATGTGGTGCGGGCAGTCAGTTCGGCGGTCGATGTTTCCGGCGGTTTCGCCGATGTGGGGCGGCGGCAGTATACGGTGCGTTTTCTCGGCCAGGCCAGCGTGGAACAGCTGGGGCAACTGGTGATCAGCCAGCGTGATCTGCAATCCATTCACCTGGCGGATATCGCGACGGTGCAGGTTCGGCGCCGGCCGGCCAGTGGCTTCACCCTGAGAAACGGTTATCCCGCCTATTACCTTACGCTGGCGCGGGAGAGTGGTTCGAATACGGTCACGATCCTCGACGAGGTCAATCGTCAGATCGAGGCTTTAAATGCCGGCCCCCTGGCCAGTGAAGGTCTGGCGATCGAGCTGTCCTATGATGCTTCCGTGCACATCCGGCGGGCGATCGCTCTGGTCCAGGGAAATCTCATGCTCGGTGGTCTGCTGGCCACGCTGGTGCTGTTCCTGTTCCTGCGCAGCTGGCGTTCGACCTTGCTGGTCGGCCTGAGCATTCCGATCTGTCTGTTCGCCGCATTCGCCTCGCTGCAGCTGTTCGGTCGCAGCCTGAACGTGATTTCCCTGGCCGGTCTGGCCTTTGCCGTCGGCCTGGTTCTGGATGCGGCGATTATCGCCCTGGAAAATATCGTCCGCCTGCGCCAGCACGGCGTGGCGCTGCTGGATGCGGCCCGACAGGGCACGGAGGAAGTCGCGCCAGCCTTGCTGGCCTCGACCGCAACCAGCGTGGCGATCTTTCTGCCCATCCTGTTCATGACGGGGCCGGAAGGCCAGTTGTTTGCGGATCTGGCGCTGACACTATCCATTGCCGTGGTGGTGTCGCTGCTGACGGCGCTGGCCCTGCTCCCCGTGGTGGCGCGTTTCGGGCTCGGGGCCGCCGATGCACGGCGGGACCATCTGGCCGGCCTGTGGAACTGGATGACCGACGCGGTGATGCGCCTGACCGCGTCGCCGCTGCGGCGCGGCGGGATCGTCGTGCTGATGATCGCTGGCATGTCCGTGCTGGCATGGGCACTGATCCCTTCGGCGGATTACCTGCCCAGGGCCCGTGCCGACAATGTCTGGGCCAATTTCTCGTTGCCGCCTGGGGTGTCGCAACGTGCGTTGAGGGAGGATCTGGGCACGGTCGTGGCCGGCCGGCTGGAGCCCTACATGGCGGGTGAAAAGACCCCCAAGGTGGCTTACTACAACCTGTCGGTGTGGGGTGGCTGGTCGGGGATGGCCTTGTATCCGGCCGATCCTGCAGAATCCGAGGCGATGATGCAGGCCCTGCGGACCGATGTGCTCACGGGCTTGCCGGACACGCGGGCATTCGTGGTGCAGGGTTCACTGCTGAATTTCGCTGGCGGCGGCAATCGCGCCATCGACGTCGATATCCACGCCGCGGATCTGCCGCGCCTGCTTGAGGCCGCGCGTCGGGGGCAGAAACGTCTCGGGGAGATCATGCCCGGCGTGCCGGTGCAGCCCCGGCCGGAACTGGAACTGGCCGAACCGGAATTGCTGGTCATGCCTGACGATGTGCGGCTGGCCCAGGCCGGCATCAATCGGGCGACCCTCGGCAATGCGGTGCGGGCGTACACCGATGGCCTGTATCTGGGGGAGTATTTCGATGGCCATGAACGCATGGATGTGCTGCTGCGTACGGCGGGCTGGTCGACCCCCGAGGAACTCAGCGAGATGCCCATCGCCACGCCAACTGCCGGGATGCAAAGACTGGGGCAACTAGGACATTTCGAGAGGACCGTCGGGCCCAGCGAACTGCGTCGTGTGGATGGCCAGCGGACGGTTACCCTGCGAGTTTTCCCGCCAGATGACAAGACCCTGGAAGAGGTGATCAACACCATTCGCACGGAGGTCGAGCCGGAGATCTACGCCGTGCTGGGTGGCGACGGTGGGGTGCGCTACCGTGGCAGTGCAGACGGGCTGGAGGAGGCGCTAAAGGCGATGGGCCGGAACATGCTGTACGCCCTGCTGATCCTGTTGCTGATGCTCACCGCGATGTTTCGATCCTTGCGTGATGCCCTGTTCGTGCTGTCCATCATGCCGGTCGCCTTTGCCGGTGGTGTGCTGGCGCTGGTCGGCTTGAATCAGTTCAGCTACCAGTCCATGGACCTGCTGACCATGAGCGGCTTCGTCATTCTGCTGGGCCTGGTGGTCAATAACTCCATTTTGCTGGTGGATCGGACTCGCGCTGCGGAGCGCGAAGGGCATGCGCGGGCGGCGGCCGTTCGCCTGGCGGTGAGGGAAAGGGCGCGGCCGATCTACATGAGTACCCTGACCAGTATCTTCGGCATGTTACCGCTGATGCTCGTGCCGGGCACCGGGGCCGAGATCTATCGAGGCCTGGCGACGATCATCGTAGGCGGCATGAGCACCTCGGCGCTGGTGAGTCTCGTGCTATTGCCCAGCCTGTTGCGCATGGGTCGTTCGGCACCTGAACAACACGCCCAATTGAGTGTGGAGAGGCTATGAAATTCGCAGAATTGTGCTTGCGGGCAGCGGGTCCAGCAGGGTTGCTGGGCGGCTTGTTGCTCTGTTCGACAGGCTTGCAGGCCCAGTCCGTGCCGGTGGTCGTGGATGAGGTCCGCAGTCAGAATGTTGAAGGCATGCAGGCGGCGACTGGCAGCCTGTTCAGTCGCCAGGAGATGCAGTTGCGCGCGCCGGTCGGCGGGCGTCTGGAGTGGCTGCAGGAGGTGGGGGTTGCGGTCCGGGCTGGCGCGGAGCTGGCACGCATCGATGCCACGCCCCTGTTGTTGCAGCGCGAGGAGCGGCTGGCCAGAATCCAGCGTAGCCGGGTCCAGCTCGAACATCTCGAGGCCCGGCTGGCGCGGGTGCTGCAACTCGAAGCCCATGATTACACCAGTCTGGAAACTCTGGATGAGCTGCGCGCACAGCGTGATCTGGCGCGTAGCGATCTGAAAATCGCCGAGGTCCAGGTCCGGCAATTGGATGACCAGATCGGTCGGGCGCGGATCGTGGCGCCGTTCGACGGCCTGCTGACGGCGCAGAGTCGATTCGCCGGAGAGGAGCTGAGTCTCGGTGAGGACATTGCCCGATTCGTCAACCCCCGGAATCTGGAGCTGCGCGCTCGCTTGCCGCTATCCTGGCTCGGTCAGCTGCGCGCTGGCGATGTGCTGGAAGCCAGTGCGGCAGGGCAGAGCTTTCTCGGCCAGATCCGTCATCTGATTCCTGTGGGCGACCGCCAGGCCCAGACCTTCGAGGCGCGGATGGACTTGCCGGCACAGGCCGCCGCGCACTGGGCCCTGGGCCAACTGACCGAGGTTCGGCTGCCGGCGGCGTTGCTGGCGCAAAGCCTGCTGGTGCCTCGCGATGCTCTGGTGCTGCGGCGCGATGCCAAGTTCGTGTTCCGACTGGGGGCCGACGGTCTGTCCGAGCAGCTGCCGGTCAAGCTGGGCGTCGGACGGGGTGCCTGGATCGTGGTTGAAGGTGATCTGCGGGCGGGTGAGCGCGTCATCGTGCGTGGGGCGGAACGTTTGCAGGCCGGCCAGGCGGTCCAGGTGATTCGTGACCTGGCGAGCGAGGTGAGGGCGACCCCGTCCGGCTGAAACCGGGGGGCATTGGTGCGCCGACCATGCAGCAGGCTCCGAGGGCTGATAAATTGCCCGGATGAGGTCTTATCGATACTACGATTTTCTGGTTGCAGGCATGGTCGGGGTCCTGCTGTGCTCCAATCTGATCGGACCCGGCAAGGTGGCGGAATTGGATTTGCCCCTGCTGGGGGTGTTCGCCTTCGGTGCCGGGAACCTGTTCTTTCCGATCAGTTACATTTTTGGCGATGTGCTGACCGAGGTCTATGGCTATGCGCGGGCGCGGCGCGCGATCTGGGCAGGCTTCGCGATGATGCTCTTCGCCAGTTTGATGTCCTGGATCGTCATCCATATTCCGGCCAGCCCGGACGAACCCTACAATGCCGTCCTGCAACCGGCGCTGGAAACTGCGTTCGGTTCGACGTTTCGGATCGTCTGCGCCAGCATGCTGGCGTACTGGGTTGGCGACTTCATCAATTCTTTCGTGCTGGCAAAGATGAAACTGTGGACCCGGGGGCGTCACCTGTGGATGCGCACCATCGGCTCGACCATTTTCGGCCAGGGCGCGGACTCCCTGATCTTTTATCCTCTGGCCTTCTATGGCGTCTGGAGCACCGAGGCGATGCTTGCCGTGGTGGCGTTCAACTTCTGTTTCAAGGTGGGGGTGGAAATCGTGTTCACACCGCTGACCTATGGGATTGTCCATGCCCTGAAACGGGCCGAAGGCATCGACACCTACGACGATGATACGAATTTCACGCCCTTCTCACTGAAGGATTCCGGCCACAATGCCCTGCCTGATCAGGCCAACGCGTCAAAGTCGTAGATCCTGTCCGCCAGCTTGACAGGTTTGGCGAGGCCGGATCGCAGGGCCAGATTGCGTGCCCGTGCGGCGGCGCCGCGAAGGTGAAAGATGCGGGCGTTGCGTTTTGAGGCGCGCTGAATCCAGTCGGTGCGAGGACGTCGACGTTGGGTATAGCGCGTCAGTTGCTGCTCCAGGCTGGCATTGGCAGCCAGGCAGTCGGCGAGCACGGTGGCGTCTTCAATCGCCATGGCCGCGCCCTGGGCGACGAAGGGCAGGGTGGCGTGACAGGCATCGCCCAGCAGCACGACCTTGTCGCGATGCCAATGCGGCATCGGGGCACGATCGAATAGAGCCCATCGGTACGGCGTTTGCCCGGCGGCAGCCTGGATCAGTTGCCGGACATCCGCATGCGCATCGTGGAAATCCCTCGCCAGGGTGTTGAAATCCGCAGGCTGGGTCCAGGACTCTTCGCTCCAGTGTGCCTGTTCAACCACGCCGACACAGTTGATCCAGCGGCCGCCACGGACATAGTAGTGGACCAGGTGCTTGCCTGGCCCCATCCAGATGGTGGCATCGTCGGCGATCAGGCCCTGGGGCACGGTGTCGGTCGGAATCAGCAGGCGCCATGCGGTCTGGCCGGTATAGCGGGTCCGTGTGTCCGGCAGCAGCAACTGTCGCACCGTGGAGCGAATGCCATCGGCGCCAATGATGAGATCCGCCTGCAGCCGTTTCGCGCCGGCCAGCAGTTCGCCGCTGCGACTGTTCACCGCGCTCACCGCATGGCCCAGATGCAACTGGCAGTTCGGCATTTGCGTCATGCTTTGGTACAGAACCTGTTGCAGATCCGCTCGATGAATCTGCAGGTAGGCCCCCTGCCAGCGACTCTGGATGCGTTGCCGCAGCGACAGGTAGCTGAGGCGCTCGCCGCTGTGCCAGTCGCGACTGCACAGGCCCTGTGGTTCGAAGGCGACGGCGCGCAGGGGGGCGAGCAAACCCCAGCGCTGCAGGCAACGAACGGCATTGGGCCCGAGCTGCAGCCCGGCGCCCAGTTCGCTGAGGCTCTCGGCCCTCTCGAATACATGCACCTGCCAGTTCTGCAGACGTCCGAGTGCCAGGGCGCAGGCGAGGCCGCCAATACCGGCGCCGACGATGGCTGCAACCGGCATCTCAGGCGCGCAGAAGATGGATGACGAGCAAGCTGGCGACGGCCAGCACCGGCAGTCCAACCGCCAGCAAATGAGGCCAGTGTCCCAGCTTGCCGCCAACGAGCGTCGGTGCGCTGCGCTGCCAGGCTGCATCCATGCGGCGGTAGCGACGCCAGAACCCCAGGCCACTGGATAGATTCCAGCCCAGGATCAGCAGACTGGTGAGGCCAAGGTAGGGCATTGATGCCCTGGTATGGCCGCCGGCGAGCATGCTGATCGCGAGTGTCAGCGCGGCGAGTGTGCTGATGCCCCACAGTCCGATCAGGGCCGCGCCGAAGTATTTCTGCGCCATGTCTTCGCCAGCGGCATCCAGTACGGTCTGCGATTCATCCGCGTGTTCTTCCATCACGGTGTCGGACGCCGCAGTATTGTCATCCACCGGCTGCTCAGTGATCTGGTCAATGGTTTCGTCGCGAACGTCTGGCGTCTGGCTCTTGAGCTTGCCAACGGCAGGGGCAATCTGGGCCAGAATCCAGCCCAATACGGCGACATCGTCAATGTAGCCTAGAACCGGAATCAGGTCGGTCACGGCATCGACCGGGCTGATGAAATACAGCAGTCCGGCGGTCAGGTAGAGCAACTGCCTGGGCGTCAGGCGGCCGCGCTCCTGCCACAGTTGGGCGGCCTGCGCACCGAGCTGGCGCAGGCGACGGATGATTTCAGAATCGCCCCTGAGGTGTGCAAGCTTGTTGCCCAGGTCGCGATTGACGTGCGCTTCGGCCTCCGCATTCTTCGCCTGGACGAGATAGCGGGAATTCAACAGCTGTTTGGCCCGATCCGGGACGTCCGTGGACATGGCGATCCTTGTATGCCTCTTCCTGGGAAGCGCAGTGTACCTCGAGCCATGAATGGCCCTTGGCGCGGCGATTCAGTTCTGTTCCGCGTAGATCCGCAGGCGGGTGATCTGGCGGCCATCTGGCGCCATGTCGAAAAGGGCAACGGCCGGGGTCTGATCCATCTGCAGGGCCACGCAAACATGGGCGCCGCCAGCCAGCATTTTGCGCCACTGCATGTCACGCATGGATTGCCCCAGTTCGGCCAGTTTGCTGGTCCTGCCGGCATGGCTCAGGGGGCAAGGTGTGCGCAACAGCGTGCTGGCGCGCATGTCATCCCCTGCGGCCATGGCCTGCAGAAAACTGGTGACGGTGCGTTTGGCTTTCGCGCCGGCACCGCCAAATGCGCGGGAGAATCCCAGTGCGCCGCGCAGGCCCTGGTGTCTGATCATGTTCTGACTCAGCTTGACCAGGGCGATCATCCCGGCGCCCAGGCCCTGGCTGAACACCTGCTGGGTCATCATGGGCAGCAATTCCCAGTGCGCATACAGGCGATGGACTTTGGGCTCGCCGTTCTGCTCGATGATTTCATAGCGGATGAACAGCGGGACATTCACCTGCAATGGCGTGCCGCCCATTTTGGTTTCGATGACCAGGTCGCGGACGACGGTGGAGTCACAGACGATGTCGCGTTCGACATTGAAATGGATCTGGTTGGGCGCAATGAAGGTTTCATAGAAGCGGTCCAGAGCCTCGGGGCCGCAATGGGCCTGTGAACCGACCGGGTCATGAACCTCGGCATCGCTGGAAAACAACTCGAGCCAGGCTTTCTTGTCGTGGCTGGCGACCGCTGCGGGTGAGGCTTTTGCGCTTGCCAGCAGCTGTGCTCTAGAGAACATAAGGGATCACCGCCTTGCGCTCGCGCGGGTAATCGGGAAATTTCTCCTGATACCATTTCTGCGTGGCGATGGCCCGGGGAATCAGGTTGCCGGCGGAGATGAGCAGGATGACGAGGCCCGGCAGACCCCAGGTCATGATGGCGAAGCCGGTCCAGGCGGTCAGTTCCCCGAGGTAGGTCGGACTGGAGACCAGGCGATAGCCACCGCCATAGGGGATCCTGTAGTCGGGCGTCGAGTCGCCGGCAGCCGGACGACGGGGGCGGAGATTGCGCACCACCCATTCGGAATGCAGTATCAGGGCAAAGCCCGAATAATAGATCAGCAGGCCGATCCAGAAGCGGGGATCCGCGAGCCAGGCGGTGGTGAGATGCTCCCCCAGACCGGTGAACCAGCTGGCATTCATGTAGGCATGGATGGAGGTGACGAACATGCCGGACAGCACGATGCTGATGCTGAAGGTGCTCTTGCGGTTGCTGGCGACCCGGATGGAAAGCGGGAAAAACCAGCCGCGATTACCGTAATGAATCAACCAGATGGCCCCGAGAATCAGGGCCATGGGCTGGCCGGCATTCGGGCTGCGCAGAAAAAACCAGAGGAACACCACAGTGGCAGGGATCTCCATCAGCCACCAGCCGAATTTCGGGTTCAGGGCAATGCCCCATTTGTCGCTGCCGAAACGGCCATAGGGCGTCTGCGGCATTAGAGCTCCACCGATGATCGTGAGTGCCGCGAAGACGAAGCCGATCGTCAGAACGGTGTCAAAGGTGGTGTTGCCGGTGTACCAGTGCATAGCGCCTGCCAGGATGTAGGGGTGGATGAGGGGATCAATGAAAAAGCAATTGCCAGTGTCTGACTTCCCGCGTTTGCGGTAGGTCGGCGCCAGATTCCGGCCAAAAAAAAGCCCCGATACTCGGGGCTTTTTTCAGTTCTGGCAGAGCTTTACTGACGCAGCAGGTTCAGCTCGACGCGGCGGTTCTTGGCGCGCCCGATTTCGCTCTCGTTGTCTGCGGCAGGACGTGCTTCTCCGTAAGCGCGTTTGCGGATCATGTTGGCACCCACCCCAGCCCGTTCGAGGTAGCTGGCGACGGCGGCGGCGCGGCGCTCGGACAGGCCCATATTGTACTGCTCGGTACCCGTGCTGTCGGCGTGTCCATTGGCGATCGCGACGACGAAGGTGCGGTTACCGAAATTCGCTGCCACCCGGTCAAGTGCGCCTTTGGCCGCGGAGTTGAGCTGGGCCGAGTCGAAGGCGAAATAAATCACCACGGTTTCGGGCAGGGCGCAGCCATTGACGTCAACCTTGGCGCCGGCGGCGGTATTGGGGCAACGGTCGGCACTGTCGATCACGCCATCAGCATCGCTGTCCATTTTCATCGGCGCGCTGGTGGCAGCAGCGGCGCTTGCGGCAGCCGATGCGGCGGCAGCGGCTGCCGCTGCCTTGGCCGATGCGGCGGCGGCTTCAGCGGCGGCGGCTTCCTGCGCTGCGGCAGCGGCCTTGATTGCATCCATCGGCATCGGACAGTCGGAACGATCGAGTTCCGGTGCGCCACCGAAGGGAATGCTCAGACCGACATTGGCAATCGGCTCAACCGGACCATCGCCACGCTGGAAGGGGAACTTGCCGTCGGAGAACATCTTGCGCAGCGCAATGTCCGTGCGCAGGGAGACACCATGATCATTCAGCTTCCAGTTGAGACCGCCGCCAAGGCTGGCATTGGCGTCGAACTCTCCGGTTTCATCATAGACCGTAATGCCGACCCCGGCTTTCAGGAAGGGCTCCACCGCATCGGTGCACTTGAGCGGGTAGAACATGCCGTCAATCCCGAAGGACAGTTCACGATGCGCAGAGCGCGAACCTCTGCGGAAATAATTCCAGGAGGTGTTGAATTCGGCGCCCAGTGCCGGGCTGAACTTCTTGCCAATGAACAGCTTGATGCCATCGCGGCTGTCCTGCAGGCCACGTTCGAAGTTGGCAGCATCGATGATGTTGACCGCGGCTCCGGCGTAAATTCGGTCGTCGTATGCGGCTTCTGCTGCGACAACTCCACTGAAGAGTGCGGACGCGGTGACTGCGCCGACCATAATTCCTTTCATTTTAGCTCCCTTGTCCAAAGCCATTAACCGCGTTCAAACTGAATGAGGTGTTCCCGTGGCAGGAGTTTAGCAAATAAATCCGCCAAACTCCCATATAGCGTTTTGATATTGCGCCCATTTCCGGCCTATTGCTTGTCCTGGATGATCAGCTCGACACGGCGGTTGGCCTCACGACCGGCAGCGCTGCTGTTGTCGGCGATGGGCTGGGTTTCGCCATAGCCGCGGACGGACAGCAGACCTGCTGGCACGCCCTGATCTTCGAGGTAGGCTTTGACCGCGGCGGCGCGCAGTTCCGACAGGCGCTGGTTGGATTGTGCCGAGCCCTGGGAGTCGGTGTGGCCACCCACCTCGATACGCAGACTGGTCACGCCCTGCAGGGCGCGCGCGACCGTATCCAGAACCTGTTTCGCCGCAGCGTTCAGTTCCGCATTGCCGTTGCTGAAATTCACGCCCTTGAGGGTGACCGCGCCAACCGCACAGCCCTGCTCGTCAATGCGCTGACCGGCAATCGGAATGCGGCAGTCCCCGTTGAGTGCACAGCCGTCGGCAAGAACCGACTTGCCTGCGGGGGTGCGCAGACACATGTCGATGGCATCGGGTACGCCATCGCCATCGCTATCGGGCGGGCAGCCGTTGTCCCCAACGACGGAGCCGGCAGGTGAATTCGGGCATTCGTCCTTGCTGTTGACGACGCCGTCCTTGTCGCTGTCGCGTTCACAGCCGCGGACATCGATTTGCACGCCTGGCGCGGTATCGGGGCAGGCATCCATGTCGTCAGGAATCTGGTCGCCGTCGGAGTCGCTGGCAGCGATGATGATCTGGGCCGGTGCCTCCGGTTCGTCCACTTCAACGGGTCGGTTGGGGTCGCCGCCGAGTGGCAACATCAGGCCGAGACCGAAAACCGCATCGTGGTAGCTGCGGTCATTGCCGGTGCCAAAGCTGTCGTCATAGCGGTTGGCCTCCGACTGACTGAACTTGTCGAATCGATAGCGGGCTTCCATGCGCAAGGCGGCGCCGCGGCCGATGAGCGGCCAACGTCCGAGTCCAACCAGATAGCCAAAGCCGACATCAAACTGATCCGATTCCAGCTTTTCGGCGCCGTCGGTGGTGCTGGTCTGGCCCTTGCCGATGCTCAGAATGCCATACAGCGGGAAGCTGTCGCGGGCCTGAAACAGCATCACGCTCAGGCCATAGGAGGTGAGTTCGCCGCCGGTATCTGCTTCGCTTTTCGACATCGGCTCGGTGAAGCTGCCATAGATTTCCATGTTGGCGCCGCGGCCGAGGATCTTGCCGATGGCCAGGTGCATGCCCGCGTCGTCATCGAAATTTCGGGTGCTGTCAAACAGATTGTAGGTCGCCATTGGCGAAAGATAGAAGCGTAGGTCGGCTTTGGAATCGGCTTCGTACTGAGCCCATGCTAGTGGACTGCTGCCGATGGCGCCGACGGTGGTCGCCAATATAAGCGCAAGCTTCTTCATTAATGCGTTCTCCCCTGAACAGCGCGGCGCCTGGGTCTGCGGTTGAGACCTGCAAGCTTCGTAAATTTGTGCGTGTGGCGTACTATAACGAGGTGCCGCGTCGCGGAAAACCGCTTTTTTCCCCGGGCTGGACATTTCATCCCCTTTCTTCATTTTTCAAGGCGCACGCTTGCGTGCGGAATTCATCGTGGAAGTTAACCAAATTCGGGAGAACATGACGGCCCTGCAGCAGCGTATCGACGCGCTGCGGGGCTATCTTTGACTACGATCATCTGCTGGATCGGCTGGAGGAAGTTCGGGCCGAGCATGAAGATCCTGAGCTCTGGGCCAATCCGGAGCGGGCCCAGGCCCTGGGAAAGGAGCAGGCGCGCCTGGAAGAGCAGGTCCTGCCTTTGCGCGAGTCCACGCAGCGACTAGCCGATGCGCGTGAGTTTCTGCAAATGGCGGTGGAGGAAGACGATGTCGACATGCTGGCAGAGGCCGAACGCGAACTGGCCACGGTGACCGGCTGGATCGAAAAGCTCGAATTTCGCCGCATGTTTGCTGGTGAACATGACCTCAGCAATGCCTATCTCGATATTCAGGCCGGATCCGGCGGCACTGAGGCACAGGACTGGGCGGAGATGCTCTTGCGCATGTATCTGCGCTGGGGCGAGGCCAAGGGCTATGCGCCCGAACTGATTGAATGCTCGCCAGGCGATGTCGCCGGCATCAAGAGCGCCACCATTCATTTCAAAGGTGACCATGCTTTTGGCTGGCTGAGGACGGAAACCGGGGTTCATCGACTGGTGCGCAAATCGCCTTTCGATTCCGGGGCAAGGCGGCACACCTCCTTTGCCGCGGTGTTTGTGGCGCCCGAAATCGACGACAGTTTCGAGGTTGAAATCAATCCCGCCGATCTGCGTGTCGATGTCTATCGCGCATCGGGCGCCGGTGGACAGCATGTGAACCGGACCGAGTCGGCGGTGCGGATCACCCATCTGCCGAGCGGGATCGTGGTGCAGTGCCAGAATGACCGCTCCCAACACAAGAACCGGGCGACGGCGATGAAGCAGTTGCAGGCCAAGCTGTATGAGCTGGAGATGAAGAAGCGCTCAGCGGATCAGCAGGTGGTAGAGGACTCCAAATCGGACATCGGCTGGGGCAGTCAAATTCGCTCCTATGTGCTGGACTCCGCACGCATCAAGGATTTGCGTACCGGCGTGGAAACCGGCAACACCCAGGCCGTGCTGGATGGCGCCCTGGATCCATTTCTCGAGGCCAGCCTCAAGCAGGGCCTGTAACAAACTGAATTCATGGAAGACAACAAACTGATCGCCCAGCGGCGGGAAAAGCTGGCTGCCTTGCGGGAACAGGGGTTTCAGTTCCCGAATACCTTTCGCCCCGATGCGCTCGCAGCTGAATTGCATGCGCGTCATGCCGAGGATTCGAACGAGGTCCTGGAAACCGAACAACGCTCAGTGGCGGTTGCCGGTCGGATGATGCTCAAGCGGGTGATGGGCAAAGCCAGCTTCTGCCAGATTCAGGATCGTAGTGGACGGCTGCAGCTCTTCCTGCAGCGTGACACCCTTGGCGAGGACGTTTATAAGGCCTTCAAGACCTATGACGTAGGCGACATCATCGGCGCCCGCGGCGAGGTATTCCGCACCAAGGCCGGGGAACTGTCCATTCGTGTGACGCAACTGGAATTGCTGACCAAATCCTTGCGCCCGCTGCCCGAGAAATGGGCGGGGCTGACCGACACTGAAGCGAGATATCGGCAGCGTTACGTGGACCTGACGATGAATCCCGAGGTGCGCGAAATCTTCCGCGCGCGCAGCCAGATCATTCGTGGCCTGCGCAGTTACTTCGATGAACGGGATTTTCTCGAAGTCGAGACGCCCATGCTGCAGGCGATCCCAGGCGGGGCTGCGGCGCGACCTTTCGTCACCCACTACAACGCGCTGGATCGGGAGTTCTTTCTGCGCATTGCGCCAGAGCTCTATCTCAAGCGTCTGGTGGTCGGTGGCTTCGACCGGGTCTATGAAATCAATCGAAATTTCCGCAACGAAGGGGTTTCCACCCGCCACAATCCCGAGTTCACGATGCTCGAGTTCTATCAGGCCTATGCGGATTACCATGACCTGATGAATCAGACCGAGGAATTGCTCGCGGATCTGGCGGTGCGGATCAAAGGCCAGAGTTGCCTGCCTTATCAGGGGCAGCAGATTGAGTTCGGCGGTGGCTTTACGCGTCTGACCATGGCCGAGGCCGTATTGGCGCACAATCCTGAGCTGCGTGCGCAGGATCTGGACGACCTGGAACGCCTGCGCGCTTACGCAAGCGGCCTGCGCATCGAGCCGGGCAGTGCCGGCTCCGGCCGCTTGCTCACCGAAATTTTCGAAGAAACGGTGGAACACAAGCTGATTCAGCCGACCTTCATTACCGAATATCCGGCCGAGGTGTCGCCATTGTCGCGCGCCAGCGATGCCGATCCCGGGATCACCGACCGCTTCGAACTGATCATCGCCGGACGCGAAATTGCCAATGGGTTCTCGGAGCTCAATGATGCCGAGGATCAGGCGGCGCGATTCCGTGCACAGGTCGAAGCCAAGGAAGCTGGAGATGACGAGGCCATGTATTTTGACGCTGACTTCGTCCGTGCCCTGGAATACGGCATGCCGCCAACGGCGGGCGAGGGCATTGGGGTCGATCGCCTCGCCATGCTGTTTACCGATTCGGCCTCGATCCGCGATGTCCTGCTGTTCCCCCAATTGCGGCCGGAGGCCTGATCCACGGCTTGCCGGAGGCAGCGGATGCCCCACTGCGCGTCATGCCACGCCGGACTCAGTCGGGTTTGGGGATGTGCTCCACCACCTGCACCAGCCGGTGTGAATTGAGGTCCAGTGCGGTGATCGTTCTGCGCTCTGCCAATTCGGTTTCCGCAGGATCAAGCAGCAGGCGGAGTCGCTGTGGCGTGCGTCCCTTGTAATGCACCCGGGCGACGATTTCCTGGCCGACATAGCAGCCTTTGTTGAAGTGCAAGCCTTCGAAATTCTGGATGCCCAGCGACTGCGGCAGGAATTCCTCCTGCGTGGAGGCATCGATCTGCGGTTCGCCGGCGAGCATGCGCAAGGCGAGCCAGTGGCGTAGGTCCTGGGTCGCCGGCGCAGGCGTTGACGCCTCTGCGGCCTGCAGCAGCAGGCCGTGGTGAGCGTCAAGTTTCAGCACCAGCCCGTCCGGTCCGGAGTCCTGCAGTTCCGGTGCATCTGCGAGATCCGCGATCAGGCCATGGACGCGCCAGGCTGGCTCGTTCAGACGCACCTGTGCGCGCAGAATAAACATGCGCATGCGCCGCACAAAGGCTTCGATCTGGTTGTTGGGGAGCAGCAGTCCGAAGCCGGTCCGGCTGCGCCAGATCCTCAGCACGCACCAGACTCTGCCACGGGCATTGCACCAGGCCGTCAGGCGGTGGGCGTTTTCCGGCAGGCGGTTCAGGTCCATGGTCAGCTGACCCTGCAGAAATTCCTGCGCGTCGGCACCGCTGATGTCGACGACGGCCAGGGGCAGTGCGGAACTCAGGCCGCGCTGGTTTCGGAGCCAGTCTTCAAGGCTTTGCGTATTCATCATTGCTGTGATTTGCGGCTTGTCTGAGAAATTATCCATATATTTTATTGCCTGCAGCGGGCCTGCTGGCTATCCTTTCGCGCCTCATGACGGATAAAAACGAACACGGTCAGCACGATCGGCTGGATGACCCCTCGAAGCAGGAGGTCAAGACGCTGGATCAGGTGCTGAAGAAACGGCCAAAAGAGTACGGCGGCCCAAGCGGGCTGGAGCCGACCCGGTATGGTGACTGGGAACGCAAAGGTCGCTGCATCGACTTCTGAGCGGCGAAGATAACTTACATTAGGAGCAAGCATGGCTATTGATACCCGCGGGCGGCCACTATCGCCGCATTTGCAGGTTTACCGGCCGCAGTTGACGTCCATTCTGTCCATTCTGCACCGAGGTACCGGAGTCGTTCTGTCACTGGGTCTGCTCGGTCTGGTGTGCTGGCTGCTGGCGATTGCCAGTGGCGGTGAAACCTATCTCGCGGTGCAGAGTTTTTATGGTTCCTTCTTCGGCAAGCTGATGCTGTTCGGCTGGAGCTACGCACTGTTCTATCACCTGAGCAACGGCGTTCGCCATCTGCTCTGGGATGCAGGGCGTGGACTGGATATCGAGACGGTGTACAAGAGCGGCTGGATCATGCTTGGCGCCTCATTCATTCTGACTGCGATCGCCTGGATCGCGGCGATGCTGTAAGGAATTCATTTCATGAGTCTACGTAGCCCCCTGGGCCAGGCCCGTGGTCTTGGATCGGCCAAAAGCGGCACCCATCACTGGTGGATGCAGCGCGTGACTGCCGTCGCCCTGGTGCCGTTGAGCCTGTGGCTGGTATCTGGTCTGGTCTGTTTCGCGGATGCTGGCCATGCCGAAGTCGCCGCCTGGCTGGCCCAGCCTCTGACCGCCGTTGCGATGAGTCTGCTGCTCGGGACGATGTTCTATCACTCCATGCTCGGCTTGCAGATCGTCGTCGAGGATTATGTTCATGGTGAATTCAGCAAGTTGTTCAGTCTGATCCTGCTGAAGTTCGCGCATGTTGCCCTCGCGGCAGCCGGTATTTTCGCCGTGTTGAAAGTGGCCTTTGGCGGTTGAGTCGAGGCGCGTAAGGAATAAATGATGAGTTCAAGTTATCCCATTACCGATCATGTGTATGACGTGGTCGTGGTCGGTGCCGGTGGCGCCGGTCTGCGTGCGGTTCGCGGCCTGTCGCAGGCGGGCCTGTCAACGGCCTGCATCACCAAGGTCTTTCCGACCCGCAGTCACACCGTTGCCGCGCAAGGCGGGGTGTCTGCCGCCTTGGGCAATATGGGCGAAGACGATTGGCGCTGGCACATGTACGACACCGTAAAGGGTTCGGATTGGCTGGGCGACCAGGATGCAATTGAATACATGTGCCGCGAGGCCATTCCTTCGATCATCGAACTGGAGCATGACGGGGTGCCGTTTTCCCGTACCGAAGAGGGCAAGATCTATCAGCGTCCCTTCGGCGGCATGACCACCCACTATGGTGAAGGGACGGCGCAAAGAACCTGCGCGGCAGCGGACCGGACCGGCCATGCGATGCTGCATGCCCTGTATCAGCAGGCGCTGAAGCACAAGGCGGAGTTCTTCATTGAGTACTTCGCCATGGATCTGTTGATGAGTGATGACGGCGAGGTGCTGGGGGTTATGGCCTGGGATCTGTCTACCGGCGAGTTGCATCGCTTCCGCGCGCAGAAAACGATCCTGGCGACCGGTGGCTATGGCCGGGCCTATTTTTCCTGCACCTCCGCCCATACCTGTACCGGAGACGGCAACGGCATGGTCCTGCGCGCCGGCCTGCCGGTCCAGGACATGGAGTTCGTGCAATTCCATCCGACCGGCATTTACGGCGCTGGCTGTCTGATCACCGAAGGCGTGCGCGGCGAAGGCGGCATCCTGCGCAATTCCAAGGGTGAGCGGTTCATGGAACGGTACGCGCCGAATGCCAAGGATCTGGCTTCGCGCGATGTCGTGTCGCGTTCCATGTCCATGGAAATTCGTGAGGGTCGCGGTGTCGGGCCCGAAGGCGACCACATCTTCCTGCATCTTGAGCATCTCGGGCCGGAGGTGATCAATGAGCGGCTGCCCGGCATCGCCGAGTCAGCGGAAATTTTCGCCGGGGTCGACGTCAGCAAACAGCCGATTCCGGTGATTCCGACGGTCCACTACAATATGGGCGGTACGCCGGCCAACTTCCGCGGCGAGGTGGTCACCTTGCGTGACGGCGATCCCGACAGCGTGGTGCCTGGCCTGATGGCCATTGGCGAGAATGCCTGCGTGTCGGTGCATGGGGCCAATCGCCTGGGGTCCAATTCGCTGCTTGATCTGGTCGTGTTCGGACGTGCGGCAGCCAAGCATTGTGCCGATTCGCTGACTCCGGGCGCCTCGGTCCGCGAGGTGCCGAAAGCGGCCGAAGACAAGATCCTGGCCCGTCTGGATGGGTTCCGTCACGCCAAGGGCGAGCGCGCCACTGCCGAGGTCCGCCTGGAGATGCAGAAGACCATGCAGGCTCATGCCGCCGTGTTCCGCACCGGTGAAGTGCTCGCCGAGGGTGTGGACAAGCTCAAGGGCGTCATCGATTCCTTTGGCAATGTTGGTGTTTCTGACCGTTCCATGATCTGGAATACGGATCTGGTGGAAACCCTGGAACTCGACAATCTGCTTGGCCAGGCGCTGGTGACGATCACCTCGGCGCTCAATCGCGAAGAAAGTCGCGGTGCTCAGGCGCGGGAGGATTTTCCGGATCGGGATGACGAAAACTGGATGAAACACACCCTGGCATGGCGGACCGATGCCACCGAGGTCAAGATCGATTATCGGCCGGTGCACATGTACACGATGACCGATGAAGTGGACGTGGTTCCCCCGAAAAAGCGCGTCTACTAAGAGGACCCAGACATGGCTCAATTCACCCTGCCCAAGAACTCCAAGATCAAGCAAGGCAAGCATTTTCCCGCGCCTGCCGGCGCGAGCAAGGTCCGCCGTTTCAAGATCTATCGCTACGATCCGGATTCAGGCGAGAACCCGCGCACCGACACCTATGACGTGGATCTGGCCAGTTGCGGGCCGATGGTGCTGGATGCCCTGATCAAGATCAAGAACGAGATCGATCCGACTCTGACCTTCAGGCGCTCATGTCGGGAAGGCATCTGTGGTTCCTGCTCGATGAATATCGGCGACAAGACCGGGGGCACCAATACGCTGGCCTGCACCCGGGCGATCGCGGATTACGAAGGCGAGATCCGGATTTATCCTTTGCCGCACATGCCTGTGGTCAAGGACCTGGTGCCCGATCTGACGCATTTCTACGCCCAGTACGCATCGATCGAGCCCTGGATCAAGACCGATACCGCCAACCCCAGCCGCGAGCGACTGCAGAGCAAAGAAGAGCGGGCGAAACTGGATGGCTTGTACGAATGCATTTTGTGCGCCTGCTGTTCGACATCCTGTCCGAGCTACTGGTGGAACGGTGATCGGTATCTGGGGCCGGCCATTCTGCTGCAGGCCTATCGCTGGCTGGCGGATTCGCGTGACGAGGCGACCGGGGAGCGTCTGGACATGCTGGAAGATCCGTTCAAGCTGTATCGCTGTCACACCATCATGAACTGCACGAATACCTGTCCCAAGGGCCTGAATCCGGGGCAGGCGATTGCGGAAACGAAGAAGTTGCTGCTTGAACGGCAGGTCTAGGCGCACTGCGTGAGCGAATTGTCACGACTCAAGTGGTGCTGCCGTCGAGGTATGAAGGAACTGGATGTGCTTCTCGAGGCCTATCTTGAGCAGCGCTATCCACATGCCGATGCGGCCGAACAGGCCGCTTTCCGCGCGGTTCTGGAGATGGATGATCCCGATATCTACGCGATCTGCGTGCGGCGGCTGGAGCCGCCCGCGTCATTGCGGGTGATCTTTGATCAGCTGAAGGTTGCGTCCCGCTGAGTCTGGCGGGCGCGCAAAGCCCGCCGTTGATCGGGGGCGAAGCTTTGCGCCGGCCTGACCATGCGACCGTCAGTTGCTGCCCGGTTGCGTCTCGGCGGGATCAAGAATTGTCGGTCGTGCGAGCGGCAGTTTATCCGGGAAGTCGCGATTGAAATGCAGGCCGCGACTTTCCTTGCGCTGCTGGGCCGAGCGAATGATCAGTTCAGCGACGACGGCGAGATTGCGCAGTTCGATAAGATCTGGCGTGATGCGGAAATGCCCATAATATTCATTGATCTCCTGCTTGAGCAGGGCGATGCGGTGGGCGGCTCGCGCCAGTCGCTTGTTGGTCCGCACGATGCCGACATAATTCCACATGAAGCTGCGGATTTCGCGCCAGTTGTGCGCGACGACGATCTCCTCATCGGAATCGGTGACCCGGCTTTCATCCCAGGCCGGCAGCGCCGGGCTCGACGTCGGCGTGCCCTGCTTGATGTGGTCGGCCGCAGCCTGTGCCCAGACCAGGCACTCCAGTAGGGAATTGCTCGCCATCCGGTTGGCGCCGTGCAGGCCGGTATAGGCCGTCTCGCCAATGGCGAATAGGCCGGGGATGTCCGTTCTGCCATGTCGGTCGGTGTGCACGCCGCCGCAAGTATAATGTGCGGCCGGCACCACTGGCAGCGGTTCCCGGCTCATGTTGATGCCGAGTTCCAGGCAGCGCGCGTAGATTGTCGGAAAGGACTCGCGGATGAAATCCCTGGGTTTGTGGCTGATGTCGAGGTAGACGAAGTCCAGTCCCAGTCGCTTCATTTCGTGGTCGATGGCGCGCGCGACGATGTCACGGGGGGCCAGTTCGGCACGGGTGTCGAAGCGGCGCATGAAACGCTCCCCGTTGGGCAGTTTGAGCAGTCCACCTTCGCCGCGAACCGCTTCGGATATCAGAAAGGAGTGGGCTTCGGGGTGGTAAAGACAGGTGGGATGGAACTGCATGAACTCCATGTTGGTGACACGGCAGCCGGCACGCCAAGCCATCGCGATGCCGTCGCCGCTGGCCCCCTTGGGGTTGCTGGAGTATAGATAGGCCAGATTGGCGCCACCTGTGGCCAGAACCACGGCCCGCGCCGCAATCGACTCGACTTTCTGCTGGTCGGTGTGCAGCACGTAGGCACCGACACAGCGCCCTTCGATGCAGATCAGATCGATGGCGACGCTGTCGCTGAGAATCTCAATGCAGGGGGTGTTGCTGGCCAGGTCAATCAGCGTGGTTTCCACCGCGCGCCCCGTGGCGTCGGCGGCGTGGATAATCCGGCGATGACTGTGGCCGCCTTCCCGGGTCAGGTGAAAGCCTCCGTCGGTCGCGCTGCGCGTGAACGGCACCCCTTTGCGCACCAGCCAGTCGATCGCCGCCGGGCCATTCTCGACAGTGAAGCGCACGGCATCTTCATCGCAAAGGCCATCGCCGGCGATCAAGGTGTCATTGACATGGGCCGCATACGAATCCCCTTCGGCAAGAACCGCCGAAATGCCGCCTTGGGCATGAAAGGTGCTGCTTTGCTCCAGGGAACCTTTGGCAATTACGAGGCTCTCAATACCAGCTTCAGCTAAACGCAGCGCGGCGGTCAGTCCTGCTGCGCCGCTACCAACGATTAATACGCGGGAGTTGTTCAATATTATGTCTATCGGGGTTAATAGCCTGACCAGAGACTTTGGAATCCTGGGGATTCCAAATTCCGTTGGTCGCAGGGCAAGTCCATCAAAAGGCGACGAAAAGCGGCGCGCGGTGAATGATCAGGCTGTTACAATCAGCCCTGAGAAGCATACATCGACCAATCGCCAAGTTGGTGAGCAGTCTTCACCGGGGAATATGACGGCCGCAGATCAAATCCGCAACGGGCAGGTGGCTGAACGTGAGCTTGCGCGCGAGTCGGATCGGGAACTGGATCAGGCCTTGGTCGAGCGCGCACAGGCCGGCGACAGTCGTGCGTTCGATGCGCTGGTCATCAAGTATCAGCAGCGCGTCATCCAGCTCGTATCCCGTCTGGTGATTGATGCGGACGCACCGGATGTCGCGCAGGAAGCGTTCATCAAGGCCTATCGTGCCTTGCCGAACTTCCGTGGCCAGAGTGCGTTTTATACCTGGCTGTACCGGATTGCGATCAATACGGCCAAGAATCATCTGGTCTCCCGCAAGCGCCGGCCAGCCGATCAGGACATTGACGTTCAGGATGCCGAATTGTACGGCCACACCGAACAGTTGAGTGACAACGCCACGCCCGAGGCGCGTCTGCTGAGCGACGAGATTCAACAGGTTGTCGCCGATACCATCGCCGCTCTGCCACCCGATCTGCGGCAGGCCATATCCCTGCGCGAGTTTGATGGCTTAAGCTATGAGGAAATTGCCTTGGCGATGGATTGTCCGGTTGGAACGGTGCGGTCTCGCATCTTCCGCGCACGTGCAGCTGTCGATGAGAAATTGAAACCTTTGTTGGAGCAGGTCTAGTTCATGAGTGACACGACTAGGGACCAGGATCTGATTGCATCCTTTCTGGACGGAGAATTGAACTGCAAGGATATCGATGCGTTGCTGGCGGAGCTGGAACGCCCTGAGGCCAGGGCACGCGCCTGCCGGCAGTCTGTTCTTGCATCGGCGATTTCGCAGCGCTCGGTCGTGTATCGCGACATTTCCGCGGAGGTGAGGCAGGTGATTGCACGGGAGCCCTTGCTTGCTCAGCGACCGTCGACATCACAGCGTCGCGCAGCTGCGTCAGGGTTTGCGTTGCGCACAGGTCGCGGCCACAGGAATCGGCGGCGTTCCTGGATGGTGCCGGCGACCGGTTTCGCGCTCGCCGCTTCAATGGCGCTCGTCGCCATCGTTGTCATCGCGCCTGGCACGCAGCAGTCTGAGCTTCGGCTGGCGGCAGCGCCAACCCAGGGCGAGATGGCGGAGTCCGCGAATTCGGTTGAGATGGCGTCGGAATCACTGCGTGAATTGGTCATCGCGGCGCCAGCCCGATCCCGGCCGGTGTTGGCGCAGTGGAGTGCTGCTGGGCCGGCAACCCAGCAAGACGACGTGCGTCCCGGCGAAATGCCAGCGGAATTGCAGCAGCGAATGAATGCTTATCTTGTGAATCATGCCCGTCATGGTGGGGGCTCGGCGATGGCTGGCTCATTGGGTTTCGCGCGGGTTGCCGCGAGCCCGCAGCAGCAGCTGGGCGAGCCGGGCAACTGATGAAGGGCCATATAGCCGCCGCGCTGATGCTGATCGTGCCGGCGGTGGCCAGGGCCGATGCCCTGGATTGGCTTCAGCGTATGAATGAAGCCGTCCGTCAGCTGACCTACGAAGGCATTGCGGTCTACCGCAACGGTGAGCAACTCGAAACCTTGCGGGTTTACCACCGCTTTGTGGAGGGCATGGAGCAGGAGCGCATGTTGTCATTGTCAGGACAGCCCAGGGAAATCCTGCGCAAAGCGGATCATGTCACCTGCATCCTGCCTGATCAAAAAGCGGTCCTGAGCGATCAACTCGGATTGCCAGGCCTGCTGCCGAAGTTGCCTCGGGCGGCTTTCGAGCGACTGCAGGACCATTATGATCTGATTGAAGTGGCCAAGCCTGTGCGCGTGGCGGGCCGCAGTTGCCGGGAAATTCAGGTTCGGTCGCGTGACATCTATCGCTACCACTATCAGGTCTGTCTGGATGAGGCCAGCGCATTGCCACTGGATATCCGTCTGATTGGCGAACAGGGACAGCTGCTGGAACAGATGATTTTTACTCAGATTTCGTTTCCGGAGCATCTCGACAGCACGGTTTTCGAAGCCACCGTCGACACCCGGGATTTTCGCCAGATCCGGCAGCAGGCAAAGGCCGATCGGCTGGATTCGGCAGAGGTGCTGTGGGAAATGCGGGACTTGCCCGATGGCTTCCGTCTGGCAACCCGCCAGAAGGCTCACTGGCCCGGCTTCGACAGTGAAGTGACCCAGTTGCTCTACTCGGACGGACTGGCGTCAGTTTCGGTTTTTGCAACCCAGCAGAAGATTCCCAAGTCCGCCCTGCAGGGCTTGACCCGGATGGGGGGCGTGAATGCCTATGGGCACATGATGGGGGATTTTCATATCACCGTGGTCGGTGAGGTGCCGCAGGCTACCGTCCGCTTCTTTGGTGATAACCTTCAGCAGGTTTCCTTGCAGAAAATCGGTGATTGAGAATCTCGTGATCGTGGATTCAAGGCAGGGCCCCTGGGTCAGGCTGAAGGCGGTTTCGGCAACCGGTTGCGCACGCTGTGATGCGGGCGAGGGCTGTGGTGGGGGGCTGTTCGCCAAACTGGTCCGAGATGGCCATCAGGGATTGAGCTTGGAAGATCAAGCGGGGGATCTCAAGCCCGGCGAGCATGTCGTGGTCGGGCTGGAAGAGGGCGTGTTTCTGCGCGCCACCCTGTTGACCTATGCCTGGCCACTGTTGATCCTGTTGAGCCTTGCATTGGCCGGCGGGGTGCTCGCCTGGCCCGATGCCTGGGTTGCCACGGCAGCGCTATCAGGTTTCGCCCTGGCCTCGGGGTCGGTGCCCTGGCTGCGACGCCGCTATCTTGATCGCCATCTTCATCCCCGGGTCTTGCGCCGGGTCCATCCCGAACAATGGTTGTGCCAGAATGACTAGAGTCCTGTTTTTGATGCTTGCCTGTGCGGGTTTGCTGGCCTGTAGCGATGCGGCTCGCTTACCCGATTTCACCGAACTGGTGGAAGAGGCGGCTCCAGCCATTGTGAACATCAGCGGCAAGGCAGAGGATGCCCCCGCGATGGCCAGAAAGTTGCCGCCTCTGTTTCGGTGGTTCGAGGACTTCATGGATCCGGAGCAGGGCGGTGAAAAGGAAGCGCCAGGCCCCCAGACTCCAGGGCAATCTCTCGGTTCCGGTTTCGTGCTGAGCGAAGATGGCGAGATCCTGACCAATCATCATGTGGTCGCGCGCGCGGATGAAATCATCGTGACGCTGGCGGATCAGCGTCAGTTCAAGGCCCAGGTGCTGGGCCGGGATCCGGCGAGTGATCTGGCACTGCTGAAGATCGAGGCAAAAGGCCTGCCGTTTCTGCGTTTCGGCGATTCGGATGAGCTCAAGGTCGGCGCCTGGGTGCTGGCGATTGGCTCGCCTTTCGGTTTCGAACATAGCGTGACCGCCGGCATCGTTTCGGCGAAGGGTCGGGCCCTGGGCAGCGAGCAATACGTACCGTTCATCCAAACCGATGTGGCCATCAACCCCGGGAATTCCGGTGGGCCGCTCTTCAATCTGGATGGTGAAGTGGTCGGGATCAACTCGCAAATCTTCAGCCAGACCGGTGGCTACATGGGCTTGTCCTTTGCCATCCCGGCAACCACTGCGGTCAGCGTCGTCGAACAGTTGCGGGAGCATGGCCGGGTCAGGCGGGCCTGGCTGGGTGTGGTCATACAAAGGGTGGATCGTGCACTGGCCCAGAGCTTCGGTTTGCCGCAGCCCACCGGCGCCCTGGTTTCCCATATCGATGCCGCAGGTCCTGCCGCCGAGGCCGGTATGCAGGCGGGGGATGTGATTCTTGAAATCGATGGGGTCAAGGTGCCGGATTCCGGCGCCCTGTCGCCGATGATCGGGCGGCGCGCGCCCGGCGAGAAGATCAAGATCGGAATCTTGCGCAACGGGGAACGCTCGAGCCTGCGGGCGAAACTCGGTGAATTGCCGGTGGCAGGACAAACGGATGCGGAGGACTGGACCGGGCTGCAACTCGAGGCCTTGTCAGCGCGTCAACGGGATCGCTTGAAACTCGATCACGGATTGGCCGTGCGGGCCGTTGATGCGGGGGCGCCGGCTGCGCTCGCGGGCCTTCGGCCCGGGGACGTCATCCTGAGCTGGGCTGGCGAGATGTTGGCAAGTGAGACCGACTGGTTGCTGCATGTGAGCGCACTGCGGCCCGGAGAGTCCGCCCCGTTGTTAGTTCTGCGCCGCCAGCAGAGCCTGTTCATTGCCCTGCAGAGACCGGAACCGATCAATTGAAGACGCTGATCCTGCTGGGACGTCCAGGCTGTCAGCACTGTGATGATTGGGAGGACCGCCTGCATGAATACTTAGGCGGTCGATTTTTTCTCGACTGGCGCGATGTCGACCGGAATCCGGATTGGCGTGAGCGCTATGGCGCGCGCATCCCGGTTCTGCTCGATGAAAGCGCGGCTCTGCTATGTGCCGGCGACCTGGATCTGGGAATCATCGAGCAATACCTTTCTGCCGAGGCCAGGCCTGTATAATCGCCGACTTTTGGCCCGCTAAGGCCTGGTTTTCAGCACTGAATGCAATCACATATCCGTAATTTCTCGATCATCGCCCATATCGATCATGGCAAGTCGACCCTGGCCGACCGTTTCATCCAGATTTGCGGCGGACTGACCCAGCGCGAAATGGCGGCTCAGGTCCTTGATTCCATGGACATCGAGCGGGAGCGGGGAATCACGATCAAGGCTCAGGCCGTGCGTCTGAACTATACCGCCAAAGACGGTGAGACCTATCAGCTCAATCTGATTGATACCCCCGGGCATGTCGATTTTTCCTACGAGGTCTCGCGCTCGCTGGCAGCCTGTGAAGGGGCTTTGCTGGTGGTGGACGCCTCCCAGGGTGTTGAAGCACAGAGCGTCGCCAATTGCTACACCGCGATCGAGCAGGATCTTGAGGTCGTTCCGGTTCTCAACAAGATCGATCTGCCGGCCGCGGAGCCTGAGCGTGTGATCGAGCAGATCGAGGATGTGATCGGCGTGGATGCGCAGGAGGCTCTGACCTGCAGCGCCAAGACCGGCCTCGGGGTGCAGGACGTGCTGGAACAGCTGGTTGCGCGGGTGCCGGCGCCCAGCGGCAATCCAGAGGGTGAACTGCAGGCGCTGATCATCGACTCCTGGTTCGACAATTATCTTGGCGTGGTGTCGCTGGTGCGCATTGTGCACGGGCGCCTGCCGGCCGGTCAGAAGATCAAGGTGATGTCCACCGGACAGACCCACCTGGTTGACAAGGTGGGCTATGGCACGCCCAAGAGAGTGACCTGTGCCGCGCTGGAATGTGGAGAGGTCGGGATCGTGATCGCCGGGATCAAGAATGTCGATGGTGCGCCCGTGGGGGATACGCTGACCAGCGCCGACCGGCCAGCGGCCGCACCCCTGCCGGGCTTCAAGCAGGTCCAGCCACGTGTGTTCGCCGGGCTGTATCCCGTTGATTCGGATGACTTCGAGGATTTTCGCGAAGCCTTGCAGAAATTGCGCCTCAATGACTCGGCCCTGTACTACGAGCCGGAAACTTCGGGGGCGCTGGGATTCGGCTTTCGCTGCGGTTTTCTCGGCATGCTGCATATGGAAATCGTGCAGGAACGTCTGGAGCGCGAATACCGGCTCAACCTGATTTCGACGGCGCCAACCGTCGTGTTCGAGGCGGTGACCCGCAACGGCGAGGTGCTCGAGGTCGAGAATCCGGCTGAACTGCCGGAACCGGCCAGCTTGGAGGAGATCCGCGAGCCCATCATTCTGGCGAGAATCCTGCTGCCGCAGGAATTCATCGGCGCGGTGATGCAGCTGTGCATCGAAAAGCGTGGAGTGCAGCGCAAAATGCAATACCACGGCAATCAGGTCTCGCTGGAGTTCGAGTTGCCGATGGCCGAAGTGGTGCTGAACTTCTTTGATCGACTGAAATCGGTCAGCCGGGGATTTGCATCTTTCGAGTATGAATTCCTTCGTTTCGAAAGTGCCGATCTGGTGAAGCTTGAGGTGATGATCAATGGCGAGAAGGTTGATGCCCTGGCCCATATCGTCCATCGCTCGGAGGCGGACCGGCGGGGGCGACAGCTGGCTGAAGTCCTGCGTGAAATCATTCCGCGACAGATGTTCGATGTCGCGATTCAAGCGTCCCTCGGTGCCCGTATCATTGCCCGGACCACGGTCAAGGCCTTGCGCAAGAACGTGACGGCGAAGTGCTACGGCGGGGATGCCACACGTAAACGCAAGCTGCTGGAAAAACAGAAGGCCGGCAAGAAGCGGATGAAGCAGTTTGGCAAGGTGGAAATTCCACAGGATGCCTTCATGGCGGTGCTGAGCCGCGACAAAAAGGATTGAACGTGTTTGCGCCCGACGTACATTTTGATTTCGCCGCGGCCTTGCTGCTCGGCAGCATCGTGACCGGTTTGATCTATCTGCTTGACGTGTTCTACCTCAGCCGGCGGCGGGCGGAACTGCAGGCAGGGGCCGCACCCGGTCGAATCGTCGAATTCAGCCGCTCATTCTTTCCGGTCATCCTCATCGTCCTGCTGCTGCGTTCCTTTTTGGTCGAGCCCTTCCGGATTCCCTCAGGATCGATGATCCCCACCTTGCACATTGGCGATTTCATCCTCGTCAACAAGTTCAGCTACGGTCTGCGAATGCCGGCATTTCACAATGTGCTGCTGCCACTGGGGGAGCCGGAGCGGGGCGATGTGGTCGTATTCCGCTTCCCGGATGATCCAAGCAAGGACTTCATCAAGCGACTGATCGGACTGCCCGGCGACACGATCAGCTATCGCGACAAGCGTTTGCTGCTCAATGGCCAGCCGGTGCAGCAGGAGATCAGTGGTTACTATTCCGCTGATGCAGCCGGTCGCGCCATCATCGCGGAAGAGCGCATCGAGTTCTTGCCAGGGGCCGAGCATCGGATTTTGATCAATCCGGCCCGGCCGGTCGATGATGGCGAGTTCGTCGTGCCCGCCGGGCATTATTTCATGATGGGAGACAATCGAGATGGGTCGGATGACAGTCGCCGCTGGGGTTTCGTGCCGGAAAGAAATCTGGTCGGTCGTGCCTTTCTGATCTGGATGAGTTGGGACGGCCACAAAAACCGGCCTGCCTTGGATAGAATCGGCAACATCATCGAATAAAGGAGTGGCCATGCAGAACAGAACACGCCAGATCGGGGGGATTTACGGTACCGGCTTCATGCTGCTGATGCTGGCCTGCGCGGCTTTGTTGGTGATGAAGCTCGCGCCGATCTACATGGATGAGGCCAAGGCCGCGAAAATTGTCGCCCAGGTTGCCGACTCGTCCAGCAATGCAAATCTCGGCATCGCCGAAATCAGAAAGGTATTGGACAAGCGCTGGAACGTCGACTCGGTGCAGAACCTCAAGGTCAAGGAGGTCAAGATGCGGAAAAGCGGATCTGGCAAAAGCCTGGCGTACAAATATGAGGTCAGGGAATCGCTGGTGGCGAACATCGACATCGTGCTGAAATTCGAAAAGGAATTTGCGATGAGACGTGGTGGTTGAAATTTCCCGGCTGCAGGATTTCCCATTCGCTCAGTCCGAGTTGCGCGATGCGGCTCTGACCCACCGCAGTGCCGGCAATCAACACAATGAGAGGCTGGAATTTCTTGGCGATGCGGTGCTCAATTTCGTCATCGCAGAGGCCTTGTATCAGGCATTGCCGAAGGCTGATGAAGGCGCGCTGACGCGCTTGCGCGCTCATCTGGTCAGGGGGGAAACCCTTGCCGAGATCGCGCGGGAGATGCAGCTGGGCATGGTCATCGAGTTGGGTCAGGGAGAACTCAGAAGCGGGGGACACCAGCGGGCGTCCATACAGGCGGATGCCTTTGAAGCGCTGCTGGGGGCTATTTTTCTCGATTCCGGTTTTGCCACGGTCAGGGAGCAAATTCTGCAGATCTACGCCGGGCGTCTGGCTGCCTTGCCCGACGCCGAGACCCTCAAAGATCCGAAAACGCGACTGCAGGAGCTGCTGCAATCACAGGGCTGTGAACTTCCACGCTACGATGTCATCAATGAATCCGGCCCGCAGCATCGCAAGACGTTCGTTGTCGAATGCCGGACGAGCGATGTCCAGGTTGTCGGACGGGGCGGCAGTCGTCGGCAGGCCGAGCAGGCCGCCGCCAGGAAGCTGTTCGAGCAGTTGAGCAAGTGAGCCGGGCCGGAACCATTGCCCTGATCGGGCGCCCGAATGTCGGTAAATCGACCTTGATGAATGCCCTGCTCGGGGAGAATCTGTCCATCGTTTCTCCCAAGGCACAGACCACCCGGCACCGGATTGTCGGTGTGTTGACGCGAGGCCAGAGCCAGTTTCTATTCATGGATACGCCAGGCCAGGCGGATATTCAGGGCAAGGCCATGAATCGTCTGCTGGACCGCACGGCCAGCGCGGCGATGGCCGATGTCGACGTGGTGCTCTGGGTCATTGATGCCTGTCGCTGGACCGAGATCGATGACATCGTGCAGAAGCGACTGCTGCGCCAGCGGCCCAGGGTTCTGGGCATCATCCTCAACAAGATCGACAAGCTCAAAGACAAGGGGCGCTTGCTGCCGCAGATGGGACGTCTGCAGCAGGCCGTCGCGCCAGAATTCATTCTCCCGCTCGCCGCCTGCAAACGGGGCAGCGCACAGACCTTGCTGGATCAGCTAGAGGATTACCTGCCTGAGGGGCCATGGCCCTATGCAGACGACACCCTGACCCCGCACTCCGGTGAATTTCTTGTGGCGGAAAGCATTCGTCAGCAGCTGTTCCTGCGTTTGAATCAGGAATTGCCCTATGCCACCACGGTCACCATCGACAAGATGGAGGTGCAGGCCGCCGGCTACGAAGTGCACGCAACGATCTGGGTCAACCGTCCCTCGCACAAGGGGATCGTGATCGGAAGACAGGGGGCGACCTTGCGGGCGATCTCGCAGGCGGCGCAGAAGCGTTTGGCCAAGTTGTTCGATCAGGATGTTCATCTGCATCTGTGGATCAAGGTCAGGGAAGGGTGGGCCGATCATGAGGACAGCATCCAGTCCTTTGGCTATGGGGCGACTGATTGAGTCTACGGGTCAGTCAGGAGTCCGCCTGGATCTTGCATCGGCGGCCGTATCGCGACACCAGTTTTTTATTGGATGTGCTGACCCCCACCTACGGCAGGCTTTGCCTGATCGCGCGTGGGGCGAAAAAATCCAAGGCCGGCGGTCTGCTGCAAAGCCTGCAACCGCTGAAAATTGATTTCTCCCAGCATGGCGATCTGGGCAACCTGCAGCGTTATGAGGCGGCTGGGAGCGCACTGGCATTGCAGTCCCTGAGTTTGTGGTCCGGTTTCTACCTGAACGAGCTGCTCATGCGCCTGGTGGCGCCCGGCGAGGTCCACAGCGAACAGCTGTTTGATCTGTATTCGCGCGCCTTGCGGAATTTACGGGAGCAGGCGCCGGCCATCGTTCTGCGGCGTTTCGAGCACGAATTGCTGGGGCTGCTCGGATACGCACTGGATTTTGAAGTGCTGCAGGCCCGACAGGGCTGCCGCCTGGCCTGGAGCCCCGAGCGGGGCCTGGTTGAGGATGCCCGCGGCGTCGCGTGTGAGGCACTGCTGGCCCTGGTGGCCGGCGCCGATGATCGCCGGATTCTGCCCACACAGAGCTTTCTGGCGAGCATGCTTGAGCCGTTGCTGGGGGGGCGGCCGCTGCGCACCGGAGTGATGTTGCGCGATCTGGTCGGCCTGCGCCAGCAGGCGGAAGATCGGGGCGGGGCTGCAGCGCGCGCTTCGAAACAGTAAGATTGGCGACTTTTTTCGAGAGCGCCCTTCATGAATCAGCCGCCAACCTCCATCCGCCTGGGGGTGAACATCGATCACGTGGCCACCTTGCGGCAGCAGCGTGGAACGCGCTACCCGTCGCCGCTGGCGGCGGCCTTTGTGGCCCAGTCTGCCGGCGCGGACAGCATCACGGCGCATTTGCGGGAAGACCGACGTCATATCCAGGAGCGCGACGTGCAGGAAGTGCGCGAGGCGCTTGGGATCCCCTTGAATCTGGAGTTGTCGCTGGATGCCGCCATGCTCGACTTCGCCGCGACGCTGAAACCGCAGGCCTGCTGTTTTGTACCCGAGCGGCGTGAGGAGTTAACCACCGAAGGCGGTTTGGATGTGCCGGCCAAGATGACGGAGCTGCGGCAGGCTTGTGAACGTCTGCAGGCGCTGGGTACGCGCTGTGCGGTGTTCATCGAGCCGGATGAAATTCAGGTCGATGCGGCGCTGGCGGCGGGCGCGCAGGCGGTGGAACTGCATACCGGGGCGTATGCCTTGCTTGATGACCCGCAGGATCAGGGGCGCATGGTCAGGCGCATCCAGCAGGTTGCGGAGTATGCCAACAGTCGTGGTCTGGACGTGCATGCGGGGCATGGCCTGCACCTGGAAAATCTGGCGCCGATCGCCAGAATCCCGCAGATTGTCGAACTGAATATCGGTCACAGTATCGTCTCAGATGCGGTCATCATCGGGATGGCAGCGGCTGTTGCGCGCATGAAGTCGGTCATGCTCCAGGCGCGGCGGATGCCGGCGGCGCGGTCGGCCATCTGAAGCTGGCGTCGGAAATTGGGGCGCCGATCGCAAGTCCGGATGTGGAGCCGGGTTACAGGCTCCATGGATTCTTGCATGCCCTGGCGTTCAAACCAGCGCCTGCCCATGGCATCCGTCACGATGCTTTGAGCGTTGCCGATCCATTGGAAACGTTCAGGATCTGCAACAGTTCCGCGACCGCTGAGCGGATGCTCGCAATGTCATCCCGGATCCAGGTCTGGGCTTCCAGATCCTGGATGTCCTGGAGCCTTTTTTCCAGAATTCCGGTGCGCTGGCTCAGGGGGTCGAGATGGAAGAAGGCCGCCGTACCGTGCAATTGATGGGTCGCCGTCCGGGTTTTTTCCAGATCGCCATGCATGAAGCCTCGATCCAGATCATCAAGCTGACGCGGCAGTTCGTCCAGAATCATCTGTCTGAGCTGGGGATCGTCCAGGAGTTTTTCGGCAAGGCTCCCGCTTGCAGTCGACGTAGTCTCCGCGTCTTCGTGCAGCCATGGCGCGAGGCAATGGAGCAACTGGGTTTCATCGAAGGGTTTGAGCAGCAAGGCGTCGAGGCCGGCGCGCATCCACTCCTGCCGCGCCGCAGGACTGAGATAGGCCGACATGCCGATGATGATCGTATGCTTCGTCTGTAACTGCTGGCGCAATGCGCGCGTCAGTTCCAGGCCGTTGAGCTCCGGCATGTGCATGTCGAGCAGGACAAAGCGCGCCGGTTTTTCGGTCCAGGCTTGCAGCGCCAGACGTCCGTTTTCGCAGAGCTGCACGTGGCCGCCCAGGCTTTGCAACAGAGCTTGGAGATAGTGGCGGCTGGCAGCATTGTTTTCTGCAACGAGGAAATGCGAGTCCTGCAGCGGGGATTTTCTCGTCGCTGCCTTGCCTTTCTGGCTGCTCAGTTCACTGAGCGTGCGATACAGCCGATCGCGTTCGATACAACGCGGCATCGCCGCGGTCGCCCCCGCGAGTTTGATGTGCTGATGAATGCGGTTGTCTGCACTGTTAACCAGACCGAGGCTTGGCAGGTCCGCTTGCTTCAGCCAGCGGAGGACTTGCTGCAGGGTCACTTCCTTGATTTCGTCCGCCCGAATGCCGATCAGGACGAGTTGTGGGCGCTTCTCCACGCCAATGTTTTCCAGGGTGCGGAACAGCTCGGCTGCCGACCTGAAGCGGCTGTAGTCGACTTGCCAGAAATCCAGCCGGTGCTGCAAGGGGCGCCAGCAGGCGTCCTGTGACTCCAGAGCCCAGAGCCGGAGACCCCGCAGTGCTTGCCAGTTCGCGGTGTGGCCGCGAATCGTCGGGCGAACAAATGGAAGCGTGACCGCAAATCGCGAGCCTTCGGCGTGGCGGCTATAGACCTCGATCCGGCCCTGCAACAGATCACAGAGCTGTTTGACGATGCTCAGGCCCAGGCCGCTGCCGCCCTCCAGTCGATCGAGAGGGGACTCGAAGCGCTGAAACGGGGTAAACAGCAGTTCCTGTTGCTCTGGGCTGATTCCGACACCGGTGTCCTCCACCTCGAAGCGAATCCAGACTCTGTCTTCCGTGTTGGCGGTGTGGCTGACCCGCAGCATGACCTGGCCACGGTGAGTGAACTTGATGGCGTTGGAAAGCAGGTTGGTCAGTATTTGTTGCAGGCGCGGGGCATCGCCAAGCAGCAATGCGGGGATATCATGGTCGACGATGCTGAGCAGTTCGAGATTCTTTTCATAGGCCAGCGGCGCGATCAGGGACAGCGTGTCCTCGACCGCGAAATTCGGATCAAAATCGGCCTCGTGGATTTCAAGTCTGTTGGCTTCGATGCGCTCCATGTCCAGCAAATCATTGATCATGCCGATCAAGCTTTTGGCTGACTTGCTGATTGTCTGGGCGTAATTCAGCTCCTCTGCCGGCAGGCCGGATTTTTCCAGCAGGCCAGCGAATCCGAGTATGGCGGTCAAGGGCGTGCGCAGTTCATGGCACATGCCGGATGTGGAATTCGAGCGTCGTGCGAACTGCTGCTGCAGCTGTAGATGCTCGCGTTCCAGATGTTCGAACTCCAGTCGAAGCCGCGCCAGGCGTTCGCCCTGGAAGTCCTGCTTGCCGCAAGCAGATAGTTGCAGAGCGTCGCGGGAAAATCGCAGGCGTGTGGCGATCACCTCCAGGCTGGCCGCGATTGCACCAGCGAGGCCTGATGCGCTCGGCGCGGAAAGCGTCAGTTCGCCATTTTCCAGCTGCTTGGCCCAGTTGCCGATGCGCCGCCATGGCCGGGTCGCAATCCGGTAGCCCATCAGGCTCAAGCCGGCTGCTGCGATCAGGGCCCAGAAAATCAGTTGCCATCCCTGGTGTCTTAGGCTGGTCGATGCGATCGATGACAGGGGGGTTGGAGCCAGAGCAAGGCGGGCGCCACGAGCGATCTGGAGGTGCAGGGCGCTATTTTTTGCCCGCTCGGTGCGCTGATCCAAAGCTTGTCCTGACTGGCTTCTGGATTGGCTGGAACCCTCCAGATTGGCCTGCTTCCCGTGATCCAATTGCTGAGCGATTTGCAGCTCGCGTTCCAGCTGATCGAGCCTCAGGAACGCAATAGACAGGCACAGCGTCAGGATTGGCAGGGTGATGGCCAGCAGAACAGGCCATTCGATGGGGCGTGGCGGCGGCGAACCGACATGACCCGGGCTGGAGTTCGTCACGGCGTCGGAAACCGCATGGCGATATCTCTATAATGGCGTCGTCCCGGCATCTCGCTGCTGTTTTTCGACTATCAGATTGGAGCTCCATTGTGCAGAGATCTTCTTCCGTTTTCCATTTCACGCTCTGTGCGGTGATCGGCTTGTTCGCCAGCCCCTCGAGCCAGGCTAGCGAGCAGCCTCAGCTGGGAGCGATGATGACCTACATGCACGCCAGTTCGGTGCGGCAGGCTGGGGCGGAAATGCCAGGTTTGCAGCTGTCGGCGATGATGCCCCTGGCGCGTTTCAAGGGCTGGAGCATGGAGGCCATGGCCGGCTGGCAGGCGTTGCAGCGGGATGATCAAAGTGGGGACGATCAGCAGTACCTGCTGGGTTTCGATGTGCTCAGGCGCTTTGAGCTGGGCGATCGCTTCACGCCATACTCGCTTGCCGGTCTGGCTCTTGCGTACGAAGACGTTCGTGCGGATTCATCGATTCAGCCCACGCTTTCTCTGGGGGGTGGGCTGCTTTGGCAGACCGTCATGCCCGCGCTGCAGTTGCGTCTTGATCTGCGCGCCCAGTTGCAGGAACAGAACTATTATCAGGCTGGCGCAGACGTCTCTGGGCGTACGGTGATGGTCGATGGCCGCATGGGTCTTGGTGCGTTGTGGCAGTTTGGTCGTGCCGAAGGCGCGTGCGCGCCGGGTGACTGTGTTGCTGACGAAGATGGCGATGGCGTGGCCGATGGCGAAGATCTGTGTGTGGAATCTCTGCCCGGTGCAATCGTCGATCGCACGGGGTGCGAGCCGGTCAGCCTGCGGGATACGGACGGCGACGGCGTGCTGGACAATCAGGACGCCTGTCCTGCCACCCCGCCGGGGGAAGTGGTGGATGACGCCGGTTGTCCTGCACAGCCCAGCGTCGTGCTGCAGGGCGTGGAGTTTGCGTTCGGGTCCGATGAGCTCAGCGACGAGGCGAAGGATGTCCTGCGTCCGATTGCGCAGTTGCTCAATGGTGGTCTGAGCGTGATCCGCATCGAGATTGCCGGCCATACGGACAATGTTGGCGACGATGACTTCAATCAGGCCCTGTCCGCCCGGCGTGCCTACGCGGTGAAGAAATTCCTCGCATCCCGCGGGGTGTCGGCTGACCGCATGGTCGCAACCGGATATGGTGCCTTGCGTCCGGTGGCGGACAATGCGACCGCCGAGGGTCGTGCGCGCAATCGTCGGGTGGTCTTCCGGGTCATGGACTAACGCGCCTTGTGATCAAATTGAGATGAATGCGCTTGCCGGAGCCTTTGTCCGGCCCGCCCGGCAGGAGGATCTCGGAGATCTCCTGCAGATGGCCAGCAAGGCCGGGGTCGGTCTGACCACCTTGCCGAATCAGCCCGATTTGCTGGCCGCGCGGATCGAGGCCTCGCGCGCGGCGTTGCAGCTGGCCGTGTCCGTGCCGGGGGATGAAAGCTACCTCTTCGTGCTGCAGGCGCAGGGGCGGGTGGTGGCCTGCAGTGCATTGATTGCTGCGGTGGGGACGCAGCAGGCGTTCTACAACTATCATGTCGGGCGATCGGTTTTTGCATCCCGTGAACTCAAGGTTTACCGCTCCATTCCGACCCTGTACCTGAGCAATGACCTGACCGGCGCGAGCGAGTTGGCGACGCTGTTCGTGGACCCAGACTGGCGCGGAACGGGGGCGGGGCAGTTGATCAGTTTGTGCCGCTTTCTTTTCATCGCCGCTCAGCGATGGCGGTTTGGCCATCGTGTGATCGCGGAATTGCGTGGCGTGGCGGACGATCAGGGGCGTTCGCCATTCTGGGACAGTTTGGGACGGCAGTTCTTTGCGATGGATTTCTCCGCGGCTGATCAGCTCAGTGGGGCCGAGACCCGTGCGTTCATTGCCGAACTGATGCCGCGCCATCCGGTCTACACCGTCCTGCTGTCTGAGGCGGCGCAGAAGGTCATCGGTTGCGTGCATGAACAGACCCGCGCGGCGCGCCGTTTGCTGGAGCGGGAAGGCTTTCGCTACCGCGATTATGTGGACATTTTTGATGCAGGGCCGGCGCTTGAGGCGGAAACCGACGCCATATTCAGCGTCAGGGTGGCTCGTCGTCTGTGCGTTGAGATCGGCGAGCCCGGTGAGCAGGCGGTAGAGGCGATTCTGGCCAATCAGTCCGGCGAGGGCTTTCGCGCGCTGCGAGCTCAGGTCCTGATCGATGGTCGGACGGCGCGATTGTCGCGGGACGATGCGCTCAGCTTGCAGCTTGACCGCGGAGACCAGGTTCTTGCGCGGGTATTGGGCTGAGAATTCCGAGCTTTACGCTTTAACGTTTCTTTCACTTGACGGCGCGCAAGATAGCGGCAAGTTCAGACAGAGCGCATCTTCCGGGAGGCAGTCATGCAAAGACCAAACAAGTCAGCACGTGTGGTTCGCGTTCATGCCTGGTCTGAGCCAACGGAATCCACCCAGGCATCCCCTCTGATGTTCTGGATGTTCATGGCAGCCCTGATGCTCTGCCTTGTCAGCAACGCGATGATGAACTGATCGCACAGTCCCCAAGCCTCGTTCCCCAGCGAGGTTCTCTAACCGGGTCACTCTCCCTCAACGTCCTCCCCATGGCTCCCCCAAGCCATCATGACGGACTCGGTTAGACTACTGCCGCGGCTTATTGCCGCGGCTTTTTTATGGGAGATGAGGAATGCGAGGATTCGTGGTGTCGGCCATCCTGCTGGCGTCCGCCTATCTGCTGCTGTGGCCGGTGGACATCGATCCGGTGGCCTGGCAGCCAGCGCCTGCGCCGCTGGATGACCCGCGTTATGCCAGCAACAATCTTCTGGCCGGCATGCAGCGGATCGCTACCGGCATTGGGCTGGGTCCCGAAGCGGTCAAGCTGGATGCCCAGGGGCAGTTGGTCACAGGGTTTCTGGATGGTCGGCTGATGCGCTTTGATGTGCAGGGAAATCATGGTCAGCTGATTGCCGACACCGGTGGACGTCCGCTGGGGCTGGATTTCGCGAGCAATGGTGACCTGATCGTAGCCGATGCCATTCATGGCCTGATCAGGGTGCAGCCGTCCGGGGAATGGCGGGTGATCGCCAGCCAAGCTGCCGGGCTGCCGATCAATTTTGCCGATGATGTCGTGGTTTCCAGTCAGGACATCGCCTACTTTTCCGATGCTTCGCGCAAGTTCGGCGTTCATCAAGTCAGGCAGGACTTTTTCGAGCACCGCCCGAATGGCCGTGTGCTGGCCGCCGATCTGAACTCCGGACAGGTTCTCGAATTGATATCCGGCCTGCACTTCGCCAACGGGGTGGCTTTAGGGCCAGGGGAGCAGTACCTGCTGGTCACCGAGACTGCCCGCTATCGGGTGCTGAGGTACTGGCTGGCCGGGGATCGCGCCGGTGAACTGGAGGTTTTTGTCGACAATTTGCCGGGATTTCCGGACAACATCACGTTCAATGGCCGTGATCGCTACTGGTTGGCCCTGTTTGCGCCGCGCACCGCCGCCCTGGATGCCCTGTTGCCCAGGCCCTTCCTGCGCAAGATGATCTGGCGTCTGCCTTCTGGCTTGCAGCCTGACCCTGTGATGCATGGATTCGTGCTCGGGCTGGGCCTGGAGGGTGAGGTCCGGGAGAACCTGCAGGCGACGGGGCCGTCGGCCTATGCTCCGATTACCAGCGTGATCGAAAGTGAAACACATTTGTATTTTGGCAGTCTCTCCGCCGCAAGTCTGGGGCGATTGCCGTTGGGAGCCATCGCACGATGATTCGGGAAGCCAATTTTGATGGTCTGGTCGGGCCGACCCACAACTACGCGGGGCTTTCGGTCGGCAATCTGGCCTCGGAGGCCAATCTGGGCCGTTTTGCCAATCCCCGGGCAGCCGCATTGCAGGGGCTGGAAAAAATGAAGGTCCTGATGGATCTGGGCTACTGGCAGGGGGTGCTGCCGCCGCTGGCGCGACCGGACGTGGCAGCGCTCAGGCGGCTTGGATTTAGTGGTGATGATGCTCAGGTGCTCAAGGCGGCGGCCCAGGAGCCCATTCTGCTGGCCGCCTGCAGTTCGGCCTCCAGCATGTGGACGGCGAATGCCGCAACGGTCTCGCCGTCGGTCGATTGCGCCGATGGCAGGGTGCACTTCACCCCGGCGAATCTGGTCAGCAAGCTGCATCGCGCTCTGGAGCCGGCGGCGACCGGACGGGTACTGCAGCGCATTTTCGCGGATCAGGCACATTTTGCTCATCACGCGGCCTTGCCCGCGCATGAATGTCTGGGCGATGAAGGCGCGGCCAATCACACCCGGTTCGCCACCGCCTATGGTTCGCCGGGCGTCGAGTTCTTTGTTTACGGCAAGCATGGCGCAAGGCCGGGCAAACAGCCGCAGCGGTATCCGGCGCGTCAGACTCGACTGGCCAGCGAAGCCGTTGCCCGGCTGCACGGCCTGAATCCGCAAGCCACGGTATATGCCCAGCAGTCTCCCCAGGTCATCGATGCGGGCGTGTTTCATAATGACGTGATTGCGGTGGGCAACCTGGATCTGATGCTGTGCCATGAACAGGCATTTGAACAGCCCATGGCGGTGTTTGCAGAGATCGAGCGCGCCCTTGGTCAGCCCCTGAACCGCATTCTGGTGCCGGCGGCACGCATTTCGGTCAGCACGGCGGTCAAGAGCTATCTTTTCAACAGTCAATTGCTGGCAGGGGATGATGGTCATGTTCTGCTGGCCCCGGCGGAATGTGAGGAGCACCCTGAGGTCGCCGGGTATCTGGCCGACCTGGTTGGCCACTCTCCGATTGGCCGGGTGCTGTATCTCGATCTCAGGCAGAGCATGCAGAATGGTGGCGGACCAGCCTGTCTACGCCTGCGAGTGGTGCTGACGGCGGAACAGAAAGCTGCGGTGGCGCCAGGCGTCTGGTTGAACGAAAAGAATTACCCGGAGTTGCGCAACTGGGTGGAGACGCACTACCGGGACCGGCTCGAACCCAAGGACCTTGCCGACCCGGCCTTGTTGCAGGAAAGTCACGCGGCGCTGGATGAGTTGACCGGGTTGTTGCGGCTTGGATCCATCTATCCCTTTCAGGCATGAACAGGCAGTGGCTCTGGCGGCGCTTCGACGAACTGAGCCTGCGCGAGTTGTATGCGGTACTCAAGCTGCGGCAGGAGGTTTTCGTGGTCGAGCAGACCTGCGCCTTTCTGGATGCCGACGAGCGTGATTTCACGGCGGCTCATCTGCTAGGCCTGGAGGAGGGCCGGCTTGTGGCCTATTTGCGGGTGCATGCTGGCGGGGTGCTGCAAGCGGAAGCCGTGATCAGTCGCGTCATCACCGCGCAGAGCCACCGGCGCCAGGGGCTGGGGCTCGACCTGCTCGGGCGGGCTGTGCGCTACCTGCAGGCCAGCGCGCCGGATGCCGAGGCATGGCTGGGTGCGCAGCAGCGCTTGCAGTCCTTCTATGGCCGTTTCGGGTTCCGGCCGGTTGGCGAGCCCTATCTGGAAGACGGCATCTGGCACATCGGCATGCAGGGGAAAATCGACCGCCTGCACGATGCGGCGTGAAGGTGTTGGCCCAGGCTCAGCCCAGGCTCAGCCCAGTCTCAGCCCAGGGTCGACCTAGAGCCGTGCGCCTTAGGAGTCGGCCAGAGCGGGGCTGCGACTGTGCTCACAGGTCCTGCGTTGATCGTTGCAATGGGTGGCGTGCCAGCCTGCCTGGCCCTGGGCTTCGAGCCAGGCGCAATGAGCTCGATTCAGGGGCGCAGGGGGCGGGCGGGCAGTTTTTGCTCCGCCGGGTATTCGCCTTGAGGATTTTTTCCGGTATGATTCGCGCCCTGACACAGGGTGTCTATGGTGGGCGTAGCTCAGTTGGTTAGAGTCCCGGATTGTGATTCCGGTTGTCGTGGGTTCGAATCCCATCGTCCACCCCATTCAATTTGCAGACGGGTCGAGCTTCATATCGGGCGCATTTGATTTAAGGCGCTGACGACGCGGCTACTGCACGCTACAATAAAACGTTACGCACGGGCCATTAGCTCAATTGGTAGAGCATCGGACTCTTAATCCGCTGGTCCGGGGTTCGAGCCCCCGGGGGCCCACCAATACAGCCTGCCAGTCTCTGACTGGTGGGCTTTTT